>NZ_JBITSH010000001.1:0-560790 GCF_044540535.1 Streptomyces sp. NPDC085937 | reverse complement strand
GCCCCCCCGCCGCCCCCGTGGCGCGCTCTGCACTCGGGGGGGCGCGGCCCGCGGCCCCCCCCCCCCCGCCGGCCGGGGGGGGCGGGGGCGGGGGGGGGGGCGGGCCCCCCCCCCCCCGCGTCGGCGTCCGCGTCCCTCGGCCCCTCCGTGCCCCTCATGCGGCGTCGGCGTCCGCCTCCGTGTCCGGGCCGAGGGAGAACCAGACGGACTTGCCCACGCCGTGCCTGCGGACGCCCCAGGCGTCGGCCAGGGACTCGACCAGCACCAGGCCCCGGCCGTGCGTGCTGTCGTTGCCGGCCGACGGGCGCTGCCGGGGCTCGCGGGCGATGAAGTCCCGTACCTCCACGCGCAGTCCCCAGGAGCCCACGGCCGCCGTGAGGACCGCCTCGCGGTCGGTGTGGACGAGTGCGTTCGTCACGAGTTCGCTGGTGAGCAGTTCGGCGACCGCGGAGCGTTCCGGGTCGCACCGGTGGCGTAACAGTTCGCGCAGGGCGCGGCGGGACTCGGACACCGCCCGAAGGTCCGCACGTCCCAGTGTGCGCCTCAGCCGATCCGCCGAAGCCTGACTTCTCATGACCCCCGCCCGCGTGCCGATGTCGATTCCCCCTGCTGCTCGAACACCTACACGGGAATGCTTGCCCGGTCGTTCACCCGGCAGTCATACGGAGCGGACGTGAGCCGTTGTTGGCCGAAGTGCAACGGCCACACAACCGCGCGGGGCCGTCCTCCCGACCCCCGTGGCGAGAGGACGACCCCGCTTCTCACAGTGGTCGCATAGAACTCGGGAACCTCAGTAGAGCTTGGTGACGGCCTTCTTCGCGGTCTTCTTGAAGGCGGCCACCGGGGCGCCGTCGAAGTCACCCATCTGGCCCCAGCCGACGACGGTCACGGTCCTGCCGTCCCGTCCCACGGCCAGCAGGTTGACGTCCGTGGCCCCGTACGACGTCTCCGTGTGCAGGCCGTGCACCGTCGCCCCCTCCTCGACGGGCAGCCTGCCGTAGAACCGGCCCTCGGCCGTGACGTCCGGATAGGTCCGCTCGATCCGCACCGCGCAGGTGCGGATCTCCTTGTTCAGGCGGGTGGCCAGCGCCTTGCCCTTCGCGGCGGACCCGGTGACGACGGTGACCTGCACGGCGGTCGTGTCCAGGTCGGTGTGGAACAGCCGGTGCCGGTAGTCGTACGCGGGCACGCCCTCGCCCAGGCAGTAGGCGAGCTGCTCCGGGAAGCCGTCGGCGACGGGGCCGGCGGTCCAGCCGGTCGGGTGCGGGGGCAGCTCGGAGGCCGCCAGGAACTTCGGGGCCGGCGCCTTCTTCGGGGCGGCGCCGGCCGGTGCGGTGGCGGCCGCCCCCACGGCGAGGGCGGCGGCGGTGAGCGCGGCGAGCGCCGCGAGACGGGTGCGGATGGGCATGGGTGTCCCCCGTGAGGTGTGCGTGGTGGAATGACGAGGCGTGCACCGCGACGGCCGGGATGGTCCGTCCGTGCCGTCGGGCGGTCCGCGATACCCAGAGCTTCGGCCGCCGTCGGGGGCCGGCGCAAGCGTCGCCGCCCGATTCCCCGGCATGGAACCATCCCAGCCCGTCTGACGTGCAGTGATATGGGGTGCCTGGGATGCCCGTCCCAGGGCCCGGGCCGTGCGGGACGGACGAGGTGGGGGGTGACCGGGCCGGTGTCGGCACAGGACGACGACGTCAGGCGGTTCGCGGAGCTGCTGCGGGAGCTGAAGGGGCGTACGGACCGCAGTTACGGCTCGCTGGCCCGCCGCCTGCACATGAACACCTCGACCCTGCACCGCTACTGCGCCGGGGACGCGGTCCCCGTCGACTTCGCCCCGGTCGAACGCTTCGCGGCCCTGTGCGGCGCGTCGGACGCGGAACGCCTGGAACTCCACCGCCGCTGGCTCCTGGCGGTGGAGGCACGCCGCCGGCCACGGAGTGGCACGGGACCGGCGCCGGTGGGGACGGCCCCCGACCCGGCGAGGGAGGCCGGGGCACCGGGCGAGGGCGAGCTTGAAGGGCACGCCCAGCCGGGCAAGCCCGAAGGCCACGCCGAGCGAGGCGAACCCCAAGGGCACGCCGAGCCGGGCACGTCGCCCGACGGCGATCGGCCCGATGCCGTGCCGCGCGGGGACCCCGGCGCCTCCGCCCGGCGCGGGGAGAGGTCCCCGGAGCACGGGCCCGGACACCGCACCCGGGCGGGCCGTGACGCCGAAGCCGGGTCCGCCGGCTCACCGGCGGGCGGTGCGGGCGGTGCGGGCGGTGCGGGCGAGGACCCTGGCGCCGTGCCGGCCTCCGGTGCTCCGGGAGCCGGTGACGAAGCGTCCCGGTCGGCCGGCGCGGCTGCGGACGGTGCCGACCGCACCGGCGGCGACGTGGCGAACGGATCCGGCCACTCGGCGTGGGGGGACGGGTCCGACGGCGACGTCGTCAGTGGGCCGGTCGAACACAACGGCGGACGCGAGAGGCGCGGGTGGCGGCGGAAGCGGGTTGTCGCGGCGGCCGCCGCCGTGTGCGCCGTACTCGCCACCGTCGGAAGCCTGTCGTTCCTGCCGGACGAGCGGCGGACGCAGGCCGGGAGCGAGACCGCCGGGGCATCCGAGGAGGGCGGGTCCGGGGCGGGCCCCGGGAACAGCACGGCGCCCGGACGGTCCGTCGCACCCTCCGCGGCCGGTTCGGCCTCCGCCTCGGCCTCACCCTCCCCGTCCGGTGCCGCCTCCCCGGGGCACGGCGGAGGCGGCTTGGCGTCCGGCGCGCCGCGTGCCTCCGGCGCCCCCACGGCGTCACGGCCCGCGCCCGCCGGGCCGGCTCCCCTCACCTGGTCCGCCGACTCCCACGCCTGGTCGTACGGCTGCGGGCACGACTACGTCGTGGCCAGGCCGCCCGCGAAGGTGCCGCCGCCGCCCGCCCCGCAGGACGCCCGTGCCTGGGCCTCCGCGCAGGGGGCCGTGCACGGCAGGGAGACGCTGGTGGAGCTGTCCGTGCAGGGGACGTCGGACACGGCCGTCGTACTCACGGCGCTGCGCGTCCGCGTGGCCGGCCGTTCCGAGCCCGCACCGGGCAACGCGTACGCGATGGACCAGGGCTGCGGCGGCGCGCTGACCCCGCGCTACTTCGACGTGGACCTGGACAAGGACCGGCCCATCGCCCGCGCGGTCGCCGGGAACGACGCGGGGACGCCGGTCCCGGCGGTGCGGATGCCGTACCGGGTGTCCGCGTCCGACCCGGAGGTGCTGATGGTGACCGCCCGCACCCGGGGCTGCGACTGCCGCTGGTACCTGGAGCTGGACTGGTCCTCGCAGGGCCGCACCGGCACCGTGCGGATCGACGACCGGGGCCGCCCCTTCCGCACCAGCGCCATCGACGGCCTGCCGCACTACGAGTACGACACGCTCGACCGCTCCTGGCGCCCGCGCGCGGACTGAAGGCCCCTAGGGTCGGGGCACGTTGCGTAGGTTGGAGCGGGCCATCTGCACCATCCGGCCGACCCCGCCGTCCAGCACGATCTTGGACGCCGACAGCGCGAACCCCGTCACCATCTCCTTGCTGATCTTCGGCGGGATGGACAGCGCGTTGGGGTCGGTGACCACGTCGACGAGCGCCGGGCCCTTGTGCTTGAACGCGGCCTTCAGCGCCCCCGCCAGCTCCTTCGGCTTCTCCACCCGCACCCCGTAGGCACCGCAGGCGCGGGCGACGGCGGCGAAGTCGGGGTTCTTCATCGCGGTGCCGTGCGAGGGCAGTCCCGCGACGAGCATCTCCAACTCCACCATGCTCAGCGAAGAGTTGTTGAACAGCACGACCTTCACCGGCAGGTCGTACTGGACGAGGGTGAGGAAGTCGCCCATCAGCATGCTGAATCCGCCGTCGCCGGCCATCGCCACGACCTGCCGGCCCCGGTCGGTGAACTGCGCCCCGATCGCCATCGGCAGCGCGTTGGCCATCGAGCCGTGGGAGAAGGAACCGATGATCCTGCGGCGGCCGTTGGGCGAGATGTACCGGGCCGCCCAGACGTTGCACATGCCGGTGTCGACGGTGAAGACGGCGTCGTCGTCCGCCATGTCGTCCAGCACGGACGCCACGTACTCCGGGTGGATCGGCACATGCTTCTCCACCTTGCGGGTGTACGCCTTCACCACCCCCTCGAGCGCGTCCGCGTGCTTCTTCAGCATCCGGTCGAGGAACTTGCGGTCGTCCTTGGCCCGCACCCGGGGCAGCAGACAGCGCAGGGTCTCCTTCACGTCGCCCCACACCGCGAGGTCCAGCTTGGAGCGCCGCCCGATGATCTCGGGCCGCACGTCCACCTGAACGATCTTCACCTCGTCGCCGGGCAGGAAGGCGTTGTACGGGAAGTCGGTGCCGAGCAGGATCAGCAGGTCGCACTCGTGGGTCGCCTCGTAGGCGGCACCGTAGCCGAGCAGCCCGCTCATACCGACGTCGTACGGATTGTCGTACTGGATCCATTCCTTGCCGCGCAGGGCGTGTCCGACCGGGGCCTTGATCTTTCCCGCGAACTCCATCACCTCGGCGTGCGCGCCCTTGGTGCCGGCGCCGCAGAAGAGGGTGACCTTCCCGGCCCGGTCGATCATGTCGACGAGGCGGTCGATCTCGTCGTCGCCGGGTCGGACCGTGGGCCGGGAGGTGACCAGGGCGGTCTCAGGCGCCTGGTCGGGGGCGGGTTCGTCGGCGAGGTCGCCGGGGAGGGACACGACGCTGACGCCGGAGCGGCCGACCGCGTGCTGGATGGCGGTGTCCAGCAGCCGGGGCATCTGCCGGGGGCTGGAGATCAGCTCGCAGTAGTGGCTGCACTCCTGGAACAGCCGGTCGGGGTGGGTCTCCTGGAAGTAGCCGAGGCCGATCTCGCTGGAGGGGATGTGGGAGGCGAGGGCAAGGACGGGCGCCATGGAGCGGTGGGCGTCGTAGAGGCCGTTGATCAGGTGGAGGTTGCCGGGCCCGCAGGAACCGGCGCAGGCGGCGAGCCGGCCGGTGACCTGCGCCTCGGCGCCGGCCGCGAACGCGGCGGTCTCCTCGTGCCGGACGTGGATCCAGTCGATGGCGGAGTGGCGGCGCACGGCGTCCACCACGGGGTTGAGGCTGTCACCGACCACGCCGTACAGGCGTTTGACTCCCGCGCGCACGAGGATGTCGACGAACTGTTCCGCGATGTTCTGTTTGGCCATGGGTTCCGTCTGCCCCTCGGGTACCGGAGATGCCTGACGGAATCCATGAATTCACACCGGACGCGCTCACGCCTCCCAGACGGCGACGGCCGTACGGTCGTCGGCGTACCCCTTCACCCGGACCTGGGTGTCGGCCAGATACGCCGTCAGGCCAGGTGGTTCGGGATCCGACCACCGGTCGGCCAGGTGGTCGCGGAGTCCCGGTTCGCCGCGCAGCGGTTCGGCGAACCCGGTGCCGCACATCAGCAGCACGTCACCCGGGCGGGCTACGGAGGTGCGGAAGCGGAAGGGCTCACGGGGCGGCTGCGGGGCCGGCTCGTACGGGCTCGGGGGCGTGGGAATGTTCAGGTCCATGGTGAGGCGGTCGCCGTCCGGAGTCTCGTGCGGCGGCGAGCCGAAGCCGAGCACCGGTTCGCCCTTGATCTCGGCGACCTCCGGTTCGATGTCCTGCCACTCGCCGTCGCGCAGCCGGAACAGTCCGCCGGGGCCGACCCCGAAGAAGACCCGGGTCCGGCACTCCGGGTCGCCGGACAACAGCAGGCAGCGCAGGGTGGTCGCGTAGTCGTCGGGGTCGAGTCCCCGTTCGGTCGCGTCGGCGCGGAGCCTGCCGAGGCTGCGGTCGGTGAGACGGTGCAGTCCGGATTTGAGGTCACCGCGCCGGGCGGCCCTGATGTCGTCGGCGAGACGCTCGTGGCTGCGGCCCACCGCTGTGCCGATCCACCGGCAGGCGTCGGCGGCGGCCCGGTGCGCCCCGGGGGCGGTTCGCACGCCAGTGGCCAGCGCCACCAGGACCAGGGCCCGCTCCCCCGTCCCGAACCGCGCCGTCAGCAGCGCGTCGCGGCGCGGCTCGCCCCGGTAGCGGGCGGAGTCCCCGCGTACGGAGGCGGCGCGCAGGGTGCAGGCGCCGTAGCGGGCGCCGTCCAGCACGGTGTCGGGGACGAGGGCGTCCAGTGCGTCGGGGTCGGCGGCCGGGAGTGCGGTGGGCTCCGCGTCGTAGGTGGGCGGGCGGGAGCCGACGTAGGCGCGGGAGGGGGGCGGGGGCGGGAGCGGTTCGAGGCGGGACTCTCCGGTGCCCGTTCCGGTTCCGTCCGGGGGCTCGTCGGCGGTCGGGGTGGGTGCGGGAGCGGCGGGGGTCCAGGAGCCGTAGGCGGGAGCGGCGGTGGGGCCGGAGGGGGCGGAGGGGCCTGCGGGGGTGGTGGGCGGCTGGTCCGCGAGTGTCGGGGCGGAGGGCGGGGGTGTGGGCGCGGGGCCGGGGGGCGGGGGTGTGGGGGCGGAGGGCGGGGGGTCCCAGGGGGCGCGCGGTGGTGTGACGGTGGCGTGGGGTGGTGCGGCGGGGGTGCGGGGAGGCGTCGCGGGGGCGCGCGGAGGGGTGTCCTGCGGCGCACGCGCCGGGGTCGGCCGGGGGGCCGGGACCGCCGGGGTGCCCGGGACGTCCCGGGGCGGAGGAGCCACCGGGGGACGCGGGCCGTCGGGCGGCGCGTCCGGACGCAGTGTGCCGGACGCCGACGCGAAACGGTCGTCCAGGGAATCGGGCGCGGGTGCCGGGCCCGTGTCGTCGGAGGCGTCGTCGTAGAGCTGCCCCCACCAGTCGTCCTCGGGACCAGGACCGGTGGGCCTTCCCCCCTGCTGACTCATGCCCTCAATTGTCCACCGCGGGGGCCGGATGAAAACGGGGCATCGGGAAAATCCCCACCCCGCTCGGCCAACCGGCACAAGCTCCCGCGTTCGCCCGCGGGACAGGTGTGCGACCGAGGGGCGACGAGGCGCGGGGCCCGTCCTCGTTCTGCGGCGTCCCGCGCCCTCCTGCACCCTGGACAGATGGGAGCGTGGGACCTCCTGCTGGCCGGTTTGGTGCTCCTGCTCGGTCTGTGCGGAGTGCTGGTGCCAGGGGTGCCCGGGTCCTGGCTGGTGTGGGCCGCGGTCCTGTGGTGGGCGCTGAAGGACCCGCAGCCCGTCGCCTGGTGGGTGCTGGTGGGCGCGACCGTGGTGCTGTTCCTGTCCCAGGTGGTGCGCTGGGCGCTGCCGCCGCGCAAGCTGCGGGCGGGCGGCGCCGACGCCCGGGTGCTGGCGTACGCGGGCTGCGGCTCGTTCGCCGGGTTCGTCCTGCTGCCAGTGGTCGGCGCGGTCCCGGGCTTCCTCGCCGGCGTCTACGTCCACGAGCGGCGCCGGCTGGGCCGCCGCGCCGAGGCCGTGGCGGCGGTGCGCACGGTGATGCGGTCGGGCGGCTGGAGCCTGCTCACGGAGCTGTTCACCTGCCAGCTGATCGCCGCCGCGTGGCTCGGCGCGGTGTTCTGGGGCTGAGCGGCGCCGACGGCGGAGATCACGGACGCGGCAGCACGCCCTCGTGGGTGAGCAGCCGTACCTTGCGTTCCAGGCCTCCGGCGTACCCGGTGAGGGAGCCGTCGGCGCCGATCACCCGGTGGCAGGGGCGCAGGATGAGCAGCGGGTTCGCGCCGATCGCTCCGCCGACGGCCCGTACGGCGGCCCGGGGCGCGCCGATCCGCGCGGCGATCTCGCCGTACGACACCGTGCCGCCGTACGGCACGTCGTCCAGGGCGGCCCACACCTTCTCCCGGAACGGGCTGCCGGCCGCGCGCAGCGGCAGGGAGAACTCCTTGAGGTCCCCGGCGAAGTACGCGGCGAGCTGCCGCTCCGCCTCCCGGAACGGCCCGGGGTCCCGCGTCCAGTCGTCCCCCGGCACGGGCGCCTTCTTCTGGCCGGGCACGGTGAGCGAGGTCAGTTCGCCGGCCGGGGCGGCGGTGAGCAGCAGCGGCCCGACCGGGCTGTCCACCCGCGTCCAGTACGTGGTCATGGTTACTCCAACTCCCCTGCGACGCGCAGGTGGTTCAGGGCGTACGAGCGCCAGGGGCGCCAGCTGTCGGGGGCGTCCGCGCCGGGCGGGGCCACGTCGGGGTCGCCGAGCGCACGGGTCCGGATCGCCGCGATCGTACGGTCGTCGAGGCCGGGGACGGCGGCGAGGGCGTCCCGGGCCTCCTCCCGGTCGTCGCCGGGCCCGAGCCGTACGGTGCCGTCGGCCAGGGCGGCGGTGAGCGCGCCCAGGGGGCCGTCCGGTTCGGCACCGGCGAGGGCGGCGGCCTCGGGGAACAGGTGGGTGAGCCCGCCGCAGGGCGCGTCGAGCCGCTTGCCGTAGCGGCGGACCAGCTCGGTGGCCGTGTCCCGCCCCGCCAGCGCCCGCACCGCCGCCTCGTCCGGGTCGGCGGCGCCCGGCGAGCGCAGCCCGGGACGGGCCGCGACCAGCGGGGCGAGCCGGGGGTCGGCGCCGAGGCGTTCGTCGACGGCGTACGGGTCGGCGTCCAGGTCGAACAGCCGGCGCAGCCGCTGCACGGCGGTGGTCAGGTCACGCAGGTCGGTGAGGTGGACGCGGGCGTCGAGCCAGCCGCCGGGGCGGGCGCCGGTGCCGGTGTGCGGGCGCTCGTCGACGGCGGCGATGCCGGTGCCGTAGGGCAGGCGCAGGGTGCGCCGGTAGGTGCGGGCGCCCGGGGCGCCGGTCACCTCCTCGACGCCGGGGACGGCCTCCCGCTCCAGCAGGTCGAAGACGGGGCGCGCCTGGTAGGGGCCGCGGTGGGCGAGCCGCAGGGGGACGCCGGCGGTGGGGGTGCCCGGGCGGGGCCGGCCCCTGCGGGGCGCGGCGGCGCGCAGTCCGGTGGGCGTGGTGGCGTACACGGCCCGGACGGTGTCGTTGAACTGCCGCACGCTGGCGAACCCGGCGGCGAAGGCGATCTCGGTGACCGGGAGGGCGGTCGTCTGCAGCAGGACGCGGGCGGCGTGGGCCCGCTGGGCCCGGGCGAGGGCGACCGGTCCGGCGCCGAGTTCCGCGGTGAGCTGCCGCTGGACCTGGCGGGCGCTGTAGCCGAGCCGCGCGGCGAGCCCGGCGACACCCTCCCGGTCGACGACGCCGTCGGCGATGAGGCGCATGGCGCGGCCCACGGCGTCGGCCCGTACGTTCCACTCGGCGGAGCCGGGGACGGCGTCGGGGCGGCAGCGCCGGCAGGCCCGGAAGCCCGCGCCCTGCGCGGCGGCCGCCGTCGGGAAGAACCGCACGTGGGGCCGCTTGGGGGTGACCGCGGGGCAGCTGGGGCGGCAGTAGATGCCGGTGGTCTCGACGGCGAAGAAGAACGCACCGTCGAACCGGGCGTCCCGGCTGCGCACCGCCTCGTACCTGCTGTCCTCGTCCTTCATACGGTCCAGTGTCCTCCGGCGGGGGCGGCGCGGCTGGCGGGAATCGGACATGGAGCACGGGGCGGCTGAGGAGGGACGGCCTCGTGCGGCGCTTGACCCTGACACGGTGAGAAGGTCTTCACTTGCGGCCCAGGAGGTGCTCTTGATGACCATGCCGAAGGTGGAGACGACGGCGTCACGCGTGCGCGCGGGGCTGCGGCACGACAGTGCGTCGGTGCGGCTGAGGTCGGCGCTGGCGGCCGGCTCGGACCCGGACCCGGAGTTCGTGGAGACGCTGGTGGAGCGGTGCGCGGTGGAACCGGTGTTCCATGTGCGCGACATGCTGACCTGGGCGCTCACCCGGCATCCGGCGGCCCTGACGGTGCCCCGGGTGGTCGCCGAGCTGAGCTCGCCGTCCGCCCGGGCGCGGAGTCAGGCGCTGCACACGCTGTCCAAGATCGGGGACCGTGGCGTGTGGCCGGCGATCACCCGGTCGCTGCTGACCGACGCCGACGACGAGGTGGCGCGGACCGCCTGGCGGACCGCGGCGCTGCTGGTGCCGGAGGGCGAGGTGCGGGAGCTGGCAAAGGTGCTGGTGTCGCAGCTCGGGCGGGGCGGGAGGGAGACGCACCTCAGTCTCAGCCGGGCGCTGATCGCCCTCGGCGAGGCGGTCGCTCCGCTGCTGCGGGCTGCCGCGTCCGACCCGGACCCGGCGGTGCGGGGGCACGCGCTCGCCACCCGGCAGCTGTGGAGCGACCCCGACGCGGGGTTCGCGTACGCGGTGGAGGAGGCGAAGCGGGCGGTGTCGCTGGGCCCGGAGGGACGGGAGGCGCTGGACGCGGACGGGCGGGAGGCGCTGGGCTCGGACGGGACGGATGCCGTCGGCGCGGACGGGGCGGATGCCGTCGGCGCGCACGGGGCGGATGCCGTTGACGCGCACGGGGCGGATGCCGTCGGCGCCGACGTGCAGGGGGCGCCGGGTTCGGGCAGGCAGACGGCCGTGGACGCCGACGGGCAAGGGATGCCGGACGCGGGCAGGCAGACGGCCGTGGACGCCGACGGGCAAGGGATGCCGGACGCGGGCGGGCAGGCTGCCGTGGACGCCGACGGGCAAGGGATGCCGGACGCGGGCGGGCAGGCTGCCGTGGACGCCGATGGGCAAGGGATGCCAGGCGTCGGCGGGCCCAAGACCCCCGGCGCGGGTCGGCAGGAGGAGTGAGCAGGGGTGTTGATCGGTGAGGTGGCGCGACGGTCCGGGGTCAGTCCCCGGATGCTGCGGCACTACGAGTCGCTGGGCCTGGTGCGGCCGACGGGCCGCACCGCGGCCGGGTACCGCGCGTACACGGAGGAGGACATCCGCCGGATCTTCCACGTGGAGAGCCTGCGGTCGCTGGGCCTGTCGCTGCGGGACGTGGGCCGCGCCCTGGACGACCCCGGCTTCACACCGTCGGGTCTCGTCGCGGACCTGGCCCGGCGGACGCGTGAGCGCATCGCGCGGGAGACGGAACTGCTGACCCGGCTGCGGCGGATCGACGCGGCGGAGCCCGCCGACTGGCAGGACGTCCTCCAGGTGGTCGCCCTGCTGCGGAACCTGCGGTCGGGGGACGCAGGCATGCGGCAGCGGGCGGCGCTGTCCTCGGTGGACGCGGCGCAGGTGCCGGTGGAGGCACTGGTGGAGGCGGTGCTGAGCGAGGCGGACCCCCATGTCGCCGGGGCGCTGCGGTGGGCGCTGGCACAGGCGGGCGAGCGGGGGCCCGAGCTGCTGGCGGCCGGTCTGGGGTCGGCGTCGCCGGAGGTGCGCGGGCGGGCGGTGCGATGCCTGGCGGAGATCCCGGGCGACCGGGCGACGGCACTGCTGCGGGACGCCCTCGGGGACGCGGACACGGCCGTACGCCGGACCGCGGCCCTGGAACTCGGGGCGCGGGGGGTGGCCGACGCGGTGCCGGAACTTCTCGGCATGGTGGTCGAGGAGGCGAACGACGTCGACGCGGCCGACGCGCTGGGCACGCTGGCGGGCGACGCGGCCGTGGCGGACCGTGTCGTCACGGCCCTGGCCGGCCGCCTCGCCGACGGCGCGCTGGACTCCTCCGCGCGCCGCCGGCTGACGCAGGCCCTCGCCGAGATCCCGGGCCGGGCGGCCTCGGAGACGCTGACGTCCCTGACCGGGGACCGGGACCGGACGGTGGCGTTGACGGCGACGTACATCCTGGAACTGCGGGGCGCGGGCTGACCGTTCCGCCGGGGGTCCACCCGGAGACCCGGCGGAACGGCCACACCCCGCCACCCCCGCCGGCGGCCTGCTTATCGGAGCCGGCCCCGCTTGGCCTCCATCGCCGCCTTGCCGATGGCACCCTTGCGCTTCCAGTCCTTGCGGATCTCCGCGCGGAGCCGGGCGTCGGTCTTGGCGACGATGTACTGGTTCTCCCGGAGCAGCTTGCGGTAGCTGTCCAGACGGCGCTGCGGCAGCTCGCCGGTCTCGATGGCGTCGAGGACGGCGCAGCCGGGCTCGCTCTCGTGGGCGCAGTCGTGGAACCGGCAGTTCTCCGCGAGGTCCTGGATCTCGGAGAACACCTGCCCGACGCCGGTGCCGGCGTCCCACAGGCCGACGCCGCGCAGGCCGGGGGTGTCGATGAGGACTCCCCCGCCGGGCAGCGTCAGCAGGTTGCGGGTCGTGGTGGTGTGACGGCCCTTGCCGTCGACGTCCCGGGTGGCCTGGACGTCCATGACGTCCTCGCCGAGGAGGGCGTTGGCCAGGGTGGACTTGCCCGCGCCGGACTGCCCGAGCAGGACCGAGGTCCCGCCGGCCACGACCGCGGCGAGCACGTCGAGCCCCTCCCCGTCCTGTGCGCTGACGGTGAGGACGGGCACGCCCGGCGCGCTGGTCTCCACGTCCCGCACGAGGTGGGATCGGGTCACCGCGTCCGGCACGAGGTCGGCCTTGGTGAGCACCACGACCGGCTGCGCCCCGGACTCCCACGCCAGTGCCAGGAACCGCTCGATGCGGGCGAGGTCGAGTTCCACGGCGAGGGAGACGGCGACGACGACGTGGTCCACGTTGGCGGCGAGGATCTGTCCCTCGGACCGCTTGGAGGAGGTGGACCGCACGAACGCCGTGCGGCGCGGCAGCAGCGTGCGTACGTAGCGGGGGCGGGCGCCCTCGGGGTCGACGGCGGCCCAGTCGCCCGTGCAGACGACCTTCATGGGGTCGCGGGGGACGACGTACTCGGTGTCGGCGCGGATCACGCCGTCCGGGGTGGCCATGTCGCACAGCCCCCGGTCGACCCGGAGCACCCGGCCCGGTACCAGCCCCTGCGCGGCGTACGGAGCGAACACGGCCTCCCACTCGTCGTCCCAGCCGTAGGGAGCGAGCGAGTGCGACGAAGCCGGAAGAGAGGAGAGATTCAAGGGGAACCCTTCGAAGGGCGGCCCCGGCAGCGCGCGTTCACGGACGCGCGGGAAGAGGTGAGGTCAGCCGGAGGCCACGGAGGTGAACGAATCGAACGACTGAATGCGGGCAGCGCCCATCACAGAGACAGCCATCGGTCACACCTCCCACGAACCTCGTCACGAACAGCGCCCACAGGGCACCTTGCCGACACGCACACACTAAGCGCCCCGACGACGCCCCGCCATCGATTTACCGAGCGCACCTCCACGCGCCGGCGCCGACCGAACGCTCGCACGCGCTCCTCGGCTTCCCGCCAATCACCGCGACGGCCGGCCCGGACCTCACACCGGCGCGTTCCCGCTGGTGAGCGGCGTGCTGCCGACTGCGCTGCGAGAGGGCGGTGTGACGGCGGCGTCGGACGATCCGTCCGCCCATGGCCGGATCCCAGCTCGGCCCGGCCCGGAGCCCCCGTCCCGTGTCAGTACCCGCTGCTACACCCGAAGGCGAGACGTACACGCTCACTTCGGGAGGGGACGCTCGTGTCCAAGTCGTCCGACGGGTACTACAGGGTCCGTGCTCACTACCGCCGCAAACCGACGCCCAGGAACGCGAAGCGCATGAGCGGCTGGGTCGTCGCGGGGCTGGTGGCCGGCGTCTGGCTCTGGGGTCAGATCTTCGGTTTCGGTGACTCCACCGCCACGCCTCCGCCCGCCGTGCCCGCGCCCAGCGTCGCCGCCACGGCCGAGCGGTGAGGGGGCCGCGCGTGCGTCTGCGGCGTCCTCGGGGGACTGCCGAAATCGTGTCGGCCTGCGTCGTCGTGGCCGCGGTGGCCGTTCTTGCCGCGCGCATGGTGGTGCAGGCAGCCGCCGCGCTCGTGGAGGCCTGGCCCGTCCTCCTGGCATTCGCCGTGCTCGCTGGGGCTCTCGTCGCCTGGCGCGCGGCAGGCTCCATTGCCGCGGGGCGTCGGACGGCGGAGCGGCTGGCCACCTTGTGCATCAGCCCCGCACAACTGGACGCCATGGACGACCGGGCCTTCGAGGAGGCCATGAGGAGCCTGCTGGTGCGGGACGGGTGGCGAGCGCGCCGGGTGGGAGGCCGGGGCGACCAAGCAGCCGACGTCATCGGCGAGCATCCCCGACTCGGGCGGCTCGTCATACAGGCCAAGCACACCACTGTCGGCGGAAAGGTCGGCTCGCGAGTGATGTACGAGGTCAAGGGCACCGCAGGCCCCGTGCACCGGGCCCGTCACGCGATCGTCGTCACCAACGGAACCTTCACCCGGGACGCGATGCGGTGGGGGGAGCGGCACGAGGTGCACTGGGTGGACCGGGTACGCCTGAGGCGCTGGGCCGAGGACGGGATCGCCCTGCACGAACTGCTCGGACTGACCGCCCGCCCCGGGCGCTTCGGGCGGGTCGCCTGATGGGCCCCGCCGAACCGGCGCTCGCCTCCGCTTTGATCCACAACGGCGACGGGGAGTACCTGCTGCACCTGCGGGACGACATTCCCGGGATCCGCGAGCCCGGTTGCTGGTCGCTGCTCGGCGGTGCACGCGAGCCGCAAGATCGGTCCCTGCTGGACACCGTGCGCCGGGAGGTGCGGGAGGAGGCGGGCCTGGACCTGCCCGACCTGGAGCCCTTCGCCGTCGCCGACACGGACGGGGACTCGTCCTCGGTGCGGGTCTTTGCGGGGCGGTGGGACGGCGACCCTGCCCGGTTGCCGCTCACGGAGGGAGTGATGCTGTGCTGGTTCCGTCCGGACGACATGACCCGGCTCCGCATGCTCCCCACCACCCGCGACCTGGTGCGCAGACACGCGGTCGGCCGGACGACCGCTTCGACCGGCTCGACCCGCCCCGGCATCGGAGCCGTCCCTCACATCGTCGGCGTGCACCTGTACCTCGAGAATCGTGCCGGGCGCGTTCTGCTCGGGCTGCGGCACCATGACGCCGCGTTCGCGCCGGAGACCTGGCACTTGCTGGCCGTTCATTAGGCAAGCCGGTTGTCGGAACTACAGTTGTCGGGAACTCTTCGGCCTTCGTGGCGTCCTGCCGGGCATGACTGGCAATCACACGTGGACTTGTGCAGCGAAGAGCCGTCTCCCCACTGCGAGTGCTCCTCCCTCGCGCCGCGAAGTGACCTGAGCCAGACGACGCCGGCCAGGTCGTAGGCGCTGCTAGCGCAGACCGGGACTGACGGATAGACCGAGTAGCGCGAGGAGGCTGGCGATCATGTCGTCGAAGAGTGCGCGGTAGTCGCCAAAGGCGTAGTCCAAGTGACCGAAGGCTGCCATGCATGTGATCCCGTAGATCTGTCGCCAGCAGGTGAGCATCAGATACGCCACGCCTGTTGGCAGGTGCGGGCAGACCTGGGCGCGGTACGCCTCGAGCTGACCGCGCAGGGCAGCGGGAATTTCGTCGTCTGCTGGGAAGGCGAGTCCTCCGCGTCGCCACAGCTGTTCGAACATCTTGGCGAAGACTCCGCCCGGTTCGCGGGCGATGGTCCGGGGGACATCACCTCCGGAACTGGACGCTTTGGGGTAGGCCGAGCCCATTAGCCGATCGAATGCCGCGCGGTTGGCAACCCGACCAGTCGAAGACGGCGAGGATGCCTGCATGCAGCTGGGCGCTGAGGTCGTCTGCGTCCTGTCGCTGTGCGGCAGCTGCGACGTAGAGATCGCTCGGCAGTGAGATCACCATGAAGTGCCCGAACCAGCCCGTCGCGCCCCGCGAAATACCGGTAGAGGGCCGGAGGACTCACTCCGACCGCACGTGCCACGGCAGCCAGGGTCAGCCCGTGGATACCCCTCTGCGGCCGCGATCTCACGAGCAGCACGCTGTGTGTCGAGCAGAAGCCGTTCACGCTGGCGTTCCCGGCGGGTGCCGGCCGTCCCCATGCCAACCATGGTGAATCCCCCTCCAACATGGCTCTGCTGCTGCGCCCTCCAGCACCCGTTCATTCGAGCGCCCGTACGAGTCAGATGCGTTGAACCTGTGCGCGACCCGCTCGAACGACTTGCACTGATGGCACATCACCCCGCTAATGGTACTCACGGCGTGACGACCCTTCACGGATCGCCTAACGGTATGAGGCGTGCACTCCGTCACGACTCCCACCACTCAGGCGGAAGCGGCAGAGAACCATGACAAACGAGCCGAGACTCCGACACCGGAAGGTTCAGAGCGTCGCGTACACGCGTGACAGCCCAACAGCGGGTTGCGACTATGCAGGCGCATAATCGCACGACTCGCATCGATCACCCTTCTCGATCCACAACGGGGGTAATATGACCGGAGTTGAGCTGATCCTGGCTGCATTGGCTGCAGGTGCGACAGCCGGGATCACGGACACCGTGAGTGACGCCGTACGTCAGTCTTACGCGTCTCTGCGTGAACTAGTCAGACGCCGACTGGAAGTACGCGATGACGCAGCGATTCAGATCCTGGACGCTGAGGAAGTCGAACCCAACGTGTGGCAGGCACAGCTGGGTGAGCATCTCGTCTCAGCGGGAGCGGACCGTGACGAACAGATCCTCCGCGCCGCTGAGGCGCTGCTGGCTCAGGTTGAGTTTCACAGTGGGCCTGCGTCGAAGTACACCGTCGACGCCCGTGGAGCCAAGGGCGTGCAGACTGGTGACCACAGCACGCAGACGAACACTTTCACCTGACAGTGAACGATCACAGGGCGGCTACGGATCCAAAGCTGGTTGACCTCCGAAACGCGCATGGGGTTCAGGTCGGCGACAACAACATCCAAATCGCTAACTTCCTCTCGCGCCAACAGGCGGCTCCTCAGCCAGCAGAGTGGCCGGTGCTGGGGACTGTCGAGAGCCCCGTTCACTTGGGTGTGCATCCCTCCCCCTCCGGCAGGGATGGGGAGCCGCAACTGCCGCCCTACGTGCCGCGGGACTGCGACACGCTACTGCGCGACGCGCTACGGACCACCTCTGCGGCCGGTGGGCTGGTTCTGGTGCTCGGCGAGTCCACCTCCGGCAAGAGCCGGTGTGCCTTCGAAGCCGCGCACGCCATCGTTCCGGACCATCGGCTGCTCCACGTCCCACCCCAGGAACTCATCAGCGGACTCGAGAGCATCCCCGACGGGATGCGGGTGATCGTTTGGCTTGACGACCTCGAGCACTACCTGGGGCCAGCTCGCTTGTCGGCTCCGTGGCTTCGCCTCATGCGACAGAAAGGCGTAGTGCTCCTGGCGACGATGCGCGTAGAGGAGTACTCGCGGCTACGGTCCGCGCTGACGGACGACGGCCACCGCCTCGTCAGTGACGACATCCTCAGACAGGCCGATCACGTAATCCGCGTGGACAGACGCTGGTCCTCATCTGAACTAGACCGAGCCAGTCGTTATAAGGACTCTCGACTCTCTGAGGCGCTTCAGCGGTCACATGAGTACGGGCTCGGGGAATACCTGGCCGCCGGACCCGACCTCATGACGGCATGGCTCAACGGGTGGGCGCCAGGCGCGCATCCAAGGGGCGCAGCCATCGTTGCCGCTGGCGTGGACCTTCGCCGTGCCGGCGTGCACGCTCCCATTCCACTGGCCCTGTTGGAGCAGTTGCACGGGCACTATCTGCGTGGACGCGGAGGTGCCCGGCTTCGTCCCGAGCCCTTCCCTCAGGCCATGGAGTGGGCAACTGCACAGGTCCGAGCCACCACCGGCCTGCTCCTGCCCAGCGAGTTCGAGGGGCATTTCACGGTGTTCGACTACCTCGTCGACACCACTCAGCGGGACACCAACACATCTCCTGTACCAGAAGTCATCTGGGATGCGGCCCTGCAGATCGTTACCGAGGCCGATCGGACTACGGTCGCGGAAGCCGCAGTCAGCGAGGAGCAGTACGACATCGCAGAGGGCATCTTCCGCGAGTTGGTGGATGCCGGCAACGAAGATGCCCTCTTCGGCCTGTGCCGGGCACTCCTAGGACAGCTGAGGCTGCACGATGCCGTGGAACTTCTTGAGCAACAGCTGACCATCACTGTTGCGGAGCCGCGTCGGCACGCCGTCTGCAGGTCCCTGCTCGGCATGCTCCTCTGTGTTGAGGAAAAGTTCGATGAGGCCGAGGTCCATCTGCGTCAGGTCTTGGATTCCGAATTTCCGGTTCCTGGTGCGGGGTATTACCTCGGCACAATTCTGTTGGAACAGGGGAAGCCCGCGGAGGCGGAGAGTGTTCTGCACCCATGGGCGAAACAGGGCGATACGGATGCGTGCTGCGCGCTCGGAAAGGCACTGGAGGCCCTTGGCAGAAGAGATGAGGCGCTCCCTTGGTTCATCAAGGCAGCGGAGGCGGACAACAACGAAGCCATGCTCTTTGTCGGGCTCAGCGCCCAGAATGAAGAAGACATGGTCACAGCAGAGTCATGGTTCCGCAAGGCGTCTGCACTCGGCGGTAAAAGTGGCAAAGTAGCCGATGGGTTCTTGGCGATGCTCCTCTCTACACAGGGAAAATATGCTGAGGCGGAACCCTTTTGGCGCACCCTGGCCGAGACTGGCGGGAGCCCGTTCGCTGCGCACCACCTCGGTCAAGCCCTGCTGGCTCAGGGCCGGGCAAGCGACGCCGAGTCATGGCTGCTCCAGGCTACCGAAGGCGACTACGACGGGGCCGTCGAGGCCAGGGTTCTGCTAGGTGGCGCTCTTGCCGAGCAGGGCAAGAGCGATGAAGCTCGGCGTTGGTGGCACGAGGCTGCCACAGACGGATCGCCGGAGGCGGCGGTGAGGCTCGGCTCCCTTTTGCTGGACCAAGATTCTCCAGACGCCATCGAGTGGCTTGAACGGGCGGCCAACGCAGGCCAGGCTCAAGCGAGTGGTCTTTTGGGGACGCACTTTGCGCAAATAGGTCAACATGCGGAAGCGCAAAGATGGCTCACGCAAGCAGTTGAGGGCGGCATTGCGTCCGCAGCGCACCTGTTGGGCTTGCTCTTTAGCCAGCAGGAGCGGTTCCAAGAAGCTGAAGAATGGTTCGAAACGGCGGCCGAGTTGGGATCGCCAGAGGCGACCAAGTCTCTCGCCGAGTTGAGAGCGAGGGGGGCGCAGCCGCGGTTGAGGGCGCTTGCTCAGCACGACGAACCACGAGCCGACGAGGCGTATACCGCTGGCCTTCACTTCCGAGACGCTGGTAATGAAGAGCAAGCCGAGGCAGCGTTCCGCGTAGCGGCGGAGCTTGGCCATGCCTATGCCGCCATGATGCTAGGGGTGGCGCTCATCAACAGGGGCGCAGGTGCCGAGGGTCTCGGTTGGCTACACGAAGCCGCTGAGAGCGGGCGGTGCTCCGGCGCGGCTCTGACCCTGGGAATCCTGCTCAAGGAGGAAGGATCCCTGGACGAAGCGGAATCTTGGCTCAGACAGGCGGAGGAGGGCGGCCAGTCCAGTGCTGCTGAGGAACTCGGCAAGCTCCTACACGCTCAGAACCGCATTGAGGAGGCGGAGCCGTTGCTCCGCAAGGCGGCTGCAGCTGGAAGTGCCGAGGCGGCAGGCGTTCTCGGCGTGCAACTCAAGGACCAGGGGCGCACGGACGAGGCATGGGCAATGCTCTACCAGGCAGCTACGGCTGGGTACGGGCTGGCGGCCACGGTGCTGGGCCTCATGTGTCTGGAACAGCAACGCGTTGACGATGCCATGAAGTGGTGGCAGTACGCGGCACAGGCTGGCGACCCTCTCGGAGCCCATACTCTGGGGACCGTATGGGAACAGAACGGGCGGATCCCAGACGCAATCGCTATGTACACCCTGGCCGCCAATGAAGGGCATACGGACGCGATTGTTGCCCTGAACCGGCTGCGGACTCAGGGGTTCTGAGCTTATTCACTAGCTTTGCAGATCACCCGACCGCCTGACCTGCCAGATCTTCCAGTTCCAGGGAAACGTGAATCGGTCAGCCTACATGCCTCGAGACGTTGAGTTACGGAATTCACCGAAGTGAAACGTCGGCCTCCAGGGGGTGGCCCGCATCCACCGGGCCCCCTCCCAGAAACGACCGCATCAATTAGCGGCAACCAGCCGGCCAGGCCACCTTCGAATGCCGCCGAAACCGCCTCCGAGCACAACTGCGAGATGTGCGTGGCACTCGGTCGCTTCCGCGGGGAGACCGCAGGGAAGCGGATGCAGTCACTGTGCGAGGACTGCCGCACCCCTCCATACTTCGGCCGCTTTCGGCTCACAGTTCCGGTTCGGGAGAACGGTCACCGACGCGCCGGTCGCCGCCACGGAGTGGGGAGACGGGTGACGTTCCCGGATAGCCCGAGCTCCTCGCGGGCCTGGTCGAGCTCCAGATCGAGCTCAGCGACGATCCGGCGCAGTGCGGCGGTGACGCGCGCTCCTTGACCAAGGCTTCCGTCGCGTCGGACAAGCTTCCTTTTCAACTCGGCCTTTTGATTGGCTAGTTCCTGCATAGCAGCCGGTGTGCCGTGCTGCGCCTTGGCGCGGGCCTGGAACTCCTCGACGAGGTCTTTGTGGTCGCCGTATGCGACGTCGGGCACTGCGAGCAGGAGAACGCCGTCGCCTGTCTGGTGCGGGAGGCGGACGAGGAGGCGGGGCTGCGGATCGAGCCGCGGACGTCGAGTTCGTTCATGCGCTGCACCAGCTTCCCGGGCCGGGCAGGCGTCCGCGGCTCCACCTGGTCTTCCGGGCCCGGACCTGGCGCGGGGAGCCCGAGGTGCGGGAGCCGGACGAGTGCCTGGCGTGGCGGTGGTGGGAGCCGGGCGCGCTGCCGGACCGGCTCGTCCCGTACACGCGTGAGGCGATCGGCCACATCCGTGCCGGACGTCCGTACTCGGAAGCGGGGTGGGAGTGACGTCGGCGGCGTTCCCCCCGTGGAAGAAATCCCGTGTTTCTCCTGGCCGTGTGTCGGGTTTCCGTCGTGGTGGGGAGGCCGGCTGGCTGGGGTGGATGACGTCGTCCACTGTTGCGGAGGCACATTTGTTGATCGCGGTGCCGTCGCACCGCTCGGGAGAACTCCTTGAATGCTTCGCATGAGGCCGCCGCCGCGGGGGGCCGAAGTCGGGCGGCCGTCGTCTCGCTGGCGTGCGCCGGCGTCTTCGTCGCCTACCTGCCGGTGACGACGGTGTCGGTCAGTCTGCCCGTGCTCCAGGGCGAGTTGGGGGCCTCGACCGCCCAGCTCTCCTGGGTGCAGGACGCCTTCGTGCTGCCGATGGCGGCGCTGATCCTCACCGCCGGTGTGGTGGGCGACGTACTGGGCCGCAAGAAGGTGTTCCAGGCCGGGATGGCGCTCTGCGCCGTCGGCGCCCTGGTGGCACTGTGCGCGAACTCCGTCCAGGTGGTGTGGGCGGGCCAGGTGCTGGCGGGCGCCGGCGCGGCCGCACTGCTCCCCGTGACCCTGGCGCTGATCAGCCAGGCCGTGCCGAACCCGCGTGAGCGGGGCAAGTACATCGGCTACTGGACCACCTGCATGATGGCCGCCATGGTCGTCGGGCCGCTGATGGCCGGCACCGTCGTGGCTCACACCGGCTGGCGGTGGATCTTCCTGCTGCCCATCCCCGTCGCCCTGCTGACCATGGGCGTGGCGGCGCGGCTGCTCACCGAGTCCAAGGCCGCCCACGCCCGCGGACTCGACTGGCCGGGCCAGGTCGCCGCCGCGGTGGCGATCACCGCTCTGGTGTACGGCGTCATCGAGGGCGGCGCGACCTCCTTCACCGCGCCGCGCACGCTCGTGGCGCTGGTGGTGGCCGTGCTGAGCGGTGCCGCGTTCGTGCTGGTCGAACGGCGTAGCACCACCCCGATGCTGGACCTGTCGCTGTTCCGCAGCCGGCCCTTCACCGCCGCCGCGCTGGTCGCCCTCGTCAGCTTCCTCGGCCTGATCGGCTTCTTCTTCGTGCTGAGTCTGTACCTCGGCATGGTGCAGCGGCTGGACACCTGGGACGCGAGCCTGCGCCTGATCCTGGTCAATGTCATGTCGATGGTGCTGGGCGTGGTGATGGGCCGCGTCATGGGACACGTCTCGTCACGGGTGCTGATCACCTCCGGTCTGCTGATCGCGGCGGCGGCCCTGACGTCGATGACCACGCTGGACGCGGGCACGCCGTTCTGGTCGCTGGCCTGGCGGCTGATGCTGCTCGGACTCGGCCTGGGCATCGCCTTCCCTTGCATCACCAGTACGGCCGTCGCGGCGGTCGAACCCCGGAAGGCGGGCATGGCGGCGGCGGGCAACAACGCCTTCCGTCAGGTCGGCGGCGCCCTCGGTCCCGCCGTCCTCGGCGCCCTGCTGACCACCACGGCGACGGACGCGCTGCCCGGGCACCTCGCCGGCGCGGGCGTCTCCGACGGTGTGGCGGGGCGGGTCGTCGACGCGGTGCGCGACGGCGGCCTGGGCGCGGCGAACGGACCGGAGTTCGCCCAGGTCTCCGGTCAGGTCGACGCCGCACTGTCCGAGGCGTTCTTGGAGGGCCTGCGGTTCTGCCTGACGGTGTCGTCCGTACTGCTGGTCGTGGCCGCCGCGGCCGCGGTCGTCCTGCTGCGGCGCCGCCCCGAGCCCTCCACCCCCGCCGGCTCCACGATCGTGTCCCGGCAGTCGGCGACGACCGGCCGCGCCACGACGGCCGAGCGGCCCGCCGGGCAGTGACCCGGCACGGGGACCCCTCGCGCGGTCCGCAGCGGATGCCCGCCCGTCGCCACCCCGGCGAACGGCGGGCATCCGCATGACCTCGGTCCGAGGCCCCCCGAGCCCGGTCCACCACCGGGCGGCGGCTACTCCCATGACCTCGGTCCGAGGCCCCCCGAGCCCGGTCCACCACCGGGCGGCGGCTACTCCGTGGAGCCGGCTCCGCCGGTCGGCCTCGCCGGGGACGCCGGGGGTGCGTCCGACGGCGGGATATACGGTGCGGGCAATGGGGCGAGGCCCTTCTCCGCCCGCCTCACCTCCGCCCGGGCTCGCGTCAGTTCCGCCTGTGCGCGGAGGACGGCCGCGTCGCCTTCCTTCTCCGCTCGGATGATGCCGGCGCGCCCCGCGTCGAGCGCCGGGATGCCGGTGGCGGCGAGCACGGGAGCGAACTCACGGCAGAGTCCGGCGGCGACCGCGACTTCCGGCGGGCAGACGTCGCAGCTCGGGCGCCGGGCGGCGTACCGTTCCTAGGATGGGGTGCGGACGCGTCCTCGCGGGGTCGGTGCGGGTGACGGTCGCCGGGTCCTGCAGGAGCAGCCAGTGAATTATGTGACGCCCACCGGTCACGGCGGCGCGGACTCCCCCGACATCCTCGACCCGCTCGACCTGCGGCTGCTGCAGGCTCTGGAGCTCGACGGACGGGCGTCGTTCAGCCGGATCGCGCAGGTCCTCGGAGTGTCCGACCAGACCGTGGCACGCCGGGTGCGCCGGCTGCGGGCCACCGCGAACCTCCGCATCACCGGCATGGTCGACGACAGCCGGCTGGGCCGGACCGGCTGGATGGTGCGGCTCGGCTGCGGACCGGGA
The DNA here is from genome assembly GCF_044540535.1 of Streptomyces sp. NPDC085937. NCBI lineage: Bacteria > Bacillati > Actinomycetota > Actinomycetes > Kitasatosporales > Streptomycetaceae > Streptomyces > Streptomyces sp. NPDC085937. The sequence continues at coordinate 537,622 of NZ_JBITSH010000001.1, read as the reverse complement.
CGGGCCACGCGCCTCGCCGCCACGCTGGCCGGCCGCTCCGACACCCACTACGTGGACATCGCCGCCGGCGGCACCGAGGTCATCTGCGCCATCACGCCCCGCTCCCGGCAGGAGCGCGACGACCTGCTCCTGGAGCGTCTCCAGCGCACCCCCCACATCACCACCGTGAGCGCGCACTGCGTCCTGCACACCTACTACGGCGGCTCCCTGCGCTGGCTGCGCAAGATCAGCGCACTGGAGCCGGAGGAGGAGCGCGCGTTGCGGCTCCCCGCCCCCTCCCCCGAACCCGCCGCCGAGCCGTACTTCCCGGACGCCACGGACCTCGCGATGCTGGAGCTGCTGCGCGCCGACGGACGGGCCGGGTCGGCCGAGTTGCAGCGGGCGACGGGCCGCTCGGAGACCGCGGTGCGCAAGCGGCTGGACCGGCTGCGCGCCGCGGGTGTCCTGCACATCGCCGTGGAGTACGACCACGAGCCGCTCGGCCAGGGCGTCGAGGCGCTGGTGTGGCTCACCGTCGCGCCGGAGGCCCTCGCCGGGGCGGGCCGGGCGCTCGCCGCCCGGCCCGAGGTGCGGTTCGCCGCCGCCGTCACCGGCCGCACCAACCTCGCCCTGTCGGTGCTGTGCCGGGACCCGCGGCAGCTCTACGCCTTCCTCACCGAGCAGGTCGGCGGGCTGGCCGGTGTGCACGCGGTGGAGACCGTGCTGACCCTGCGCAGGGTGAAGACGCTCACCGTCGGCTGACAGCAAGAGGTCACCCCTCGCTCGCCCCTCTCGCATCAGCCGCGGGCCACGGCCAGCAGGGCGAAGGCGCCGGCGATGACGGCCAGGCGGCCGTAGTGGTAGCGGGCCCAGCGGTTCTGCTGCTGCTTCCAGTCGGCCGGGCGGTTCTCGGGGGTCCAGGTCTTTATGCGGTCGTTGATCGGGACGAGCAGCAGGACGGACATGAGCACGCTGAGGATCAGCAGCACGCCGGCGGTCACGACCAGACCGGTGCCGTGGTCGTTCCATCCCGCGACTGCCCAGAGCGCGGCGAGGACGACGGAGCCGATGTACCAGAACGGCATCACGGCGCCGAGCATGCGCCCGCCGTGGGAGTGGGCGAGCTGGGCGCTGTCCTCGGGGAGCGCGTCGAGGATGCGGTTCATGACGAAGGCGACGGAGAACTCCACGCCGACCATCAGGCCGACGACCACGACGGTGACGACCTCGAGTGTGCTGAGCATGTGACCCTCCCAGGATCTAGCATTGCTAGCTGATAGGTCAACGCTAGACCTGCTGCCGCTCGCTTGTCTAGCGATGCTAGGATTCGGTCATGTCGGTACAGGAACGCAAGCAGCGTGAGCGGGCGGAGCGGGAGCGCCTGATCGTCGCGACGGCGCGCGAACTCGCCGAGCAGCAGGGGTGGGACGCGGTCACCACTCGCCGGCTCGCCGAGCGCATCGAGTACAGCCAACCCGTGCTGTACAGCCACTTCCGCGGCAAGCGGGAGATCATCGGGGCCGTCGCCCTCGAAGGGGCCGCCGAGATGGCCGCGGAGCTGCGGGCCGCGGTCGTCCCGGCGGACGGACCGCGGGGGCGGGTCACCGCGCTGGCCCGGGCCTACCTCGACTTCGCCGAGCGGAATCCCGCTGTCTACGACGCGTTGTTCCGGCTCGACACCGGGCTGGCGTTCGCGGTCGAGGACACGCCGGAGCCGTTGAAGGACGCGTTCGCCGCGTTGCTGGAGACGTTGGCGGAGGTGGCGGGGGACGGCGTACATCCGGGGTTGTTCACGGAGGTGTTCTGGGCGTCCCTGCATGGGCTGGCCACGCTGACCCGGGCGGGGCGGTTGTTGCCGGGGGATGCGGAGAAGCGGATCGACCTGCTCGTCGAACGGCTTGCGGTGGCGTGAACGGGGCGCGGGCGCGGGCGCTTGCGTCAGCGGAGGCGTTGGGATGACCCGGGGGCGTTGGCGCAGCCCGGCGCCGACGGGGTGCCGCCGCGCCCACCCGTGCCGCCCCAGGCGGCACGGCTGCCCGCGGGGGGCGCCGGGTATGCGGCCCGAAGGAGGAGATCTCCCGTCGCATACTCGGCGCCGACCGGCAGCGTTACGCCGTCGTGGCTGCTGCCCCGGCGGCTTCGACGGCGGACCTGAAGTCGGGGTGGATTCCGATCTGGTCGAGCCACACGCTCATCAAGTTGTAGCAGTTGAACCTTTCGACCTTTCCGTCACGGAAGTACCAGAGGTCCGCCGCCGGCACGTCGATCCGGTTCCCGGTCGGCGGGATCTCGCCGACCGGAGTCGGAAACCCTCCGAGATGCGTGCCCTGGATGCGCAACTCGACGGCGACGACATCACCGAACGCACGCACCTCGAGCAGCTCACGGTGCACATCGGGGAACGAGCGGGCGAGGCCCGCGATCACCTGGGGGATCTGCTCTCCGCGGAAACTCTGCGAGGTCGACATGTCGTTGAACGACCCGTCCTCGGCGAACAAGGCCAGGAAACCGTCACCGTCGAGAACGTCCCCTTCCGCGAGCCGGTAAGCCTCGCGAATGGTCTTTTCGTTACTTTCCATCCCTGTTCCCCTTCGAGTTCGCAACACACTCACGGTCCGCACCTGTCGTTGACTGGCCCGCCGCGACTGTCGTAACAGTAATCATTACGACAAGTTGTCGCAACGTGCACTGTTACGACTGTGCCGTCGTAACATGGAGCGTTGCGACCGGAGGAGGGATCATGAGCGCCAACAGCAGGCTGACCATCGCCGCCCATGCGCTGGCCTGGATCGGTCTCTACCAGCGCCAGGGCCACGGGGTCGCCACCTCCGAGAAGATCGCAGCCAGCGCGAACACCAACCCGGTGGTGATCAGGCGGCTGCTCGGCGAGCTGCGCAGGGCCGGGCTCGTGGAGTCCCGGCGGGGCGCGGGAGCGGGCTGGTCGCTGGCACGCGAGCTGGAATCGATCACCCTGCTCGACGTGTACGAGGCAGTGGAACCCGGCCCGCTGTTCGCGATGCACCGCACCACCCCGGACCAGGGATGCGTGGTGGGTCACGGCATCCAGCCGGCCATGCAGGGCGTCTACCAGGACATCGAGGAGACCCTGAGACACGAACTGGCCCGCGTCACACTCGAGAAGGTACTCGGGGACGTACTCGCCGTACCTCGCCGGCCTCTCTGATCAGCACGAACCCGTGGTCGCCCGTGGGTAGTTCGTCAACGCGCAGCCCCGACACGTCGACCGGACGGGGTGCCGCCCTCGGCGTGGCCGTCCGCGGCGTCAGGCCGCTTCGCAGGTCCGGCCGTTGAGTGTGAAGTCGGATGCCTGCACGTCCGTGCCCTGCCGGGTGGCGATGAAGCCGAAGACGAGCCGGCCGCCCGCCGCCACCCTCGCGTTGTAACCGGCCGCGGCAGCCGTCACCCGCGTGCCGTCCTGGTGCGCCGTGGCGTCCCACATCTGGGTGATCCGCCGGCCGTCGGGAAGCGTGAAGCCGACCCGCCAGGAGTCCAGCGCGTGCCGGGTCGTCACGGTGACGTCCGCCTGGAAGCCGTCGGGCCACTGGTTGACCACGCCGTAGTCGACCAGGCAGGCGGGCCGCCCGCCGCTCACCCCGGCACCCGGCTCGGCGGTGGCCGAGGCGGTGCCCTGGGGCTCCGGGTCGGGCTCCGGGATCGGATCGGGCGTGCGGGACGGCGGGGCGCTGCTGGGCGTCCGGCGCGCGGCGGAGGGCTCCGGCGACCCCGGGGTGGCGCCGCCGGACGGTGCTGTACCGACCGGGGGCAGCGACGGCGCGGGCGCGGCCGCGGGACCGCCGCGGTCGGTGTCGGGGACGACGGTGGCGGGCTCGCCGCTCTCACCGAACGGCATCAGCGAGACCGCGAGCGCGAGCAGCGAGACCAGGACGGCGGCGGCCATGGGCCCGTGCCGGGTGACCCGGGCGCGGGGCCGGCCGTCCGCGGGGTCGTCGCCGTCCAGGCCGGCCCGGTCCGGGTGGCCGGCCCCCAGCCGGGCCTCGGCGGCGCGGCGACGGCGTTCCAGGTAGGCGAGGCCGCCCCAGCCGATGACTCCGCCGGCCAGCGCGCCGGGCAGGGTGCCGCCGTGCAGGCGCAGACAGGCCGCGGCCTCGGCGCACTGCCGGCAGGTGGCGAGGTGCCGGGAGAGGTCCTCGGGGGTCTCCGCGGCGGGCGAGCGGGTGACGGCGTCGAGGAGCCGGGCGTAGCTGCGGCACTCGGCGTCCATCGGCGAGTCGATGTGGTTGCGGTGGCAGCGGTCCCGGAACAGGCGGCCGACCTGGTCGAGTTCGTCGGCGGTGGCGGCGGGGTCGAGGCCCAGCCGGCGGGCCACCAGGGGCAGCGGCAGCGCCTCCGCCTCGGCCAGCCACAGCAGTTCGGCGTCCGCCTGCTGGAGGTCACGCAGTCCGCGCAGGGCGACGGGGCGTTCGAGGGGCGGCCCGGTGTAGCGGGCGGCCTCGTCGGAGTGCAGCCACAGCCGCAGGTCGGGGTCGAGCTTGTGGCCCTGTCCGTCCCGCTCCCAGGCGGCCGCCGTGGTGCGCACCGCCGTCAGCAGCAGGGGGATCCTGGGCAGTCGCGAGGACCGGCGGCCGGTGCCCCGTACGCTTGCCGATTCGGCCGCCCGCAACTCCCGTATGCCCTGGGCGAATGCCTCGCGGGCCAGTTCCGCGGCGGCGGTGGATCCCGCCGTGCACAGGTCGGCGTAGGAGAGCACCGCGTCCCAGCATTCGGAGAACAGGGCGGCCTCGGTGGCGTCCTGGGGGCTCGGCAGGTCGGACATGAGACTCCTGCGTCCACGAGCGAGGTCAACTCGCCATACCGGCGGGTGGAGTTGAAGGGAACCTCGCGGCAGTGGACGAGAGCTTTGCACGATCTCGACACAACTGACAAGCGCTGTCTTCACTTTCCGTGGCGGCGCCGCGACCCCTCGCAGGGACCATACGCAGGAAAGGCCGGAACGTCTCGATTCCGGCCTTTCCTGTTCCGCCCGGCTTGTCCGCCGGCCCCGTCGCGCCTGGTCAGACCGCCTCGACGGGCTCCTGCGCGGGGAGGCTGTCCATGAAGGAGCTGACGGAGAACACCGCGCGGCCGGGTCCGGGCGGGCCGTACCCGGGGGGCGAGGCCAGACCGAAGTCCTCCATGGTCTGGCGGTACGCCTGGAGCAGCCGGATGTGGTACTCCAGCGGCGCGCCCTGCGGGTTGGCCTTGCCGAGCGGGGTGGTCGGCTCCGGGCACCAGGTGGTGAAGCGCGGGGTGATGCCCTTCGACATGAAGAACCGCAGACCCTCGGTGGTGGACGCGATGGCCTCGTCGACCGTCTTGAAGCCGAACGGCTCGGCCATCTCCACACCGGCCACGAAGTTGGGGATCACGTTGCGCGCGCCGAAGATCTCGGCGGAGTCGAGGATGCGCCGGTGCCACTCGTCCCGGCCGACGTACCGCTCCTTGCCGGGGCAGTACATCTTGAACAGGTACTCGTCCCACACCTCGTAGTTGGGGTGATAGATCTGCACGCCGTAGTCCTTGAAGCGCTGCACGTCGTCCTTGGGCAGCGCCTGGGCGACGACCTTGCCGATCCAGCGGCCGGGGAAGCGCTCCTCGATGGCCTTGGCGTAGTGGCCGTAGAAGTCGGCCTCGTCACGGCCGGAGACGGTCTTGGTGATCGCGCCGCCGGTCAGCGTGTAGGCGGTGGACGCCTTCGCCGTGTCGTACCGGTCGATGATCTCCAGGGCCTCCAGGACCTCCTCGACGTCCTTCACACCGGTGTAGGGCCGGCCGGCCGCCTTGTGCTGGCGCCAGTTGTGATTGATGTCGCAGTACTGGCACTCCTCCTTGGCGCCGAAGTACTGGCACACCCGGAAGACCGTCAGGTAGATCAGGTAGCCCCACTGGATGGTGGGGGCGACCTCCATCACCGACTTCCCGTTGGACAGCTTGTGCCGGTAGTACTCCGGCATCGGCGGCACGCCGACGTCGGAGATCCGCTTGCCGTCCAGGTACAGGCCGAGCATGCCGTGCTCGTCGGCGGCGACCCGGTAGGGGGACGTCGGGTTCACCCGGACGGACACGACCGTGCGGCGCAGGTCGTAGGGGCCGCCGGTGAGGATGATCTCCTCCGGCGGGCGGCGCAGCGCGGCCTCGCCCAGCTCCGGCAGGGTGCCGTGGTCGAAGGAGAAGATGAAGTACGACTTCGGTTTGACCTCGCCGCTCTCGTTGTCGCTGAGCGCGGAGGGGTCGAAGGCCACACCGCCGCGCAGCAGGTCCTCCTTGAAAACGGCCTCGCGCGGAACGTGCGGGAACCGCTCCATCAGATCCTCGACCAGCGCGGTACGGCTGCCCATCGCGTGTTCTCCTCCCGGTGCCGACGTACGACTCCTCACGGTATGCCCCCGCCCGGACGTCCGGGGCGCCGGGTCCCCCCACATGGAGCGTGCCACACCCGGGATAGGTTCCGGCGGGGGCCCCTTCCGGGGCCGGACCGGGAAGGACGAGGTATGACCGAGAGCGTGACCAACTGGGCGGGCAACATCACGTACACCGCCAAGGAGCTGCACAGGCCGCGCACCGTCGAGGCGCTGCGTGCCCTGGTCGCGGACTCCTCCCGGGTGCGGGTGCTGGGCAGCGGGCACTCCTTCAACGACATCGCCGAGCCGGGCGCGGACGGCGTCCTGCTGTCCCTCGCCGCGCTGCCCCCGGTGATCGAGGTGGACGCCGAGGCGCGCACGGTGCGGGTCGGCGGCGGGGTCCGGTACGCGGAGCTGGCCCGGGAGGTGCACCGGCACGGACTGGCGCTGGCGAACATGGCGTCCCTGCCGCACATCTCCGTCGCCGGGTCGGTCGCCACCGGCACCCACGGCTCGGGCGTCGGCAACGGCCCGCTCGCGTCGTCCGTGCGGGCGGTCGAGCTGGTCACGGCGGACGGCTCGACGGTGACCCTGGAGCGCGGCGACGAGCGGTTCGGCGGCGCGGTCACCTCGCTGGGCGCGCTCGGCGTCGTCACCACGCTCATCCTGGACCTGGAGCCGGCGTACGAGGTGGAGCAGCGGGTGTTCACCGAGCTGCCGCTCGAGGTGCTGGACGCGGGCACGTTCGACGCGGTGATGTCGGCCGCGTACAGCGTGAGCCTGTTCACCGACTGGCGGGAGCCCGGCTTCCGGCAGGTGTGGGTGAAGCACCGCGCCGACCGGCCGCGGACGGACTTCCCGTGGGCGGCGCCCGCGACGGAGAAGATGCACCCGGTGCCGGGGATGCCCGGTGTGAACTGCACCGAGCAGTTCGGGGCGCCGGGCCCCTGGCACGACCGGCTGCCGCACTTCCGGGCGGAGTTCACCCCCAGCAGCGGCGCGGAGCTCCAGTCGGAGTATCTGCTGCCCCGGGAGACCGCCGTGGACGCGCTGCGTGCCCTGGACGGCGTCCGGGAGACGGTCGCGCCGGTGCTGCAGACCTGCGAGGTGCGCACGGTCGCCGCCGACGACCAGTGGATGAGCCCGTCCTACGACCGGGACACGGTGGCCCTGCACTTCACCTGGATCGAGGACACGGCGACGGTCCTGCCGGTGGTGCGGCGGGTCGAGGAGGCGCTCGCACCGTTCTCGCCGCGCCCTCACTGGGGCAAGGTGTTCGCCACCCCGCCGGCCGACCTGCACGCCCGCTACCCGCGCCGTGACGACTTCCGTGCCCTGGTGCGTGAGCTGGACCCGGAGGGCGTGTTCGGGAACGCGTTCGTGCGCGGGGTGCTGGGCGGCTGACCGGGCGCGCGCGGGGGCGCGGTAGGCCGGGGAACGCCGTCACGACGGCAGCACCCACACCGGGTTGGATCAGAACCACAGGTCGAGCCACGGATCGGCGTCGCCCATGACGTCCGGGGCGGGGCCCGCCGGGTCGGCCTTGGCGCCCATGACGCCGACGGCGGACCGGTTGCCGTCGGTGCCGCGCAGCCGGACGTACAGCGGGCGGTCGACCGGGCCGAGGTCGTAGGTGAGCCGCACGCCGCCCGCGGATTCCCGATGTCGTACGACCGGACGACGGCCGCCGTCGGCGCGGTGAACGCGTCCTGGTCGGTGACCGGGCCGGTGACGTCGCCCCGGATGACGTCGACGCGGTCCCGTTCGGGCGTGAAACCGGCCCAGTTGGCGTCGCCGGCCAGCGGCACGTCGGCGGTCAGCGCCCGGGCGGCGTGTGAACCACGGTCGCCCATGGAGTGACCCGCGCATGGCACCGACACGACGGCTGCGGGCCGTCGGGGGCCGGTCGCGTGGGTCCCCGCGCCCCTCGGGAGGGCGCGGGGACCGCGCGAGCAACCACTACCCACCGGCAGGTGACCCGCAACCCGCCCGCGTCGGCTACATTCACCTGTCCGAAACCCGCCCGCCCGATCCCCGGAGGACCGCATCCCCCGCGCCGGACTCACCGCCGACCGCCTCGTCGCGGCCGCCGCCGACCTCGCCGACGAGGCCGGCTACGAGAACGTCACCCTGTCCGCGCTGGCCCGTCGGTTCAACGTGAAGGACGCGAGCCTGTACACGCACGTCCGTGGGCTGCGGGACCTGCGCACCCGGATGGCGCTGCTGGCGGGCGGCGAGATGATCGACGCCATCGCGGCGGCCGTGGACGGCCGCACCGGCAAGGAGGCGCTGGCCGCGTTCGCCGGCGCCTACCGGGACTACGCCCTGACCCACCCCGGACGGTACGCCGCCACCCAGATCCGTCTGGACGAGGCCACCGTGACGGACTCCCCCGCCCTGCGCCGCACCGCCGAGGTGACCTACGGCCTGCTGCGCGCCTACGGCCTGGAGGAGCCCGACCTCACCGACGCCGTACGCCTGTTGCGCAGCTCCTTCCACGGCTACTGTGCGCTGGAGTCCTCCGGCGCGTTCGGCGCTCCGCGCGACCTGGCGGCGTCGTGGGACCGGATGATCGACGCCCTGCACCTGACGTTGCTGAACTGGCCCCGCAGATCCGCGCCTTGACCTCGGGTGCTTCAGCCGACCAGTTCCTGCACCTTCTGGTACGTCGGCACCGTGCCCTCCCCCGCCTCACGCCCTTCCCGCACCGCGACCACCGCGTCCAGCGCCGCGCCGAGAGCCCGCCGGTACAGCAGCGAACCGAGGCTGACGCGCCGTACGCCGAGGTCGGCGAGGCGGGCGAGGGGCGGACCGCCGGGCGCGTACAGGACGTTGAGCGGGCAGCCGTCCAGGGCGCGCACCAGACCGGCGATGACGTCGGGGTCGGTGAGACCGGGCACGAACACACCGTCCGCACCCGCGTCCCGGTAGGCCAGGACCCGGTCGAGGGTGCCCTCTCCGTCACCGAGCCAGTACGCGTCCGTCCGGGCGTTGACGAAGAGACCGGGCGCGGCGGCCCGTACGGCTTCGATCTTCGCCACGTGCCGGTCGACGGGCCCGAGCCCGTCCTCGAGGTTGATCCCGACCGCGCCGCGCGCCCGCAACTCCGCCGCGAAGGCGCCCACTTCGCCGGGGTCGTCGCTGAAGCCGTCCTCCGCGTCGACGGAGATCGGGCAGGGCAGCGCGCCCAGGGTGCCGGCGAGCCGCAGGGTCTCCTCGCGGGTGGCCCGGATCCCGTCCGGCAGCCCGGCCGCAGCGGCGACGCCCAGGCTCGTGGTGCCGACGGCGGGGAAGCCGTGGGCGTGCAGGAGGAGCGCGGAGGCGTGGTCCCAGGCGTTGGGCAGCAGCAGGGGGCGGTCGGCGTGGTGCAGCGCGGCGAAGGCGCCCGCGGGGCGGACGGGGTTGTCGTCGGTCATGCGTCCACGCTAGGTGCGGGACGCTTCGGCCCTCGCCGAACCGTCACGGTCCCGGAAAGCGGGCACCTGGGGCGCTCCGGTTCCGGTCGGAGCGCCCCAGGTGCTCACCATCCGGGTTCCCTCGATCGCGGACCGTCACCCCCCTCACACGGGGGCGAACACGTGCATCTCGTCGTCGTCGCCTTCCGGCTGCACCACGCCGTACGAGCCCTCCGGGACCTCGTTCCACGCCCCCTGCAGGTCACCGAGGGGTTCGGAGACGATGAGGCGGGCGTCGTCGGCGATGTCGCGCAGGAACTCCACGTCCGGGTGGAGGGCCTTCAGCGTCTCGACCCTGGTGCTGTAGAACAGCGAGCGCGACTGCTTCTGGCTGGAGTAGCGGAACGCCCACAGCCGCACCCCGTCGGTCACCGCGACCGTCATCTGCAGGGGGTACGTCACGCCGTGCGCGTGGCCGGTGCGTTCCACCAGGCCGGCCATGCGGGCGACGGCGCCCTTCGGATCGTCCTCCAGGCCGAAGGTGAGGGCCAGGTAGAACATCATCTCGGAGTCCGTGGACCCCTCGACGGAGGGGAACAGGTCCGGGCGGACGGCCAGGGCGAGGTCACGCCGCAGCAGGGGGAAGCCGTCGATCGCCCCGTTGTGCATCCACATCCAGCGGCCGTGGCGGAAGGGGTGGCAGTTGGTCTGCTGCACCGCCGTACCGGTCGAGGCGCGGATGTGGGCGAAGAACAGCGGTGAGGAGACGTGTCCGGCGATCTCCCGCAGGTTGCGGTCGCTCCAGGCCGGCCCGATGTCCCTGACCACTGCGGGAGTGTCCTTGTCCGGTGTGTACCAGCCCACTCCGAAGCCGTCGCCGTTGGTGGTCTCGACGCCCATCCTGGCGTGCAGACTCTGGTCGATCAGGGAGTGGACCGGTCGGTAGAGGAGGTTTTCGAGCAGGATGGGTGTGCCCGAATAGGCGAGCCATCGGCACATGTGCGGCGCCTTCCCGGTCGGGTCCGAACCGTGCGTGCCGTCCGGCCGGCACGGGCCTGTTCACCCGCGGCGGCCGGCCCGGCGAAACGCTCCCACCGGGTACCCGGTCCGCCGCGCGGGACGCGTCCCACGCGACGCGCCGTCCGGCGTCAGGTACGGGAGCGGGGGGACACGCACAGCGCCCAGATGACGAAGCCGGAGAAGGCGATCATCACGACGGACCAGACGGGGTAGTACGGCAGGGACAGGAAGTTGGCGATGACGACGAGCCCGGCGATCACCACACCCGAGATGCGGGCCCACAGCGCTCCCGGGCCCAGTCCGAGGCCGACGAGCACCGCGATCGCGCCGAGCACGAGGTGGGTCCAGCCCCAGGCCGTCAGGTCGAACTTGAAGACGTAGTTCTGCGTCGTCACGAAGACGTCGTCCTCGGCGATGCCCATGATGCCTCGGAAGATGTCCAGCACCCCCACGAGCATCAGGGTGACGGCGGCGAAGACGGTCAGGCCGCCCGCCCACTCCCGCTTCGCCGACGGCGCGTGCCCGCCGTGTGTCGGATGTGTCGCTGTCATTGCGGTGCCTCGGTTCCTTGCCCTGTCCGCGTCGCCGCGGACGCTTCCCCCTCGGTGCCGACGGCAGGGGCCTCCCGGTCACGAGCGCGGCCCGTGGCCGCTCAGGACCAGTCCCTCGGCCCTGCGGAACTCGTCGTCCGAGATGTCCCCGCGCGCCTTGATCTCGGAGAGCCGGGCCAGTTCGTCCACGCTGCCGGTCCCTCCCCCGGCCCCCTTCACCGTCTCGCGGATGTAGCTGTCGAGAGCCTCCTGCTGCGCGCGTGCCTGCGCCATCTCCCGGCGCCCCATGTTCCTGCCGCGCGCGATCACGTAGACGAAGACACCCAGGAAGGGCAGCACGAAGGGAGTCGTCGCGGACGATGTCGACGACGACCCGGAAGAGCAGGATGAACCACATGATCCACAGGAAGAACACCACCATGGTCAGCAGCGCGCCGAGCAGCGGGTAGTCGTACGCGAGATACGTCATGCCGGTCACCTCCTCGTCCGGGCCGCGGGCCGGTCGTGCCCGTCCCTGGGCCCGCGATCGCGTGCCGAGGTCAGCGGGTGCCGCGGAGCGGCCCGGCCGCCTCACCCGGGGCGGGTGATGCGCCCCGGGCGCGGGCGCGGTGGGATGGACGGCGAGGAGCCGTGGTCCGTGCTCGCAGGCGGGAGACAGCGATGGCCCTACCGAACGCGTTCAGCGCCTCCGTCCCCCCGGCCGAGCGGGCCTCCCACGGCAGGCGGGCGCACGGCCGCGTGCCCCGCTCCGCCCACGCCGCGTTCGCCCCGGCCCCCGGCCGGCCGGACCCCGTGGACGTACTGGAGCGGCAGTCCGCGACCCGGCTCCCCGAGCTGGTGCCGGTGCGCTACGGCCGGATACTCGAATCGCCCTTCCGGTTCTACCGGGGCGCCGCCGCGATCATGGCGGCGGACCTCGGGCAATGCCCGGACACGGGGCTGACCGTGCAGCTGTGCGGCGACGCCCACCTGCTCAACTTCCGGCTGCTGGCCTCCCCCGAACGGCACCTGGTCTTCGACATCAACGACTTCGACGAGACCCACACGGGTCCGTTCGAATGGGACGTCAAGCGGCTCGCGGCCAGCTTCGCCATCTCCGGGCGGGCCAACGGCTTCACGGTCGCCGAGCAGAGCGGCGCGGTGCGCGCCTGTGTCGCGGCGTACCGGCGTCGCATGCGGGAGTTCGCCGGGATGCGCACGCCGCGCCCTGCGCAGGAACGTCACGGGGCGGGCGGGGACGGCGAACCGGGTCCGCAGGAAGGGGTCACCGTGGGGGTCGTGCGAATCGTGCGGGTCATGGGGTTCGTTCGGGTCGTCCTCGTGATGGGAGCCGTCGATGTACTCCACGGCCGGGGGGCCGTCACCCTGATGTGCGGTCGTCACAGCACTCACCGCCCTCGTCGGGCCGCGCTCCCTCTCAGCATCCCAGCAGCGGGGCCGCACGGCGCGCCGTGGCCCGTGCCTCGGCTAGCGTCGGCGTATGAGCACCACGGCATCCCTCGCCTCGGCCCTGGCGGACGGCACGGTCGTCCTGGACGGCGGCATGTCCAACCAGCTCGCGGCGGCCGGCCACGACCTCTCCGACGAGCTGTGGTCGGCGCGGCTCCTCGCGGAGGACCCGGAGGCGGTCACGGCGGCGCACCTCGCGTACTACGAGGCGGGCGCGGACGTGGCGATCACGGCCAGCTACCAGGCGACGTTCGAGGGCTTCGCGCGCCGCGGGACCGGCCGTGAGCGGGCTTCGGAGCTGCTGGCGCTGAGCGTGGAGTGCGCCCGTACGGCGGCCTCACGCGCCCGGGGCCCACGCCGCCCGCTGTGGGTGGCGGCCTCCGTCGGCCCGTACGGGGCGATGCTGGCGGACGGCTCCGAGTACCGGGGCCGCTACGGGCTGACGGTCGCGGAGCTGGAACGCTTCCACCGCCCCAGGGCTGAGATCCTGGCGTCCGCCGCCCCGGACGTCCTCGCGCTGGAGACGATCCCCGACACCGACGAGGCCGAGGCGCTGCTGCGCGCGGTGCGCGGGCTGGGTGTGCCGGTCTGGCTGTCGTACTCGGCTGCGAGCGGCCGGACGCGGGCGGGTCAGCCGCTGGAGGACGCGTTCGCACTGGCCGCGCGGGCCGACGAGGTGATCGCGGTCGGTGTCAACTGCTGCACCCCCGAGGACGCGGACCACGCGGTCGCCGTGGCCGCCCGCGTGACGGGGAAGCCGGTCGTGGTGTACCCCAACAGTGGCGAGCAGTGGGACGCCCGTGCCCGGGCGTGGACCGGCGAGCCCACCTTCGCGTCCTCCCGCGTGACGGGCTGGCGGGAGTCGGGGGCACGGCTGATCGGCGGGTGCTGCCGGGTGGGACCGGAGACGATCACGTCGATCGCGGACGCGCTCCGGGCGTCGTAAGGCGCTGCCGGCCGCACGGCCCCACAACCGCACCACCGCACCACCGCACGGCGGCACGCTCGCACGGCGGCCCGGATCCGCGCGGAGCCGGCGAGCCTCTCTCGTGCTCGGCGCGCCGTGGTACGGTGCCATGAGTGCCATGCAGCGCCGCCTTCCGGCGCCGGGCCGATCTTCATCGCTGAGACCTTCTTCGCTCGGCTCCTCTCCTTTTCGCCGTCACGTCGGCCCTCGCACCGCCCACGTACGGCTTCCCCGCACGCGTCGGGTGCGTCCCGCGATGCGACCGCGGTGCGGGTTCCCGCCGCAGGGAGGCGCGCGCACGCCCTCCCCGAAGATCGCGGCTCCCGCCCTCTCCTCTTCGTGTTGCCGTCCCCGAAAGGACCGACCACATGACCACCGCTCTCGACCGCCCCGCCCCTCAGGCCTCCGCGCCTCAGGCCCCCGCCCCTCGGACCTCCGCGCGTCAGCAGTCGCAGCCCGTCACCGTCACCGGCGTCCTGGACGTCGACGCCACCGGCAAGGGACACCTGCGCGGCGCCGGTCTCACGGCCGCCTCGACCGACCCCGTCGTCTCCGCCGCCCTGGTCCGCCGGCACGGCCTGCGCAAGGGCGACCTCGTGGAGGGCGTCCTCGGCGACCGGCGCTCACTCAGCGAGGTGGCGCGGGTCGACGGCCGTACGCCCCGATCGCTCGCCGGACGGCCGCACTTCCGTGACCTGACGCCCCTTCACCCGCACCGCCGACTGCACCTCGAACACCGGGCGTCCGGGCTCGCGGGCCGCGTCATCGACCTGCTCGCCCCGGTGGGCAAGGGGCAGCGCGGACTGCTCGTGGCGCCGCCCAAGACCGGCAAGACCGTCCTCATCCAGCAGCTCGCGGCGGCCGTCGCGGGCAACCACCCCGAGTGCCGGCTGATGGTGGTGCTGCTCGACGAACGCCCCGAGGAGGTCACCGACATGCGCCGCTCGGTACGCGGCGAGGTGTACGCGTCCACGTTCGACCGCCCCGCCAAGCAGCACATCGCGCTCGCCGAGCTGGTCGTGGAGCGGGCCAAACGGCTGGCGGAGGCCGGCGAGGACGTCGTCGTGCTGCTGGACTCGCTGACGCGGCTGTGCCGCGCGTACAACAACGCGGCGGGACCTGGCAGCCGTACCCTCAGCGGTGGCGTGGACGCCGGTGCGCTGCTCGGTCCGAAGCGGTTCTTCGGCGCCGCCCGGCAGACGGAGGAGGGCGGTTCGCTGACGATCCTCGCCTCCGCGCTGGTGGAGACCGGGTCGCGTGCCGACGACTTCTACTTCGAGGAGCTCAAGGGCACCGGCAACATGGAACTGCGGCTGAGCCGTGAGTCGGCGTCACGCCGGCTGTTCCCGGCCGTCGACATCACCCTGTCGGGAACGCGTCGGGAGGAACTGCTGTTCAGCCCGCAGGAGTTGTCCGCCACGCAGGGTCTGCGGCGGGCACTGCAGTCCCGGGACGGCTCGGCCGACCTGGAGACCCTGCTGGGCCGCATGCGCGAGACACCGGACAACGCGGCCTTCCTCCGCCAGGTCCGCCCGACCCTGCCGGCCGGCTGACCACACGGACGTCGGCTGACGTTACGACGGTCGGCCGACCCCACGGGGGTCGTACGGGCTCACAGCTGGTCGCCGACGGCGGCCGGTGCCGGCGGATGCTCCCCGCCGCCGTCCTTGAGGTCCTCCTCGCAGGTCTGTCCGACGTAGGACTGGTCGTTGGGGATCACCAGCACGCCGACGACGCGCTCGGGGTGGTCGACGTCGAGCCAGATGTCGCCCGTGCGGTCACCGTTCGGCCCGAAAGCCTCTTGCGAGTAGACCGTCCGACACCCCGCCGCCACGCGCTCCTTGTCGACCGCGCACACGTCCACCGCGACGCTGCTGACGCTCTCGGCGCCGTCGAAGCGGAGGCGGAAGTGGACGTGGTCGCCTTCGTCGGGGACCTGCGGGTGAGGTTCGAGACGCCAGCCGACGACTTCGGCGGTGATCCCCATCGGCCGCCCGGACGTGTTCTCGACCTCCACCTTGGCCTCGGCCTCACCGCGTTCGGCGGTCGTGTCCTCGCACGGCCAGGCGAGGGAGCAGCTGGACAGGGCGAACACCGTGAGAGCCGACGCGGCTCCGACGGCCGTGCGTGCGACTCCCACGCGGGTGACCTCCAGTCAGGCGACGGGCGACAGCGGGCAACACGTCAGTTGATGATTTCGGCGCGGTCGTCCGAACGCATGGCGGCCAGTCGGTCCCGCCACATCTGGAGGGCCTCGGGGGTCAGTCGCGTCCAGTCCGTGACCTCGCCGACGATCCGCAGTGGTTCCCTGCTGCGATAGGAGCGGGTGGGATTGCCGGGGAACTTCTTGTCGGTGACGTTGGGGTCGTTCTCGAACTGCCCGGTGGGTTCGACGAGATACACGTGCGGGGTCCCGTCGCCGCCGGCGGCGATCTCGGCGGCGAGGCCCGCACCGTCGCGCAACGCGGTGAAGTAGATGTGGTTCATCACGACCTCGGGCCGGTAGTTGGAGCGGAAACCGGCGGTGAGGAGATCACCGACCCGCAGCTCGGCCTTCGTACCGTGGTAGAACGGCCCCACGTCCAGCACCTCGTCCATCCGGCACAGGCTAGCAAGGCGGGGACAGGCCGCTGACACCTTCGACGCCTACCTCGACAGCCTCTTCGTCGACCCCGACACGGCGGACGACGCTTGGGCCGACGTCGCCGACAGCGATCCCGAAGATCCTTGGCGGACGACCGTCGAGGAACGACTGAGAAACGGGCATCGGACGATCGGTCGAGGAGTACGTCAGGGTGAGGGCCCAGCGATTCGCCGAGCTCTGGGAAGTGGGCGTGCCGACGCAGTTGGCGCGCAGTTCAGGCAGGTGACCGACATCTGCCGGCAGGCACCGTCAGGTGCGGGTGGTCAGGGTTTCCAGGGTGCCGGTCTCGGTGTCGAAGCTTCGGAGGGTGGTGAGGTGGGCCCGCAGGGGTGGGGGCGGGAGGAGTTCGGGGACCCGGCGGCCCGCGAAGGCGCCGGGGCGGCGGGTGCGGCCGAGGGTGATGTGCGGGCTCCAGCGGCCCGGCGCGTGGAAAGGGCTGAGGGTCTCGGGCGGGCTGTCCGAGACCACCGCCTCCCACACCCTGCGGTGCAGGTCGGCCAGTGTGGGCTCGAGCTCCAGCGACCAGGCCAGCACCGAGGTGGGCCGCTCGAAGCGGATCACCCCGTCGAACCGCACCGGCAGCGGCAGCGCGGCGGCCACCTCGGCCAGTTCCCAGCGGATCGGTGCCGTCAGCTCCGGGCAGGACGCCAGGGTGAGGTGCGGGCTGTTGGTCGGTGAACGGTGGCGCGCCTGACTCGGCAGCCCGGCGTCCGCGAGCCGCCGCCAGGCCTCCCGTACCGCCGCGTCCGCCGCCTCGTCCAACAACAGTTCCACCGTGCGCACCGCAGCAGCCTACGTGGGCCTTCCTGCCCCTTCCTGCCCGGCAGGCGCCCGGGGCCCACGCGGCTGCGCTGCGGCGGAGGGCGCGCGGCGGCCCTCAACGACGCGATGGGCCGCGAGGCCGTAGGCGTCCGGGCGGCACCGCCGGCCTTCGCATCGCGCCCCACAGGCTGACGCCCCCGGATTGGCACCCGCCGTCGGCACCCCCGTCCGGACGGCATGCCGATGGCCTACCAAAGCGAGAGATGCCCTGTTTGTCCGTGTCATGCTGTGGTTTTGTTCGATCACGGTCGTGTCGGGAGGCCGGGTGTACCCCTCGCGTGGATGGCTGGACGGCCGGAGCCGCCGTGCCCGGCGAGCGACGGCCTCCGGGGCACCGGAGTGTGCCCGTTGAGCGAGCAGCGGGAGCCCGGGCCCCAGGACGGTCAGGCGGGCTCGCAGCCGCCCCAGGTCCCGGACCTCCGACCGCACCTGGACGCCGAGCTGGAACGGATCGGCACCCAGCTGCGGGCGCTCGCCGACGCCAAGGACCGCCTCCAGGGGCTGCTGGACGCCGTCCTGTCGATCAGCGGGGAGCTGGACCTCTCCGCGGTGCTGCGGCGGATCGTCACCACCGCGATGGACCTGGTCGGCGCCCGCTACGGCGCCCTGGGGGTGCTGCACGAGTCCGGTGAGTACCTGAAGGAGTTCATCACGGCGGGGCTCAACGAGGACGAGCGCGCCGCCCTCTCCGGGATTCCCTTCCCGCACGGCCGGGGCGTGCTCGGCCTGCTGATCCACAACCCGGAGCCGCTGCGCGTCGAGAGCATCCCGTCCCACCCCTCCTCGGCGGGCTTCCCGCCCGGCCATCCGCCGATGCGGACCCTGCTGGGGGTGGCCATCAGCGTCCGCGGCGAGATCTACGGCGACCTCTACCTCTCCGAGCGGAGCGACGGCCGCCCCTTCGACCCGGAGGACGAGGACATCGTCGTGGCCCTCGCCGGCGCCGCCGGCATCGCCATCGAGAACGCCCGCCTGTTCGGGCAGGTCCGGGACAGCGCCGAACGGTTCCAGCGTCTGCTGCTGCCCGCGCTGCCCGACCTGAGGCCGTTCGAGGCCGCCACCGTGTACCGGCCCGCCAACCGGCCCAACCAGCTCGGCGGGGACTGGTACGACGCCGTCGTACTGCCGGACGACGCGGTCGGGGTCATGATCGGTGACGTCGGTGGTCACGACCTGTACGCGGCCGCCGCCATGGCACGGATCAACAGCATGCTCCGTGCCCTGCTCTACGACCTCCGCAACCCTCCCAGCCAGGTCCTCGGCCAGTTGGACCGCACGTTGCTGACCACCACCGACATCCCGGTCACCACCGTCTGCCTGGCCCGTATCGAACCGCAGGAGACCGGCTGGGTGCTGCGCTGGAGCACCGCCGGACACTTCCCGCCGCTGCTGGTCGGACCGGACCTGGAGACCGAGTACCTGGAGGCCGAGCCGGGGCTTCCGCTCGGCGTGAGCACGGGCATGGAGCGGCCGGACCACACGCATCCGCTGCCCGCGGGCTCCATCCTGCTGTTCTTCACGGACGGGCTCGTCGAACATCACGCGCGCTCCATCGACGAGGGCCTGACGGCGCTGGCCGACCTCGCCGCCACCCACGCCGAACGGCCGCTGAACGAGTTCGTGCAGGTCCTGGCCGACCATCATCCGAGCGACGGCCAGGACGACATGGCACTGCTCGCCCTGCGCATCCCCGCCAGCACCCGCTGCCCGCAACCGGCCGCCCCGGACGACACGGAGCGCTGAATCCTCCGAGGCGTCCTCAGGTCCGCCGCAGGGCGCCGCTGCGGCGGAGGCGGCGGACGACCGAACGGAGCTCGGGGGACTGCGGCGTGTGCGCGGACCGCTCGGTGGCGGGCGTGGTCCACAGGGCCAGCTCACGGTCACGGGGGCCGTGGACGGTACGCGGCGCGCCGTCGCCGAACACCCGCACCGGGTGGTCCGGTCCCCACCGCTCCCAGCCCGGGGTGCCGTCGGTGACGAACCGTACCCACGCCCCGTGCATGGCGTCGGCCAGGTCCTGCGGGGCCCCCTCGCCCGCGAGCTTGCGGGCGTCGGGGCTGTCTCCGCTGTCGAAGACGAAGCCCAGCTCCAGTGCGTGGCAGGCTCCCATTCCGGGCCGGTTGGACGGCCAGGCGAACTCGAAGACGTACGACGGTTCCGTGCGGCCGTCGGACAGACGGTGCAGGGGGTTGCGGAGCAGGTGGTCGGTGACCATCTGGCCGACGGTCTCGGCGGTGCCGGCGCCCGGGTGCAGGGCGCGGTAACCGCGTGGGACCTCGCTGCCGCAGCGGCAGCGGGCCATCGCGCCGGCCAGGGCGACGGCGCCGAGGCGGTCGACGCGTTCCGCCAGGCCGCCGGGGACGAGCCACAGGCGGTACTCGTCGCGGGTCCAGCCGGTCAGCAGGGTGACGCCGGGGGCCGCGCCGTCGGTGAGGGCCTCCAGGGGGTCGCGCGGCACCAGGTCGCCGTCGACGACGATGCCGAAGGCGGGCCCGCCGAGCACCGGGCCGCCCAGGCGGCCGACGTCGGCCTGCGCGCGCAGCAGCTGCTCACGGTCGACGCCGGCGAAGGCCTCGGCGGTGGCGGGCACCTTGAGGCGGCCGGCCATCCGGCGGACCATGCGCCGCACCTTGTCCCGGTCCGTGGACTCCGGCGGTCCGCTCTGCAGGACGGCCTGCCGCACCAGCCCCTGGGCCTGCGGGGCGGCGACGAGCGCGCCGGCGCTGATGGCCCCGGCGGACTGGCCGGCCAGGGTGACCCGGCCGGGGTCCCCGCCGAAGGCGGCTATCGACTCGTGCACCCACTGGAGCGCGGCGAGCTGGTCGCGCAGGCCGGCATTGGCGGGGGCGTCCGGGAAGAGGCCGTACCCCTCCACACCGAGACGGTAGTTGAGGGACACGAAGACCACGCCGTCGCGGGCGAAGGTGCTGCCGTCGTAGACCGGGACGGCGGAGGAGCCTCTGGTCAGGGCGCCGCCGTGCAGCCAGACCAGGACCGGGAGCCGGGCGTCCGGCGACGGGTCGGGGGTCCAGACGTTCAGGTTGAGGCAGTCGTCGCCCGCGATGTCGGGGTCGGACAGGTACGCGGCGAAGGCCGGGGAGTACGCGGGTTTGGGAGCCGTCGGGCCGAAGGCGCCGGCGTCGCGCACCCCGTCCCACGGCTCCGGCGGGACGGGCGGGCGGAAGCGGCGCGGCCCGAAGGGGGGCGCCGCGTACGGGATGCCGCGGAACACGGCGACGCCCTGCTCCCACCGGCCGCGCACGGCGCCGTACGCCGTTGTGGTCACCGGGTTGTCGCGGTCTGCCGTCATGTGCCCACCAGCCCTTCGCCCGCGCGTGCTCCCGCGCACGCGCACCGTGCCACCCGGCAGGACCCAGGGCCCGACCGCCCCGGCGCCGAACGTGCGGCAGCGGACCGAACCCACCGTTAACCCACCGGTAACACAAGAGCACCACATCGCCCAGCGGTATTCCTGCCCGCGGACGAGGGCGGACCCCGCGTCACGTGGGGTGGTTCTTCCCCGCCCCGGGCCTTCGGACCTACAGCAGGGAGCATGTTCGGTCCGGCGGGGAGGTGGGTGGGCCCGATGGGCCGAACGGGGCACGCGCGCACGGCGGCCGGACCGACCCTGGCGGTGGTGGCCGGCGAGGCGGGAGTGTCCGTACCGACCGCCTCGAAGGCGGTCAACGGCCGGGAAGGGCGTCGGCCGGGACGCCGGCCGCCGGTCAGGAGGGCGCCGCGGGTCGGCGGCCCGCGGCCCAGGTGATCCCGCCGCGCAGGTGGGCGCGGAAGTCCGGGTCGTCGTAGATCTCGGAGGTGTGGCCGAGCGAGGTGTAGAAGACCCGGCCCGCGCCCTGCTCACGGCACCAGGCCAGGGGGTGGTCGGCGCCCATGGTGCCGCCGTCGTACGAGGACTCGTCCGCGGAGAGCAGGACGCGTACGGCGGGACGCGGATTGGTGCGGAAGTCGTACCACTCGTCGGTGAGCTCCCAGACGGCCGGCAGGTGCCGGGTGGCCGGGTGGTCATGGTCCTCGACGACCGCGCGGCCGGGCTGGAGCGGGGGGTGGCGGTCGAAGCGGGCGCCCAGGAGTTCGCCGTAGTACGGCCAGTCGTACTCGGTGCAGGCCGCCGCGTGGACGCCGACGAACCCTCCGCCGGCCTCGACGTACGCCTCGAGCCGGACGCGGCCGGCCGGGGTGAGTACGTCACCGCTGGTGGAGAGGAACACGACCGCCGCGTAACGGTCGAGGGGCTCCTCGAGCGCCGCCGGGTCCTCGTGGGCGTGGACGTCGAAGCCGCCGAGGGCGCGCAGGGCGGCGACACCGGCCGGGATGGAGTCGTGCCGGTAGTCGGTGGTGCGGGTGTAGACGAGCAGCGCGGGGTCGGACATGCGCGGGAGCCTACGCGCGCGTGCGCCGGGCGCCGTCAGGGGGGCGGCCGAGACGGGCACGGTCGCGGGGGCGGCCGAGACGGGCGCGTCGCCGGGGGTGGCCGAGGCGAGGGTGGTTGCCGCGGCCATGGTCGCTGCGGGCACGGTCGCGGGGGCGGCTTTGGCAGGCGGGGGCCCGGAGCCCGTCCCCGCCGCGTGCCGGGGCACCTGCACCTACGATGACGGCAGCGGCGGTCCGCCGCGGGAGCGGGAAGGGGACGACGGAGCCGATGAGCCTGCGCCAGTACGAGTACGCCCTGGCCGTCGCCGAGGAGGGCTCGGTGACCGCCGCCGCCGAACGGCTGCACGTCGCCCAGCCGTCGGTGTCCCAGCAGATCCGCGGCCTGGAACGGGAGCTCGGCGTGAAGCTGTTCGCCCGCACGCCGACCGGGCTGGTGCCCACCACGGTCGGCCGGGCGTTCCTGCGGGAGGCCGAGGTCGCCGTGAGCGCGTCCCGGCGGGCGCGGGCCACGGCCCGGGCCGGTGCCGAGGACCTGGTGGGCGAGCTGGTGGTCGCCGTGCAGATGGGCTTCGGCACCCGGCAGCTGCCCCGGGCGCTGGGCGAACTGCGACGCCGCTTCCCCCGGCTGGAGATCACCGTGTTCGAGGAGCCCAGCGCGGCGGAGCTGGACCGGTTGTGCCGGCGCGGCGCGCTGGACTTCGCGCTGATGGCGGCGTGCACCCGGACCCCCTCCGACGCCCACCACCTCGGCGACGAGGAGCTCGTCGTGGTGCTGGGCGAGGGGCACCCGCAACTCGGCTCCGAGCGGGTGGAGTTGCGTGACCTGGAGGGCGAGCCGTGGGTGCGGTTCGACCGGGACAGCACCCTCGACGCCGTCCTGCTGGAGGTGCTACGGGACAACGGCCTGGCGCCGGCCACCGCCGCCCGGGTGTCCCAGGCGGCGACGGCGGTGCGCTGGGCGGCGCAGGGGCTGGGCGTGACACTCCTCCCGGCGTCGGCGGTGCCGCCCGAGCACGAGCACCTCGCCCGTCCGGTGTCCCCGGCCCTCTCCCGGCCGGTCATCGCCGTGGTCCGGCAGGACGGCGGCCCCGCAGAGACCACCCTCCTCGGTCTGCTCCGCGACGAGAACTGGCCCGCCTCCGCATCGAATCCCTTCACCCTCTCCCGGGTTTCCTGACCCGCCCTCCGCCGCCTTGCACCGAATTCACGGGCTTCACGAATCCGCGAAATCCACGGACTTCACGGAATTCACCGGGGGAATTCGCCGCCGTCCACGACGAGATTGGTGCCGGTCACCCAGCTCGCACGGTCGGAGACGAGGTACAGGACCGCGTGGGCGATGTCGTCGGGCAGTCCCTCGCGGCCGAGAGGCGGGGTCGACGTGGCGCCGGTGGTGTCGCTCAGGGCCGCCCATTGCCGGCGCGTCTCCTCGCCGCCGGGGGTGGCCGTCCGGCCCGGTGTCACGGTGTTGACCCGGACCCCGGCGGGGGCCAGTTCCGTGGCCAGTCCCCGACTGTAGTTCTCCAGGGCCGCCTTGGCCGCCGTGTAGTGCAGGAACAGCGGCCCCGGTACGGGTACGACGGCCGACGACACGTGGACGATCGCGCCTGCCCGCCGGTCGCGCATCCCCGGTGCGAGCAGGGCGTCCAGCCGGACCGCCGAGAGGTAGTTGAGGTCCAGGGCGTCCTGCCACTCCTCGTCCGGGATGGCCAGGGCGCTGGGGTGCGGGCCGGCGCCGCCCGCGTTGTGGACGACGATGTCCACACCGCCCAGGCCGTCCGCCACGGCCTCGGCGAGCGCCTCCGCACCCGCCCGGGTCCGCACGTCGGCCGCCGCGAACCGGGCTCCCTCGGGGACGGTCCCCGACGCGGACCGGGCGGTGGTCAGCACCTCGGCGCCGGCGTCGAGGAGCTGCCGTACGACGGCCGCTCCGATCCCCCGGGTACCGCCGGTGACCAGGGCCCGCTTACCGGTGAGTTCCCCGGTGGCGGACTTCTCGTTCTGCGCTGTGGACATTGCACGGCCCTTTCACTGAATCATCCATGCGATTTCCTCGATGTAAACCGGGATTCGCGATGAGAAAACCGTACGTTCGCTTCGAATCACGAAGCAAAGACGAAATGTGAGCGAAGGACATAGGCATCGCCTATGGCGCCGAGGGCGCCCGTGTCCGATTCGTTCAAGACACCCGGTGCCGGCCTCCCTACGGTGGGCGGCATGAGTGCACGATTCGATGCCATCGGGATGGTCGTCTCGGACATGGCCGCCTCCGTCGCCTTCTACCGGCGCCTCGGGCTGGCGTTCCCCGACGGGGCCGAGACGCAGGGACACGTGGAAGCGGAGCTGCCGGGCGGCATGCGGCTGCTGCTGGACAGCGAGGAGATGGTCCGGTCCTTCCACCCGCGGTGGCGGGCACCGTCGGGCGGGGGCCGGACCTCCCTGGCCGTACGGTGCGACAGCCCTGCCGAGGTCGACGCGCTGTTCGCCGAGATGGTGGAGTCCGGCGCCCAGGCCGAGTTGAAGCCGTGGGACGCGGAGTGGGGACAGCGATACGCGGTCGTCCTCGACCCGGACGCCAACGGCGTGGACCTGTTCGCGCCGCTGGGGACGGGCGGCTAGTACCCCAGCTCACTGCGTCTGCATGCCTGAGAATGCGTTTCTCATGGCGGACGGGTGCCGGTCATCATGGTCGCCCGGCAGGAGCTTCGCGCGAGAGGACGAGTGCGGCACGTAGTGGGAGGCGTCCAGGCAGTCCTGACCGAGCTGTGGCAGCGGCATCCACCATCCCTACGACGGCGGCGCCGACGCCTTCCCCGCCACGCCCGGGGAACGGGATCGGATGCGCGATCGGCACACCGACTGGCTCTCACGCCATCCGTTGGGTTTGACGGCTCGGCATCAGCCGGGCTGCGGAGTGGCCGTCCCTCGTGGCCGGCTCATTATCAGGATTCAGGGGCCGGGCCAGGGCCACCGGGAGCCGTCAGGAGTGAGGGGTGGCAGGGACCAGCTCGCGTAGTGGTAGCCCCGTCAGGGTTCGTACCTCGCGGGACAGATGGGGCTGGTCGGCGTAGCCCGCGCGGGCCGCCGTCTCCGCGAAGGGGACGCCCGCCCGGGCCAGGGCCAGCGCGCGGCGCAGGCGGAGGATGCGGGCCAGGGTCTTCGGGCCGTAGCCAAAAGCCCTCAGCGACCTGCGGTGCAACTGACGTGGTCCGAGGCCGAGTTCGTCGGCCGTTGCGGTGACCGGGCGGCCCGCGGCGAGCGCGGTGACGAGGCGGGCCAGTGCGGGGTCGGGCGGCGCGGCCTCCGCGGCCAGACGCAGGGCGACCTCCTCCAGGCCCCGTGCCGGACGGTCCGCCGCGTGCACACGGGCCGTCGCGCGCCGTACCTCCGCCGTCGGCCACAGGTCGGCCAGGTCCACCCGGCTGTCGCGCAGTTCGTGGGCGGGCACGCCCAGCAGGGCGGGCGCGGTCCCGGGGTGGAAGCGGACGCCCGCCCAGGCGCTCGGCTCGCCGACGAGGTGCGCGCGGGTGTCGGGGCCGGCGACCAGCAGACGTCCGTCGTGCCACAGCAGGTCCATGCAGCCGTCGGGCAGCACCAGCCCGGAACCCCGGTCACCGGACGGGGTGCTGGTCCACACGACCGCTCCCGGCAGCCGGGACGCCCGCTCCCTGTACATGCCGTCCAGGCTACGCGGCGGCCCGGCCGCGCCACTCCTGCGGACTGACACCGAAGGCCCGTTTGAAGGCCGTCGACAGGGCGAAGGCGCTGCCGTAGCCGACGTGGCGGGCGATCGCGCCGATGGTGTCGTCGGTGTCGCGCAGCCGGTCGGCGGCCAGCGCGAGGCGCCAGCCGGTGAGGTACGTCATCGGGGGTTCGCCGACGAGCCGGGTGAAGCGGCGGGCCAGCGCGGCCCGGGAGACGCCCGCCTCGGCGGCGAGGCCGGCCACCGTCCAGGGGCGGGCCGGGTCGTCCTGCAGCATCCGCAGCACCGGGCCGACGACCGGATCGGACAGGGCCTCGTACCAGGCGGGCGGCTCCGCCTCGGGGCGGGCGAACCAGGCCCGGAGCGCGGCGATGACCAGCAGGTCGAGCAGCCGGTCCAGGACGACCTCCTGGCCGGGTGCGTCGCGCGTGACCTCCTGCATCAGGAACGGGGTGAACGGGCACTCCCACACGTCCGCGCCGAGATACAGCAGCGGCGGCAGCGCCTCCAGCAGCCGTCCGCCGATCTCACCGCGCATCTGGTAGGTGCCGATCAGCAGCACCGTCTCCCCGTCCGGGTGGTCGCCCCAGGTGCGCACCCCGAGGTCCATCACGCCGTTGAGGGGCCGCCCGTCGGGATGGTGGCACTCGCCGCCGGGCAGGATCAGGGCCTGCGGTGCCGTGTCCGGGTGGTCGGCGCAGGTGTACGGGCCGGGGCCGCGGGCGACGGCGAGGTCCCCGGCGCGCAGGCGCACCCGCTCCCCCTGGTCCGGCAGCAGCCACGCCTCGCCGCGCACCAGGAGCATCACCGTCAGCGGGGCCCGGTCCTCCACCCGCACCGCCCAGGGCGGGTCGAAGCACGCCCGGATCATGAACGCCCCGCGGGCGCGGGGACCCTCCAGCAGACCGGTGAGCGCGTCCATGCGGTCAGCGTAGACGCGGGCGTATGGGGACGCGCCGTTCGGCCATGGTTCCGCGCACGGCGCGGCAGTTGAATCGGCGGCATGGACGAGAAGACGGACACGAAGGACATGACCCTGGTCGTCACCGGCGCCTCGGGCCGTACCGGGAGCCGGGTGGCGCGGGCCGCGAAGGCGGCCGGAACCACGGTGCGGCCGGCGTCACGGGCGACCGGCTTCGACTGGGGAAACCGCTCGACGTGGGCGGACGTCCTGCGCGGGGCGGACGCGGCCTATCTGGTCCACCCGGCCGACGTCGGCGCGCCCGGCACCGCCGAGGCCGTGGGCGCCCTGGCGGACGTGGCCCTGGGCCTGGGCGTGCGACGCCTGGTGCTGCTGTCGGCGCGCGGCGAGGACCAGGCGCTCACCACTGAGGAGGCGCTGCGTGCGTCCGGCGCGGACTGGACGGTCGTCCGGGCCGCCTGGTTCGCGCAGAACTTCAGCGAGGGGCCGCTGGCGCAAGAGCTGCGGCGCGGGGAGCTGGTGTTCCCCGCAGGTGAGGTGGCGGAGCCGTTCGTCGACGTGCGGGACGTCGCGGAGGTGGTGGTGGCCGCGCTGGCGGACGGGGACCGGTACGCGGGGCGGACGCTGAGCGTGACCGGTCCGCGGCTGCTCACCTGGGCGGAGGCGGTGGCGGAGATCGCGGCGGCGACGGGCCGGCCGCTGACGTACCGGGCGGTGCCGGCGGACGCCTACCGGGAGGCGCTGGAGGGTTTCGGGCTGCCGGGCGAGGAGGCCGCGTTCCTCACCGACGTGTTCGCGACGCTGCTCGACGGGCGCAACGCGCGCGTGGAGGACGGGGTGCGGCAGGTGCTGGGCCGGGAGCCGCGGGACTTCACCGGCTTCGTACGGGAGGAGGCGGCGGCCGGGACCTGGACGACGTGAACCCAGGACCCCCGCCCCCGGCCCTCGGCCCTGGCCCCCGGCCCCCGGCCCTCGGGCCCCGGCGGGCTCAGTCCCCGTGTCTGTCGTCGTGCCCCGGGCCGTTCCCTCCCCGTGGGTGGGAGGACTTGGTGTGGGTGCGCAGGCGGGCCGTGACGTCCTCCGGGGGCAGGAAGCGCGACCAGCGCTCGGGGAACTCGGAGGGCATGTCGGGGTCCGCCTCCCCCGACGCGCTGGTGCGGGCGACGTACTCGGCGACCTGTGCCTGCCGCTGCCGCTCGTTGGCCTCGCGGGCCGCGGCGGTGGCCGCGGCCGGCCAGACCCGGTCGATGGCCGCGTTGACGGCCGCGCCGACCAGCACGGCGAAGGCGGAGACACCGATCCACAGCAGGACGGCCACGGGGGCGGCGAGGGAGCCGTAGATGGTGGGGCCCTCGACGGTGCTGGTCAGGTAGATGCGCAGCAGGAAGCTGCCGAGCACCCACATGGCGAGGGCGACCAGCGCGCCGGGGACGTCCTCGATCCACGGGGAGCGCACCGGCACGGAGACGTGGTACAGCGTGGTCAGGAACGCCACGGACAGCAGGATCACGACCGGCCAGTAGAGGATCTGGACGACCGTCGTCGACCACGGCACCACGTCCACGACCGCGTCCGGGCCCGCGACCATCAGCGGCAGCGCCACCGAGCCGATCAGCAGGGCCACGATGAACAGCAGGAAGGCCAGCAGCCGGGTCTTGACGATGCCCCGCACACCGTCGAGGCCGTACATCACGGTGATGGTCTCGATGAAGACGTTGACCGCGCGGGAGCCCGACCAGACGGCGATCAGGAAGCCGAGGGAGATCACGTCCGGGCGGCCGCCCTTGGTCACGTCCCGCAGGATCGGCTCCGCGACCTCCTTGACGCCCCGGTCGGACAGCACCGTGCGGGAGGCGTCGAGGAGGTTGCGCTGCACGCTCTGGATGGTGTCGGCGCCGGTCCACGCGTCGACGTAGCCGAGCAGGCCGATCAGACTGAGCAGCAGCGGGGGCACGGACAGCAGCGTGAAGAACGCCGCCTCGGCCGCCAGGCCCAGGATGCGGTACTCCATGCACGAATTGACGGTGTCCTTGAGCAGCAGCCAGGCCGTCCTGCGTTTGGAGACGTTCCGGTACAGGGCGCGGGCCCGGTGGAGGCGACCGGAGGGCGCGTCTGGGGATTCACTTGCTGGCTGCACGAACCAAAGGTATCCGCCGGGCCCGGGCCCACTCACCCACAGGCCCCGTCCTCCTCACCCGCGGGCGCCGTCCGCGCGTGAGGCGGGGCGGACCCCGGGGTAGGTTCGCCCCATGGCAGGCATCACGCACACCGTGACCAACCAGGCTCCGCCGCTCGTCCAGTACGACGTGTTCGGCTCCGACCGGGCCCTGGTGGAGGCGGTTGAGCGGCACCTGGCGCCCGAGGTGCGCGAGGACGGACTGGCGGAGCTGTCGGCGCTGGGGCACACGGCCGGGTCCGCGCAGGTGCAGGAGTGGGGGGTGCAGGCCAACGACAACCCGCCGCGGCTGCGCACCCACGACCGCTACGGACGGCGGATCGACGAGGTCGAGTTCCACCCGGCCTGGCACCGGCTGCTCGGCAAGGGCGTCTCGGCGGGGCTGACGGCGGCGTGGGGGCGGCCCGGAGGGCACGTGCGGCGGGCGGCGGCCTTCCTGATGTGGACGCAGGTCGAGGCGGGCAACGGCTGCCCGCTGTCGATGACCCACGCGGCGGTGCCCGCGCTGCGCACGGACCCGGCGCTCGCCGCCGAGTGGGAGCCCCGGCTGACGTCGGTGATCTACGACCGTGCCCTGCGGCCGCCCGGGCAGAAGCCCGGCGCGCTGTTCGGGATGGGGATGACCGAGAAGCAGGGCGGCAGCGACGTACGGGCGAACACGACGGCCGCGCGGCCGCTGGCCGAGGACGGCACCTACGTGCTGACCGGCCACAAGTGGTTCTGCTCGGCGCCGATGTCGGACGCCTTCCTGGTGCTGGCGCAGGCGCCCGGCGGGCTGACCTGCTTCCTGGTGCCCCGGGTGCTGGCGGACGGCAGCCGCAACGTGTTCCTCCTCCAGCGGCTCAAGGACAAGCTGGGCAACCGCTCCAACGCCTCCGCCGAGGTCGAGTTCGACGGGACGTGGGCGCGCCGGGTCGGCGAGGAGGGGCAGGGGGTGCGCACCATCATCGGGATGGTCGCGGCGACCCGCCTGGACTGCGCGCTCGGCTCGGCGGGGCTGATGCGGCAGGCCGTGGCGCAGGCGGTGCACCACTGCTCCTACCGCGAGGCGTTCGGCGGGAAGCTCGCCGACAAGCCGCTGATGCGCAACGTCCTGGCCGATCTGGCGCTGGAGTCGGAGGCGGCGACGACGCTGGCGCTGCGGCTGGCGGCGGCGTACGACGACGGCGGTGAGCAGGAGCGGGCGCTGCTGCGGATCGCGGTGCCGGCGGCGAAGTACTGGGTGACCAAGCGGTGCGCGCCGGTCGCGGTGGAGGCGGCCGAGTGTCTCGGCGGCAACGGCTACGTCGAGGAGTCGGGGATGCCGCGGCTGGTGCGGGAGTCGCCGCTGAACTCGATCTGGGAGGGCGCGGGCAACGTGCAGGCGCTCGACG
Organism: Streptomyces sp. NPDC085937; assembly: GCF_044540535.1. Lineage (NCBI taxonomy): Bacteria > Bacillati > Actinomycetota > Actinomycetes > Kitasatosporales > Streptomycetaceae > Streptomyces > Streptomyces sp. NPDC085937. The sequence goes on along the minus strand of NZ_JBITSH010000001.1, from coordinate 507,870 downwards.
TGCTGCGGGCGCTGCGCCGGGAGCCGGCGGCGCTGGACGCGTATCTGCGGGAGGTCGGGCAGGCGCGCGGGGCGGACCACCGGCTGGACGCGGCGATCAAGGACCTGCTGACCGACCTGGCGGACCTGGAGGGTGTCGAGGGGCGCGCACGGCGGCTGACGGAGCGGCTGGCGCTGGTGCTGCAGGGCTCGCTGCTGGTGCGGCACGCGCCGCCGGAGGTGGCGGACGCGTTCTGCGCGGGACGGCTGGGCGGTGACGCGGGCGCCGCGTTCGGGACGCTGCCGCACACCCTGGACCTGGCCTCGGTGGTGGAGCGGGCCCGCCCGCTGTCCTGAGGCCCTTGAACCCCGAGCGCCCAAGGGGCGTGGGGAACCGCGCGACCGGCCACCACGCGCGCGCACCCGCCGACGCGCATCGAACCGCATCCCGTGACGCGCACCGCCCGGCTGCCGCGGGCATGACGCGGGGGTGGTGCTGCGCCGACACGGCACCACCCCCGCCGCAACGGACTCCCGAAGAGCCGTGCACGCCGCTCGGGACGGCGTCGCCCAAGTTTCAACCAGTGACCGTTCGTGCCACCAGAGTTGCAGGGGGTTGCAACTTGCTGCTTCCGTTCCGGTACTGAGCGTCGACAACCGGGGCAGGCGGCAGTATGTGGTCCCACAGGTTTTCTCCTCCCGGGAGGTGCAGTGGCGCTCTCGCCGACGGACGTGACGCATATGGCCGCCGTCGACACCCGGCGTGCGGCGCGGGTGCTCAGCGAGGTCCGTTCCGCCGCGCTGTCCGGGCGGCCGGCGCCTCTCGCTCCCCGTCCGGTGATCGGACAGTCCTGGGAGCGGGTGCTGCGCAGCGGGGTCGACCCGGACCGAGGCCTGCGCAGCGGGCTGCTGCCCATGGACGAGGTGCGCAGACGGCGGGAGTCGTCGGCGCTGCGGCACGTGCTGCCGGTGCTGCGGGAGGGACTGCTGTCGGTCGCGGACGTCGCCCACCACATCATGGTGGTGGCCGACGACGAGGGCCGGGTGCTGTGGCGGGAGGGCAGCGCGCCGGTGCTGCGCAAGGCGGACGTGCTGGGTTTCGAAATCGGCGCGGACTGGCGTGAGGACGTCGTCGGCACCAACGGGGTGGGCACGCCGGCGGTGACCGGGCGGCCCGTGCAGGTCTTCGCCTCCGAGCACTTCGTGCGGTCGCACGCCACCTGGACGTGCGCGGGCGCGCCGATCACCGATCCGCGCGACGGGCGGCTGATCGGCGTGGTGGACGTCAGCGGGCCGCTGGAGACGATGCACCCGGCGACGCTGGCCTGGGTGGACTCGGTGGCGAAGCTGGCCGAGGCGCGGCTGCGGGAGACGCACGTACGGTCGCTGGAGCGGCTGCGCGCGGTGGCGGCGCCGGTGCTGGCCCGGATCGACGGCAGGGCGCTGGTGGTGGACCGGCACGGGTGGACGGCGGCGGTGACCGGGATGCCGTACACGGCGCGGCTGGCGCTGCCCAAGTCGCTGTCGGCGGGCCTGTGCCGGTTGCCGGCGCTGGGCCGGTGCTCGCTCGAACCGCTCGCCGGGGGCTGGCTGGTGCGGGCGGCGGACGAGCCGGCACCCCGGGCCGCGAGCCGGATCGTGCTGGACCTGGCCGAGCCGCGCCGCCGCACGGTGCGGGTGTCCGACGGGGCGGGTTCGTGGACCCGGGAACTGAGCCCGCGGCACGCCGAGTTGCTGTACCTGCTGGCGGTGCACCGTGCGGGGCGCAGCGCGGCCGACCTGGCCCGGGACGTGTTCGGTGACCCGGCCCGTACGGTGACGGTGCGCGCGGAGATGTCGCGCGTCCGGCGGTATCTGGGGTCGCTGCTGGAGCACCGCCCTTACCGGTTCACGGAGTCCGCCGAGGTGGAGGTGGTCCTCCCGGACGACTCCGGCGGCCCCTTCGCCCGTACGGCGCCGGCCCGCGCGGCCGCGAGGGGTACGGCGACGGCCGACACGCATACGGCGACGGCCGACACCACGTCGGCGCTGGTGCGCGGTTCGGGCTGAACCCGGGCCGGACTCCTGGCCGGAAACAGGTGCGTCGAGGGCGTACAGGTGTACGCCGGCCGATGCCCGGCGGACGGTCGCCACGTGAAATTGCACGGTCTTCGTGTCGCCCGGCGGCCGGCTGCCGTAGCATCCCGTTACGGGCCGTCCCATCTGCTCCACGGTCAACCCGCGGATCACCGGACGCAGTTGGCTCGCTCGGGAGGACGCTATGAAGCATCGCGGCAGACACCGCCGGCGCCGCAGGGGCAGAGCGCTGCGGGGCGCGCTGGCCGGGACCGCCCTCGCGCTCACCGCGGCGGCCACCCTGATCAGTACCTCGCAGGCCACCGACGCCGACGACCCCGGGGCGTTGAAACCGCTGACGACGGCCGCCGACACCGCCCCGCTCACGCTGGCCGAGCACGCCGTCCCGGGTGCCGAACTGAACCGCCTGGCCGCCTCGATGGGCCGGCCCGTGGGTGTGGACGCCGTACTCGCCGACCCCGACGGCGCGCTGGGTGACACCGGGGACTGCACGGACGTCGACCGGCGGGCGCTGCCCGTCGAACCGGCCGCGACCCGGGCGTACTGCTGGCCGGACCGGGACACCGAAGGCTGGCGGGCCGGCGCGGTCACCACCTCGGGGGACGCGGACGAGGACGGCCGCTGGGGCGCGCACCGGGTGGTGCTGTCCGGGTGGACCCGGAGCACGGGGACGCCGGCCGAACAGGGGCTCGCGCGGGTCGCCTTCGTGGCCGCCGACGACGACCGCGCGCCGCGCTACACCTGGGCGCTGCTCGCCGTCCCGGTGGACGGTGGACGGGACTACCGGGGCCTGGGCTCCGACGTGTCCGGCATGGTCTGGTACCAGGACAAGCTGCTCGTCACCGCGGGCCGGGGCGAGGGCAGCGCGCTGTACGTGTACGACCTGGACCGGGTGCAGCGGGCCACGGTGGACGGCACCTCCGTCGGGCGGGTGCCCGGCGGCTGGTCGGCGGCGGGTGCCCGGTACGTGCTCCCGGCGGTCGCGTCCTACGGCACGGCCGGCGCCGGCGCGCCGCGTCCCGGCGGCATCGCCCTGGACCGCAGCACCGCGCCGGACAGCCTGGTGGTGCACGAGGCGACACCCCCGGACGACGAGGGGCCGACCCTGCTGTGGCGGTACGCGTTCGGCACCCGGCCGGAGCGCGCCGGGCTGCTGGAGGCGGAGCCGGTCGGGGTGTACGAGACCGAGCTGACCCATGTGACCGGTGTGCTGGCGCACCGGTCGGACTGGTACGTGAGCCGCGCCGCCGGGGCGCCGGACGAGCGCTCCACGCTGTGGCGGCAGGACCTCGAGGGCGCGCGTCCGGTGCGCTGCGGCGCGGACGAGACGTACCGCTGCTGGAGCGGTCCCGCGACGTCCCTGTCGTACTGGCAGGCGACCGGTGACGTGTGGTCGCAGTCGGGGCGGATGCTGTTCGCGCTGCCGCTGGCGTCGGTCGACCGGTCGCTGGAGCGGTAGCCGGAGCGGTAGCGGGCGCGCCGCCGCCGGCCTGGGCCGAGAGGCGCCGGAGCGGCAGCGGGCCACGGGAGCGGCGGCGGGCCGGGGTGTCCGAGGCCCGGTCAGGCGTTCGACACGGGCGTGTGCCGGATGGTTGTCTTTCGGCCATGACGACCATCTCCGTGACCACCTGGTCCCTGGAGCAGACCGCGCCCACCGATCTCCGTCCGGCCGCCGTGCCCGAGGGGGACGTACGGGTGGTCCGCTCCGAGGTGCCCTCCCCCGAGTTCAGCCGGTTCCTCTACGCCTCGGTGGGCGGCGACATCCGCTGGACCGACCGGCTGGGCTGGCCGTACGCGCGGTGGCGGGAGCACCTGGACCGGCCGGGTGTGGAGACGTGGGTGGCCTACGACCGCGGCACGCCGGCCGGGTACGTGGAGCTGGAGGCGCAGCAGGAGGGAGCGGTCGAAATCCTCTACTTCGGGCTGCTGCCGGCCTTCCGGGGCCGCCGCATCGGCGGCCACCTGCTGTCGTACGGCGTGGCGCGCGCCTGGGACCTGGTGGACCGGTGGCCGGGGCTGAAGCCGACCACCCGGGTGTGGCTGCACACGTGCAGCAAGGACGGCGAGCACGCCATGGACAACTACCGGCGGCGGGGTTTCCGGCTGTTCGACACCAAGGTGGAGGAGGAGCCGGAGGTGGCCACGCCGGGTCCCTGGCCGGGTGCGTACTCCGCCTGACGGGCTCCGGCAAGACCTCTCGCCGCGCTTGTGACCAAGGACACCCCCGTCTCGCTCTACGAGACAGGGGTGTCCACATTTCGGAAGACGGTGGACTGCCTCCAGATCGCCGTGCCAGGCTTCCGTCATGCCTGGAACTGGAATCGCCTTGGTGAGTCGGCGGCACGTCGACCTCGGCCGCATGTCCAGCGCCATCTGTCCGGCGCGCTGAGAGCACCCAGCAGCGCCCGACACCCCTCTCCCCGCTTCATCCGCGCAAGGACGCGCACTCTTCTGCCCGCGCGCCCGTAGGCGCAGGTCAGAGCCGCTTCCCGGTACGGCGCCGCGCGCCGAGAGACCATCCACCGCTGTCCCGAAGGACGTATCAACCATGGCCGCCACCCCGCAGAAGCCTGCCGCCGCGCAGAAGCCTGGCGCCGCGAACCCCCGCCGCAAGGTGAGCCGTCACCGCGGTGAGGGACAGTGGGCCGTGGGGCACCTGACCCCCCTCAACGGCAACGAGCAGTTCAAGAAGGACGACGACGGTCTCAATGTGCGGACACGCATTGAGACGATCTACTCCAAGCGGGGATTCGACTCGATCGACCCCAACGACCTGCGCGGCCGGATGCGGTGGTGGGGCCTGTACACCCAGCGCAAGCCGGGGATCGACGGCGGCAAGACGGCGATCCTGGAGCCGGAGGAGCTGGACGACAAGTACTTCATGCTGCGGGTGCGCATCGACGGCGGCGCCCTGACCACCCGCCAGTTGCGGGTGGTCGGTGAGATCTCGCAGGAGTTCGCGCGCGGCACGGCCGACCTGACCGACCGGCAGAACGTCCAGTACCACTGGATCCGCATCGAGGACGTGCCCGCGATCTGGGAGCGGCTGGAGGGCGTCGGCCTGTCCACCGTCACCGCCTGCGGCGACACGCCCCGTGTGATGATCGGCTCCCCCGTCGCGGGCATCGCCGAGGACGAGATCATCGACGGCACCCCGGCGCTGGAGGAGATGAAGCGCCGCGTCCTGGGCAACAAGGCGTACTCGAACCTGCCACGCAAGTTCAAGACGGCCATCTCCGGCTCGCCGGTGCTCGACGTGGTGCACGAGATCAACGACGTGGCGTTCGTCGGTGTCCGCCACCCCGAGCACGGCCCCGGCTTCGACCTGTGGGTCGGCGGCGGCCTGTCCACCAACCCCAAGCTGGGTGTGCGGCTGGGCGCCTGGGTGCCGATCGAGGACGTGCCGGACGTCTACGAGGGCGTCCTGTCCATCTTCCGCGACTACGGCTACCGCCGGCTGCGCAACCGCGCCCGGCTGAAGTTCCTGGTCGCCGACTGGGGCGCGGAGAAGTTCCGCCAGGTCCTCGAGGACGAGTACCTGAAGCGCGAGCTGACCGACGGGCCCGCGCCGGAGCAGCCCTCGCAGCTGTGGCGCGACCACATCGGCGTGCACCGCCAGAAGGACGGCCGCTTCTACGTCGGCTTCGCGCCGCGCGTCGGCCGTGTCGACGGCACCACCCTCACCAAGATCGCGGACGTCGCGGAGGCGCACGGCTCGGGCCGGGTGCGGACCACCGTCGAACAGAAGATGATCATCCTGGACGTCGAGGAGTCCCAGGTCGACTCCCTGGTGGAGTCCCTGGAGGCGCTGGACCTCAGCGCCCGCCCCTCGCCGTTCCGGCGCGGCACCATGGCCTGCACCGGCATCGAGTTCTGCAAGCTCGCCATCGTCGAGACCAAGGCGCGCGGCGCCTCGCTGATCGACGAACTGGAGCGCCGCATGCCGGACTTCGAGGAGCCGATCACCATCAACCTCAACGGCTGCCCGAACGCCTGCGCCCGTATCCAGGTGGCGGACATCGGCCTCAAGGGGCAGCTGGTCCTGAACGACGAGGGCGAGCAGGTCGAGGGCTACCAGGTGCACCTCGGCGGCGCCCTGGGCCTGGAGGCCGGCTTCGGCCGCAAGGTGCGCGGCCTGAAGGTCACCGCGGACGAGCTGCCGGACTACGTGGAGCGGGTGCTGGGGCGTTTCCAGGCGGAGCGCGCGGACGGCGAGCGGTTCGCCTCCTGGGTGACCCGGGCCTCCGAGGAGGCCCTGTCATGAGCGAGCGCGCGGCGCCGTTCCACTGCCCCTACTGCGGCGACGAGGACCTGCGCCCCAACGAGGAAGGCCACGGCGCCTGGGAGTGCGCGGCGTGCAACCGGGCCTTCCGGCTGAAGTTCCTCGGGCTGCTGTCCCGGGGGCTCGACCGATCCGACACGGGAGGGGAACCGGCATGACGGCCGTATCGGACGAGCGCGGCACCGTCGAGTTGCGGGAACTGGCCGAGCAGGCGGGCCGGGACCTGGAGGACGCCTCCGCGCTGGAGATCCTCCGGTGGGCGGCCGACACGTTCGGCAGGCGCTTCTGCGTGACCTCGTCCATGGAGGACGCGGTGGTCGCCCACCTCGCCTCCCGGGCGATGCCCGGGGTGGACGTGGTGTTCCTCGACACCGGCTACCACTTCCCCGAGACCATCGGCACCCGGGACGCCGTGGAGGTGGTGATGGACGTCAACGTCATCACGCTCACCCCCCGGCAGACGGTCGCCGAGCAGGACGCCGAGTACGGCCCGAAGCTCCACGACCGCGACCCGGACCTGTGCTGCAAGCTGCGCAAGGTGCGGCCGCTGGAGGAGGGTCTGAAGGACTACCTGGCCTGGGCGACCGGCCTGCGCCGCGACGAGTCCCCGACCCGGGCGAACACCCCGGTGGTCGGCTGGGACGAGAAGCGGCGGAAGGTGAAGATCTCCCCCATCGCCCGGTGGACCCAGGACGACGTGGACGCCTACGTCGCCGAGCACGGCGTCCTCACCAACCCGCTCCTCCAGGACGGTTATGCCTCCGTGGGGTGCGCCCCCTGCACCCGCCGCGTGCTGGAGGGCGAGGACGCCCGCGCCGGCCGCTGGGCGGGCCGCGCCAAGACCGAGTGCGGACTGCACGGCTGACCGCCATGACCGCGCCTTCGACGAACCAGGAGAACCACGTGACGACCGGAGCCACCGTCTGGCTCACGGGTCTGCCGAGTGCGGGCAAGACCACCATCGCGCACGAACTCGCCGCCCGGCTGCGCGAACAGGGCCGGCCGACCGAGGTGCTCGACGGCGACGAGATCCGCGAGTTCCTCTCGGCGAACCTCGGCTTCAGCCGTGAGGACCGGCACACCAACGTGCAGCGCATCGGCTTCGTCGCCGAACTGCTCGCGCGCAACGGCGTCGTCGCGCTCGTCCCGGTGATCGCCCCGTACGCCGACAGCCGCGAGGCCGTCCGGAGCCGCCACGAGGCGAACGGCACGCCGTACGTCGAGGTGCACGTGGCGACGCCGGTGGACGTGTGCTCCGTCCGTGACGTGAAGGGCCTGTACGCCAAGCAGGCGGCGGGTGAGCTGACCGGGCTCACCGGCGTCGACGACCCGTACGAGGAGCCCGAGAAGCCCGATCTGCGCATCGAGTCGCAGCACCAGACCGTGCAGGAGTCCGCGGCGGCCGTTCACGCCGTGCTCAGCGAAAGGGGACTGGCATGACGACGACCGTCGCCACCGTCGAGGAGGGTACGGACAGCCCGTACGCCCTCTCCCACCTGGACGCCCTCGAGTCGGAGGCCGTGCACATCTTCCGTGAGGTGGCGGGTGAGTTCGAGAAGCCGGTGATCCTGTTCTCCGGCGGCAAGGACTCCATCGTCATGCTGCACCTCGCGCTGAAGGCGTTCGCGCCCGCGCCGGTGCCGTTCGCGCTGCTGCACGTCGACACCGGACACAACTTCCCCGAGGTCCTCGACTACCGCGACCGCACGGTCGCGGCCCACGGCCTGCGGCTGCACGTCGCCTCGGTGCAGGACTACATCGACCGCGGTGTGCTCAAGGAGCGCCCGGACGGCACCCGCAACCCGCTGCAGACGCTGCCGCTCACGGAGAAGATCCGCGAGGAGGGCTTCGACGCGGTGTTCGGCGGCGGGCGCCGTGACGAGGAGAAGGCCCGCGCCAAGGAGCGGGTGTTCTCGCTGCGCGACGAGTTCTCCCAGTGGGACCCGCGCCGCCAGCGCCCCGAGCTGTGGAACCTCTACAACGGCCGGCACGCACCCGGTGAGCACGTCCGCGTGTTCCCGCTGTCCAACTGGACCGAGCTGGACGTGTGGCAGTACATCGCTCGCGAGAACATCGACCTGCCCGAGATCTACTACGCGCACGAGCGCGAGGTGTTCCAGCGCGGCGGGATGTGGCTGACCGCCGGCGAGTGGGGCGGCCCCAAGGACGACGAGACGACGGTGACGCGCCTGGTGCGCTACCGCACCGTCGGCGACATGTCCTGCACCGGCGCGGTCGACTCCGACGCCGACACCATCGAGAAGGTGATCACGGAGATCGCCGCGTCCCGGCTCACCGAACGCGGTGCCACCCGCGCCGACGACAAGATGTCCGAGGCCGCGATGGAAGACCGCAAGCGCGAGGGGTACTTCTAAGCATGAGCACCGTCACGACCGAGGAACTCTCGGCCACCACCCTGCTGCGGTTCGCCACCGCCGGCTCCGTCGACGACGGCAAGTCCACCCTGGTGGGCCGGCTGCTGCACGACTCCAAGTCCGTGCTCACCGACCAGCTGGAGGCCGTCGAGCGCGTCTCCGCCAGCCGCGGCCAGGACGCCCCCGACCTCGCGTTGCTGACCGACGGTCTGCGGGCGGAGCGGGAGCAGGGCATCACGATCGACGTGGCGTACCGGTACTTCGCCACGGCCAGGCGGCGGTTCATCCTCGCCGACACCCCGGGGCATGTGCAGTACACGCGGAACATGGTCACCGGTGCGTCGACGGCCGAGCTGACGGTGATCCTTGTCGACGCGCGCAACGGTGTGGTCGAGCAGACCCGCCGCCACGCCGCGATCGCCGCCCTGCTGCGTGTGCCGCACGTCGTCCTCGCGGTGAACAAGATGGACCTGGTCGACTACCGGGAGCCCGTCTTCGCGGCGATCGCCGAGGAGTTCACCGCGTACGCCACCGAGCTGGGCGTCCCGGAGGTCACGGCGATACCGATCTCGGCGCTCGTCGGCGACAACGTGGTCGAGCCGTCCGCGCACATGGACTGGTACGGCGGCCCCACCGTCCTGGAGCACCTGGAGACGGTGCCGGTCAGTCACGACCTGACCCGCTGCCACGCCCGGCTGCCCGTGCAGTACGTGATCCGCCCGCAGAGCCCCGAGCTCCCCGACTACCGCGGCTACGCCGGGCAGATCGCCGCCGGCACCTTCCGCGTCGGCGACACCGTCACCGTCCTGCCCTCGGGCCGGTCGACCACCATCACCGGCATCGACCTGCTCGGCAACCCCGTCGACGTGGCCTGGACACCGCAGTCGGTGACCCTGCTCCTCGCCGACGACATCGACATCTCCCGCGGCGACCTGATCGTCCCCGCCCAGGACGCCCCCGACACCACCCAGGACCTCGAAGCAACTGTCTGCCACGTCGCCGACGAACCGCTCACCGTGGGCCACCGGGTGCTGATCAAGCACGGCACCCGGACCGTGAAGGCGATCGTGAAGGACATCCCGTCCCGGCTCACCCTGGACGACCTGTCCCTGCACCCGCACCCGGGCCGGCTCACCGCCAACGACATCGGCCGCGTCGTCATCCGCACCGCCGAACCCCTGCCCGCCGACACCTACGCCGACTCCCGCCGCACCGGGTCGTTCATCCTGATCGACCCCAACGACGGAACGACGCTCACCGCGGGCATGGTCGGCGAGTCCTTCGCCTCCCCCGACCCGGTCGACGACGGGGCGGACGACGACGGGTGGGACTTCTGACCACTCGCCGGTCCTCCGGCGCCCGCGTACTGCCCTGAACCCGCCGACGGTCCGGCCGCACGACCACCGCGTGACCGCCGGGCCGCCACCGAGAGGAACGTCCCCTTGCCTGCCACGACCGCTCTGCGCCGCGCCCTCGCGGTGACGGCCGCGCTGCCGTTGCTGGCCCTGGCCGCCTGCGGTTACGGGTCGCAGGCCAAGGACGACGACACGGTGCGGGTGGCCGCGGGCGCGAAGAAGACCGACGGTCTCGACTCGGTCAGGATCGGCTACTTCGGCAACCTCACCCACGGCACCGCGCTGGTCGGCGCCCGCAAGGGCCTGTTCCAGAAGGAACTCGGGGGAACCGAGGCGAAGTACGCCGTGTTCAACGCGGGCCCGTCCGAGATCGAGGCGCTCAACTCCGGTTCCCTGGACATCGGTTTCATCGGCCCCTCCCCCGCGGTCAACGGCTGGACCAAGGCGGACGGCAAGAACCTGCGGATCGTGGGCGGTTCGGCGTCCGGCGGGGTGAAGCTGGTGGTGAACCCGGACAAGGTGAGGTCGCTGAAGGACGTCGAGGGCAAGCGGATCGCGACCCCGCAGCTCGGCAACACCCAGGACGTCGCCTTCCTCAACTGGGCCGCCCGGCAGGGCTGGAAGGTCGACCCGCTAAGCGGCAAGGGCGACGTCACCGTCGTCCGCAGCGACAACAAGGTCACCCCCGACGCCTTCAGGTCCGGGTCGGTCGACGGCGCCTGGGTGCCGGAGCCGACCGCCTCCCGGCTGGTCGCCCAGGGCGGCAAGGTCCTGCTGGACGAGGCCTCGCTGTGGCCGGACGAGAAGTTCGTGATCACGAACATCGTCGTCCGCCAGGAGTTCCTGGAGAAGCACCCGAAGGCCGTGGAGGCGGTGCTCAGGGCGTCGGTCGGGACCAACCGGTGGATCAACGCGCATCCCGACGAGGCGAAGGCCGCCGCAAACGAGCAGCTGGCCGCCGACACCGGCAAGCCGCTGCCCGCCGACGTGCTCGACCCGGCCTGGGAGTCGATCACGTTCCTCGACGACCCGCTGGCCGAGACCCTCAAGACGCAGGCGGGCCACGCCGTGGAGGCGGGTCTGCTGGAGCAGCCGGACCTGAAGGGGATCTACGACCTCTCCGTGCTCGGCAAGGTCCTGGAGGCGGCCGGCCTGCCACCCGTCGACGACGCCGGACTCGGCACCGCCCAGCCCCGGATCACGCACGCACCCAGGAGGTGACGACCATGGCCACGACCCTCGCCAAGGCCGCCGACGACACGCAGTCGGCGACGCACGCGGCCCGTATCGAGCACGTCTCGAAGTCGTTCGCGGGCGGCCCCGCCGGGCAGCAGCTCGTGCTGGACGACATCAGCCTCGACGTCGCCCCCGGCGAGTTCGTCACCCTCCTCGGCGCCTCCGGCTGCGGCAAGTCCACCCTCCTCAACCTGGTCGCCGGTCTCGACAGGCCCACCCAGGGCGCCATCACCACCGACGGCCGCCCCGCCCTGATGTTCCAGGAGCACGCCCTCTTCCCCTGGCTCACCGCCGGCAAGAACATCGAACTCGCCCTCAAACTGCGCGGCACGCCGAAGAACGAACGCCGCGACCGCGCCGAGGAACTGCTGGAACTGGTCCGGCTGGGCGGCGCGCACGGCAAACGGGTGCACGAACTGTCCGGCGGCATGCGCCAGCGCGTCGCCCTCGCCCGCGCCCTCGCGCAGGAGAGCCGGCTGCTGCTGATGGACGAACCCTTCGCCGCGCTCGACGCCATCACCCGTGACGTCCTGCACGACGAACTCACCCGCATCTGGCGCGAGACCGGCCTGTCGGTCCTGTTCGTCACCCACAACGTCCGCGAGGCCGTCCGCCTCGCCGAGCGCGTCGTGCTGCTGTCCTCCCGCCCCGGACGCGTCGCCCACCAGTGGACCGTGGACATCCCCCACCCGCGCCGCATCGAGGACACCGCCGTCGCGGAACTGTCCGTCGAGATCACCGAACAACTCCGTGGGGAGATCCGCCGCCATGGCCAGCACTGACACCACCCCCGCCACGGCCAAGGACGGCGCCGGCGACCTGGCCGGACTCGAAGCCGGGCTGGACGCGCTGGAGACCGTGCGGACCAGTCGCAAGCCGTTCCGTGAGACGTTCACCCAGAAGATCCTCCCCCCGGTCGTCGCCGTCGCGCTCGTGCTGGCCGTGTGGCAGTCGCTGATCACCTTCAAGGTCGTCGACGACCCCACCAGGCTGCCCGCGCCCGCCGACGTCTGGCACGTGCTGGAGAAGGCCTGGCTCCAGGGCGAACTCCTCGGCTACATCTGGACGTCCGTCTCCCGCGGCCTGCTCGGCTTCTGCCTCGCCCTGCTCATCGCCACCCCCCTCGGCCTCCTCCTCGCCCGCGTCAAACTGATCCGCGCCGCGATCGGGCCGATCCTGTCCGGGCTGCAGTCCCTGCCGTCGGTCGCCTGGGTCCCGCCCGCCGTCATCTGGCTCGGCCTGAACAACCAGATGATGTACGCCGTCATCCTCCTCGGCGCGGTCCCCTCCATCGCCAACGGACTGCTCTCCGGCGTCGACCAGGTCCCGCCCCTCTTCCAGCGCGCCGGACGCACCCTCGGCGCCACCGGGCTGAAGGGCACCTGGCACATCACCCTGCCCGCCGCGCTCCCCGGCTACGTCGCCGGCCTCAAGCAGGGCTGGGCCTTCTCCTGGCGCTCCCTCATGGCCGCCGAGATCATCGCCTCCTTCCCCGACCTCGGCGTCGGCCTCGGGCAGCTCCTGGAGAACGGCCGCAACGCCAGCGACATGGCCATGGTCTTCGAGGCCATCCTCCTCATCCTCACCGTCGGCATCGCCATCGACCTGCTGATCTTCAGCCCCCTCGAACGCCGGGTCCTGCGCACCCGCGGACTTCTGGTGAAGAGCTGAGGTGCCCGCCATGCGTCGTCCCGTCCTCCTCGTCGTCGCCCACGGCAGCCGTGACCCTCGGCACGCCGCGACCGTGCACGAACTGGTGCGCCGGGTGCGCGCGCTGCGGCCCGGGCTGCGGGTCGAGACCGGCTTCCTGGACTTCAACGTGCCGTCCGTGAACGGTGTGCTGGAGTCCCTGGACGCGGAGGGCGTGCGGGACGTGGTCGCGCTGCCGCTGCTGCTGACCCGGGCGTTCCACGCCAAGGCGGACATCCCCGCGGTGCTGGCCGAGGCCCCGCCGCGGCTGCGGATCCGCCGGGCCGAGGTGCTGGGCCCGTCCCCGCTGCTGCTGGCGGCGCTGGAGCGGCGGCTGTACGAGGCGGGCCTGACGCCCGCCGACAAGTCCTCGACCGGGGTCGTGCTGGCCTCGGCGGGGTCGTCGGACCCGGAGGCGATCGCAGTGATCGCAGACGTCGCGCGGGAGTGGCGGCACACCGGTTGGTGCGCCGTGCGGCCTGCGTTCGCCTCCGCTTCCCTTCCACGCACCGAGGACGCGGTGCGGGAACTGCGGGCCCTGGGCTGCGCCCGCGTGGCTGTGGCGCCGTACGTCCTGGCGCCGGGGCGGCTGCCCGACCGGATCGCCCGGGGCGCGGCCGAGGCCGACGTCCTGGCTGACGTGCTGGGCCCCTCCCCCGAGGTCGCGCAGGTGCTCCTGGAGCGCTACGACGCCGCGCGGACGCCGGTGCTGACGGCGCTGGGCGCGTGAGCCGGCCGTTCAGGCCTCGGTCATCTCCACCAGCTTGACCACGGTGTTCCAGTTGCGGCTCGTGGCGACGACGCCCTTGTTGACGCGGGGCCTGGACAGGAACTCGGCGAGCTTGGAGCGGCCGAGACCGTCGGGGACGTACAGGTAGAGGGCGCGGTCGCCGAGGCGGAACTCCTCCGGGAGGTAGGTCTCGCGGTCGGCCTCCGCGAACCGGTCCTCGGTGACGGGTGCGGAGAAGTAGGTGACGTGGAGCTGCTTCGGCTCCAGGTCGGCGGCCGGGAAGGGGCAGGCGTCCACGATGCCCGCGAGGTAGGCGTGGTCGCGGACGATCACGTCCACGGCGAAGCCGAAGTGCCGGGCGAGCGCCCCGGACATCTCGGCGGCCAGCGACTCCTCGTCGCCGTGCCCGGCCGTGAAGGCGGCCTGGCCGCTCTGCAGGTGGGTGCGTACGTCCTCGTGGCCGAGGCTCTCCAGCAGGGCGCGCAGCTCGGCCATCGGGACCTTCTTGCCGCCGCCCACGTTGATGCCGCGCAGCAGCGCCGCGTATCTCGTCGCCATGGCCCCGACTGTAGTGCGGCCGTCGTGCCCCGTGGGGGTGGGCACGACGGCCGGGGCCCGCGCGCGGCGGGCCTCGCAACTCTGACCGACGGGCGGCTCCCGGAGCAACCTGAACACACTGCTGTGACTTATTCGACAAGGTTGCGGAATGGCCGGGACCGGTTCGTGCCGTTCCGCCGCCGCCCCTGATCCACCGTGCCGGTGTCCCGGACATGTGTAGGGGGCCACGGTCCTCCCCAGTGGGGAGGAGGGCCGAGCCGGTGGGATGAGTGTGCGCCCCGCGGCTTCACCGGGCAGCACGACGAGACGCCCTCACGCCGCCCCTACCGTCGAAACGTCAGGTGGCGGCAGGGGGTCGCTGCCGCATACGAGGGAGCGAACCCGTCATGGGGAACGGAGACGCGCGGGTACGGGGGCTCGCCGCCCGGGCCGGCGGCTGGAGCGCGCGGCACCGCTGGGCGGCCGTCGGCATCTGGGTGCTGTTCGTGGTGCTGGCGATGGGGCTCGGCTCGGCGGCGGGCCGGGTCGACGTCGAGGACAGCGAACAGCTCAAGGGGGAGACCAGCACCGCGGCCCGGATCATCGAGGAGGCCGGGATCGAGGAGCCGGCGTCGGAGACCGTGCTCGTCCAGGCGAAGGACGACGGTCTCACGTCCACGGACGCGGAGTTCCGGTCCGCGGTCGCCGCGGTGATGACGGCCGTGGAGCGGACCGGCGAGGTCACGGACGTCACCTCGCCGTACGACAGCGGCACGGTCGCGAAGGACGGGCGCAGCGCGCTGGTCCAGTTCGACGTGCGGGGCGACCCGCGGACGGCCGGTGAGCGGATCGAGCCGGTGCTGGACGCGGTGGCGGACGTGCAGAAGGACCACGGCTCGCTGCGGATCGAGGAGATCGGCGGCGCCAGCATGATGAAGACGTTCGACGACGCGTTCGGCGACGACTTCAAGAAGGCCGAGTACTCCGCGGTGCCGGTGGCCCTGGGCATCCTGCTGATCGCGTTCGGCGCGCTGGTGGCGGCGCTGCTTCCGGTGGCGCTGGCGATCACCGCGATCGTGGCGACCATGGGCCTGATGGGGCTGGTGAGCCACCTCCAGCCGATGAGCGACACCGCCAACTCGGTGATGCTGCTCGTGGGTCTGGCCGTCGGTGTCGACTACTGCCTGTTCTACCTGCGGCGTGAGCGGGAGGAGCGGGCGGCCGGCCGGGACGCGCGGACGGCGCTGCGGATCGCCGCCGCGACCAGCGGCCGGGCGATCGTCGTCTCCGGTGTCACGGTGTGCGTGGCCATGGCGGGCATGCTGTTCACCGGCATCGCCGAGTTCGAGGCGATGGGTCTGGCCTCGCTGATGGTGGTCGCGGTCGCCATGGTCGGCTCCGTCACCGTGCTGCCGGCGCTGCTGTCACTGCTGGGCGAGCGGGTCGAGAAGGGCAGGCTGCCGTTCCTGCGGCGGCGGACGGGCGGCCGCGACGACAGCCGGTTCTGGTCGGCCGTGCTGAAGCGGGTACTGGCCCGGCCGGTGCTGTCGGTGGTCGTGGCGACCGGTGCGCTGCTCGCGGTGGCCGCGCCCGCGCTCGGCATGAAGACCGAGAACCTGACGCTGGACCAGGAGTTCGGCGACTCGCTGCCGATCGTGCAGACGTACAACCGGGTCAACGAGGCGTTCCCGGGCGGGTCGGAGCCGGCCGAGGTGGTCGTCAAGGCGGACGACATCAACGCGCCCGAGGTGAAGGCGGCGCTGGCCGACTTCCGTGAGCAGGCGGTGAGTTCGGGTGCCTCGCGCGGCCCGGTGGAGATCAAGCTGCACGACCGGCGGAACCTGGCCCTCGTGTACGTGCCGCTGGTCGGCGGCTCCGACCAGGACGCGGCGGGTGTGAGCCTGGAGAAGCTGCGCGACGAGGTGCGGCCGGCGACGCTGGGCAAGGTCGACGGGGTCGAGGCACCGATCACCGGTCAGGTGGCGGGCAACAAGGACTTCAACGACCAGCTGGTCGGCTCGGTGGTCCCGGTGTTCGCGTTCGTGGTGGTGTTCGCCTTCGTGCTGATGCTGCTGTCGTTCCGCTCGCTGACGGTCGCGGTCACCTCGATCGTGCTGAACCTGCTGTCGGTGGGCGCCGCGTACGGCATCCTCGTGGCGGTCTTCCAGCACGGCTGGGGCGCGTCCCTGGTGGGCGCGGAGGGCGTGGGCGCCATCATCACCTGGCTGCCGCTGTTCCTCTTCGTGATCCTGTTCGGCCTGTCGATGGACTACCACGTGTTCGTGGTCTCGCGGATCCGGGAGGCGCGGGCACGGGGCCTCGGGACGCGGGACGCGATCCGGCACGGGGTGGTCACCACGGCCGGTGTGGTGACCAGTGCCGCCGTCATCATGGTCGCCGTGTTCGCGATCTTCGGGACGCTGTCCATGCAGTCCATGAAGCAGATGGGCGTGGGCCTGGCGGCTGCGGTGCTGATCGACGCGACGGTCATCCGGGGCGTGCTGCTCCCGGCGGTGATGTCGCTGCTCGGCGAGCGCAACTGGTACTTCCCGAAGTGGCTGCACCGGCTGCCCGACCTGACGCACGACGAGGCGCCGGAGGCGGTCGTGGCGACGCCGCGGGCGAAGGACGACGAGGGTGAGAAGGTGCCGGCCTGACCGGCACGGACAAGGGGAAGGGCCCGGCGGCTGCCACCGCCGGGCCCTTCCCGTCGCGTCAGCTCCGTCCGGGCAGTTCCGCCTCGATCAGGTCGGCGGCCCTGCGGGTGCCGCCCTCCTCCGCCATCTGCGCCTGGACAGTCTTCAGGCGGCGGGCGACCTCCGGGTCGTCGACCAGGGCGAGGGCGGCGGTGCGCAGCGCCTCGGCGGTCGCCTCCTCGGTGGGCAGGTGCCGGGCCACGCCGAGTGCCTGGAGCATGTCGGCGTTGCCGAACTGGTCCACCGCCTGCGGTACGGCGATCATCGGGGTGGCCGTCGCCAGGCCCTCCTGGCTGCCGCCCGCCCCGGCGTGGGTGACGAACAGGTCGGCCTGCTTGAGGATCGCGAGCTGCGGCACCCAGGAGCGCACCTCGACGTTCGGTGGCAGGTCGCCGAGCTCGGCGGGGTCGACGTGCCTGCCGACCTGGAGCACCAGGTGCCAGCCGGGCAGTCCGCCGAAGGCCTCGACGCACCGCCGGTAGAAGGCCGGCTGCTTGGTGAAGGACGACCCGAGCGACACCAGGACGACCTTCTCGGCCCCGGCGGGCCGCTGCCAGTCCCCCTCGGCGCCGCGGTCGCCCTGGCAGGCGCCGACGAAGGAGTGCACCGTCTCGTCGACCCGGTCGGCGTTCGGCTGGAGCGCCTTCGGGATCAGGACGAGGGAGCGGGCGGGGCGGCCCCCGAAGTCGTCCGGGCTCATGGTGATCCCGTTCTCCTCCAGCCAGGCCCGGAAGCGGGCCTGGTACGCCTTGCCGCGTGCGGTCCTGTTCGGCTCCTCCCACATCGGCTCGGCGACCTCCTTCTCGTAACCCTCCCAGGCGACGAGGTTCGGTGAGAGGGAGACAGCGGGGACGCCCCAGCGGTGGGCGAGGACGCGCGCCGGGTAGGAGGTGATGTCGTGCAGCACGAGGTCGGGGGTGTCACCCTCGTAGGCCTCGATGAGCTGCGGGAGCGCCTGGATCGCGTCGGCGAGGAACGGCTCCACGTTGTCGAGGAGGGTGGTGCCCCAGGCCTCGGGGTCGTCGTCGGGGCCCGGCAGGGTGGAGTTCCACAGTCTGGGTTCGGCGCCCGTCGCGGCGACCTTCTCGGCGAAGAGCGGCGGGATCGCGTAGGTCACCCGGTGACCGCGCGCCACGAGCTCGCGGATCACCTCGAGGCTGGGGTTCACGTGCCCGTGGGCGGCGATGGAGAACATGGCGATGTGTGCGGGAGCGGTCATGGGGCGACCTTAAGCGAGACGAGACGTCTCGTACAACTGGATTGAGCGGCGCGCCCCGCTCACCGCCGGTATTAGCGGCGCGCCCCGCTCACCGCTGGTAGCGGGCCAGCACCAGGTTGCCGTCCCTCTCCAGCCGCTTCCGCAGCTCGCCGAGGCCGATCGCGCCGCTGTAGTACTCCTGGAGCGCCGGGGTGGCGACCTTGTCCTTCCACTCCGGGTAGCCCCGTACGGACTGGGCGGGGGCCGGGCGCAGGTGGGCGGCGAGGGCCGTGCCGGTGGCCCAGCCGTGCTCGGGGGTGCGCAGCGCGGGGTCGGCGAGGGCCTGGCGGCCGGTGGGCAGCATCCAGTCGCCGAGCGCGAGGCGGACCATGTTCCGCGGCTGGAGCAGGAAGTCCAGGAAGGCGACGGCCTCCTCCTTGTGCGGGCAGTCCTCGGCGACGGAGAGCGTCTGCGGGCTGACGCCCTGGGCGAGCCCGCCGGCCCCGGCCGGTGCGGGCAGCACCTGCCAGTCGAAGCCCTCGGGCGCCTGCTGGACGATCTGCTGGCGGTAGGAGAAGCCGAGCGGCACCATCGCGTACTTCCCCGCGAACAGACCGGGCAGGGTGTCGGAGCCGCCGCTGCCGAGGGTGGTGGGTGAGGCGCTGCGGTCGGTGTTCACCTGTTCGTGGACCGTGCGCGGGACGACCTCGTCGCCGTCCTCGAACCGCACGGTGACCTTGCCGTCGGCGTCCCGGTGGAAGAGGCGGCCGCCGGCCGAGAGGGACAGGTTGAGCGTGGCGGACACCGGCTCCTTGAGGGGCCAGGCCACGCCGTATCTGCCGTCGCCCGACAGTTCCTTCGTGACCTGCCGGAACTCCGCCCAGCTCCACGGGTGTGCGGGAGTCGGGACGCGGACGCCGGACTCATTCAGCCGGGCGGTGCCGGCGATGAGCACGCGCGGCTCCTGGAGGAAGGGGACGCCGTAGACGCCGTCGCCGAAGGTGACGGACCGCCAGGCGAGTGGCGGGATGTCGGACCTGAGCCGCTCGGGCAGCAGGTCCGTCAGGTCGGCCAGATGACCCCCGTAGGCGAAGTCGGCGAGGTCGTCGGAGGCGTCGTGGACGATGTCGGGGGCCTCACCGCCCTCGAAGGAGGTGAGGAGCTGGTCGTGGACGCTGTCCCAGCTGCCCTGGACGTACTCCACGTGGACGTCGGGGTGGGCGGCGTTCCACTCCTCGACCAGTTCCTTGGTGGCCTCGACCGACTCCTGCTGCCAGGCCAGGGACTGGAAGCGCAGGGTGATCCGGCCGTCGTCGCGGGTGCCGCCGGAGGAGCAGCCGGCCAGCAGCAGGGCGAGCGCGAGGGCTGCGACGAAAATCCTGGTGCGGGTCATCAGCCCTTCACCGCCCCGGCGAGCACGCCGCCCGTGATGCGGCGCTGGATGAGTGCGAAGACGAGCAGGGACGGCAGCGTCGCGAGGAACGCGGCGGCCGCCAGCGGGCCCAGGTCGGCCACCCCCTCGGCCCCGATGAAGCGGGTGAGGAGCACCGGCAGGGTCTGCTGCTCCGGCGTCTTCAGCAGGACGAGGGCGAAGAAGAACTCGTTCCACGCGGTGACGAAGGCGAACAGCGCGGTCGCGGCGATCCCCGGCGCGAGCAGCGGTGCCGTGACCGACACCAGGATGCGCAGCCGCCCGGCGCCGTCGACGGCCGCGGCCTCCTCCAGCTCGGCCGGCACGGCGCGGACGTACCCGGTGAGCATCCACAGCGCGAAGGGCAGCGCCCAGACGACGTGGACCAGCACCAGGCCGGGCAGGGAGTCGATGAGCCGCAGGTTCTTCAGCACCAGGAACAGCGGGATGATCAGCAGCACGAACGGGAACGCCTGGCTGACCACCACCCAGCCGGTCGTCGCGCGGGACAGGGCGGTGCGGTGGCGGGCCGTCACGTACGCCATCGGGGTGGCCACGGTGACCGCGACGACCGCCGCCGCGGAGGCGGTGAGCAGGGAGTTGAGGGCGGCCCGCAGCAGCGGCTGTTCGTCGAAGGCCTGCCGGAAGTTGGCGAGGGTGGGGTCCTCGGGGATCCAGGTGGGGTGCAGCCCGGCCAGCTCGGCCGGGGGCTTGAACGCGGTGGACGCCAGCCAGACGAGCGGGAAGGCCAGGAAGACCAGGTACGCGAGCAGCGCGGCGTACTGGCCGGCGCGGGCGGCGGTGCGGGTCCTCATGTGTCGTCGCCTCCCTTGAGCCGGCCGGCGAGGAAGACGGCCAACAGAACCGAGATCGCGGCGACCATGACGCAGCCCATGGCGGCCGCGTAGCCGAACTGCCCGTACCGGAAGGCCTCTTCGTAGGCGAACAGCATGGGCAGCCGGGTGCGACCGCCCGGGCCGCCGTTGGTCAGCACGTAGACCAGGGCGAAGGAGTTGAAGTTCCAGATCAGGTTGAGCGCCGTGATGGCGAACGCGACGGGCCGCAGGGCGGGCCAGGTGACCGTGCGGAAACGGCGCCACGGTCCGGCGCCGTCCACGGCGGCGGCCTCGTGCAGCTCGCGCGGGGTGTTCTGGAGCCCGGCGAGCAGTGCCACCGTCGTCTGCGGCATCCCCGCCCACACGCCGACGACGATCACCGCCGGCAGGGCGGTGGCGAGCCCGCTCAGCCAGTCCCGGTCGCCCCCGAACCCGAGGTCGCGGAGGGTCTCGTTGAGGATGCCGGCGTCCGGGTTGTACGTGATCCGCCACATGATGCCGACGACCACCTCCGGCATCGCCCAGGGGACGATGGCGAGGGCGCGGGCCGCCCAGCGCAGCCGCAAATCCTGGTTGAGCAGCAGGGCGAGGCCGAGCGCCAGCAGGAACTGCGGCACCGTCACACCGACCGCCCACACCAGGCCGATGCGGAACGACTCCCAGAACAGGGTGTCCTGAAGCAGGTCCTGGAAGTTCAGCGTGCCGATCCAGCGGGTCGTCCCGGTGCGGCCCGACTGGGCGTCGGTGAAGGCCAGCAGGATGCCGTAGAGCAGCGGGCCGACGCTGAGCACCAGGATCGGGATCAGCGCGGGGAGCACCAGGAACCACGGGCCGTGACCGGCGGCGCGCCGCACGCGGCGGTCCGGGCCGGGCGCGCGGGGCTCGGATCTCCTCGCCTCGGTCACCGACGTCACGGCATCAGCCCCTTTGCACGGTGGGGGGTGGGCCCGGTCATGGTCGTGAACCTGCCATCCCCCGTCAAGGGCCCGCGCACACCACCCGACCTGTACGAATGCGAGACTGACCGGCAAAGGGCCGCCGGACGGCGGCGTCCGGCGGGACGGCGGGCTCAGGGCGGACACGGAGGCGGGACGATGGACGAGGCACGGGCGCGGGAGGTCCTGGACGCCGCGGGGGTGCTTCCCGGGGGCGCCGGGGACGCGCGGCTGCTGGCGCTCGGGGAGAACGCCGTCCTCGCGGCCGGCGACCTGGCCGTCAAGGTGGGCCGGGACGCCGAGCTGCTGGAGCGGGCCCGCCGGGAGCTGGCCGTCGCGGGGTGGCTGGCGGAGCAGGGCGTGCCCGCGGTGCGGCCGGCCGCACCGGAGGCGCTGCTGGTCGAGGGGCACCCGGTGACCGTCTGGCACCGGCTCGCGGAGCCGGTGCGGCCGGCGGGCCCCGCGGATCTGGCCGCGCTGCTGCGGCAGGTCCACGCGCTGCCCGCTCCCCCGTTCGCCCTGCCGCCCCGCTCGCTGCTGGACGGCGTCGAGCGCTGGCTGCGGCTCGCGGGCGACGCCGTCGACCCGGCGGACGCCGCCTATCTGCGCGAACGCCGCGACGGATTCGCCGAGGCCGCCGCCGCGCTGACGCCCCGGCTGCCGCGCGGGCCCATCCACGGCGACGCGTTGACCCGCAACGTGTACGTCGGCCCGGACGGGCCGGTTTTGATCGACCTGGAGACCTTCTCCTCGGACCTGCGCGAGCACGACCTGGTGGTGATGGCCCTCTCGCACGACCGCTACGGGCTGCCGGACGAGGCGTACGCCTCCTTCACCGGGACTTACGGCTGGGACGTGCGGGAGTGGGACGGCTGCTCGGTGCTGCGCGGGGCGCGTGAGACGGCCAGCTGCGCCTGGGTCGCCCAGCACGCCCCGGGGAACCCCAAGGCGCTGGCCGAGTTCCGCCGCCGGGTGGCGTCCCTGCGGGACGGCGACGAGACGGTGCGCTGGTATCCGTTCTGAGCGGGCCGGGTCAGGAGGCGGCGGGCCGCAGGGGCTCGCCCGCCGGCTCGCGCAGCGGCCAGATGCTGTCGACGACGGCGGCCGGGTCGCCCTTGCGGCGCAGGAAGTCCTGGAAGTCCGCCGCCCAGGCCGCGTACCACTCGATCTGACGGCGGTGCAGCTCCGCCGGGCCGAGGGCCGCGACCTTCGGGTGGCGGACGGCTATCGCACAGGCCAGCCGGGCGGCGGCGAGGGCGTCGGCCGTCGCGTCGTGCGCCGCGTCGAGGACGACACCGTACTCCGCGCAGACCGCTTCGAGGGTGCGCTTGCCGCGGCGGTAGCGGTCGACGGCGCGGTCGATGGTGTACGGGTCGATGACCGGGGCCGGGTCGGCGCCGCCCAGGCGGTCGCGCAGGGACGGCAGTCCGTACCGCCGCAGTTCGGCGGAGAGCAGGCTCAGGTCGAAGGAGGCGTTGTAGGCGACGACCGGGACGCCGGTCCGCCAGTAGGCGGCGAGGACACCGGCGATGGCGTCGGCGACCTGGTCGGCGGGGCGGCCCTCGGCGGCCGCGCGCTCGTTGCTGATGCCGTGGACCGCGACCGCGTCGTCCGGGATCGGCACGCCCGGGTCGGCCAGCCACTCACGGCGCCCCAGCGGCTCGCCCGCCCTGAGCTCGATCACGGCTCCCGTGACGATCCGCGCCTCGCGCGGGTCCGTCCCCGTCGTCTCCAGGTCGAAGCCGATCAGCAGCTCCCGGTGCCAGCCCATGGGCTGCCCCCCTTCTGTGTGGTGCGTTCCCCCAGTGGCTTTCACCCTGACACGCGCCACTGACAATCAGAGGATCGCATTCCGCTTGCCGGGAGGGACGGGCCGGCCCGGCCCCGAGCGGTACGCCCCGCCCGATCCCGGACAGTCACCCGCTTTCAGGACACCGGCCGCGAATCCGCCCACATCAGCTCGAACTCCTCGCGGTACGTGGGGAACAGGCCCCCCTCCTCGATCTCGCCCGGCTTGACCACCTTGGTCCCGTTGCGCAGGACCAGCACCGGCGCTTCCATGCCCCGGACGCGCCGCAGGTGGTTCTGCACCACGGCGATGCCGTCCGAGCCGTCGCCGTCCACCAGGTAGGCCGTGCAGCGCGGCGTCTCGTCGTACACCTGGATCTCGAAGGCGCCCGGGTCCCTCAGCCGCGACCGCACGCGGCGCATGTGCAGGATGTTCATCTCGACGGAACGGCCCAGCTCGCCGCGTTTGATGCCCAGTTCGCGCTCGCGCCGCTTGACCGCGCTGGAGGCCGGGTTGAGGAACAGCAGCCGCACCCGGCAGCCCGACTCGGCGAGCCGCACCAGCCGGCGGCCGGAGAAGTTCTGCACGAGCAGGTTCAGGCCGATGCCGATGGCGTCGAGCCGCCGGGCCCCGCCGAAGATGTCCTCGGCGGGGAACTGGCGCAGCAGCCGCACCCGGTCCGGGTGCACGGCGACCACGTCCGCGTACCGGTCGCCGACCAGGTCCTCGACCGCGTCCACCGGAAGCCGGCGCGCCGAGGGCACGTCGCCGCCGGCACCCAGCATCTCCAGCAGCCGCGCGGAGGCCCGCTCGGCCTGGTTCAGCACCGCCTCGGACAGCGCCCGGTTGCGGGAGACCACGTTGCGGGTGACCTCCAGCTCGTCCAGGGCCAGCTCGACGTCCCGGCGGTCGTCGAAGTACGGCTCGAAGCACGGCCAGTGCTGCACCATCAGCTCACGCAGCTGCGGCAGGGTGAGGAACGACAGCACGTTGTCGTCGGCCGGATCGAGCAGATAGCCCTTGCGGCGGCTGACCTCGCGCACGGCGACCGCGCGCTGCACCCACTCCTGCCCGGCGGGCCCGGCGGCGGCCACCACCCAGTCGTCGCCGTGCACGGGCTCGTAGACCGGCCGCAGGACGGCGGCCACGACCGCGCGCAGCCGCTGCTCGACCAGATTCAGCCAGATGTAGGCCCGGCCGGCCCGCTGCGCGCGGGTGCGCACCTCGCGCCAGGCGTCCGCGCCCCAGTCCAGCTCCGGCCCGATCGAACCCGCGTCCATCGGCCGTGCCAGGGACACCGCACCGGGCGGGACGTCCGTGGAGCCGCTCCCCTCGTGACCCTCGTCACCAGGGGGCAGTTCCAGCCCTCCCGACCCCACCCGCGCACCGCCTTCCGCTCCCCCGAGCACTCCCGTCCTGACGATCAAGGAGACTACTCCGCCTGCGGCGCGCGGTGCAGCCCGATGGACAGGGTCGTTTCCCAACTTCCCCCGTCCAAGCGACCGTTCCGCCCTCCGCGGGACGGCGAGTGAGCGGTTTCATAGCGGATTCGCGAGGTGGGCGGTCGTCGGAGCCGAGGGCCGGGGTAGAAGGTTCTTCCCGCCCTTTCGGGGAGACACGGAGACACTCGGACCCAAGGCGTCCCCACCGGCGCCGTACACCTGAAAGAGTCGTGTCCATGCAGGTCTGGCCTGGCGAGGCATATCCGCTCGGTGCCACGTACGACGGCGCCGGAACGAATTTCGCGGTCTACACGGAGGCCGCGGACCGAGTAGAGCTGTGTCTGCTGCACGACGACGGCTCCGAGACCGCGGTCGAACTGCGGGAGAGCGACGCGTTCGTGCGGCACGCGTACCTGCCCGGGGTCATGCCCGGGCAGCGGTACGGCTTCCGTGCGCACGGACCGTACGCCCCCGAGAGGGGGATGCGCTGCAACTCCTCGAAACTGCTGCTCGATCCGTACGCGCGTGCGATCAGTGGCTCGATCCAGTGGGGCGAGGAGGTTTACGGCTACCACTTCGACGACCCCGAACGGCGCAACGACCTGGACTCGGCGCCGCACACGATGACGTCGGTCGTGGTCAACCCGTACTTCGACTGGGGGGACGACCGGCGCCCCCGGACGGAGTACCACCACACGGTGATCTACGAGGCCCACGTCAAGGGCCTCACCATGCGCCACCCGGGGCTCCCCGAGGAGCTCCGCGGCACCTACGCGGGTCTGGCGCACCCCGCGATCATCGAGCACCTGACCGAGCTCGGCGTGACCGCGCTCGAGCTGATGCCGGTGCACCAGTTCGTGAACGACCACCGGCTGGTCGACATGGGCCTGAACAACTACTGGGGCTACAACACCATCGGCTTCTTCGCCCCGCACAACGCCTACGCCTCCTGGGGCGACCGGGGCCAGCAGGTGCTGGAGTTCAAGTCGGCGGTGAAGGCGCTGCACGAGGCCGGGATCGAGGTGATCCTCGACGTGGTCTACAACCACACCGCCGAGGGCAACCACCTGGGTCCGACGCTGTCCCTCAAGGGCCTCGACAACCCCTCGTACTACCGGCTGACCGACGACCCCCGGTACTACATGGACACCACGGGCACCGGGAACTCGCTGCTGATGCGGTCCCCGCACGTGCTCCAGATGATCATGGATTCGCTGCGGTACTGGGTCACCGAGATGCACGTCGACGGGTTCCGCTTCGACCTCGCGGCGACCCTCGCGCGGCAGTTCCACGAGGTGGACCGGCTGTCGTCGTTCTTCGACCTGGTGCAGCAGGACCCGGTGGTCTCCCAGGTGAAGCTGATCGCCGAGCCCTGGGACGTGGGCGAGGGCGGCTACCAGGTGGGCAACT
The DNA here is from genome assembly GCF_044540535.1 of Streptomyces sp. NPDC085937. Taxonomy (NCBI): domain Bacteria; kingdom Bacillati; phylum Actinomycetota; class Actinomycetes; order Kitasatosporales; family Streptomycetaceae; genus Streptomyces; species Streptomyces sp. NPDC085937. The sequence goes on along the minus strand of NZ_JBITSH010000001.1, from coordinate 481,895 downwards.
TCCCGCCCCTGTGGACCGAGTGGAACGGCAAGTACCGCGACACCGTGCGGGACCTGTGGCGGGGCGAGCCGCGCACGCTCGCGGAGTTCGCCTCCCGGCTGACCGGCTCCTCCGACCTCTACCAGGACGACGGGCGGCGCCCGCTGGCCTCGATCAACTTCGTCACCTGCCACGACGGCTTCACCCTGCACGACCTGGTGGCCTACAACGACAAGCACAACGACGCCAACGGCGAGGACAACCGGGACGGCGAGAGCCACAACCGGTCCTGGAACTGCGGCGCCGAGGGCGACACCGACGACCCGGACGTGCTGAGACTGCGAGCCCGGCAGATGCGGAACTTCATCGCGACGCTGATGCTCTCCCAGGGCGTGCCCATGATCAGCCACGGCGACGAGCTGGCCCGCACCCAGCGCGGCAACAACAACGCCTACTGCCAGGACAACGAGCTGGCCTGGCTGGACTGGCCGGACGAGGAGGAGGGCGAAGGGGGCGGGGGGAACGCGGGGGACGTCCGCAGGCAGCTGCTGGAGTTCACCCGGGCGATGGTGTGGCTGCGCAAGGACCACCCGGTCTTCCGCCGGCGCCGCTTCTTCCACGGCCGGCCGGTGGAGGGCACCCACGACGACCTCTCCGACATCGCCTGGTTCACCCCGGAGGGCGCGGAGATGACCCAGCGGGACTGGGACTCGGCGCGGGCGTCGGCGCTGACGGTGTTCCTCAACGGCAACGCCATCTCCGAGCCCGGGCAGCGCGGGGAGCGGATCTCCGACGACTCGTTCCTGCTGATGTTCAACGCCTCCCCCAAGCCGCTGGACTTCGTGGTGCCGGTGGACCACGGCGCCCAGTGGCAGGTGGTGGTCGACACCGCGCGCGCGGACGGCGTGCCCCCGGGCACGGGCCCGAAGGTGTCGGCCGGCACCCGGCTGACGCTGACCGACCGCAGCCTGACGGTGCTGCAACGGCCTGCGTAGCGGGCGGAGGGGCTGGAGATCAGCCCCTCCGGCGTTCGAGGAGCGGGGTCCGGGGCGGCGCCCCGGTGTCGGGACGGGAAGGGGCGGCGGGGGCGGAAAACCATCGCGCTCGCACCCCCGAACGGAGCAGCGATGGCACGAGACGCGCCAACGCGGGTACGTACGTCCCCATGACCCCTGAGCGCCCTGACCCGGCAGTCCCCACGGCGACCTACCGGCTGCAGCTCCAGCCGTCCTTCCCGTTCGCGGCGGCCGCGGAGGCCGTCCCGTACCTGGCCTCGCTCGGCGTGTCCCATCTGCATCTGTCGCCCGTCCTGGAGGCGGTGCCCGGCTCCCAGCACGGCTACGACGTGGTGGACCACGGGCGCGTACGGGAGGAGCTGGGCGGTGAGGAGGGGCTGCGGGAGCTGTCCCGCACCGCGCGGCGGCACGGGCTGGGTCTCGTGGTGGACATCGTCCCGAACCACATGGCGATGTCCCCCCGCCACAACGCGGCGCTGTGGGAGGTGCTGCGCGACGGCCCGTCCTCGCGCCGCGCCCGCTGGTTCGACATCGACTGGGAGGCGCAGGGCGGGCAGGTGCTGCTGCCGGTGCTCGGCGGCCCGCTCGGCGAGGAGGCGGACCGGCTGAAGGTCGACGGCGACGTGCTGCGCTACTACGACCACACGTTCCCACTGCGCGAGGGGACGGCGGGGCTGCCGCTGCCGCAGCTGCTGGACGCGCAGTGGTACCGGCCGGTGTGGTGGCGGCTGGCCCGCACCGAGCTCAACTACCGGCGGTTCTTCAGCATCTCCGAGCTGATCGGGGTGCGGGTGGAGGACCCCGAGGTGTTCGAGGCGACGCACGGCAAGATCCTGGAGCTGCTGCACGGGGGCGTGGTCGACGGGCTGCGCGTGGACCACCCGGACGGGCTCGCCGACCCCGACGGCTATCTGCGGCGGCTGCACGAGGCGACGGGCGGCCGCTGGACGGTGGTGGAGAAGATCCTCGCCGACGGCGAGCCGCTGCCGCCGTCCTGGCCGGTCGCCGGCACCACCGGCTACGACGCCCTGCGCCATGTCGACGGGGTGTTCACCGACCCGGCCGGGTTCGGAAAGCTGCTGGGCCGCTACCGGGCCTTCGCGGCCCCGCAGACGGACCGGGGCGGCGACTGGGACGCCACGGTGCGGCGGGCCGCGTACAAGGTGCTGACGCACGAGCTGGCCACCGAGATGGACCGGCTGACCCGGACGGCGAGCCGGCTGTGCGCGACCGCGCCGGAGACCGCCCTGCGGGACCGCGCGCCCTGGGCACTGCGCACCGCCCTGCTGGAGCTGCTGGTACGGCTGGACGTGTACCGCCCGTACGCCTCCGTGGACCCGGCCTCGGTGGTGACCGAGGAGGCCGCGGACGGGGCCCGGCGCGCGTTCGCCGTCCCGGAGGAGGCCGGTGCGGTGGACGTCGTACGCGACCTGGTGCTCGGGCGGTACGGGGACGGACCGGCGCACGTGGAGTTCCGTACGCGGTTCGCGCAGACGGCGTCGGCGCTGCGGGCCAAGTCCGTGGAGGACACGGCGTTCTACCGCTACGTCCCGCTGCTGTCGGCGACCGAGGTCGGCGGCGAGCCGGGTGATCCGGCGGTGGACCCGGACCGGTTCCACGCGTACTGCGCGCGCGTGCAGCGCGACTGGCCGGTCACGGGGACGGTGCTGTCGACGCACGACGCCAAGCGCAGCGCGGACGTGCGGGCGGCGCTGCACGTGCTCACCGAGTGCCCGGAGCGCTGGGCGGACCTTCTCGCCGAGGTGTCCCGCACCGGGGACGGGGTGCCCGACGCCCAACTGGCGTGGGCGGCCTGGCAGACGGTGTTCGGGCTGGGACCGGCCGACGAGGAGCGGGTGCAGGCGGCGCTGCTGAAGCATGTGCGCGAGGCGGGCCTGTTCACCAGCTGGACCGAGCAGGAGCCGCCGTACGAGGAGGCGGTGGCGGGGTTCGTGTCGGCGGGCCCGTGCGGGGTGCCGGGCCGGAAGGTGGCGGAGTTCCGCGCGTCGCTGGAGCCGCACATCCGGGCGAACACGCTGGGCGCGGCGCTGGTGCACCTGACGATGCCCGGCGTGCCCGACCTCTACCAGGGCACCGAGCACGAGTACCGGGCCCTCGTCGACCCGGACAACCGCAGGCCGGTGTGGTTCGGGGAGGACGGCGGCGACAAGGAGGCGGTCACGCGGGCGGCGCTGGCCCTGCGGGCACGGCGGCCGGAGCTGTTCGGCGAGACGGCGTCGTACGAGCCGCTGACGGCCGAGGGCCCGGCGGCGGCGCACTGCCTGGCGTTCGCCCGCTCCGGCGAGGTGATCACCGCGGTGACCCGCCTGTCCCTCCGCCTCGCCGAGTCGGGCGGCTGGCACGACACCCGCCTCCCGCTCCCGCCGGGCCGGTGGGCCGATGTGCGGGTCCCGGGCCGGGAGTTCGGCGGCGAGGTGCCGGCGGCGGAGCTGTTCGCGGAGTTGCCGGTGGCGCTGCTGGAGAGGGTGCCGGAGTGAGGTCCGGGGAGGCCCTCGTGGGCGCGCGCACGTAGGGGCGTGCGGGCGGCGTGCGGGGTCGGTGCGGGGCTCGTGCGGGTGCGGCGGACCCGGGGCGGCGGGTGTGCGGGCGGGGGCCGGGAAGTGCCTCCGGGCGCCCCCTGGCGGCTCCCCCTCGGTGCCCTTGACACCACCTCGTGACCGTGGGGTACTGCGCAGTGCGGATGCGGGCGGTGACGGGGGGTGGGTCCGCTGCGGGAGTCGCGCTATCCGACGGTGGCCGAGCTGGTCTTCTCCGCCCGGGCGCTGGCCGTCCAGTGGCCGGGGCTGTGTGTGCTGCGACAGGTGGGCGTCTCCCGCGCGGGACGGCCCCTGCACCTGCTGTCCGTCGGACGCGCCCGTAGCGCCGTCCTCGTGGTGGCGGGCGCCCACGCCAACGAACCCGCGGGCAACGGCACGTTGCTGGCGCTGGCGCGGCGGACCCTGCGGCAGCGGGAGCTGCGCGACGGCATGTCGTGGCACTTCCTGCTGTGCGCCGACCCCGACGGGGCGAGCCTGCACGTCACACCGGCCCCGCGCAGCCTCTACGACTACCACCTCGGCTTCTTCCGTCCCGCCGGGCCGGAGCAGCCCGAGTGGGCTCCCTCGGTGCTGCCGGCCGACCGGCTCCCGCCGGAGACCCGGGCGCTGACCGGGGTGATCGACGAGCTGCGGCCCTTCCTCCAGGTGTCCCTGCACGGCACCGATCTGGGCGGCAGCTGGGTGCAGCTGACCCGGGACGTGCCGGGTCTGGCGGAACCTTTCGCCAAGTCCGCGGCCGAGCTGCACATCCCGGTGGAGACGGGCGCCTCGGACGCGGCGGGCTGGCCCGCGTCGGGGCCCGGGGTGCACGTGATGCCCGCGCCGGAGGCCGCGCCGGCCTACCCCAGCCTGTCCGACGACGCCCGGCACAGCACCTGGTACCACGCGCACCGCTACGGCGGGCTGACCGCGGTGATCGAGGTGCCGATGTGGGCGAGCGACCTGGTGGACGACCCCGCCCCGCATCCGGCGCCGGACACCGCGATGCACGCGCTCGCGGAGCGGCTGCTGCGGGACGCCGGGGAGGTGCGGCACGTGTTCGAAGGGGCGCGGCCCCTGCCCGGTGACACCGACGGCCCCCTGCTGCGGGCGGCCACCTGGGTGCTGGAGCTGGTCCCGGGGCTGGCCGCCGACCTCGCCCACACGCCGCCCGCCGACGGCACCCGGGCCTACGTCGGCAGCGTGGACGCCTTTGCCCGCCGGGTTCCGCTGCGGGCGGCGGCGATGCTGCGCCGCGCGCTGCGGCACACCGACGCGCAGGCGGCGGCACGGCTCGACCAGATGGTCGCCCAGTGGAGCGACGCCTTCGCCACCCGCTTCCGGGCCCGTTGGGTACCGGTGCGGCACCAGGTGGAACACCAGTCCCGCACGGTGGTGGCGGCCGCACGACAGGCACGGGTCGGGCTCTGACCCTCGGGACCGTGCACTCGGGGTCGTCCGGGCAACGGGCGTCAGGCAGTACCAGGAGGTCGTGGGGGCGGGGCCCGCGCACGAGCCCGTGGCAGGACCGCCCCCGGCAGGCGAACGGGCAGGCCCGGGCCTGATGAGCGGGCGCACCCGGCCCCGTGCAGGGGTGTGGCCTACGCCCCGTCCAGGGCGAACAGCGCCCCCGTTCGGGCGCGCAGCACGCAGGTGTTCGGGAAGGTTTCCGTGTAGTCCACGGGGCGGTCGCGCCACATGCCCTGGGCGTGGGCGGTGACCGGGGCGTAGATCATCGGGCAGAGGGCGTCCTCCGCGGGGAGGGCCGTGATGCGGCCGTCCGCCGCCGTCAGGTCCGCGCAGGCCTGGTCCGCGTGCGGGTGGCCGCCGCCGGGCGGGTCGCACCGCAGCATGGTGCCGCCGTCCGCCGCGGCCGGGGTCTCCCCGTGGCTGACACCGAGCACCAGCCAGTTCCCGGACTCCGGCGGGGTGTCCGCGTGGGCCGTGGGTGTCGCGCCGGCGAGCAGGAGGAGAGCAGCGGCGAACAGTCCTGCCCGTACCGCGGTCATCGAGGTGTGCGTCATTCCCGGTGCATCGGCACGGCGGGCCCCGGGCCCCAGCCCGGCTCACCCGAACGGGAGGGCCCCGGCGTCCGCCGTACCGCCAGGGCGCACGCGGCGAGCACCACCCGGGCCTGGTACTCCGCCTGGCGCTCCACCGGGATCCAGCGGGCGCCGAGCGCGTCACGCAGGTCGGCGCACCGCGCGTCGATCAGCCGGTCCAGCCGGGGCAGCGCCCCGACGGGATCACGTCCGGCGCGGGTGACCAGCTGGTGCAGCAGCCCGGCGGTGCGCAGCGCCAAGCGCCGTCCGGCGAGCCTCAGGGCGGCGAGGCGGGCGGTGGTCATGGGCGGCAGCGGATGTGCGGAATCGTTTCCGCAGTCGGGGTCCCAAGCATCGGCGAGGCCGGGACAGACCAGCAGGTAGTCGTCGACCGGGGCGAGCAGCCGGGCCGCTTCGGGCATACCGGTGAGGTACGGGCGGACCCGCTCAGCGAGGTCACCGAGCATGCGGGTGTCCTGACGCAGGGTGCGGCTGACGGAGCGCAGTTCGCCGTCGGGGTCGGGGTGCGGTGCGCCGTCCTCGACGCCCGGCACGGCCCACATGGGCGCCTCCACGACCGCGGTGACCGTGCCGTACCCGTACGGGTGGAACCACGTCGACTCCACGGCCGCCTCGGTGATGGCGGCGGCGAGGTCCCGGCGGCGCGGGGGCGGGATGCGGTAGACGGCGGGGCCGAGACCGGGCCAGTACAGGGCGTCGTAGGCGCCCAGTTCACGCGGGACGCCGTGGCGGGCGGCGAGGGCGGCCACGCGGCGGTCCAGGCCCGGCAGGTCGCGGGTGAGTTCGACGAATCCGCCGCCGACGTCGACGCCGTGCAGGGAGCACTGGAGGAAGGGACGCAACTCGTCCTGGAGGGCCAGCAGCGCGCGGGTCTCCGGCAGCGCGGCGGAGGCGGCGCCGTCGGGCAGCCACTCGGGCTGTTCCAGGAAGCCGGGGCGGAAGAAGTTCCGGTAGTGCCGGCCGAGGGTGTACGGGCCGGTCAGCCAGCCCTCGTTGTGGCGCAGGCCGTCGGGGTCGAGGCAGAGCAGCAGGTTCCAGGTGACGTCGGCACCGTCGGTGAACCGGCTGTCGGCGAGGGCGCGCTCGGCCAGCCGCAGCACGGTCGCGCCGCCCACCGGTTCGTTGGCGTGCGGTCCGGCGACGACGAGCGCCTGGCGGCTGCCGTGGCCGACGCCGAGCAGCCACAGCGGGGTGCCCGCACGGGAGACGCCGACGCGGCGCAGACGGGCGTCGCGGGGATGCCGGGCGGCGAGGGCGGCGGCCCGGGCGCCGAGTTCGTCGACGGTCGGGTAGTTCAGGAGGGGCGTCAGGTCACACCTCCACGAAGCGACGCCGTCGTCCACCGGATGTACTGGCCGTGCGGGCGGTGCGGTGAGCACCGGGACGTGCGGGACGTGCGGGATCGCGCCGGCCGGCGCGGGAGCACTCCGAGTGCACCGTACACCTACAGTCAGTCACGCATCATGGGGGCACGTCAACACCGTTGAGTCTCAACAGCGCCTGCCGCAGCGTCAGTTGACGGCGAGCCGGTAGCTGATCCGGCCGAAGCCGACCTGGTCGCCCTCGCGTACGACGGCCGCGCCGACCACCCGACGGCCGTTCACCGTCGTGCCGTTGGTGGAGCCGAGGTCCCGGAGCACCCACAGGCCGCCCTGATGGCGCAGTTCGGCGTGCACCCGGGAGACCGTCTCGTGGGTCAGCCGCAGCCCGTTGGCGGGGTCGCGCCCTATCCGCAGCGGATGGCCGTGCGCCGGGTGCGGCAGCAGCAGCTTCGGCAGCTTCTCCGCCTGCCAGGCCCGGCGCAGCCGGACGGTGAACCCGGAGACGGCCTCGACCGAGCCGAACACCGCGCGCGAGAGACGGTTCTCGCGCGGGAGGTCGGCGGTGAGCGCGGCGAGTTCGTCGGCGCGCCGCGCGGTGAGCGCCAGTTCCATGCGCCGGATGAACGTGTCGTGGGACAGGCGGCCCTTGGCGACGCCGTCCCGCAGCACGCTCAGCGCCTTGTCCCGCTCCGCGTCGGACAACCGCGCGGGATACGTGGAGAACTCGAAGGACGACGTCACGCTGTCGATTGTCGGTCAGTCACGGCCGGGCTGTCCAGAAACCGCGGAAACGGACGCCCTTCGCACGCACACCTCGTACGACACCCGCCGCAAAACGGCGGATCCCCCGGCGAATTGATCTCTCATGCCGCACGATGGAGGCGCTTCATCACGGTGAGCAGACGAAGGGGAACCGTCCGTGCAGTTCGAGGTGTGGGCACCACAGGCCGGCCGAGTGACGCTCCGGTGCGACGGCGTCACGCGCGCGTTGGAGCGCGATCCGGAGCGGGAGGGGTGGTGGCGGGGGGATGCCGAGGCGCACGACGGCTCCCGGTACGGCTTCGCGCTGGACGACGGACCGGTGCTGCCGGACCCGCGCTCGCGCCGCCAGCCCGACGGGCCGGACGGACTCAGCGCCGTCGTCGACCACGACGGCTTCACCTGGCGGACCGGGTGGACCGGGCGTCCGCTGCCCGGCGCGGTGCTGTACGAACTCCACGTCGGCACCTACACCCGCGAGGGCACCTTCGACGCCGCCGCCGAGCGGCTCGGCCACCTCGCCGGCCTCGGCGTCACACACGTCGAGTTGATGCCGGTGTGCCCGTTCCCGGGCCGGCACGGCTGGGGGTACGAGGGTGTCTCGCTGTGGGCGGTGCACGAGCCGTACGGCGGGCCCGAGGGGCTGAAACGGTTCGTCGACCGGGCGCACGCGCTGGGGCTCGGGGTGGTCCTGGACGTGGTGCACAACCACCTGGGTCCGTCGGGCAACTACCTCCCGCAGTTCGGCCCGTACTTCACCGACACCCACCAGACGCCGTGGGGCGCGGCGGTCAACCTGGACGCGCCCGGCTCGGACGAGGTGCGCGCGTACCTCGTGGACAGCGCGCTGGCGTGGTTGCGGGACTACCGGATCGACGGGCTGCGCCTGGACGCGGTGCACGCCCTGGTGGACACCCGCGCGCGCCACTTCCTGGAGGAGCTGTCGCAGGCCGTGGACGCCCTGGCCGGCGACACCGGCCGGCCGCTGTTCCTGATCGCCGAGTCGGACCTCAACGACCCGAGGGTGATCACCTCACGCGAGAACGGCGGCTTCGGGCTGCACGCGCAGTGGAACGACGACTTCCACCACGCCCTGCACACCGCGCTGACCGGCGAGGCGCAGGGCTACTACGCCGACTTCGCGCGGGCCCCGCTCGCTGCGGTGGCCAAGACGCTCACCGGGGGCTTCTTCCACGACGGCACGTACTCCAGCTTCCGGGGCCGGCACCACGGGCGCCCGCTGGACCGCACCCGGGTGGCCGCGCACCGGCTGCTGGGCTACAGCCAGACGCACGACCAGATCGGCAACCGCGCCCAGGGCGACCGTCTCGCCGCGCTGGTCTCCCCCGGGCTGCTGGCCTGCGCGGCGGCGCTGACGCTGACCGCGCCGTTCACGCCGATGCTGTTCATGGGCGAGGAGTGGGCGGCGGGCACGCCGTGGCAGTTCTTCACCGACCACACCGATCCGGAGCTGGCGAAGGCGGTCAGCGAGGGCCGGCGCCGGGAGTTCGCGGCGCACGGGTGGGCGGAGCAGGACGTGCCCGACCCGCAGGACCCCGCCACCTGGGACCGCTCCTGCCTGGACTGGTCCGAGCCGGAACGCGAGCCGCACGCACGGGTGCTGGACTGGTACCGGAGGCTGCTGGAGCTGCGCCGCGAACAGCCGGACCTCACCGATCCCGACCTGGCCGACACCAAGGTGGCGTACGACGAGGAGCAGCGCTGGCTCGCCTTCCGGCGCGGTGACGTCCGGGTCGCCGTGAACCTCGGCGACCGCCCGGCCGACATCCCGCTGGGCATCCGCGACGCCCGCGTCCTGGCGGCCTGGGAGCCGGTCGGCCCCCCGGGCCCGAACGGCGTCCTGCGCCTCCCGGCGGAGTCGGCGGTCGTCCTCCTGCAGGAGTGAGGCGGAGCACCCCGCAACCGGGGGCCGGCCCCCGTGAATCGCCCCGGGGGTGCGCGGCGGATCTCACCAATCCGGGGCGGGGGCGGGAGCCTGCGTGGGCGGGCGCCCCGTAACCGGGCCCCGGGGCACGGTTACGGGGCTGCGTCGCTGTCTCTGAGGTCCGTGACGCGTTCCAGCATGATGGGTTCCCAGGCGCGGCGCAGGCGGGTGCGGAGGAGGGGCAGGGGCGCCTTCGCGTCGTGGGCCAGGGCCTCGGCGAGCTGGACGACGCAGTCGCAGCGGGCGAGCCACAGGCCGCGCAGGCAGGGGCGGGCGCCGTATCCCGCGAGGGTGGCGGCGCGGACGGCGGCCGGGGCCCCGAGCGCGCGGGCCAGTCCCGCGATGTCCTCGGCCGGGTCGCCGATCACCGCCGCGTCCCAGCCGAGGACGCCCCGCACCCGGCCGTCCGCGCCGACCACGAGGTTCCCTCCGGTCAACGCGTGGTGGACGAGGACCGCCGAGCCGGGCTGGGCGGCGAGCTGGACCGTCGCGGCCGGGGTGAACTGGTGCAGCCGCCCGGCCTCGAACTCGTCGGCCTCGGCGAGCCGTTCGGCGGCCTCCGCGCCGGCCCGGCGCAGCGCCTCCAGGGACCGCGGCGGCACCCGGGGCACGCCCAGCGCCTCGGCCTGCCGGGCCGGCACCTGGTGCAGCCCGGTGAGCAGGCCCGCCAGGTCGGTCTCACCGACGGCGGACACCCTGTTCTCCTCCGCCGTCCCGCCGGGCAGCCGGGTGTCCAGGGTGCACAGCAGCCCGGGCGCCCACTCGGCCTGCGCCACCCCGACGGGCAGCGCCACCGGGACGTGCGGGCGGACCAGCTCGCGCAGCCTCAGCTCGCGGCGGCGGCGGGTGCTCGCCGCACGGTCCGGGGCGAGGCGCAGCACGTGCCGGGTGCCGACCCACCACGCGGTGGGCGCGGCCCCCTCGACGGGCCTGAGGTCGGGCTCCGCGGAAGTCGCGTCGCCGGTCTGCCCGCCGTCCTTCAGCAGGGTGCGGGCCAGTCGGCGGACGGTGTCCGCGGTGGGTGTCGGTGCCTGGGTCATGGTCGCGCCATTGCCGTTCGGAGAGGGCAGGGAGGGACGGGAGGGGCCGCTCAGTCCACCATGACCATCTCCCGTGTGGTGTCGTTCAGCCGCCGCCCGCCGTCCTCGGTGACCGTCACGATGTCCTCGATGCGCACGCCGAACCGGCCCGGCAGGTAGACGCCGGGTTCGACGGAGAAGCACATGCCGGGGACGAGCGGCTGCTCCTCGCCCTCGATCATGTACGGCGGTTCGTGGGTGGTGACGCCGATGCCGTGCCCGGTGCGGTGGATGAAGTACGCGCCGTACCCGGCGTCGGCGATGACCGCGCGGGCCGCCCGGTCGACGTCCTGGCAGGCCGCCCCGGGCCGCACCGCGCGGAAGCCCGCCTCCTGCGCCTCGCGCACCAGGTCGTGCACCCGGCGCTCCTCCTCGGTGGGTTCGCCGACGTGCACCGTGCGGGAGGTGTCGGAGCCGTAGCCGTCCTTCAGGCCGCCGAAGTCGAGGACGACCATGTCGCCGCGCCCGATGCGGCGGTCGCCGGCCTCGTGGTGCGGGTCGGCGCCGTTCGGTCCGGAGGCGACGATGGTGAAGTCGACCTGGGAGTGGCCGAAGCGGCGCAGCAGACCGGCGAGGTCGGCGGCCACCTCGGACTCGAGGCGGCCGGCGAAGGCGACGTTCCTGATCTCCTCGAACGCGGCGTCGGCGGCGGCACCGGCCGCGGCGAGCCGGTCCAGTTCCGCGGCGTCCTTCACGGCGCGGAGCATCGGCAGCGCCTCGGTGAGGGAGACGTACGCGGTGCGGGGCAGTGCCTGCTGAAGCCGCAGCAGGTGCAGGGCCCAGGCGTTGTCGCTGACGCCGAACCGTCCCTCGGCGTCCAGCAGGGCGGCGGTGGCGGCGTAGGGGTCCTGGCCGTCGGTCCAGTCGCGCAGCGCGAGGGCGGGAGCGCCGGCGGCGCGCTCGGCGTCGGGTGCCTCCAGGGTGGGCACGACGAGCACGGGTTCCCGCCCGGCGGCCAGGACCAGCAGGGTGAGCCGTTCGGTGACGGCGGGAGGTGTGTACCCGGTGAGCCACACCATGTCCGGGCCCGGGGCGACCAGCAGTCCGGCCAGTCCCGCGTCGGCGGCCTGCCGCGCCGCCCGGTCCATGCGGGTCCTGTAGTCGTCGGCGGTGAAGGACGCGGGCGCGGTGCCGGTCATCCGGGGTGCCTCCCAGGGCGGACGTCGGGGCTACGGGCAGCATCCTGCCCGCCGGACGGGTGCGGCGCGAGCCGGTTCGCGGTGTTCGTCCCGCCGATCCGCGCCCGGCCGGCGGCACCCCGTTGCCCCGCCCCCCGGTCTAATGCTTGGATCATGGCCAACCATTAACGGCTCGGCCGAGGAGGCGTACGACCGTGCTCGTACTCGCACACGTCAGCGACCTGCACCTGGACGGCACCGCACGGGCGACGGAGCGGGCCCGCAGGGTGCGCGACCACCTGTGGGGGCTGCCGGTCCCGCCGGACGCGCTGCTGGTGACCGGTGACATCGCGGACCACGGCACCGAGTCCGAGTACGAGGAGGCCGCCGCCCTGCTCGGGCTGCGCGACGGGGACGCCCCGTTCCCCGTGCTGGCCTGTCCGGGCAACCACGACAGCCGGGGGCCGTACCGCAAGGCGCTGTTGGGCCTGCCGCCCGCGGACAGGCCGGTCAACGAGGTGCGGGTGCTGGACGGCGCCGCCGTGCTGATGTGCGACTCGAGCGTTCCGGGCGAGGACGAGGGCGCCCTGGACGACGCGACCGTCGCCTGGATCGAGTCCACCCTGGACGGGCTCGACGCGGGACTGCCGGCGCTGCTCGCCTTCCATCACCCGCCGGTGCCGCTGCACCACCCCCTGCCCGACGCGTATCCGCTGCGCGAACCGGAGCGGCTGGCCGTGCTGCTGGCGCGCCACCCCGAGGTCGTGGCGCTGATCACCGGTCATGCCCACACCCCGGCCGCCACCACGTTCGCCGGCCGGCCGGTGCTGGTGGGGCCGGGTGTGACGTGGACGTTGCGGCTTCCCTGGGAGGGCGAGCAGCCGGCCGACCGGGACGCCCCGGTCGGGCTCGCCTTCCATGTGCTGGACGACGAGGGGCGGCTGACCAGCCACTTCCGGGTGGTCACGTGAGGATGCCGGGGACGGCCGTCAGCTGCCGGTAGCCGCCGCCGGGGTGCCGCACGGTCAGTTTCACCTCGTCGCCGGGGCGTGCCCGGGCCACGGCGCGGGCCAGGTCGGCGGCCGAGTCGACGCGGGTGGATCCGAAGGCCAGCAGCAGGTCGCCCTGCTCCAGACCGGCGGCGGAGCCGGGCCCCGGCACGTGCACGCCGACCACCAGGGCGCCCGGTCCGCTGTCGTCGGCCACCTCCACGCCGAGCCGGGCGGCGACGGGCGCGGCCGGCGCCTGCCGTGGTGCCGGCGCGGCGGGAGGGGGCGCCCCGGCGGCCGGGGACAGGCCCGCCTGCCGCGTCAGTTCGGCGAGCCCGCCCCCGCCGGCCAGTGTGGCCCCGAGCACGCCCAGGCCGACGCCGGACAGCAGCAGCACCAGGCCCGCCGCCGTGCCCAGCAGCGCGCGCAGCAGCCGTCTCGGCCGCTTCGGCGTGCCGCCCCCGGCCGGGGCCGGCTCGGGAGAGTACTGCGGCCCGACCCGGTCCCCCGGCATCGGCCGGGGCCGCAGTACAGGTTGTTCCATGATGTCGCCTCCGCCGGACGTGCCGGCCGTCAGGGGACCGCCCGGGGTCGGGGCCGGCCGTCAGACGAGAACGGGGGGTGCCGGTGAGCGGTGGGCCACGAAGCCGTGCACCCGGCCGGAGAGGTACTCGTCCTTGTACCGGTCGACGTTGCGGTGCCAGTTGAGGATGCCCGCCATCCAGTTCTGCAGGTCGGTCACATAGCCGCGCATGACCGTCCGCGCCTCCTCCGACAGCTGGAAGTCGTCGTAGACCACGGGCAGTTCGTGCTCCACGACGTGCTCGAACTGGCGCATGCGCTGGTTCATCAGGTCCGCGACCACGGACAGCGCGGTCGGGTAGTCGATGCCGAAGAAGTTCTGCACGACGAGGACCGCGTTGTGCATCTCGCCCTCGAACTCGATCTCCTTCTGGTACGAGAAGACGTCGTTGAGCAGGCAGGCGTAGTCGATGGCCGCGTTCTCCAGGGAGCGGACGGGTCCGGTGCGGTAGACCTCGGGCGGGACCGCCGGTCCGTGTCCGGCGCGGCACAGCCCCAGGGTGAGGTCGGAGCCGAAGGTTGCGCGGCGCATCTCCAGGTAGTCCACCGGATCCGGGACGCGGTTCTGGATCTGGTTGGACAGCTCCCACACCCAGGACTCGGTCATCGTGTCCACGGCCGCCCTCAGGGGCCGCCGCTGCTCGGGGGTCATGCCGGCCGTGGTGCGGGCCCACAGGTCGGTCAGGGACCGCTCCATGGCGTTGGCGGGGGGCGGGACCTCCTCGCCGTCCAGCGGCATGCAGGCCGACAGGCGGGCCGTGGTCAGCCGGGCGGCGGCCAGGTCCCGGCGGTGGCCGTAGACCAGCGGGTAGTAGTCGTCGCCGTAGGTGCCGAAGGCGAGCCAGCCGGAGGCGAGGTCGAGCTGTTCCTGGGTGGCGTCCGGGTCCAGGCCCGCCGCGCACAGGGGCAGGTCGCAGCTGGCGAGCTTGTCCTCGTCCCAGACGCCCTCGCTGAGGATGCCCATGCGGTACGACCACTCCAGAAGGTGCCGCCGTGATCCGTCGAGGGCGGGGCTGAGGGTCAGCGGGAACGGCATCCGGATGTCCGGCACGACCGACGGCCCGACCTTCTGGTACGGCACGTGCCGGTAGGGCCGCAGCCGCTCCGCGCCGGCCCTCGCCAGCAGCGCGCCGACGTCGGCGGCGGACGTGCCGGGGCCCGTGAGGGACTGCCAGGAGGCGCCGGGCCGGGCGTTCTCGTTCATGTAGCGGCTGGAGCGCAGGTGCCATTCGTGGCCGCCGGACTGCCAGTCCTGCAGGCCCTTCGCGTACGCGGCGACGGCCGCGGTCTCGGGCGGGGTGAGGCCGTTCTCCAGGGCGACGGCGGGGACCTCGGTGAAGGCGGTGTGCTCGAACTGGTGCAGCCGCGAGGTGAGGACGTCGTTGACCAGGTCGGCGGCCTCCTGGGTGGTGCAGCCGAAGAAGGTCTCCAGGACGAGGACGCCGTTGCTCAGCTCGCCCTCGTCCTCGACCTCCCGCTGATAGGAGAACAGGTCGTTGCGCAGGTGCACGGCGTCGGAGAACGTCTCCATCAGCACCCGCAGCGGGCGGGACCCGGCGACGGCGGCCGGCACCTCGGCGGTGGCGTACTCCACGAGTCCGGCCGACCAGGGGGCGCCGCCCACCTTGCGGCGCATCTCGATGTACTCGACGGGGTTGGCGATCCGCCCCTCGTTGATGTTGGACAGCTCCCACAGGGACTCGTTGAGGAGGTGCTCGGTGGCGACGGCGAAGCGGCGGCGCCAGTCCGCGGACATGGCCGGCACGGTGCGCGCCCACAGGTCGGCGAGGCCCGCCTCGACCGGGTTCTCCGGCTCGGGGACGGGCGTCCCGGGCTCCAGGGGCATGAACAGCGGCAGCCGGTCCAGGTGGGCCTTGCCGCCGACGCGGTCCTGGGTGCGCTTGTACTTCTCCAGGAAGTGGTCGTCGAAGAAGAACACCCACACGTACCAGTCGGTGATCAGGGACAGCGCGGGGCCGTCGCAGTCGGGGTGCGTGTAGGCGCAGAGCAGGCCGTAGTCGTGCGCGTCGAGATCGGCCTGCTCCCAGACCCCGCTGCCCTCCAGCATGCCCATCTCGCGCGCCCAGGCCGTGGAGTGGGCCCGGGCCTGGTCCACGTGCGGATTGAGGCGCGCGGGGTGCGGCATGTAGAAGTGCGGGAGTTCGAAGGGCTGCGTCATGGCCGGGGGCTACCCGCGCCGCTCCGGCCGCATCCGCCGGCCGCTTCGTGATCACACCTTCGCGTGAACCGTGCCCGGAAACGGGAGTTGAGGGCTCAGGTCCGTACCTGGACCAGCGCGTGGGTGCCGCCGGTGCGCCAGCGCCCGCCCTCCTCCGCGTCCAGCGCCGCCTCCGTCTGCGGGGCGAGTCCGGTGATCACGTCGGACTTGAGGGTGCGCAGGGCGGCGGCCGGTCCCGGGAAGTAGGCGGTGGCGTCGGCGAACGGGGTGGTCGGGGGCCAGTACCGGTCGCCCACGAGGCGGCGGTAGTTGAGGTCGCCCTTGAGGACGGTGACGGTGGCCTCCGCGAAGTCGGCGCGCAGGTCGTCCGGCATGTCGGAGTAGGGCAGGGGCGCGCAGGAGAACGGGTGGGCGCGCAGTTCGAGCCGGCCGTCGGTGAGGGCGGCGCGCAGGCCCTGTCCGTACGCCCCGGCGGCCCCCTTGGCACCGGTGAGCCGGTGCACGGCGTCGAGAACGTCGGCCGTGGTGGCGTCGGAGACGTAGTACGGGTGCGGCTTGACGTGCAGCACCGCGCGGGAGATGCGGCCGGAGGCCAGCAGGTGGGCGATCAGCAGCAGGTCGGGGACGAGTTCGCGGCCGGCGTTGTCGGCGACCAGGCACAGGGTGCCGGCCGGGGAGCCGTCGAGCAGCGCCCACAGGCGCTCACTGTCGTCGGCCACCAGCGCGGGCACGGCGGCGGTCTCCTCGGCGCCCTCGGCGGACAGGCGGAAGCCGAGGTCGGCGCGATTGCCCCAGAGGGAGCCGTGCAGCAGGGCACGGGCCCGCATCTCCTCGGGGCGGCCTTCGAGGTCGTCGAGCGCGGCCAGCTCCTCGTCCGTGGCGGGCGCGTCGAGCTCGGCGAGCTTGGCGGGGCGGAAGGGGTCGATGCCCTGCCAGGGCCCGGGCGCGAAGTAGCCGACCGCGTGGAGCAGTTGACGGTAGAACCAGCTCTCGGACCACAGCCAGGGCACGTCGTACCAGGAGCGGCCGGCGTGGGCGTCCATGCCCCAGGCGGCCCAGCGGTCACGGTCGTGGGCGTCGGCGGGCAGGGGGGTGATGGTGCCCTCGGTGCAGTTCGCCAGCAGGTCGTCGAGCGCGCGCCGCTGATCGGGCCCGTACGGGAGGGCCTCGGCGATCTGCCGGAGGATCGCGGGATGCCGCTCGGCCAGCACGCCGTGCGGGAAGGTGCCGGGCTCGTCGGCGACGATCACGGGGGCGGCGGTGGTGTCGGACATGGGGCTCACCGTAACCCGGGGGCGGGCGGGGCGCCGGGTGTCACAGCGGCGCGATCTCCCGTTCCAGCCGTGCCGCCAGGGAGAGGTAGCGGGCGCGGCGGGGCACGGGGACCAGGCCGCGGACGAGGAGTTGCCACATCTCGGCCGTGCGGCGGGGCTGACGGGTGACGTCCTCCCGGGTCCGGCCGACCACCCGGGTGCCGACGAAGAAGCAGACGAGGGAGTGGGCGACGACGTCGATGTCGACGTCCGGGTGGACGTCGGACTCCTCGACGGCGCCCTCCAGCCGGGCCGTGACGATGTCGAGCCATTCGGTGAAGGGATGGCTGAGCGGCGGGCGCGGCCGGGTGCCGCCGGTGGCCAGACGCAGCCCGGCCCGCAGCACCGGGTCCTCGGCGGACATCCTGGCCACGCAGAAGGTCAGGCGCATCAGCGCCTCCAGGGAGGTGCGGCCCTGGGGCGCGGTGTCCCGGGCGAGCCGGCGGCAGGTCACGGACTGGAGCTCGAGGACGGCGTGGGCGAGGTCCTCCTTCGCCGCGAAGTGGAAGTACAACGCCCCTTTGGTGACCCGGGCGTGCTCGACGATGTCGCTGAGACTGGTCGACTCGTAGCCCTGCCGGTCGAAGAGGTCGGCGGCGGCCGTGATGATCGTCGCGCGCGTCTTCTCGGCGCGCACCTGCCTTGCCATCGACTGCACTCCTGTGGCCGGAAAGCGACGGTCCATGCCGTTTGTTTTAACGCCCTGTACACGATAACTCACTGTGTGCGGGCGATCACCACCCCGTCGGGCGGGCGCAGTTGAACAAGAGGGGCAAAAGCAGCGTACGTCGCGGAACGAAACAGCGCGCCGGGTCTTCGCACGCGGTGCCGGAACGCCCGGAGCGGAGGGTGCACGCCCGACCGCCTCTGCTCACGGTTCATCACAATGCGGCAGCGGCGCCTCACTTCACGTGGCTGTTCACTTGACGACCAGTGGTTCCACGCGGTTGGCTCCGGCCAGCGAGAGTCACCCGGTCGGCCGCACGCTGCGGTGGCCCGGATCCGTCCGTGCTCTCCCCTGCACTTGCTCTGCCGCACAGCGAGGTCCGCGCTCCTCATGAACACTCGTCCCCCGTCCCGCCGCATCCCGAGACGCCGTACGGCGGTCGTGGCGGTCGCCATCGGCCTGCTGACGGCCGGCTGTTCCGCCTCCGGGACGGACGAGAGGCCCTCGGACGCGGCGGGCGGCTCCGGGGGGATGCGGGTCGCCCTGGTCACCCACGGCAGTGAGGGTGACGTCTTCTGGGACCGGGTGCGCAAGGGCGCCGAGGCGGCGGCCGCCCGGGACGGCATCGAGCTGACCTACCTCAGCGACCCGGACGGGGCGGGGCAGGCGGACCTCGTGCGCCAGGCCGTCCGGGACGGCGTCGACGGCATCGCGCTGACCCTGGCCAAGCCGCAGGCGATGAAGGGCCCGGTCAACGAGGCGCGGGCCGCCGACATCCCCGTGGTCGGGCTCAACTCGGGCCTCGACGCGTGGAAGAAGGCCGGACTGCTGGCCTTCTTCGGCCAGGACGAAAGCCTGGCGGGCCGGGCCGTCGGCGAGAAGCTGAACGACCTGAGGGCCAAGCACACCCTGTGCGTCGTCCACGAGCGCGGCAACGTCGGCCTGGAGGCCCGCTGCGCCGGGGTGAAGAAGACGTTCCGCGGCACGACGGAGAACCTCTATGTGGACGGTACCGACGAGCGGGCCGTCTCCGGCATCGTCACGGCCCGGCTGCGCCAGGACCCGACCATCGACCAGGTCGTCACCAACGGGGCCGACATCGCGCTCACCGCGGTCGAGGCGGCGGCGAAGGCGGAGAGCGACGCCGCCGTCGCCACGTTCGACCTCAACGAGGACCTGGTGGACGCCGTGCGCGGCGGCAACGTGCGGTTCGCCGTCGACCAGCAGCCCTACCTGCAGGGCTACCTCGCCGTGGACGCGCTGCACCTGTACCGGACCAACGGCAACGTCAGCGGCGGCGGGGTCGCGCCCGTCCTGACCGGGCCGGCGTTCGTCACCAAGACGCAGGCGGACTCGGTCGCCCGGTTCGCCGCCGACGGAACCCGCTGACGGGCCACCCGTGCGTACCGTCCCCCTCACCCGACCGCTCTAGGACCACGATGTCTTCTCGGACAGGTGCCCGGCGCCGTCTCGGCTCCATACGCCTCTCGTTGATCCTGCTCGCCCTGGTGCCCTGCGTCACCCTCGCGGCCCTGTGGGGCCTGACGACGATCCGCATGTTCTCGGAGGGTCTGGAGCTGCGGTCGCAGACGCAGTTGAGCCGTGACACCGGCGCCATGGGCACCCACGCCACGCTCGCCCTTCAGCGTGAACGGCGGCTCACCGCGGCCTGGCTGGCCGGACCGGGGGGTTCGCGGTCCGCGCTCGACGCCCAGCGCCGGACCACCGACCGGTCGGTGGCGCGGCTGACGGCTCAGGCCGACGCGATCGCCGAGGCACCGGCGCGCGTCTCGGACCGGCTGTACTCGGTGCTCGGCTCGGTGGGCAGCCTGGAGTACTACCGGGACCAGATCGACAGCCCCCGCGACATCACCGCGGAGGAGGCGCTGGAGCAGTACACCTCGATCATCGACGACCAGATCCACGCCTTCCAGGAGCTGTCCCAGGTCGACGACGGGGACCTGACCTCCCAGGCGCAGCCGCTGGTGGCGCTGGAGCACGCGGCGGAGCTGGTCTCCCGGGAGGACGCGCTGCTCACCCTGGCATGGCCGTCGGGCCGTCTCGGCGCCGAGCGCCGGCAGGAGTTCGCCGCGCTGGTGCACACCCGGCGCTGGCTGGTCGCGGACCAGATCGTGCCGTCGCTCAGCGGCGGCATCAAGACGCAGGCCGAGGAGATCCTGCAGAGCCCCGCGTGGCGGGCGCTGGAGGCGGTGGAGGACCAGGTCCTGGCCACCCCGGCCGAGGGGGAGGCGGGTGAGATCGAGCTGCCGGACCTGAAGGACCGCTGGGACGGGGCCATGGACACGGTCTCCCCGCGCTACAGCACCATGATCCGGCAGCAGACCGGCGAACTGCTCACCCGCAGCGCCGACGAGGCCCGCAGCCTGCTGGTGACGGCCGCGTCCCTGAGCGCCGCCGGGCTGCTCGCGCTGCTGCTGTGCGTGGGGCTGTCCTGGCGCATCACCCGCTCGCTGTCCCGCCGGCTGCGCGGGCTGCGGCTCGCCACCCTGGGCCTGGCCCAGGAGCGGCTGCCCGACGTGGTGGCGCGCCTGGAGCGGGGCGAGAAGGTCGACGCGGAGTCCGCGACCACTCCCCTGGACTACGGTCACGACGAACTCGGACAGGTGGCGCAGGCGTTCAACACCGCGCAGCGCACGGCCGTGCACACCGCGGTGGAACTCGCCGACACTCGGCGGGGCTTCCAGAAGATCATCCTGGGCATCGCGCGGCAGAGCCAGAACCTGGTCAACCTCCAGCTCAGCAAGCTCGACGCGCTGGAGCGCCGGCACACCGACCCCGAGGTCCTCAAGGGCCTGTACGAACTGGACTCCGCGGCGAGCCAGTTGCGCCGCTACGAGGAGAACCTGGTCATCGTCAGCGGTGAGCGCCCCGGGCGGAGCTGGAGCGAACCGGTCGCGCTGATCGACATCCTGCGCAGCGCCGTCGGCGAGGTGGCCGAGTACCAGCGGGTGGAGGTGTTCACCGACGAGGAGGTGGCGCTCGCCCCGCCGGCGGTCGCCGACGTCATCCACCTGCTGGCCGAACTGATCGACAACGCCACCGTGTACTCGCCGGCGCCCGGTCCCGTCACGGTGCGCGCGGCGATGGTCGCCAAGGGCCTCGCCGTGGAGGTCGAGGACCGGGGCCTCGGCATGTCGGAGGAGGACTACGACTCCCTCAACAGGCAGTTGGCCAAGCCCCCGCAGTTCGACGTGGTGGCGCTCGCCGACGACCTGCGCCTCGGCATGTTCGTGATCTCCCAGCTCGCGCACCGGCACGGCATCACCGTCACCCTGCGCCCGTCGCCGTACGGCGGGACGACCGCGATCGTGCTGGTCCCGCACGACGTCGTGGTCCGCGACGCCGGGGCCGCCGACGGCACGGCGGGCGCCGCCAAGCCCGACGACGCGGGCGGTGAGCCCCGGACGCGCCCCGCCCGTCCGGCGGCGGACACCGCCGCCCCGGCCGCCGTGCCCCGGACCGCCGCCCCGCGGCCCGTGCCCGCGCGGGAGAACGACGCGGCCGTCCCGGGCTCCGGCGGCGGGCTCGCCCCGCTCCCCCGCCGGGTGCCGCAGACCAGCCTGGCCGCCGAACTGCTCGAGGAGCCGGCGCCCGGGCGGCGGCCCGCGGACGCGTCCGACGAGGAGTTCACCGCGGAACGCGCCGCCTCCTCCCTCGGAGGCTTCCAGCGCGGCACGTCCAAGGCCCGGGACGCCGTCGGCGGGGCGCCCGAGGGCGACGACCGCGCCGCGCCGGACGAGAAGCCGGAGCACGAGGACACCCCGCAGGACCCGCCGCGCGTGCCCGCCCCGTCCCCCGGGCACCCGACCCCGACCGCTGACGCCGACCGCTGAACGCCGACGAAGGAACACCGCCATGACACGCCCCCTGCCCGCCACCCACACCCAGCTCGACCAGCTGCTGACCGGACTCGTGGAACGGGTCGCCGACGTGAACCAGGCCGTGGTCCTCTCCGAGGACGGCCTGGTGGTCAGCAAGTCCACCGGCTTCCTGCGCGACGACGCGGAGCGACTGGCCGCCACCGCGTCCGGTCTGATGAGCCTCAGCAAGGGCGTCAGCATGGACTTCCGCGGCGGCCCGGTGCGCCAGGCGCTCATCGAGATGGCGCACAGCTACCTGATCCTCACCTCGGCGGGGCCCGGCGCCCACCTGGTGGTGCTGACGGGTCCGAAGGCGGACGTCGGCGTGGTGGCGTACCAGATGAACATGCTGGTGAAGAAGATCGGCGAGCACCTCAGCGCGGCCCCGCGGGACGCCGGCGGTCCCGCCGTCGACCCAGGCGTGTGACGTGGGCGGCAGCGACTCGGCGGGCCGGCTGGTACGGCCGTTCACCCTGACCGGGGGCCGCACCCGGCCGAGCCGCGCCGACTTCACGCTCATCACGACGGTGACGGCGGCGGACCCGCAGCCGGAGACGGCCGCCCGGCCGCAGCCGGAGCACACGCGGATCCTGCGGCTGTGCGTGGAGCCGGTGGCGGTCGCCGAGCTCGCCGCGCGGCTCGACCTGCCGGTGAGCGTGGTCGTCATCATGCTCTGCGACCTGCTGGAGGCGGGCCGGATCACCGTCCGCGCGCCGCGTTCCGTCACCACTCCGGATCCGGACCTGCTGCAGAAAGTGAGGGAGGGCCTTGGCCGGCTCTGACACCACCGCCCGGGCGTCCGCGGACCTCGGGGCGCCCGACACGGTCAAGATCCTGATCGCCGGCGGCTTCGGCGTGGGCAAGACGACCATGGTCGGCTCGGTCAGCGAGATCAGGCCGCTGCGCACCGAGGAGTCGCTGACCATGGCGGGCCTGGACGTCGACGACCTCGACGGCGTGGAGGAGAAACGTGTCACCACGGTCGCGATGGACTTCGGCCGGATCACCGTCTCCGACGACCTGGTGCTCTACCTGTTCGGCACGCCGGGACAGCAGCGGTTCTGGTTCATGTGGAACGACCTGGCCGTCGGCGCGCTGGGCGCGGTGGTCCTGGTCGACGTGCGCAGGCCCAAGTCGAGCTTCGCCGCGATCGACTTCTTCGAGCGGCGGGGCATCCCGTTCGTGGTCGCCGCCAACGGCTTCCACGGCGAGCACCCGTACCCGGCGGAGGACATCCGCGAGGCGCTGACGCTGCCCGCGGAGGTGCCGGTGCTGCTGTGCGACGCGCGGGAGCGGGAGTCCTCCAGGGACGTGCTGATCGCCCTCATCGACCTGCTGATCGCCCAGACGACGGCAGTGCGCTGAACGCACCCGCGAGGCGCGGCCGGACGAGCAGCCGGGCGAGGCGCCCGTGGGGTGCGGCGGGTCGCCGCACCCCCGCGGTGCGTCTCAGGTGAGGCCGGCGGACTTCAGCCAGGTCTTGGCCACGTCCAGCGGGTCCTTCTTCTCCAGCTGCACCTGGGCGTCCAGGTCGAGGAGCGTCTTGGTGTCCAGCTTCGCGGAGACCGCGTTCAGTGCCTCGACGCCCTCCTGCGACAGCCCGTCCTTGCGGACCAGCGGGGTGACGTTGGCGAACCCGAAGAGGTTCTCCGGGTCCTTCAGGACGACGAACTTCTCCTTCACGATCGTCGGGTCGGTCGTGAAGACGTCCGCCGCCTGCACCTCGTTCTGCGCGAGGGCCGCCTGGGTCAGCGGGCCGCCCGCGTCCAGTGCCTTGAAGGTCTTGAACTTCAGCCCGTAGACCGCCTCCAGGCCCTTCAGGCCCTGCTGCCGGGTCTGGAACTCGGGCGAGCCGCCGATCGTCAGCTCGGGCGCGACGTCCTTGAGGTCGGCGAGCGTGGACTCGGCGGTCAGGCCGTACTTCTTCGCCGTCGCGGCGTTGACGCTCACCGAGTCCTTGTCCTCGGCCGGCGAGGACTCCAGAAGCGTCAGCTGCTTGTCCAGCTTGGCCTTCACCGCCTCGTTGACCGCGTCGGCGGAGGTCTGCTCCGCGTCGGCGTCGAGGTAGGCGAGGAGGGAGCCGTTGTACTCCGGGAGGACCGTCACCGAGCCGTTCTTCATCAGGCCGTACGTGGTCTCACGGCTGCCGATGTTGTGCTTGTAGGTGACCTTCAGGCCCTTGGCGCGCAGCGCCTCGCCGTAGATGTCGGCGAGCAGGGTGGACTCGGCGAAGTTGTTCGAGCCGACGACGACGGTGCCGGCGTCCGCCTTCTCGCCGTCGAGCGGGTTCTCGGAGGTGTCACCGGAGGAACAGCCCGCGAGCAGCGCCGCCGCGGCGGCGAGCGCGACGGCCGCCGCCCCGGTGTGCCTCTTGGTGGGTCTGCAGCTCTTCGCCGTGGAAATCATTCACCGATCCAATCCAGCCGTTTCACGGTCGGTCAAGACCGCTTGGGTTACATTTGTCGCACAGCTGATCGAATGTCAGCGGCGGCGCACTCCGGGCGACACCGCGAACCGTCCCGCGGCCCAGAACAGCGCGAGGGTGACCAGCGCCAGGACCGCCACCAGCGTCGCGCCGCCGACGACCTTCTCGTAGTCGCGCTGGTAGAGCCCGTCGATGATGTACCGGCCCAGCCCGCCGAGACTGACGTAGGCGGCGATGGTTGCCGTCGACACGATCTGGATGGCGGCGGTCCGCAGACCGCCGAGGATCAGCGGGAGCGCCACCGGCACCTCCACCCGGAACAGGATCCGCGACTCGCGCATGCCCATGCCGCGGGCCGCGTCCACCGGCGCCGGGTCGACGGTGCGGACCGCCTCGTACGTGGTCACCAGGATCGGCGGGACGGCCAGCACGACCAGCGGGATCATGACGGGCAGCAGCCCGAAGCCGATGAGCAGCACGGCGAGCACCAGCAGTCCGAAACTGGGCAGGGCGCGGGCCGCGTTCGCGACGAAGGCGATCGCGTTGCCGCCGCGTCCGGTGTGCCCGGTCAGCAGCCCGACGGGCAGGCCGATCGCGGACGCGATCGCGAGGGCCAGCAGCGAGTACCGGACGTGCTCCACGAAGCGCGTGGGGATGCCGTCGTAGCCGTGCCAGTGGGCGTTGTCGCTGAAGAACGCCTGGACGAAGCTGAGGACGTTCACCGGGCGGCACCCTTCGCGAGGAGTTCCTCACGCGGCGGCGCGGCCGGTTTCCGGCCGGGCATCCAGGGCGTCAGCGCCCGGCGCAGGGCGACCAGCGCGACGTCGCACAGGATCGCCAGGGCCGCGGTGGTGAGCACGGCGTTCGCCGCGAGTTCGGGCCGGTCGTACTTCTGCGCGGCGGCCAGCAGGTTGCCGAGGGCGCCCTGGTTGCCGATGAGGGCGCCGACGCTCACCAGGGAGATGCTGGACGCGGTGGCGACCCGCAGCCCGGCGATGATCGCGGGCGCGGCGATGGGCAACTGCACCTGCACGTAGCGCCGTACGGGACCGAAGCCCATGGCGGTGGCCGCGGCGAGGGTCTCGTCGGACACCGAGCGCACACCGTCGACGATCGCCGGGACCAGCACCACCAGGCTGTACAGGGCCAGCGGGATCATCACGGTCAGCTCGGTCTGGCCGGTGTAGTCGATGAGCACGACGAAGAACGCCAGGGACGGCACGGCGTACAGCACGGTCGTCACACCGAGCACCGGCGGGTACAGCCAGCGGAACCGGCCGCACAGCAGCGCCAGTGGCAGCGCGAGGAGCAGCCCGGCGGCCACCGGCAGCAGGGCCTCGCGCAGGTGCAGCCCGATCAGGCCGGCCCAGCTGTGCTGGAGGTCGCTGGGGATGTCGAAGAAGCCGCTCATCCGGCGACCTTCTCGTCCTCGCCGCGCTCCGGCGCGGGGGCGTCCGCCGCGGCCCCGGCGGGTGCGGTGCCGGCCGCCGTGTGGGCGGCGCGGATCGCCTCGCCGATGGTCTGCTGGGAGACCACCCCGGTCACCCGGCCGTCGCCGTCCACGGCGACCGCCCAGCCGGTGGGCGAGAGGACCGCGCAGTCGAGCGCGACCCGCAGCGAGTCCGTACCGGGCCGGAACGGGCGCCCGTACGGCAGGAGCCCGCCGGAGTCGCCGGTGCTCCCGCGCTCGCGCCAGCCGAGCGGACGGCCGTCGGCGTCGGTCACCAGCAGGTACGGGGCCTTGCCGGCGGTGAGGCGTTCGGCGGGGGCACCGGCCGGGACCACGGCGTCGGTGGTCAGCTCCAGCGCCTCGGAGGTGAAGAAGGAGAGCCGGCGGATGCCCCGGTCGGCGCCGAGGAAGTCCTCGACGAAGCCGTCCGCGGGGTTCGACAGCAGGTCGGCGGGCGGGGCGTACTGGGCGAGCCGGCCGCCCTCACGCAGCACGGCGACCATGGTGCCGAGCTTGATCGCCTCGTCGATGTCGTGGGTGACGAAGACGATGGTCTTGCCCAGTTCGTCCTGGATGCGCAGCAGTTCGTCCTGGAGTCCCTTGCGCACCACCGGGTCGACGGCCGAGAACGGCTCGTCCATCAGCAGCACCGGCGGGTCCGCGGCGAGCGCCCGCGCCACCCCGACGCGCTGCTGCTGGCCGCCGGAGAGCTGGTAGGGGTACCGCTTCGCGAGCGCGGTGTCGAGGCCCACCCGTTCCATCAGCTCCGCCGCCCGCTCCCGGGCGCGCTGCTTGCCCCAGCCGAGCATGCGGGGGACGGTCGCGATGTTGTCGACGATCGTGCGGTGCTGGAAGAGGCCCGCGTTCTGGATGACGTACCCCATGGAGCGGCGCAGGGCGGTGACGGGCTGGCGCCGCACGTCCTCGCCGTCGAGGAGGATCGTCCCCTCGGTGGGCTCGACCATCCGGTTGATCATGCGGAGGGTGGTCGTCTTGCCGCAGCCCGAAGGTCCGACGAGGACGGTGATCGAGCGGTCCGGGATCTCCAGCGACAGCCGGTCGACCGCCACCGTGCCGTCCGGGTACCGCTTCGTGACTGAGTCGATCCGTATCAAGACGCCGCTTGCCCTTCGGGTGGCTGAGGATGGTCGGCCGGTATCGACCGCGCCGGGTGCCGGTCGAGTGTAGACGGCGGCACCGACGACGCCCCGGGTGTCACGGGACCCCGGCGGCGGGGGCGGCCGAGGGCCAGGGCGGCACCTGCCCGGATCCCGGCGGGGCAAACCACCTGATCCGCACGGGCCGTAGCCCCGATCCTGTCGGTTCGCTGTCGGTTCGCTGTCGATCGGGCTCCGGCCGTGCGGGGGCCTCGGGCACGGGCGGTGCCGTGCCGCAGTATGGGCGCGTGGACAGAGTGCGCGTACTCGTGGTGGACGACGACCCTCCGATAGCCGACCTGGTGGCGACGGTCGCCCGGTACGAGGGCTGGGAGGCGGTCACCGCCCACTCGGGCGAGGAGGCGCTGCGCCGCGCCGCCGCGTTCCGCCCGGACATCGTGGTGCTGGACCTGATGCTGCCGGACGTCGACGGCTTCGGCGTGCTGGACGGGCTGCGCAGCTCGGGGCGGATGGTGCCGGTGGTGTTCCTCACCGCCCGGGACGGGGTCGCCGACCGGGTGGCCGGGCTCACCCGGGGCGGCGACGACTACCTGGTCAAGCCGTTCGCCGTGGAGGAGCTGATGGCGCGGCTGCGCACGGTGCTGCGGCGCAGCGCGGGCCCGGACTTCCGGCGGTCGGTGCTGCGGGTGGGGGACCTGTCGCTGGACGAGGACACCCGGGAGGTGCGGCGGGGCGAGCACCTGCTGGCGCTCACCCCGACCGAGTACGAGGTGCTGCGCTATCTGATGCGCCGCTCGCCGACCGTGCTGACGAAGGCGCAGATCCTGGACCACGTGTGGGAGTACGGCTTCGGCGGCCGGGCCAACGTGGTGGAACTGGTGGTCAGCCGGCTGCGGCGCAAGCTGGACGCCACGGGCGCCCCGCTGATCCGGACCGTGCGGGGCTTCGGCTACGTGGTCCGGCAGGCGGCGGAGTGAGGGCGACGGCCCGGCGGCTGCGGGACGTCCACCGGCGGATGCGGCTGGGCACCCGGCTGGCGCTGGGCCTCGGAGTGCTGTCGCTGGCGGTGTTCGCGGTCGTCGGCACGGCGCTCACCGCCTACATGCGGGACTATCTCCAGCAGCAGCTCGGCGACCAGCTGAAGCTGATCCAGACCGTGCAGGCCAAGGACGCCGCGGCGCACGGCACGGTGCGGCGCAAGCCGTACTACGGCTGGTTCACGGCGGTGTACGACGTCAGCGGCGACTCGGTCTCGCTGCGCCGGCCGGCCGACGTGCCCGACGACACCCGGCCGCTGTCCGAACTCGCGCGGGCGATGGCGCACTCCGACACGGAGCTGATGCGCACCGCGCGGATCGACGGGGAGGGCACGTACCGGCTGCGCGGCTGCGAGGTGGAGCCGGGAGTGGTGCTGGTGAGCGCCGCTCCCGTGGAGGACGTCGAGAAGACCGTCGAACGGCTGGTCACCGTGCAGGTGGTGGTGTTCGCGCTCGCGCTGGCGGCGCTGGTGGTGTTCGGGCGGCGGATGCTGCGGCGCGGACTGCAACCGCTGAGCGACATGGCGCACACCGCGCACGGCATCGCCTCGCACGACCTGACCGAGTCGGCGGCCCGGCTGCCGCTGCGCGCGGACGGACGCGACGGCGGGCGCGAGGTGGCGGAGCTGCGCACGGCGTTCAACACGATGCTGGAGCACATCGACGACTCGCTCGCGGTCCGCGCGCGGGCCGAGCAGCGGCTGCGCCGCTTCGTCGCGGACGCCTCGCACGAACTGCGCACCCCGCTGATGTCGGTGCGCGGATACGCGGACCTGTTCCAGTACGCCGCCGCGAACGAACCCGCCGAGCGGGAACGGCATCTTGCCCGGCTGCGGGCCGAGGCCGCGCGGATGGGTGTCCTGCTGGACGACCTGCTGCTGCTCGCCCGGCTGGACTCGGCGGAGGCGGAGGCGCCGCTGCGTACGGCCGACACGGATCTGACGGAGCTGGTGCGGCAGGCCGCGGACGCGTTCCGGGCGGCGCGCCCGACGCATCCGCTCACCGTCACGGCCCGGGCCCCCGGCCCCCTGGTGCTGCCGCTCGATCCGCAGCGGGTGCGGCAGGTGCTGGACAACCTGCTGGCCAACGCGGCCGTGCACACCCCGGCCGGCACCCCGGTCTCCGTCGAGGTCGCGGTCTCCGGTGACGCGGCCCTGGTACGGGTGGCCGACGCGGGCCCCGGCATCCCGGCCGAGGACCGGGAGCGGGTCTTCGACCGCTTCCGCCGCGTCGACAAGGCCCGCAGCCGGGACCGCGGCGGCAGCGGCCTGGGCCTGTCGGTCGCCCGCTCCCTGGTCCGCGCCCACGGCGGCGACATCACCCTGACCACCGAGCCGGGGGCGACGGTCTTCACCGTACGGCTGCCGCTGCGAGGGGTGCGCCGAGGTTCCGGGCGCCCACCCGGCCGGCGGCCCACGGGTCTTACGGAACCGTGACGTGCCCGGCGTGGAGCCGGTGCGGGGGCTGCGGCGGGCTTAGCGTGAGGGCATGCGCGTACTGGTCACCGGCGGTGCCGGGTTCATCGGGTCCACCGTCGTGACGGCGCTGCGGGAGCGCGGGCACGAACCCGTGGTGTTCGACGTCCGTACCGATCCGGCGGCGGACGTCCGCTCACCGGGCGCGGTGCGCGCGGCGCTCGACGGGGTGGACGCCGTCTGCCACCAGGCGGCGATGGTCGGCCTCGGCACGGGCTTCGGCGACGCCCCGGAGTACGTCTCCCGCAACGACCTGGGGACGGCCGTCCTGCTGGCCGCGATGGCCGACGCGGGCGTACGGCGGCTGGTGCTGGCCGGCTCGATGGTGGTGTACGGAGAAGGCCGTTACGTCTGTGCCGGGCACGGCGTGGTGCGGCCGGGGCCGCGCGCCGAGGCGGACCTGGCGGCCGGGCGGTTCGAGCCCCGGTGCCCGGTGTGCGGTGCCGCGCTGGAGCCGGGCCTGGTCGGCGAGGACGCCCCGGCCGACCCGCGCAACGTGTACGCCACCACCAAGCTGGCGCAGGAGCACCTGGCCGCCGCCTGGGCCCGCGCGACGGGCGGCTCGGCGGTGTCGCTGCGCTACCACAACGTGTACGGGCCGGGAATGCCCCGGGACACCCCGTACGCCGGGGTGGCGTCCTTCTTCCGCTCGGCCCTGGCCCGCGGCGAGGCCCCGCGGGTCTTCGAGGACGGCGGCCAGCGCCGTGACTTCGTCCACGTCCGGGACGTCGCCTCGGCGAACGTGGCGGCCCTGGAGGCGGATCCGCCCGCCGGCGCCCTCACCGCCTACAACACGGGCAGCGGCACACCGCACACGGTCGGCGAGATGGCCCACGCCCTCGCCGAGGCCCACGGCGGCCCGTCCCCCGTCGTCACCGGCGAGTACCGCCTGGGCGACGTCCGCCACATCACGGCGGACTCGGCCCGCCTGCGAGCGGACCTGGGCTGGAAGCCGGAGATCACCTTCGAGGAAGGAATGAGAGAGTTCGCAACCGCCCCGTAGAAACACGAACAACAACACTGCCGCACCCGGGCGACGAAGCCAACCACCACCCCCTCAGGGGCGCGGGGAACTGCGCAACCAGCCACAACACTGCCGCACCCAGGCGACGAAGCCAACCACCACCCCCTCAGGGCCGCGGGGAACTGCGCAACCAGCCACAACACTGCCGCACCCAGGCGACGAAGCCAACCACCACCCCCTCAGGGGCGCGGGGAACTGCGCGACCAGCCCCTACCCACCCGCACCCACCGAACGCCCCCAACGGGCACACGCCCCAGGGGCGCGGGGAACTGCGCACCCCCTCACCTCACGCCTCCGCAGGCAACCTCACCTCGAACCGACACCCTCCCCTGACGTTACGGACGGACGCCGTCCCCCGGTGCGCCTCGACAATCCCCCGCACGATCGCAAGCCCAAGCCCCGCCCCCGCCGGAGGCGTCCGCGCATGCGTCCCCCGCCACCCCGTGTCGAAGACGCGCGGCAGATCCTCCTCCGGAATGCCCCCGCACCCGTCCGTCACGGACACCACCACCGCCCCCTCGGACGACCGCCGCGCGGCCACCGCCACCGTGCCGTCCGCCGGAGTCCGGCGAATCGCGTTCACCAGGAGGTTCCCCAGCACCCGGCTCATCTCCCGGCCGTCCACCTCCACCGGCACCGGCTCCACCCCCTCACCCACCAGCCGTACGCCGTGCTCGCGGGCGAGCGGATCCGCCCCGGCCAGGGCGTCGCCGACCAGGTCGTAGAGGCTGATCCGGGCGGGGGACAGCTTCAGCGTCCCCGCGTGGATGCGGGACAGCTCGAACAGGTCGCCGACCATGTCGTTGAGGCGTTCCACCTCCGTGCGCATCTGCCGCAGGTAGCGGTCGGGTTCCGCGGCGACACCGTCCTCCAGCGCCTCCGCCATGGCGCGCAGTCCGGCGAGCGGTGTGCGCAGGTCGTGGGAGATCCAGGCGACGAGTTCCCGCCGGGAGGACTCCAGGGCCCGCTCCCGGTCCCGTGACTGGGCGAGCCGCACACTGGTGGCCTCCAGCTCCCGGCTCAGCGCCGCGAGTTCCGCGGTGGCCGGCCCGTCGGGCGCGGCGAACTCACCGCCGTCCCCGAAGGAGCGCGCGGCGAGCGCGAGTTCCCGGCTGCGGGCGACGACCCAGCGCCCCAGCAGCAGCGCGGTGACCAGGGAGACCACGGCGGCCATGGCGACGACCGTGGTCACCACGCTCAGGTCGTGCGACGAGAGGAACATCGCCCGCGCGACGGCCAGCGTGCCGGCGAACATGGCGGTGACGGCGACGGCGGCGACGACCGCGAGGTGCGCGGTCAGCGACCGGCGCCGGATCAGCAGCAGCACGCCCGCGCCGAGCACGCCGGCCGTGGTGGCGCCGAGGAACGCGAACAGGGCGATGAGCAGGGTGTCCCGCATCGTCACGCCTCCCCGGTCGCGGGGTCGAAGCGGTAGCCGACACCCCACACGGTCTGGATCAGCCGGGGCCGTGCCGGGTCGTCCTCGACCTTGCCGCGCAGCCGCCGTACATGGACGGTCACGGTGGACAGGTCGCCGAAGTCCCAGCCCCACACCTCCCGCATCAGCTCCTCCCGCGCGAACGCCCGCCCCGGATGGGCCAGGAGGAAGGCGAGGAGGTCGAACTCGCGGATCGTGAGGGCGAGTTCGGCGCCGTTCTTGGTGGCCCGGCGGGCGGCGGGGTCGACGGTGAGGCCGGCGGCGCGCAGCAGCCCGGACGCGGCCGGCCCGGGACGGGTGCGGCGCAGCACGGACTCGACGCGCAGGACCAGCTCGCGCGGGCTGAACGGCTTGGTGACGTAGTCGTCGGCGCCGACCTCCAGGCCGAGGATGCGGTCGTCCTCGTCGCCGCGCGCGGTGAGCATGATGACCGGCACGGGCCCCTGTCCGCGCATCCTGCGGCACACCTCGAGGCCGTCCATGCCGGGCAGCATGAGGTCGAGGACGACCAGGTCGGGCCAGTGGGCGGCGGCGCGGGCGAGCGCGTCGGGGCCGTCGCCGGCCCGCTCGACGACGTAGCCGGCGCGGTCCAGGTAGCCCGTGACGATCTCGGCGACGGTGGGGTCGTCGTCGACGACGAGGACCCGGGCTCCGGCCTCGCCGCTCGGTGGTGGCTGATCCATGCCGTCCAGCGTCGCACCCCGCGCGCGCGAACCGGCCGGGCGGGCGCCGACGTCCGTGTTTCGTAAGGAGGCGTTGCCCGGAATGCCCGTTTGGCGTTCGTAGGGTGAGAGCCGTGACCTCCTCCCCCTCCTCCCCGGAACCACCGGGCCCGGCGTCCGTCGACGTCGTCCTGCCCTGTCTCGACGAGGCCGCGGCGCTGCCGTGGGTGCTGCGGCGGATCCCGCCCGGCTGGCGCGCGCTCGTCGTCGACAACGGCTCCACGGACGGCTCCGACCGCGTCGCCCGTGAGCTCGGCGCCACCGTCGTGCACGAGGCGCGGCGCGGTTTCGGCGCCGCGTGCCACGCCGGGCTGAGCGCCGCCACGGCCGACATCGTCTGCTTCTGTGACTGCGACGCCTCGCTGGACCCGGCGGACCTGGTGCCGTTCGTCCACGAGGTCCGCACCGGCGCGGCCGACCTGGTCCTGGGCCGGCGCCGGCCACGGGGGCGGGGCGCCTGGCCACTGCACGCCCGGGCCGGCAACGTCGCCCTGGCCCGGCTGCTGCGCCGCCGCACCGGACTGCGGCTGCGGGACCTCGGCCCGCTGCGGGCGGCCCGGCGCGAGGAGCTGCTCGCCCTGGACCTGACCGACCGGCGCAGCGGCTACCCGCTGCAGATGGTGGTGCGCGCCGCCGACGCCGGGTGGCGCGTCACCGAGCACGACGTGCCGTACACGCCGCGCACCGGCGCCTCCAAGGTGACCGGCACCTGGCGCGGCACCTTCCAGGCGGTACGGGACATGAGCCGGGTGCTCCAGGAGCCCGCCGCGCGCGAGGGGGTGGCCTCGTGACGTCGTCCCCGCTCACGCTGCTCGTCATCGCCAAGGAGCCCCGGCCGGGCCGGGTGAAGACCCGGCTGACGCCGCCGTTCACGCCCGAGGAGGCGGCCGCGCTCGCCGAGGCCGCGCTCGCGGACACCCTCGACGTGGTCGCCCGCACGCCCGCGGGACGCCGGGTGCTGGTGCTGGACGGGGCGCCGGGACCGTGGCTGCCGGCCGGCGTGGAGGTCGTACCGCAGGGTACGGGCGGTCTCGACGAGCGGCTGGCCGCCGCGTTCACCGGGTGCGACGGGCCCGCGCTGCTCATCGGGATGGACACCCCGCAGGTGACGCCGGAGCTGCTCGCCGTGGACTTCGCGGACTGCGACGCCTGGTTCGGCCCTGCCGCCGACGGCGGCTTCTGGGCGCTGGGCCTGGCAGCGCCCGACCCCGGGCTGCTGCGCGGGGTGCCCATGTCACGGCCGGACACGGGGGCCGCGCAACGGCGGCGGCTGGACGGCCTGCGGGTACGGGACCTGCCGTTGCTGCGTGACGTCGACACGGCCCGGGACGCGGCGGCCGTCGCCGGCGCGGCGCCGGGCGGCCGGTTCGCCGCGCGGCTGGCCGAGCTGACGGCGGCCCGCCGGTGAGCGGGGCGCGGGTGGCGACGACGTCCCGCCTCGGACCGCAGCGCACGACCGGCCGTCCGGCTCCGTCCGCGGACCGCGCCTGGTCGGCCGACCCCTACGCCGACGCCCTGCGCGCCGGGCGGGGCCCGCTGTTCCTGCGCCAATCCGACGGGCGGCTGCTGCCGCTGGACGTGGAGCGCTGGTGCGCGGAGCCGGACGCGGCCGACCTGGAGGTGCTGGGGCGCTGCGAAGGCACGGTGCTGGACGTGG
This sequence comes from Streptomyces sp. NPDC085937, assembly GCF_044540535.1. Classification (NCBI taxonomy): domain Bacteria; kingdom Bacillati; phylum Actinomycetota; class Actinomycetes; order Kitasatosporales; family Streptomycetaceae; genus Streptomyces; species Streptomyces sp. NPDC085937. The sequence continues at coordinate 448,120 of NZ_JBITSH010000001.1, read as the reverse complement.
GCTGCGGTCCCGGACGGCTGGTGGCCGCGCTCGGCGCGCAGGGGCGCCGGGCCCTCGGCATCGACGTCAGCGAGGCCGCGGTCGCGCACACCGTCCGGCGCGGCGGACAAGCGGTGCCGGCCTCGGTCTTCGGCCCGCTGCCGGGCGCCGGGCGCTGGGACACGGCCCTGCTGATGGACGGCAACATCGGCATCGGCGGCGACCCGGCCGCGCTGCTGGACCGGATGGCCCGGGTCCTCACGGCGGGGGGTCTGCTGATCGTCGAGACGGTGCCGGACCCGGAGGTGGACGAACGGATCCTGGTCCAGGTCACCGACGCCCACGGCAGCCCCGGCGAACTCTTCCCCTGGGCCCGCCTCGGCACTCCGGCACTGCTGCGCCACGCCCGGGCGGGCGGCTGGCACCCGGAGGACCGGTGGTCCACCCCCACCCGAACCTTCGCGACCCTCCGCGCCCCGGCCCCAGCGCCCGCCGACACGGCGAGGGGCGGCCCCTGCCGGACGAGCTAGGAGCGGGTCGCGGTCACGCAGCCGTCGGCCCCGGTCGCCGTGCCGACGGGCTCGCTGCGGTCGTACGGGTCGAGCTGTGACGCGTCGGCGGGCCGCTCGCCGGCCCTGCCGAAGGGGGGTACGAAGTAGCCGGTCGGGCCGGAGCACCCGCCGTTGGTCATGTCGACCGAGTACGACACGAGCGACATCGTGTCCGGTTCGGTGACGACCTTGGACGGGTCGTCCCAGCTCATCACCACCTCGCGCCGGACGATCGTACGGATCACTTCCGCGTCCGCCCCGCCGTCACCCGCCGCCGGGGTGACCGGGTAGACGAAGGTGACGTCCGCCGTGACCTCGACGGCGCCCCGCTCGCCCTCGCGGTAGGTGAGCCGCCCGCGCGTCTTGACGACGTCGCCGACCGGTTCGGCCTGGTCCGGGCGGAAGCGGCTGAACAGCAGCAGCGGGTCCGTCTCCTCGGTGGGCGTCGCCGACGACAGCGCCGCGCGCAGATACTCCCGTACGTCCCGCTGGTGCGGACTCAGCAGCGCGATCGCCCGCTCGGGCCGCTCCCCGCGCAGCACACCGGCGTCGAGGCCGGCGGCCACCATGAACTCCTTGCTCCGCCGCAGCGCCCGCTCGACCTGGGCCGCGTCCATCCAGCCGGTGGCCTTGGCCGGGGGCACCGTGATCCCGTCGGGCCCGTCGGCCCAGCGGGCGGCGGGCGAGCCGCGGAACGGCTCGTCGAGCGTCGGGCGCAGGGCCCGCTCGGCGCCGGGGGCCGCGGTGGGCCGCTCCGACTCGGCGGCCATGGGCGTCCCGGCCGGCTCGCCGTCGTCGCCGCCGAACCACCCGACGATCTGCTGCGGGAACAGCGCCACGAGGACCAGCGCGACGGCCGCGACCAGCCCGGTCACGTACCAGCCGGTGCGGCGCCCGCGCGTGGCCGGCGTGTAGGTGCGCCACCCCTCCGGCTGCCCGCCGCCCTTCCGCAGCCGTGCCCGCACCTCGCGGGCGCGCGCGGACGGCTCCACGGGCGCGTCGGCCGCGCCGTCCACCGACTCGCGCAGGAACCGCTCCCACTCCTCGTCCGGCACGGACGACCCGCCCTGCCCCCCGGCTCCGCTCACTCGACGGTCCCCCTCCCCCTCGAGCCGGCCCCCCGGCCGACCGAAACGATCACCCCATCCTAGGCCGCCTCGCACCCACCACGCGGCGGCCGGGTCAGTCGTCCGGTGCCGGGTGGTGGCGGCCCGTGCGGAGCGCGAACAGGACCGCCGACCCGGCGAACAGCGCCGCCGTCACCAGCAGCCAGCGGGCCGCGAAGCCGTCGGCGGACAGGGCGGTGACGGCCGCGTAGCGTTCCGACACCCGTCCGGTGATCAGCGGGAACCACACGAGGAGCAGCAGCCCGGACAGCGCGGCCGGCACCCGTACGTGGTTCACCCAGGCCGCGCGCCGGCCGGTGGTGGTGATCAGCGCCCGGTCGGCCGCCGCGTACAGCGGCAGCAGCACCAGGTCGTGGATCAGGGCGGCACCCACGAACCACACGGTGATCATCAGCCAGTCCCCGTCGAGCAGCCGTACGCCCGCGTAGGCGCAGAGGGCGAACGAGCACAGCAGCACCAGCAGGTGGAACGGGCTGCCCAGTACCGGCCGGGCCACCCGGTTCAGCGGGGAACGTCGCATGACAGGCAACTCCTCACAGCTCGCCGAAGGTCAGCCGGGCGACCCACTTGGTGTTGAGCACGCCGGGGGCGGCGGGGACGATGACGCGGGCCGGGTGGCCATGGTCCGGGGTGAGCTCCGCGCCGTTGACGAACAGGGCCAGCAGCGAGCGCCCGTCGGCGACCTGATCGGCGCTCAGCGCGGCGTGCCGCCAGGTGCCGCGCAGTTGCAGGGACTCGACGAACACGTCGACCGGGTCGTCGTGGCCGGCCAGCGCCGCGAGGTCCCGCAGCCGCACCCCGCGCCATCGCTGGTCGGACGTCGACCAGCCCTCGACGCAGGCGATGGGCAGCGCGGCCTCGTGCTGCGGCAGGGTGAGCAGTTCGGCCCTGCTGAGCCTGACCGTGCCGGCGCGCCCGGTGACGGTGAGCCGCCAGGCCTCCTCGGTCGTGTCGTCGGGGCGGATGCCCGCGTACTCGGCCGTCTTGTTGATCTGGAAGGCGCCCGGTCCGCTGCCCGGTTCGGGCCCGCCGTGCGGGGCGAGGACGGCCGTCTCGCGCAGCGGCCCGTCGAAGCTGCGCCCGGCCGAGGTGGCGACGAGCAGCAGCGAGCCGCCGCCGACCAGGCCGAGCGCCCCGCGCCGGGACACCGTGGGCGGGTCGGGCCGGGGGGCGGCGAGATCCCCGACGGGCGCCTCGACCGGGTCCTCGTCCCCGCCCTCGCCGGCGCCCTGCCGCATCCGGCGCAGATTGCGGAAGGCCGCCGGCGCCTTCAGCACGGTGTGGGCGAGGAACGCCCCGAAGAACACCCAGGCGCCGTAGAAGTGCAGCGGGTAGAACGAGCCCGGGAAGATGTAGTCGAGCTGCACGTTGAGGATGCCGGTGGTGAACTCGAACAGCGCCCCGCCGACCAGGAGGAGCAGCGAGATCCGCTCCAGGGCGTGGGTGACCGAGCGGGCCGGCGGCAGGGTGAACAGCCTGGGCACGACCGACCAGAGCTTGGCCAGCAGGACCGGCACCAGCGCGAGGCCGAGCGTGACGTGGACGCCCTGGGTCAGCCGGTACAGCCAGGGGGGATCGGTGGGCCAGGAGAAGAGGTAGAAGCCGAGGATCCCCTTGCCGGGGGTCCGGTCGTTCACCGGTGACAGATCCGGGTTGTACGCGGCGTACGACAGCAGGCCCGTGACGAACATGACGGTGATGCCGGCGAGCAGGACCACGCCGAGCACCGACGTGAACCGGGGACCGCGCAGGGGGCTGCGCCAGAAGTCCGGTGCGAAGGGGCCGCGCGGGAGGCGGCCGGGGAGGGAAGACCGTGCCATGTGCCGACCGTAGGGCGGCCGCACCCCGGAGGAGGGTCCGCAACCGGTGACGAAACGCTGACGTCCCCGCTCGTCAGCCGCTTGCCGCAGGCTCGGCGGCCTAGCGTGTGACGACGTGAAGCGCACTTCTCCCCGCACCGGCCCCCGCGACCCGGTCCGCGACTCCCGCGGCACGCTGCTCGACGGGTACGCCGTCGTCGCCGCCGCGGCGCTGGTCCTGGTCGCCGCCCTGGTCGGCACCCACATCCAGAACCGCTACGGCACCCTCCGTGTGAGCTGGCCGCCCCTGGTGGGAACCTGGATGCCGCACGTCGGCCCGGGCACCCCGGCGGCGATCGCGGTCGCCGTCGCCGTCGTGGCGTACGGCCCGGCCCTGACCGCCCGGCTGCCGTGGCGGCGGCTGCTGCTCGCCGTGTGGGGCGGCGCGCTGGCCTGGACGTGGTCGCTGGCGCTGGTCGACGGCTGGTCCCGGGGCGTGGCCGGTCGGCTGACCACCCGGCACGAGTACCTCCAGGTCGTCGGCCGGTGGCAGGACATCCCGGCGACGCTGCGGGACTTCCACGCGCACATCCTCATCGGCACCCCCGACAACTGGCCGGCGCACGTCGCGGGGCACCCGCCGGGCGCCACCCTCACCTTCGTGCTGCTGGACCGGATCGGCCTGGGCGGCGGCGGCTGGGCCGGGGCGTTCGTCGTCACGGCCGGCACCACGGCGGCGGTGGCCGTGCTCGTCACCGTGCGGCGGCTCGCCGACGAGGGCCTCGCCCGCCGGGCCGCCCCCTTCGTGGTCCTGGCCCCGGCGGCGGTGTGGACGGGTACCTCCGCCGACGGCTGGTTCGCGGCGGTCGCCGCGTGGGCGCTCGCCCTGCTGGCCCTCGCCGTCACCGGCTGCCGCCCCGCGTGGACGGGCCTCGGCTCGGGACTGCTGTTCGGGCTGACGCTGTACCTGTCGTACGGGCTGACGCTGGTCGCGGTGATCGCCGCGGCGGTGCTGCTGCTCGGCACCCGCCGGCTGCGGCCGCTGCCGTACGTGGCCGCCGGGTTCCTGGTCGTGCCGGCCGTGTTCACGGCGCTGGGCTTCGACTGGTGGGAGGCGTACCGGCTGCTGGTCACCCGCTACTACCAGGGCGCGGGCGGGGTGCGCCCGTACGGCTACTGGATCTGGGCGAACCTGGCGTGCGCGGTGCTGGTCGTCGGCCCGGCCACGGTGGCGGGGCTGCGCAGGGGCGGCGGCGTGCTGCTCGGGACCGGACGGGCGGCGCTCCTGCGGGGTCCCGCGCCCCGGCTTGCGCTGCTGGTGGGGTCCGCGCTGCTGGCCCTGCTGATCGCGGACCTGTCCGGCATGAGCAAGGCGGAGACGGAACGGATCTGGCTGCCGTTCGCCCTGTGGCTGCTGCCGGCGGGCTCCTTCCTGCCCGGTCCGCGTGGCTGGCTCGCCGGGCAGGCGGCAGTGGCCCTGCTCCTCAACCACCTCGTGCTGACGGGGTGGTGAGGAGCGGGCGTCGGATCAGGAATCGGCGGGCTGCAGGGTCAGCGAGATGCTGTTGATGCAGTACCGCTGGTCGGTGGGCGTCGGATAGCCCTCACCCTCGAACACGTGCCCGAGGTGTGAGCCGCAGCGGGCACAGCGCACCTCGGTGCGCACCATGCCGTGCGAGCGGTCCTGCACCAGTTCCACGGCGTCGGTGTCCTTCGGGTCGAAGAACGACGGCCAGCCGCAGTGCGACTCGAACTTGGTGTCCGAGGTGAACAGCTCGGCGCCACAGGCGCGACAGGAGTACACGCCCTCGGTCCTGGTGTCGGTGTACTCACCGGTGAAGGCGGGTTCCGTCGCCGCCTGGCGCAGAACGGCGTACTCGGACGGCGACAGCTCCGCGCGCCACTGCTCGTCCGGCTTCTCCACGTCGTACGGCATGAGGTTCCAGCCCCTTAGTTCGACAGACGGTCCAGGATGCGGGGGCCGAGGTCGGTGACGTCGCCCGCTCCCATGGTGAGAACCAGATCGCCTGCCTTGGCCATTCCCGCGACCGCGGCGGGGATCTCCGCCGCGTCGTGGACGGCCGTCACGTCCGCGCCGGCCGCGCGGGCCGCCTCGATGATCAGCTCGCTGGTGACGCCGGGGATCGGGTCCTCGCGGGCCGGGTAGACGTCCAGCACGAGCGAGGCGTCGGCCAGGGCGAGGGCGACGCCCATCTCCTTGCCCAGCTCGCGGGTGCGGGAGAACAGGTGGGGCTGGAAGACGACGAGGATGCGGGCCTCACCCGCGGCGGAGCGCATCGCCTCCAGGTCCGCGGTCATCTCGGTCGGGTGGTGCGCGTAGGAGTCGATCACCTGGACGCCGGCCGCCTCGCCCTTGAGCTGGAGGCGGCGCTTGACACCGGTGTACGCGGCCAGCGCCGGCGCCAGCTCGGCGGCCGGGACGCCCAGCGCGACGCCGGCGGCGAGGGCGGCGACCGCGTTGTGCGCGTAGTGCCTGCCGGGAACCGACACGGTGAAGGTGAGCGGGGCGCCGTCCAGCTCGACGGTCACCTCGCTCTTCAGGCCCTGCGGGACGACCGACAGGACCTTCACGTCGGCGTCCGCGGACTCGCCGTACGTCACGGTCCGCACCGAGCCGTCCAGCCGCCGGGTCAGCTCGCGGGCGCCCTCGTGGTCCGCGGAGATCACCAGGGTGCCGCCGGGCACGATCCGGCCGACGAACGTCTCGAAGGACGCGTGGATCTCCTCCATGGACGCGTAGTTGGCGTGGTGGTCCAGCTCCACGTTGAGGATGATCGCGACCTCGGGCGCGTACGTGTGGAAGCTGCGGTCGGACTCGTCGGCCTCGGCGACGAAGATCTCGCCCGCGCCGTGCAGCGCGTTGGAGCCGGGGGCGTCGAGGTCGCCGCCGATGGCGTACGACGGCTCGCGGCCCAGCGCGGTGAGGGAGACCGCCAGCATGGAGGTGGTGGTGGTCTTGCCGTGGGTGCCGGCCACCGCGATCGGGCGCAGGCCGTCCATCAGGGCGGCGAGGGCGTCGGAGCGGTGCACCACGGGGATGCCCAGCTCGGCGGCGCGCAGCAGCTCGGGGTTGTCCTCGCGGATCGCGGAGGAGACCACCACGCAGCTGGCGTCGTCGGCGAGGTGCCCGGCGGCGTGGCCGATGTGCACGGTGACGCCCAGGCCGCGCAGCGCCTCGGCGGTGGCCGAGTCCTTCGCGTCGCTCCCGGCCACCGCGGCGCCCCGCTGGGCGAGGATCTTGGCGATGCCCGACATCCCGGCGCCGCCGATGCCGATGAAGTGCGGTCGGTCCATGGCGGTAGGAAGGCCGGGTGCCATGCGTGTTCTCCCAGTGGTGCGACGAGCGGGACGACGGTCTTCGCGCCCTCGCGGGACAGCCGGGAGAGCGCCGGCCCCAGCCTATGCCTTGCTGTGCGAGAAGAGTTTCAGCACCGGCACCCCGACCTTGTGGCGGGCCCGGGAGGCCCAGTCGCGGTGGAAGAACTCCTCCACGTAGTGCGGGTCGGTCAGGACGATCACCTCGTCGGCGCCGACCTCCTGGACCAGCTTGCGCAACGCGTCCAGCGGGTGGTTCTCGACCAGGTGGCCCTCGGCGGTGTCGCCGGTCGTGCGCAGCGCCTGGAGGGACACCGCCAGCGCCCGCTCCCCCATGGACCGGGCCTCCTCGCCCTCGGGGGTCTCGCCCTCGCGCACGGCCTCGTCGAGCTCGCCGAGCGCGACGTCGTCGATGGCTCTCAGCAGCCGGTCGGCCTGTTCGCCGCGTGGCTGGAGCAGGACGTGGAAGGAGACCGGCTCGTCGCCGTGCAGGGTGGTGACGAACTCCACGTCGGCGGACGTCAGGGCCTTCTCGATCATCAGTACGCTTGTGAACACCAGGCGCCCCTTACTCCTCGGAGGGCCCTCGGGCCCTCGCTGCTCCGTGGGCCGAGCCAGGCCCCCGGAGATCATCCTTCCCCGTGCGGGCGCGAGTACGGCCGGGAATCAGTCTGGCCCGTCACCGCGCGGGACGGGCGGGTCGTTCCGCCGATCGCCGGACCGGCGGGCCGGCGGAAACCGGGTTCTCCTCCTTCCGGCGGGCGCGCCCCGGCCGGGCCGGTCAGGTCCGGCGGTAGCGCGTGAACAGGAAACCGTCCTCTTCCAACATCGACGACAGCGCGAAACGCCGCGGAAGTGTCACTGACGGTCCACCGGCGATCCGCTGGGCGTCACCGGCGGTGAGCATCGGCGAGACGGTCAGGCACAGCTCGTCCAGCACACCGGCGGCGACCATCTGCCCCAGCAGCCGGGGACCGCCCTCGGTCAGCAGCCTGGTGTGGCCCAGCCCGGCGAGCGCCCGCACGGCCCGCTCCGGGTCCACCGCGGCGCCCTCCCCGGCGACGACCACCCGGGCGCCGGCCTTCTCGGCGGCGGCGACGCGCCCCGGGTCGGCGCCGGCGCCGGTGAGGACCAGGGTCGGCGCCTGCGGGGAGGTGAACAGGGGCAGCGAGAAGTCGAGGTCCAGGCTCGCCGTGACCACCGCGATCACCGGCGCCGGCGTCTGTCCGGCGGCCTCCCGCGCGGCGGCGAACTCGGCGCGGGCGCGGGCCGGGCGGTAGCCCTCCTGCCGTACCGTCTCCGCGCCGACCACGACCACGTCCGCCAGCGCCCGCAGCACGCCGAAGATCCGCATGTCGGCCGGGCAGGAGATGGGCTGCGAGCGGCCCTCGTGCTGGGCGGCGCCGTCGAGGGTGGACACCATGTTGCCGCGCAGCCACGGCACGCGGCCCTCCGGGCCCGGCTCGGGGTAGGCGTACGCGGCGGCCAGCTCGGCCAGGCTCCACTCCCGGCCGGCCGCCCCGCCGGCGGCTGCCGCCTCACCGGTGGCTGCCGTCTCGTCGGTCACGTCGGTCACGGGGAACAGGCGTCGCATGTCAGGCAGTCTTCCACGCCCCGTACGATGGGGGACCGTGTCGTCCTCCGCAGCCTCCCGTCCCGGTCCCATAGCCGACGTGACCCCGCTCGCGCTGTGCTCCCGCGAGCCGCACGTCCCCGCGGACCGGCTCGTCGCCGAGATGGTGCCGCCGCCGCGGTTCGACGCCGTCCGCTTCGACACCTACATCCCCGACCCGAACCAGCCGAGCCAGACCGAGGCCGTCCGCGTCCTCGAGGGCTTCGCGGCGGGGCTCGACGGGAAGGCGGGCGGGGGCTCGGGGCGGCGCCGGCTGTTCGGCTTCGGCAAGGCGGCGAAGAAGGCCCCGTCCGGACCGCGCGGGGTCTACCTCGACGGCGGCTACGGCGTCGGCAAGACGCACCTGCTGGCCTCCTTGTGGCACGCCACCCCGGCCGAGCCGTCGCTCAAGGCGTTCGGCACGTTCGTGGAGCTGACCAACCTGGTGGGCGCGCTCGGCTTCCAGCAGACCGTGAAGACCCTCTCCGGGCACCGGCTGCTGTGCATCGACGAGTTCGAGCTGGACGACCCGGGCGACACCGTGCTGGTGTCCACCCTGCTGGGCAAGCTGGTCGAGGCGGGCGTCGCGCTCGCCGCCACCTCCAACACCCTGCCGGGCAAGCTGGGCGAGGGCCGGTTCGCGGCGGCGGACTTCCTCCGCGAGATCCAGGGCCTGTCGGCGCACTTCCGCGCGCTGCGGATCGACGGCGAGGACTACCGGCACCGGGGACTGCCGGACGCGCCGCCGCCGTACGCCGACGACGTGGTGACCCGGGTCGCGCACGCCACCGAGGGCGCGTCGCTGGACGCCTTCCCCGACCTCCTCGACCACCTCGCGCGGGTCCACCCGAGCCGCTACGGCGCCCTCACCGACGGTATCCGCGCGGTGTGCCTCACCGGGGTGCGTCCGGTGCCGGACCAGTCGACGGCGCTGCGGCTCGTGGTCCTCGCGGACCGGCTGTACGACCGTGAGGTGCCGGTGCTGGCGTCGGGGCTGCCGTTCGACCAGCTGTTCAGCGAGGAGATGCTGAAGGGCGGCTACCGCAAGAAGTACTTCCGTGCCATCTCCCGGCTCACCGCCCTGGCCAGGGACGCCAAGCGGCTCACCGACACCGTCTGACCCAGGCGCCGGCCGCCCGCCGCACGCACGTTCGGCGCTCGGCCGGGCCATCGGTGATCACGGGAGCGTTCGCGCCATCCCACCCGCCCTTTTCGGGCTCTCTCCGGCGTGGCTCACCGATGTGACCCTGCAAACGGCCACGCAGGGTTACGGTGTTTCTTGACCAACCGTTGACCCAGCGTGTACCTGCGGCACGGGGTGCGAACCACCTTTGCAGGTACCCGTGTTGCGAGGTCGGGCGACCGGCTGCCACACCCCCGGCCCTTGCCGTCGCTTTACCTCCGCCGCCCGCTGCGCGGCTCCTGTGTCCTTTGCATCCGCGCATACGGTCCGTCAAGCACGGGCCACGGATCAGCGGACCGGTCCTCGTCATGCCCGTCCGACGCGTCCCCACACGCGCCAGGAGGAAACAGATGCTCCGCCCTTTCGCCGGCCGCCCCCGTACGCCCGGCCGACGCCCTGACCCGACGGCCCGCCGCACCGGGGACCGGTTCCCCGGCGCCGTACTCCCTTCCGCGCGGTCCTGCGCACTCTCCTCCGCTCACCCTTCCGCACCCCGCTCCGCTCCCCCTCCCGTCTTCCGCTCCGCCGACGTCGAGCGCGCCGCCGCCACCGGCCCGCGCCGGACCCGGTGAGGGCGCGCGTGCTCCGCTTACCCCATCTGCGGCAGGACGTCGCCGCCTCGCTCGTGGTCTTCCTCGTCGCCGTCCCGCTGTGTGTGGGCGTCGCCGTCGCCTCCGGGGTCCCCGCCGAACTCGGCCTGATCACCGGCATCGTGGGCGGCCTGGTCACCGGGGTGCTGCCGGGCAGCAGCCTTCAGGTGTCCGGCCCGGCCGCCGGACTCACCGTGCTGGTGTACGAGGCGGTGGACACCTACGGACTGCCCGCGCTCGGCGTGATCGTGCTCGCCGCGGGCCTGCTGCAACTGGTCATGGGCGCCCTGCGGCTCGGGCGTTGGTTCCGGGCCATCTCGTTGTCGGTGATCGAGGGCATGCTGGCCGGCATCGGCCTGGTGCTGATCGCCGGACAGCTCTACGCGGCCGCCGGACTGGAGGCGCCCGCCGACGGCGTCGACAAGATCCTCGGCCTGCCCGGGGCCGCCGCGGACGTGCTCGCCGGCCGGGAGGCGCTCGCCTCGGCGGCCGTCGCCGCGGGCACGGTCGTGGTGATGGTGCTGTGGCGGCGGCTGCCGGGACCGGCCGGGGCCGTGCCGGGGGCGCTCGCGGCGGTACTGCTGGCGACGGCGGTCACGGCGGCGTTCGGCGTGCCGGCCGCCACGGTCGAGGTGCGAGGGCTGATCGACGCCGTCCAGCCGCCCGGCACCAGCGCCTTCGAGGCGCTCGCGGACGTGGGGATGCTCGGCACGGTCGTGGCCTTCACCCTCATCGCCTCCGCCGAGAGCCTGTTCAGCGCGGCGGCTGTCGACCGGCTGCACAGCGGTCCGCGCACCCGGTACAACAAGGAGCTGATGGCGCAGGGCGCGGGCAACACGGTGTGCGGGCTGCTCGGCGCGCTGCCGATGACCGCGGTCATCGTGCGCAGCTCGGCCAACGTCCAGGCAGGCGCGAGGACCAAGGCGTCCCGGGTGCTGCACGGGGTGTGGCTGCTGCTGTTCGCGGCGCTGCTGCCGTCGGCCCTCGCGCTGATCCCCTTGCCCGCGCTGGCCGGCATCCTGATCCACGCCGGCTGGAAGCTGATTCCGTTCCGGGGGCTGGTCACGCTGTGGCGGGGGCAGCGGGGCGAGGCGCTGATCCTGGTGGCCACGGCCGTGTCGATCGTCGTGGTGAACATGTTCGAGGGCGTGCTGATCGGCCTCGCGCTGTCGGTGGTGAAGACCGCGTGGGAGTCCTCGAAGATCAAGCTGGAGGTCATGGACAAGGGGGCGGGACCGGTCCAGGTCCACCTCTCGGGCAACGCGACGTTCCTGCGGCTGCCGAAGATCCTCGACACCCTGGAGTCGCTCCCCCAGGACCGCCCGGTCGAACTCGACCTCACCGGGCTGCACCACCTGGACCACGCCTGCAGCACGGCGCTGCACCACTGGGCCGACCGCCACAGCTCCCCCGACACCCCACCGGTACGGCTCACCACGCGATAGTCCCGGCCGGCGGCCGGTCGAGGGTGCCGGGTCCGTGAGGGCCGGCGGCCGGTCGAGGGTGCCGGGTCCGTCAGGCCGGCGGCCGGTCGAGGGTGCCGGGTCCGGGACACGAGTGGTTCGCGTGGTTCCCGGGACCGGCACCAGGTGATAGACACGGCTGGGTCACAGTTCCTGTCCGCCAGCAGGAAGGTTTCCCCATGTCAGAAAACGGGTCCCCCCACGGCTCCACGGCAACCCGACGCCAGATGCTCGCCCGTTCCGGTGCCGTGGGTGTCGGCATCGCCTTCACCGGCGCCCTCTCCGAACTGTTCACCGGCACCTCGGCCGCGCAGGACCTCGGCCACTCCGGCTACGGCCCCCTGGTCCCCGACCCCCACGGACTGCTCGACCTGCCCAGGGGCTTCCGCTACAAGGTGCTCTCCAAGGAGGGCGACCAGCTCCGCTCGGGAGAGGGGCCCGTTCCCTCCAACCACGACGGCATGGCCGCCTTCGCCGGCCGGCAGGGCCGTACCCACCTGGTCCGCAACCACGAGAACCGCAACACCGGCAGAGTCCCGGTCCCGGTGATCGACGGACTGACGTACGACCCGCAGGGCAAGGGCGGCTGTACCGCGCTGACCCTCGACCGGAGCGGCCGAGTGCTCTCCGAGCGGGTCGCGATCGCCGGTACGGCCGTCAACTGCGCGGGCGGCCCGACCCCGTGGCACACCTGGCTGACCTGCGAGGAGACGGAGGACAAGGCCGGCACCAACGGCTACACCAAGGACCACGGCTTCATCTTCGAGGTCGACGGCGCCGACCCGCGCCGCACCGGCGCCGTACCGCTGACCGCGATGGGCCGCTTCCAGCACGAGGCGATCGCGGTCGACCCGAAGCGGGGCGTGGTCTACGAGACGGAGGACGCCTTCGAGCGCCCCTTCGGCCTGTTCTACCGCTTCCTGCCGAAGAAGCCGCTGGGCGGCACGGGCTCCCTCCGCGCGGGCGGCACGCTTCAGGCGATGCGGGTGCCCGGGGTGCCGGACCTGTCCTCGATCCAGGAGATCGGTGCCCGCTTCGACGACGTCGAGTGGGTGGACGTCCCCGACCCGCTGGCCGTCGAGACGCCCATCCGCTTCCAGGACTTCGGCCCGGGGGGCATCACGCACGCGCAGAAGCTGGAGGGCTGCTACTGGGGCGGCGGCTCCGTCTACTTCGTGTCGTCCTTCGCCCACGCCTCGGAGGGTTCGGCCGCCGACCACTACGGTCAGATCTGGCGCTACGACCCGGACCGGCGGCGTCTCACCCTGGTGATCGTCTTCGGCCCGGACACCGACATCCAGCTGCCCGGCGAGTCCCCGGACAACATCTGCCTCGCGCCCAGCGGCGGCCTGATGGTGTGCGAGGACGGCGGAGGCGCCCAGCACGTCTACGGCGTGACCCGGCGCGGCGAGGTCTACCCGATGGCCCGCAACCGCCAGAACGTCGGCACCCCCGAGGAACCGGAGTGGGGTGAGTTCGCCGGCGTCACCTTCTCCCCGGACGGCCGGACGATGTACGTCAACTGCTACGACCCCGGGACGACGTTCGCCGTGACCGGCCCCTGGCGCCGGTAGCACCGTCATGGCCGGGGCGGAGGGCGTGCGCCCTCCGCCCCGGTACCGCGGGTACGCCGCGGCCGGGGTTGACCCGGACGGCTCACACCTGGCCGCCGGCGGGCTCCGGACTCCGGTGAACCCCGGACACCGGGGTACCCGGCCCCGCATGACGGAGAAGCAGCACACGGGTGACTCGTACTGGCTGAGCACCGCACCGGGCGGGGAGCGCCGTCCCGCGCTCGCCGAGGACCTCGACGTCGACGTGGCCGTGATCGGCGGCGGCATCGCCGGCCTGTGCACGGCGTGGGAACTGACCCGGGCCGGCCGGAGCGTCGCCGTCCTGGAGGCCGGGCAGGTGGCGGCGGGCGTCACCGGACACACCACCGCCAAGATCACCGCGCTGCACTCGCTGGTCTACGACAAGCTGCGCCGTACCCGCGGCGGCGAGGGGGCGCGGCTGTACGCCCGCTCGCAGTCGGAGGCGATCGAGCGGACCGCCGAGGCGGTGGCGGAGCTGGGCGTCGACTGCGACTGGGAGCGCCGCAGCGCGTACACCTACGTCCGGGACGAGAACCGGGTGGACGAACTGCGCGCGGAGGCGCGGGCCGCGCGGGAGGCGGGGCTGCCCGCGTCGTTCGTGACGGAGACCGGGCTGCCGTTCCCGGTGGCGGGCGCGGTGATGGTGACGGACCAGGCGCAGTTCCATCCGCGGAAGTACCTGCTCGCGCTCGCGGACGACATCGTGGCGCGCGGCGGGCACGTCCACGAGGACACCACCGTGCTCGGCCTGGAGGAGGGCACGCCCTGCCGTCTGTCGACGTCGACGGGCGCCTCCGTGACGGCCCGGGACGTCGTGGTCGCCACCCATTACCCGCTCTTCGACCGCGCCCTGCTGTTCACCCGCCTCTCCCCGCGCCGCGAACTGGTCGTCGCCGGTCCCGTCCCGGCCGGGCTGGACCCGGACGGGATGTACATCACCCCCGACGAGAACACCCGCTCCGTACGGACCGCCCCCTACGGCGACGACGGCTCCCGCCGGCTGCTGGTGGTGACCGGCGAGCACTTCACCCCGGGCACCGGTGACACCCGGGCGCGCTTCGACCGGCTCGCGGACTGGGCCCGCGGGCACTTCCCCGGCGTGGAGCTCACCCACTTCTGGGCCACCCAGGACAACGACCCCACCGACACCGTGCCGATGGTCGGGCCGCTGCACCCGGGCGCCGACCACACGTACGTCGCCACCGGCTTCGGCGGCTGGGGGATGAGCGGCGGCATGATGGCGGGCCGGCTGCTCACCGCGCAGATCACCGGCGCGGAGTGTGCCTGGAGCGGGCTGTACGACCCGCGGCGTCTGACCTCCGCGGTCCGTGAGGCACCCGCCTTCCTCAAGCACCAGGCGCAGGTGGCCAAGCACTTCGTCGGCGACCGGCTGCGGCCCTCGCCGCCGGTGGAGGCGCTGCCGCCCGGGGAGGGCGCGGTGGTGCGCACGGAGGGCGGCCGGCTGGCGGTCTACCGCGACGACGACGGCGCACTGCACGCCGTGTCCGCCCGCTGCACCCACATGGGATGCCTGGTCGACTTCAACGCGGCCGAGCGCGCCTGGGAGTGCCCCTGCCACGGCTCCCGTTTCGACACGGACGGCAAGGTCGTCCAGGGCCCGGCCACGCGGTCGCTGGAGCGCCGGGACATCTGAGCGGGGCGAGACGGCGGGGCGAGACGGCGGGGCGAGACGGCGGGGCGAGACGGCGGGGCGAGACGGCGGGGCGAGACGGCGGGGGCGGCCCCCTGTGCCAGGGGCCGCGCCCCCGCCGGTCGGGTGAGCGCGCCGTCCCCTCCGCACGAGCTGCGACGATCACCTCGGGGGCCGCCCTACTGTCATACGGTGATCACACTTTCACGTCGTGTTATCGCCCTCTGTGTCCTCGCCGCCGCCCTGGCCGCCTGCGGCACCACCGCGCGGCCCGCCGCCCGTCCTCCCGCCCCCGCGCCCTCCCCCGCCGCCCCGTCGGCACCCCCGACGCTCGCCGCGGGCCCCGCGGGCGTCACCCCCGTCTTCGAGCACGGCCCCCGGGACGGCGGGAAGACCGTCGCCCTCACCTTCGACGCCGACATGACCGCCGACCAGGGCCCGAGGGCCGCGGCCGGCGAGCGCTTCGACCACCCGCGGCTGATCGGGACGCTGCGCGCGCTGAAAGTGCCGGCCACCGTGTTCATGACGGGCCGGTGGGCCGAGGAGTACCCGGACCAGGCCCGCTCCATCGGCCGGGACCCGCTGTTCGAGGTCGCCAACCACTCGTACAGCCACTACGCCTTCACCGCCGACTGCTACGGCCTGCCGGCGGTCACGCGGGAGCGGATGCGGGCGGACGTGGAGCGGGCGTACGAGGCGTTCCGGACCGTGGGTGTGCCCGACCCGATGCCGTACTTCCGCTTCCCGGGCGGCTGTTACGACCGGCGGGCGCTCAAGGCGCTCACCCCGGCCGGGGTCACCGCCGTGCAGTGGGACGTCGTCGGCGGGGACGCCTTCGCCACGGACCCGCAAGCGGTGGCGCGGCAGGTGCTGGACGGGGTGCGCCCCGGCTCGGTGGTCGTCCTGCACTGCACGCGCAGCGCGGCCCCGGCCACGGAGGAGGCGGTACGGACGGTCGTCCCCGAGCTGCGCCGCCAGGGCTACCGCTTCGTCAAGGTCTCCGAGCTGATCGACGCGGCGAACGGTCGCGGCTGAGCGTCCTACGCTGGAGGCATGAGCGACAACGGAACCGACCGCGACTACTGCCTCGTCCGGACGGAGACGCCCCCGAAGGCGGACGGCCCGCCGTACGCGGCGTGCGTGCTCTGCCAGGAGCCGACGGAGTACCCGGACTCCTACAAGGGCATCACCCTGTGCCCCGCCTGCGAATGGCGCGAGGCGGAACGCACGGCCTGCTCCGGCTGACGGAGCGTTCGAGGCCGGCGAGGCGCGACGGACGGTCAGCCGCGCCGGAGACGCGCCGCTACTTCCGCCTCGGTTCGTCGCGCGCCTGCTGGAACGCCTCGGAGACCGTCTCCACCGCGCCGGACAGCAGCCCCTTGGCCACTCCCTTGGAGCCCGAGTCGCGCATCTTCTCCGGCAGTTCGGTCAGCCCGGCGGGCTTGCGCGGCCCCGACTCCAGGTCCAGCCGGTTGCACGCCTCGGCGAAGCGCAAGTAGGTGTCGACACTGGCCACCACGATGCGGATGTCGATCTTGAGTATCTCGATACCGACCAGTGACACCCGTATGAACGCGTCGATCACCAGCCCCCGGTCCAGGATCAGCTCCAGCACGTCGTAGAGACCGCTGGAACCTCCCCCGCCACGCTGCGGCACCACCTGGGTCATCGCTCATCAGCCCCTTCCCCCCACCCTCGTGCCCGCTCTGCGCCCCTTGATGTCCGACCGAGCCGGCCGTCGCGGCCGGCGTCCGGCTTGGCACACTGGGCGGGTGAACGACGACCGGACGACCCCCGCCCCCGACAGCCCCTTCCGCCCCGACCCGGGCTCGCGTGACGAGGCCCCCCAGTTCGTGCTGCCCCTGGTGGTCCGTATCGAGCGCGGCTCGCCGCCTGCCCGCACGGACGCCCTGGAGACGGCAGCCCGCGCGGTCCTGGTGATGCTGGCCGACGAGCGCTCGGTGGGCGACGGCGAGTGGGCCCGGGCGGTACGCGACTGGCAGGACGCCCGTATCCGTAAGGTGGTGCGCCGGGCGCGCGGCGCGGAGTGGCGGCGCGCCGAGGCGCTCCCCGGGATCACCGTCACCGGCAAGTCGGCCGAGGTGCGCGTCTTCCCGCCGGTGCCCCTGGACGGCTGGCCGAAGGATCTGGCCCGTCTCCAGGTCTCCGGCACCGACCTCGACGACCCGGACCCGGTGCCCCCGGCCGACCCCGGCGTCGCCACGCTCTGGCTGAACCCCACCCTGGAGATGTCGGCCGGCAAGGCCATGGCGCAGGCCGGTCACGGCGCTCAACTGGCCTGGTGGGAGCTGTCGGACGCGGCCCGCGAGGCCTGGCGCGCGGCCGGCTTCCCGCTCGCCGTGCGCACCGCCGGCCCGGCCGACTGGCCCGCGCTGGCCGGCGGCGGCCTGCCCACGGTGCGCGACGCCGGCTTCACGGAGATCGCCCCGGGGTCGTGCACCGTGGTCGCGGACCACCCGGCGCTGCGCTGACTTGAAGCCGACCGCCCGGCAGCGCGAGGGCTCCGGCACCCCCCGGCCTGGGTCCGCCCGGCCCTGCCCGGTACCGTCCGCCCGACCCCGCCCGTCCGCCCGCCGACCGGGTCCCCCGGATGGATGTGAGGCCGTGCGGGGGCGGTGGGGCCGCCGGAGGCTGAGCGCATGCCGACACGACGTACGACAGCCACTGCTGCCCTGCTGTCCGGTGCCGTCCTGCTCTCCGTCTCCCTGGCCGCCTGCGGCCCGGCGGGCGAGGGCGGCGCGGGAGGCGGAGGCGGCGAGGAGGACGACCGCGGACGGATATGGGCGCAGTCCCTCGACTGGAAGGACTGCCCCGCCCCGTCCCCCCTGCAGGGTGGCGGAGAGGCGCCCGAGCCGTTGCCGGACGGCACCCGCTGGCAGTGCGCCACCGCACGGGCGCCGCTGGACTGGGACAGACCCGACGGCGCGACGACCGACCTCGCCCTGATCCGGGCGGCGTCCCGCGCGGACGCCGCCGACCGCATCGGCTCGCTGCTGTTCAACTTCGGCGGGCCGGGCGAGTCCGGGGTGGCCACGCTGCCCGCCCTCGCCCCCGACTACGAACAACTCCGGTCCCGCTACGACCTGGTGAGCTTCGACCCGCGCGGCATCGGCGCCAGCGACGGGGTCACCTGCCTGGACGCCGAGGCGGCACAGGCGATGGCCGAACAGGACGACACCCCCGACGACGGCGAGGCCGAGGTGGCCGCCGTGCTGCGGGCGCGGCAGCAGTACGCGGCGGCCTGCGCACAGGAGTCGGGCCGGATGCTGCCGCACGTGGGCACCGAGGACGCCGCCCGCGACATGGACCTGCTGCGCCACCTCCTGGGCGACGACGAGCTGCACTACTTCGGCATCTCCTACGGAACGGAACTCGGCGGCGTGTACGCGCACTTGTTCCCCCGCCACGTGGGCCGCGCCGTCCTGGACGGGGTCGTCGACCCCACGCTGAACCAGATGGAGGGGGCCCTGGCGCAGGCCGCCGGATTCCAGCTCGCCTTCGACCACTTCGCCCAGTGGTGCGTGGACACCGGGTGCGCGCTCGGCGACAGCCCCGAGGAGGTCGCCGCCCTCGTCATGGAACTGGAGGCGGCCCTGGACGACGAACCGCTGACCGTCGACGGGGAGAGGGTGCTCACCGGCTCCCAGCTGATCGACGCCGTGATCCAGGCGCTGTACCTCGAGACCGCCTGGCCCGCCCTGGAGGTGGGCCTGGAACTGCTCGCCTCCGACGAGGGCGCGACCCTGCTCGGTCTCGCGGACGCCCTGAGCGGCCGCCACGCCCGGGGCTACAGCGACCAGCGGGACGCACAGACCGCCGTCACCTGCGCCGACCGCAGCGACCGCTACACGGTGGACGACGTGCTGGAGCAGGCCCCCGCGTTCGAGGAGGCGTCGCCCGTCTTCGGCGACACCATGGTGTGGGGCGCGCTGGAGTGCACCGACTGGCCGGTGCGCGGCAAGGCCGAGCACCCGGACGTGCGGGCGCCGGGCGCGCCGCCGGTGCTGCTCGTGGGCAACACCGGTGACCCCGCCACCCCGTACGAGGGTGCCGCGCGGATGGCCGAGCGGCTCGGCGAGGGCGTCGGCGTGGAACTCACCTACGAGGGCGAGGGGCACGGCGCGTACGACTCCGGCAACACCTGTGTGCGTGAGGCCGTGAACGCCTACCTGCTGGAGGGCGCGGTGCCGGCCGCGGGGACCGTCTGCGAGCGGGAGCCGCTGCGGGGCAAGGGGTGACACCGGTCCGGTACCGGCACTGAGACCGCCGAGCCGGCCCGGCGGGTCCGTCGTGAACGGACCCGCCGAGCCGGCTTCGTCGTGCCAGGGGTGCGGGGGCCGATATGGCGCTTCCGTGGCGGTTCCGGGCCCGCGACGGCGTTTCTCCGGTCCCGTGCACACCTCTTGCCGTGTTCATGTCGGGCGGTGTACCAATGAGGCGCGCGGAACTTGAATGTTGTTCATGTTTTGCCCGCCGGGGGGCCGACCGACCCTGAGGAGCAGCGTATGACCGCGAATCGTCCTCCGTCGCGCAGCCGCCGGACCGTCCTGAAGGCCGGTGCCGTCACCGGCCTCGGGCTGGCGGGCGCGCATCTGGTCGCCCCGGGCGCCGCCGCTGCCGCCGTCGCGGGAGGCGGCGGCTACCTCGTCGGCCGGGGCATCTCCGACGCCACCGGTGAGGTGGCCGAGGTCGGCATGATGGGGTACGGCCGGTTCGACCAGCAGGCCGCTGGTCTGCACACCCGTCTGCGGGCACGGGCGTTCGTGGTGGCAGAGGAGGCGAGCGGCCGCCGTGTGCTGCTGATCGTCGCCGACTCCCCCATGATCTTCGACAGCGTCCACCGGGCGGTGCTGCGGCGGCTGAAGCAGGCGTACGGCGACCTGTACACCGAGCAGAACGTGCTGATCACCGCCACCCACACGCACGCCGGCCCCGGCGGTTACTCGCACCATCTGCTGTACAACACCACGACGTTCGGCTTCCACGAGGCGACCTTCGAGGCGGTGGCGGACGGCCTGTTCGAGGCGGCGCGGAACGCCCACGAGGACCTCGCCCCGTCCGAACTCCTGCTGAGTCACGGCACGTTGACCGGCGCCAGCGTCAACCGCTCGCGGACCGCCTTCGACCGCAACCCGAAGGCCGACCGCGACCACTTCCCCGACGCCGTCGACCCCCTCACCACGCTGCTGCGGGTGGAGCGGGACGGCCGTACGGTCGGGGCGGTCAACTGGTTCCCCGTGCACGGCACCAGCATGTCCGGCGACAACCGCCTGATCAGCGCCGACAACAAGGGGTACGCGGCCTACCACTGGGAGCGCGAGGTCCACGGGGTGGACTATCTGGCCGACGGCTCCCCGGCGTTCGTATCGGCGTTCGCCCAGACCAACAGCGGCGACATGTCCCCCAACCTGGACCTGGTGCCGCCGACGACGCCCGCCGACTTCGAGTCGACCCGGGCGAGCGGGCTGCGGCAGTACGAGGCGGCCGCGGCCCAGGCGGAGGGGCCCGGCGTGCGGCTGGCGGGCCCGGTCGACTCCCGGCTGGTGTACATCGACCTCTCGGACGTCACGGTGCGCCCGGAGTTCACCGGTGACGGACGGACCCACCGGACGTCCAAGCCGTGCGTCGGCGCGGCCATGGCGGCGGGGAGCCTGGAGGACGGGCCGGCCTTCCCCGGGTTCGAGGAGGGCTCGAACCCGTTCTGGGACGCGATCTCCAACTCCCTGATCTACACGGTGTCCCCGGAACTGAAGCAGGCGCAGGCACCGAAGGACGTCTTCGTGCCGATCGGGGAGATGAACCGGATCTACCCGTGGGTGCAGGAGCGGGTGCCGGTGATGCTGGTGCGCATCGGCGGCCTGTACCTGATCGGCGTCCCCGGCGAGGTCACCGTGTGCGCGGGTCTGCGGCTGCGGCGCACGGTCGCCGGGATCGTCGGCGCCGGCCTCGACGACGTCCTGGTCGCCGGGTACAGCAACGCGTACTTCCACTACGTGACCACGCCCGAGGAGTACGACGCCCAGCAGTACGAGGGCGGCAGCACCCTCTTCGGCCGCTGGCAGCTCCCGGCGCTCCAGCAGACCGCGGCCGAGCTGGCGGTCTCCCTGCGCGACGGCACGAGCCTGCCGCTCGGCCCCGAGCCGCCGGACCTGACCGGCACGGCGCTCTCGCTGCAGCCCGGGGTGGTCCTGGACGCGCCGCCGCTGTTCCGGAAGTTCGGTGACGTGCTGGTGCGGCCGCGGGAGACCTACCGTCCGGGTGAGCGCGTCGAGGTGGTCTTCGCGGGCGCCCATCCGAGCAACGACCTGCACCGCGGTGACACCTACCTGCGGATCGAGCGCCGGGACTCCGGCGGCGCCTGGCGCACCGTCGCCGACGACGGCGACTGGACGACCCGCTTCCACTGGGCCCGCGACGGCATCGCCGCGTCCAAGGTCACGATCACCTGGGACATCCCGCAGGGGACCCCCTCGGGCACCTATCGGGTCGTCTACCACGGCGACGCGAGGAGCCTGGGCGGGAAGGTCTCGTCGATCACGGGCGTGTCAACGGCCTTCCAGGTCCGCTAGACCTTCGGCTGCCGGTCGTGTGACGACCCGGATGCCCAGCCGTCGCGGCCGCCTGGACATTCCCTGCGGGTCACAGGGAAGCGGCGGCGACCTTCCGGGGCTCGTCGTCGGACCGGTCGCGAAGGGGCAGCCGCCTGGCGACCGGAGGGAGTTCCAGGAACCCCAGGGTCAGCAACAGTGCGGCTGTCACGCTCAGCACCCCGCCTGCGACGTCCGGGGGATAGTGCACCCCCAGGTACATCCGGGCAAGCGCCACCCCGGCCGTCAGCAGTACCCCGAGAACCGCCGCCGGCACTCGCGCACGCCCGCGCACCACAAGGACCAGGGCCAGCGCGAGGGCCGCGGCGATCGTCGTGTGCCCGCTGGGGAAGCTCTGCGCGTTGTCCGGGACCTCGACCCACAACCGGGCCGGCGGCCGGTGCTCGGCCACCGTCACCTTCGCCACGAGCGTCACTGTCAGCGCGCCGACAAAGACCAGCAGCACCCGCACCGCGTCCCGCCGCCGGTGCAACATCCACAGCACCAGAGGAAGCAGCAGTGCCAGCGCCACCCCGACCGAGGTCTGCGACACCTCCGTCGCCGCTTTCGCCAGCCATGTCAATCCGCCGGTACGCCGTTCGGCGAGTTCCTCGTCGAAGGCCGTGTCCCACCGTGTCAGCGTGGCTGTCTTCGCCACCGCCCCCAGCGCGAACAGCGCCACCAGCACAGCCGAGCCGCCGACCAGTTTTCTTCTGCCTGAGAACACGCAACGTCCTTCCGTCGGGCGACGTGTGTCCGCCGCCGCATGGTCCGTGAATGAGCGGCTGCAGTGGGGGCCGGTTCACCGCCGGCGAGCACCGCGGGCGCCGATGCCCGACAGGCTGCGGACGGCGATGGATGCCTTCTCATGGACCGCCAGCGAGACCCGGCCGCGCAACACTGCCTCGGGTTCGCGCTCGAAGCGGTCGAGGAGCCTGCGGTAGATGCCCGCCATGGCAGCCACGCACGCCCCACTGCGTCTGTCGAGCATGGGAAGGAGGCGAAGCCCTTCCTCGTACAGGGCCCGTGCCCGGCCGGCTTCGAAGTGGACGAGCCCTGCGAAGTCGGCGTCGTGTGGCAGTGCGGGCCTGCCGAAACCCGCTCCGCACCCGAACTTCCGCAGCTCCTCGGCAGGTAGGTAGGTGCGTCCCAGAGCCGCGTCTTCACGTACGTCCCGGAGGATGTTCGTGAGCTGAAGCGCGAGCCCCAACGTGTCGGCGTATTCGACCGCACGTTCCGTGCCGGGAACGCCGGGAACAGTTCCGAACACACCGAGTGAGAGACGTCCGACGACTCCCGCGACGCGTTGACAGTAGAGCCTGAGGTCGTCCCAGGTCTCGTACGTGACGCCCCGGACATCCATCAGTACGCCGTCGATCAGTTCTTCGAGGCCGTCGAGCGGAATCGGGAAGCGCCGCGCGGCATCGGCGAGCGCTACGGCTATCGGCTCGGCGTCGAGCTCCTCCACTTCCCCGGCCTGGATCCGCTTGACGACCGTGCGCGCCGCCTCCAGCCTTGATTCCTTCGTCTCTCGATCGAGGGAACCGTCACCGATGTCGTCCACCCGCCGGGCGAAGGCGTACAGGGCGGCCATGGCACGCCGTTTCTCCTGAGGCAACAGCCTGATGCCGTACGAGAAATTCCGGGCCTCGTGTCCGGTGACCGCCTCGCAGTAACTGTAGGCCGCCAGTACCGGAGCGGAGACGGGCCGATACGTCGTCATGCCTGGACTCACTTTCCTCAGCACTTCTCAGAGCAACGATTTCCACGAACACGCGGGAGGCCGTCGCCGATCCGCCCCGGCGGACCCCGAAAGCCGCGACGGCCGGGGGACCCGGCAGCGACGCGTCCGGACGGCCAGGTCAGCCCGCGCGTACGCCTTCGACGAAGCGGCCGGTCATGTCGGCGCGCTCGTCGAGGCCGAGG
Source organism: Streptomyces sp. NPDC085937 (assembly GCF_044540535.1). Classification (NCBI taxonomy): domain Bacteria; kingdom Bacillati; phylum Actinomycetota; class Actinomycetes; order Kitasatosporales; family Streptomycetaceae; genus Streptomyces; species Streptomyces sp. NPDC085937. Next base: position 424,700 of record NZ_JBITSH010000001.1, on the reverse strand, counting down.
GGGCTCTGCCCGAAGTCGATGAACAGCTCGTGCACGCCCGCCTCGGCCGCCGCCCGGGCGTAGTCGATGTACTGCTCCAAGGTCCCGGCCTCGGGGAGCCGCTCGCGGTCGGCCTTCTCCGCCGTCAGTTCGGGGTTGACGCGCAGCACCATGCGCAGGGAGGACGGATCCCGCCCCGCGTCCTCCGCCTCCGCCAGGACGGTCGCCCACATGCCCGTGAGGTAGGGGAGCGGCATGGCGACGGGCAGCCAGCCGTCCGCCCGTCGGGCGACCCTGCGCAGACCCGCCTGGGTGAAGGCGGCGAGCAGAACGGGCGGCGCGGGGCGCTGGTGGGGCTTGAGCCCGACGACGGTCTCCGGGACGGTGAAGAGCGGTCCCTGGTGGGAGAAGACGTCGTTGGCCCAGTACCCCCGCAGAACGTCCAGCGTCTCGTCCAGCCGCCGGCCCCTGCCCTGCCACGGCACACCCACCGCGGTGTACTCGTCGGGCATCCAGCCGAGCCCCAGTCCGACGTCCAGGCGCCCACCGCTCAGGAGATCGAGCGTGGTCAGGGAACGGGCCAGCATCAGAGGCGGCTGCCACAGACCGTTGAGCGTGCTCGTGCCCAGACGGACCCGCCCGGTGTGCGCGGCGGCGAGCGTCAGGGACACCAGCGGGTCGAGGCTGTTCTCGTAGACCCTGGGCATCACTCCGTCACCGACCGGATACGGGGCGCCGGGGTTCCGCGGGGACAGGATGCGATCGCCTGTCCAGAGGGAGTCGTAGCCCAGGTCCTCCGCGGAACGACTGACGGCGACGATGCCGTCCGTGTTCGCGCCGGGGCCGAAGGTCGGCAGAGCCAAGCCGATGCGCATGTCCAGTTCCTCTTGTGAGGGGCCGCTCGTCGGATGCGGCAGCACCGGCACATCCGTTGTCACGTCGATAGATTTAGATCCTAATCTATACACGTGCAGGTAAAGGATCGAGCAGGGGGGAGCATCACGTCGGCAAAGTCTCGGCGTGCTAGCTGCGACGGGGGCCCTCGGGAAGACGGCCGGCGGGTCGGGGAACCTCAAATGTTCCTCTGAAGGCGGCCGGAGGACGGTTCGGGCGCGCAGCCCGGGGTCATATCCCCGGCACGCCCGTGCGGGCGGTACCGGGGGCCGGGCGGTAGGCCGGGTGAAGGAGGGGACGGGGATGACGGTGCGACTGGGTACGGGGATCGGCTGGCGGCCGGAGATCGCGGACGCGGTCGAGGCGATGCCGGGGATCGACTGGGTCGAGGCGGTGGCCGAGAACGTCTGCCCCGGACACCTGCCCGAGTCGCTGCTGCGGCTGCGCGGGCGCGGGGTGACCGTCGTACCGCACGGCGTCTCGCTGGGTCTCGGCGGCGGGGACCGGCCGGACGAGCAGCGGCTGACCGCCCTCGCGGAGCGGGCCACGGTGCTCGGGTCGCCCCTGGTCACCGAGCACATCGCGTTCGTGCGGGCGGGCGGGCCGCTGACCGCCTCCCCCGGGATCGAGGCCGGGCACCTGCTGCCGGTGCCGCGCACCCGTGACGCCCTGGACGTGCTCTGTGAGAACGTCCGCATCGCGCAGGAGGCGCTGCCGGTGCCGCTCGCCGTGGAGAACATCGCCGCGCTGTTCTCCTGGCCCGGCGAGGAGATGACGGAGGGCCAGTTCCTGTACGAGCTGGCCGACCGCACCGGCGTACGGCTGCTCATCGACGTCGCCAACCTGCACACCAACCACGTCAACCGCGGCGAGGACCCGGCCAAGGCGCTCGCCGAACTGCCGCTGGAGGCCATCGCGTACGTCCATGTCGCGGGCGGCTTCGAGCGGGACGGCGTGTGGCACGACAGCCACGCCCACCCGGTGCCGCGGCCGGTGCTCGACATCCTCACCGACCTCGCCTCCCGGGTCTCGCCCCCGGGTGTGCTGCTGGAGCGGGACGAGAACTTCCCGGCCCCGGAGGAGTTGAAGGGCGAACTGGACGCGATCGGGCGGGCGGTGGAGGCGGGGGCGCGGGAGCGGCGGGAGACCGCGGCCCCGGAGTACGCGCCGACGCGGGACGCCGTTGCCGTCGAGGGCGGGACCGGGCCTGCCCGTGAGCGGGTGGCGCTCGCGCAGACCGCGGTGCTGTCCGCGCTGACCGCGGGAACGCCGGTGCCCGAGGGGTTCGACCGGGCGCGGATGAGGGTGCAGGCGCGTGCGCTGGCCGCCAAGCGGGCCGATGTCGTCGCCAAGGTGGCGCCCGAACTGCCGGTGATCCTCGGCGACGGCTACCGGGTGGCCTTCCTCGCGTACGCGCAGACGCGGCCGATGACCGGCGGGTACCGGCGCGACGCACTGGACTTCGCCGGGGAACTGCTGCTGACCGGCCGGCCCGAGGACACGCGGGCGCGGCGCGAGCTGCGCGAATGGTGGCTCGACCGCTCAGGCCCGAAGCCCCGCTCGACCCGCCCGGTCGTCCGCCTGGCCCGCGCGACCCGCCGCGCCCTGCTCCGACGCTGACGCCGGCCCCCGGCATCAGCAGGGGTACCTTGCAGCTCCCCTGTGGCCGGATCGAGGTGCGCCGTTCCTTCCCCGGCGGCTCTCAGGCGGGTGACGTCTCCTTCGCCGGGCGAGCGGTCCTGCGGCGCAAGGCCGATCGGCAGAGGGGGGCCACCGGCGCGGAGCAGGTGAGGAGAACGAGGGCGAGGACGCCCCAGCCCGCCGCCCCGGCGCCGCTGACCAGGGTGACGACCAGCGCCGGCCCGACCGCGACCACGGCGCCTTCCGTGGTGGCGGCAACAGCCTGGTACTGGCCTTGCGCGCCGTGCGTCATGAGCTTGATGGACAGTCCCCACCGGGCCGCCACGTAGTAGAGCTCGCCCAGGACATGCAGGCCCAGTCCGGCGAGGACGACGACGGCGGCGATGACCGGGCTGGCGGGCCAGGCCGCCGCCGCGAAGACGAGGCAACAGCCGGCGAGTGCGGCGCCGGCGCGCCAGGAGGAGCGCACGGCTCCCGCGAGTCGTTGCCCGCTGCGGGTCACTCGCACCTGGAAGAGCGCGATGAGGAGGGAACTCGCCAGGACTGCGAGGGGGGCGATCCACACGGGTGCCGTGGTGCCCTCTTTGAGCCAGAGCGGCAGGCCACTCGACAGGAGCGCCCAGCAGAGGGCGAGGAGGGCGGTGCTGCTCATGATGGCGGTGAAGGGGAAGTTGCGCAGCGCCGCTGTGCCTGCTTGACGTCGCGCGGCGGGTACGGGTGGGACGTGCGGAAGGCCGATCAGGATCGCGGCCGACATGACGAAGGTGAGGCTGTTGACGACGACTGCGCCGTGGTAAGGGGTGGTCGACCGGTGTGCGAGCACCCAGGCGGCGGCGCCGGCGCCCGCGGCGTAGAGGATGTGCTGCACGACGCGGGCCCGGGCGAGGAGGGGCAGGCAGTCCCGTTCGGGCACCATGAGATGGACCAGCGCCACTTTGCTTCCCTTGGCGGCTGTCTCCATCGAGGTGAACAGGGCGGCTGCGATCAGCAGTGGCCAGAAGGTGTGTGTGGCCAGGAACGTGAGCGAGAAGGCCGCCCGCAGAACGGTTACGGCCACGAGGGTCTCCCGGGCACCGAGGCGGTCGGTCAACGTGCCGATGGGCAGGGCCGCGAGAAGGCCGACTCCCCCGCCCAGGCCCATGGCGAGTCCCATGGTCGCGGCGGGGACGCCCTGGACGGACGTCAGGTAGACCGCCCACATGCTGAACCAGAGTCCGTCTCCCAGGGCGGTCACGCCCTCGCTGAACAGGAGACGGCGAACGATTAAGTGATCTTTCCGGTCTTTCCCAGGGTGATTCCGGCTCAACTGTCGCTGCCCTTTCCTGCCGTGGAGTGTTGGAAATCTGCGGCCGCCGGACCGATCGATTTTCCCGTCGGCCGGAGGAGCACGATTTCAGCCATCTTCATTTCCGCCTGCGCCAGCAGCGGCAATTACGCGGGTGCGGACACAAAAAGCCCCCGCCGAGTACCCGGCCCACTTTCGAGCAAACGATATTACTTTGAGTGGCCGCACAGCAACACGTTGAACGTCGTCCGACATGCGAGTATCACCCTTCGCAACATCTCTGGCCAGTGCGAACGTGCACGGAACGTGAGATGCCCCAAGTCCTTGACACACATCCGGGCGCCCTGGTTACGTGACAACGCGTCACCGGCCATACCGCCGAGTCCCGGTATTCCTGACCCCGACTCCGCGATGCCGGCTGCCACCCCCGCGCGCAATTCCTGACCGCCTGAACCGGATGCGCGACGCGCGCTGCGCCACCTTCAATCCCACCGGAGGAAAAGCATGACGCACTCACCTCTCAGCATTCTCTCCCAGGTCGATTTCAACGGTGACCCGCTGACCGATGAGCTGCTGATGAAAACCTTCCAGCAACTCATGGACGAGCACGGCTACGTGCAGATGTGCAACGTGCCCGAGGAGTTCGACCCGGTGAGGTTCTGCCGGAGCCTGGGCCGCTTCGTACCCAACTACACCGGCGCCGTGGTCGGTGACGTACGTCCGGAGCCCGGCATGGACGACGTCTACCACGCAGGCAACACCCGTCCGCTGACCCCGCATTCGGAGGGATACGACTTCGCAGTGGTCCCCCCGCGGTACATCGCACTGTGGTGCGTCACGCCGGCCGAGGGCCCCGGCGGGGAGACCACACTCGCCGACACCAGGCCCTGGGTCGACGCCTTCTCGGACGAGGAACGCGAGTGGTTCCTCACGCACGAGTACGACTGGAAGACCACAGAAGGCGTGCGGCGCCTGGGACTCGACCTCAGGACCCGTCACCCGGTCCTGGCCGAGACCGACCAGGGCTCGATCGTCCGGTTCAGCTGCAACAACCTCATACGCGACGACGACGATCCGGCCGCGGAGCTGCAGCAGCGCTGGCACGCCGCGTTCGACCGTGAGCACGTGTCCATCACGTACTCCGAGCGGGACATGCTCGTGTGGGACAACTGGCGGCTCCTGCACGCCCGGAACGCCTTCAGCGACCGCCGCCGGCACCTGCGACGCATCCAGATCGCCGTCTGAACCCTCCATGCAGGCCCCCGAAGGAAGGAAGTCTCCCCATGTTCCGCACCATGCTGCACAGCAAGATCCACCGGGCGGTCGTGACCCAGGCCGATCTGCACTACGTCGGATCCCTGACTCTCGACCGCGACCTCATGGACGCCGCTGACCTGCTGCCGGGCGAGCAGGTCGACATCGTCGACATCAACAACGGCAACCGGCTGAGCACCTACGTCATCGAGGGCGCGCGCGGCAGCGGCGTCGTCGGCATCAACGGCGCGGCGGCCCGGCTGATCGCCCCGGGTGACCTGGTGATCGTCATCGCCTACCAGGGCGTACCCGCGGAGCAGGCCCGGGACTTACAGCCGACCATCGTCTTCGTCGACGAGCACAACCGCCCCGTGGACATCGGCGGCGACCCGGCCCATGTCCCCGCCGACCGGGCAGCCTCCTCGCTGCTGCGCGGTGACACCCTCACGCAGGGAGCGGTGTGATGGCGACGACGGCTTCCCCCCTTTCGGCCGGCGTCCTCGCCCCGGCCTCCGGCGGCGTCCGCCCCGCCCTCGTGCGCTACTACGACGACCTGTCCGGCGTACTGGCGGACGCCGGGAGGGGTGACCGGCCGGCCGGGTTCACCCCGGGCTGGCACCTGCCGGACCTCACTCCGGCCTTGGAACGGTTCTTCGAGCCCGGCGGGATCAGCGCACAGGAGCTGGGCAGCTACCACGACACCCCCCTGCGGTTGCTGAACCTGATGCACAACCCCAGGACGCGCACCACCAAGACCCTGGCGTCCCTGATGATCGTGGCCCGGGCGGTGGCACACATCCAGCACACCGGCGAGCCAATCATGATCGTCACACCGTCGAGTGCGAACAAGGCCACCGCCCTGCGAGACGCCGTGCTGCGGGCTCACGAGACCGGCCTGGTCGGCGCCCACCAACTCCGGATCGTCTGCGTGGTGCCCGCCGCCTCCTGTCAGAAACTGTGGCGCTCACCCCTGACCGACGACGGCGTCCTGCGGGCCCGCAACCCGCTGGCGGTCCTCGACTCCTCACAGCCGCTGCACGTCAAGGAACTCGCGCGCGCCCTGGCGGACCAGGAGGCCGAAGCGCTCTTCGCCCGGTACGGGGTGCGACTGTGGCACACGATGGACTTGAGCAACTACGCCGTCGCGGACACCGCTCGAGCCCTGTTCGAGCGGGACCACCTGCCGGCCGCGCCGCGCGTGCACGCCCACTCCGTCTCGAGCGCCTTCGGACTGCTCGGCCACTTCTACGGCCAGCAGCAGCACACCGGACGGGAGTGGCCCGGTACCGGGGCACGCTACTTCCTGGTGCAGCACCTGGGCACGCCCGACATGGTCTCGAGCTACTACCACGGCAGGTTCGACTACCGACCGCGGTGGCAGTACCGCGACGGCCTCCACGTGCAGGATTCCGACCCCCGCTTCCCCGCCCGGACGTTCGCACCCGACGAGCAACTCGACGCCACCTTCTACACCCGCACTCCCGCGACCTCCGAACGCATGAACGGGATCATCCGTCGCCAGGGGGGCGGAGGGATCGTCGTCTCGCTCGCCGAGTGCCTGGACCGGTACCCGCTCGTTCGCGCTCTGCTGGAACCGGCCCACGTCGAACTCCCCGCCGACCCGCGGCAGATCCGCGAATGGTCTCTCGTCATGGCAATGACCGGCGTCCTCAACGCCCTGGACCGCGGCCTGCTCGACGAGACGGAGATCCTCATCCACGGTTCCGGTTCCTACGGCGCGGACGACTATCAGGCACCGCAGACACATCAGATGCGGGCGATCACCGGTTACGGGGACCTGCGGGACCTCGTGCACACAGCCGCAGGCAGCTGAGGGTGAGGCCCCATGACGACTCAGGATCAGACTTCGCCGACCGCGACGACTGAGCTCCCCCCCGCCCCGGCGGGGGACGCCGACCGTACCTCCCCGACACGGCACCAACTCCTCACCCCGGTCGCGGCGCGCCTCGCCTACTGGTGGAACAACTCCCCCTCCCCCCGCTGGCGCGCTGTCCGGAGCAGGGCCGACAGCCTCCAACGGGGCGTGCCCGTCATTTCCTCCCTCGCCGGCAACGACGGCCTCAGCATCGGGTACGCCGGTCTGCCGGTGGGCCGCACCAACATCCTCCAGCTGCTCGAGCACCAGCGCACCCAGCTCGGATGGGCCACTGCCGGGCGCACGTGCACCACCGCCCGTTGGAGCGACGTGGCCGCCGGTGACTGCGCCGGCACCGACCTCCTGGTGGTGGGGGCCGAGGAACGGGTCCTGCGGGGTCTGCCCGCACAGGGCAGTGTGACCGCACCGTTCCGCCTCCACCTCGTGGTGGATGTCCCCCCGTCACAGGAGGAGCTGGCTCGGCAGATCTCCAAGCGGGAGCGCTGGCAATTCCGCCGCGACCAGCGTGAGCACCAGTGGGTGCTGGAGGAGGACTCCTCGCCGGAGGCTCTCGGGTTCTTCTACGACCGCATGCACGTTCCCACCATGCGTAACCGGCACGGCGACCGCAGCCGCACCGAGCGTCGCGACGTGGCCCGCCATGCGGTGCTGCGCCACGGCACGCTGTTCTTCCTCAGTCAGGCCGGCACACGAGTCGCCGGGGCGCTGTGCCATTGGTCCAAGGACCGGCGCACCCTCACCACCCGGCTCCTGGGCGTACTCGACGGCCGTGACGAGCACTACCGCAGCGGCGCGTTCAAGGCCCTCTACCACCACCTGCTGCGGTGGGCCTGCGAACAGCGTGTCGCGCGCGTGGATCTGTTCGGCACCGAGGCGTACATCAGCAAGGGCATCTTCCAGTGGAAGCGCAGGCTGGGCGCGCACCCCGAGTGGCCTCCCAATCACTTCGCCACCAAGCGCGTGAGGCTCTATCCCCGCCGGGACACTCCCGCCGTCCGTGACTTCCTGGTGGCGAATCCGCTGCTGCGTTCGGATGCGTCGGACAGGCTGACGCCGGTGTACTACGCCGACGACGAGCGGCCGCCCCGCCTGGATCTCAGCGCCCGGTGTCCCGGGCTGGCCGAGCCGGAGATCGTCCACCTCGACACCGTGCTGGGGCATCTGGCCGGGTTCGAGCCGTCTCGGGGAACGCCACGATGAAGCGGCCCCGTCATGTGGTCGTCCTCGGCACCGGTGCCTTCGCCGGCACGCTGAGCAAGGCCTTCGCCCAGCGCGCGTCCGGGCCGACGGTCGTACACGTCGTCAGCGGCCACCACGACCGTGCCCGGAATCTCGCCGCCCTCGCCAACGCGCACGCCGTGCTCGCGGACCGGTCCGTCCGTTTCTGCCCGCACCGTTTGGATGTGGCGGGAGGCGCCGATCTGCGGCCGCTGCTCGGCCGCCACCAGCCGCAGGTCCTGGCCGTCTGCTCCTCGGAGTACTCACCCGGCGAGATGCGCGGGCACCCGTCCGCATGGACGCACCTCGTCGGCGCGGCGGGATTCGGCGTCACGGTGCCCCTGCAGGCGGCGACCGCACTCCGTGCCGCGTCCGCCGTGGAGGCAAGCCCTGGCACGGCTGTGGTGAACGCGTGCTTCCCCGATGCCGTCAATCCGGTCCTGCACGGTGCGGGACTGCCTGTCCTGTGCGGGCTGGGCAACGTGTCCACGCTCGTCGGTCTCCTACGCAGCGAGCTGCGGGTCAGCGACGAGTCACGTCTCAAGGTCCTCGCCCATCATGCCCATCTGCACTCCCCTCCCACTGCGGACCAGGACATCCGGGCGTGGTTCGACGATCAGCCCCTGACCGCCGCGCACGACATACTTCAGCGGGGGCGCCGCCGGCCACGCGCGGATCTCAACGAGATCGGTGCGGTCTCCGGCGCGGCCGTGATCGACGCCTTGACACACCCCCGTGACTACTACGTCGGACACGTGGCCGCTCCTGAGGGAAGGCCGGGCGGCTACCCCGTCGTCATCACCGGGCGCAGTGTCGCACTGCGGCTCCCGCCCGGCCTGTCGGAACGCCAGGCCGTCGACCGCAACCAGCGGTGGTCCGTCCTCGACGGCATCACGGTCGACCGCCAGGGCAAGGCCCATTTCGCGCCCGCGGCGCTGGATGTGCTGCGCCCCCATTGGCCCGACTGCCCGGCGACCTTCGGGCCGCAGGACATCGAGGAACTCCGCACCCGGCAGCTGATCCTCCGCGAGCGGCTGCTTCAGCTGCCCGCGCCGACGCCCGAACCCAGGAAGACGTATGACACCCCGGAATCTCTCTGATCGTCATCGACGCGTCCTGCCCCGGTGGGTCACCACGTACTACGACCAGCCGCTTCAGCCCGTCTCGGCCTCCGGACGCACCGTCACCGATGTCCACGGCGTGGCCCATCTCGACTTCTTCGCCGGCATCCTCACCAACACCCTCGGCTACGGAATCCCGGAGTTCCGCCGTGCCCTGGACCGTCAGCTCGACAGCGGCATCGTCCACACCTCCACCTTGTATCTGATCGACGCGCAAGTGCGCCTGGCGGAACGCCTTGCCGAACAGTCCGGTATCGACGATGCGGTGGTCTTCTTCGTCAACTCCGGTACGGAGGCCAATGACACCGCCTTGCTGGCCGCCACGTGCCATACGGGCAGCAACCACGTCATCGCTCTCACCGACAGCTACCACGGCAGGTCGCTCACCAGCAGCGCGGTGTCCGGGCTGCCCGGGTGGCGGCCGAGCCCTTACTCACCGTTCGACGTCACGTTCGCATCGAACGGCAGGACGTCGCCCGACGGCGACGAACACCCTCCCCGGGATCCCGTGGCCGACCTGGAGGCACGGCTCGCCGGCAAGGCACCACCCGCCGCGCTCATCGTGGAACCCGTGCAGGGCCTGGGCGGGTTCCACACGCCGCCCACGGGGCTGCTGCAACGGTACGCGCGAATCGCCGCGCGGCACGGCGCGGTCCTCATCTGCGACGAGGTACAGACGGCCTGGGGCCGTACGGGCCGCGCCTGGTGGGGCCACCAGCTCCATCACCTCGCACCCGATGTGATCACTTTCGCCAAGGGGACAGCCAACGGGCTCCCTCTCGGCGGAGTGATAGCCCGGCGGGACGTCCTGGACAGCATCCCGGGCAGGTCCATCTCCACCTTCGGCGGCAACCCCCTGGCCTGCAGCGCCGCGCTGGCGACCCTGGACCACCTCCTCGACCACGACCTGCAGGGCAACGCGGAGAAGGCCGGGCAACACCTGCTGGGCGAGCTGCAGCGACTGGAATCAGCTCACGCACACCTGACGGGCTCCCGCGGTCAGGGACTGATGCTGGCGGTGGACGTCGTCGACCCACGCACCGGACTGCCCGACCCCGCCGCCGCCCGAGTCCTCGTCGAAGCGTGCCGCACCCACGGCCTCCTCATCGGCAGCGGCGGTCGCCATGGCAACTCCTTGCGCATCGCTCCACCGCTGACCGTGACCGAGGGAGAGATCGCGGCAGCGGCCCGGATCCTCGCCGTGGCCGCGCAGCACGGCGTCACCGCGGCAGCCACCGCCTGACCGCCCCGCTTCGGCAGCCCTCAGAAAGGACACACATGTGCGGCATCGTCGGATGGACCGACTTCACCCGTGACCTGAGCCACGAGCGCACCACGCTCCAGCGCATGACCGACACCATGGCCCTCCGAGGCCCTGACGCCGCAGGCACCTGGCTGGGACCTCACACGGCCCTGGGTCACCGTCGCCTCTCGATCATCGACCTCGAGGGCGGCACACAGCCGGCCGTCGCCACGGCCGAACCCCACCAGGAGCCCGCCGTCCTCGTCTACAGCGGCGAGATCTACAACTTCAGGGAACTGCGCGCGCTCCTGAAAGGCCGCGGGCACCGTTTCACCACCCGCTCCGACACCGAGGTCGTCCTGCGTTCCTACCTCGAGTGGGGCGCTTCCTGCGTCGACCACTTCAACGGCATGTTCGCCTTCGCCGTCTGGGACGCGCGGCGCGAGGAGCTCGTCCTCGCCCGTGACCGCATCGGCATCAAGCCGCTCTACTACTACGCCTACTCCGGCGGCATACTTTTCGCCTCCGAACCCAAGGGAATCATGGCGAATCCCCTCTTCCAGCCAGTCGTGGACGAGGACAGCCTGCCCATCCTCTTCAACGCCCGGCTGGCCCTCCCCGGCGAGACACCGCTGCGCGGATTGCGCGAGGTTCGCCCGGGGCACGTCCTGCGCTTCTCACGCTCCGGCGGCCACGAGTATCCCTACTGGCGGCTGGTAAGTCGCGAACACCGCGACGACCTGGACACCACCGTGGCCACCGTCCGGAACCTGCTCGAGGACATCGTCGACCGTCAGCTCGTCGCCGACGTGCCGCGCTCCGCGATGCTGTCCGGAGGGCTCGACTCCACCATCATGTCCGCCCTCGCCAACCGCCGTCTGAACGCGGCCGGCGAGGGCCCCCTGCACACCTTCGCCGTCGAATTCGGCGGCGACGAGAACGACTTCAAACCGACCGAGCTACGGCCCGAACGGGACGCTCCCTACGCACGGCTCGCCTCTCGACACCTCGGCACCGTGCACCACAACATCACGCTGCAGACCGACGACGTGCTCGCGGCTCTGCCGGCCGCCCGGCGCGCACGCGACCTGCCCTCTCTCGGGCAGTTCGACACGTCGATGCATCTGCTGTTCAAGGCGATCCGCGAACAGTCCACCGTGGCGCTGTCCGGGGAGGCCGCCGACGAGGTCTTCGGGGGCTACCCCTGGTACCACGACGAGCGGCTCGTCCGGCGCGACCGCTTCCCGTGGATCGGGGACGCCCCACGTCTGGCCGACGCCTTCGCCCCCGACTTGCACCGGCGGGTCAGGCCCGCCGACGCGGAGCACGACCGCTACCTCACCCTCAAGTCGGAAGTCCCCCGCCTGCCCGGGGAGCAGGGACTCAACGCCCGGATGCGCGAGGTCATGTACTACAGCCTGAAGGGCCCCCTCGCCTACCTCCTCGACCGCAAGGACCGCATGAGCATGGCGGTGGGCCTGGAGGTGCGCGTTCCGTACTGCGACCACCGGCTGATCGAGTACGTCTGGAACGTGCCGTGGGACATGAAGAACGCCGACGGCCGCTGGAAGAGCCTTCTGCGGCTCGCCTTCGCCGACGTCCTTCCCAAGGAGACCCTGGACCGGCCCAAGAGCGGCTACCCCGGGACGCACGACCCGGCCTACAACGCCGAGGTGATGCGGTCCATAGACAAAGTGCTCAGCGACCCGTCCTCCCCCCTGCACGGTGTCTTCGACCCCCAGCGGGTGGAGGCGCTCACCCAGTCGGGTTCGAAGACCATGACATGGCTCAACTCCAGCCACCTCCTCCTGCCGATCCTGGAGGTCGACACCTGGATGCGGGACTACAACGTGTCCCTGGCCTGAACACGCCCGGGCCCGCGGTTCTCGCGTGCGCCGCCGAGGTGCGTCCGTCCGGCCAGGGGTGAGCCGGACGGACGCACCCGGGCGAACAGACGCGCCGTGACGAACGGTGGCCGGCCGTTCACACGTCGGTATCGAGGGAAGAAGTGTGCCGTGTTTCCCGAATTCACTCTTGGATACGTCGACCTCGGTGAGGTGGGCCTGCGCGTGCGCCACGGCGGGCACGGACCTGCCGTCCTCCTCGTTCACGGGCACCCACGTACCCACACCACGTGGCACCGGCTGGCTCCCCTGCTCGCCGAGGACCACACCGTCGTCTGTCCCGACCTCCGCGGCTACGGGCAGTCGTCCAAGCCCGCCACGGACGACGACCACGCGCCCTACTCCAAGCGCCGGATGGCCGCGGACTGCCTGGCCCTCATGCGGTCCCTGGGGCATGAGACGTTCCACGTGGTCGGACACGACCGCGGCGGCTACGTCGCCACGCGCCTCGCCCTGGACCATCCTTCGGCCGTCACCCACCTGACCGCACTGGACGTCGTCCCCATCGGCGAGGCCCTGGCCCGTTGTGACGCCGACTTCGCCACCCGGTGGTGGCACTGGTTCTTCCGTGCCCAGCCGAGCCCCGGTCCGGAAACCGTCATCGGCGGCAACCTCAGCCTCTGGTACCCGGAGACCCCGGAGGACATGGGCCAGGAATCCTGGGAGGACCTCCAACGGGCACTCGGCGATCCGCGGACCATCCATGCCATGTGCGAGGACTACCGGGCCGGACTCGGTATCGACCGCCGGCACGACGACCAGGACCGGGCAGCCGGACGGCGCGTGCAGTGCCCCACCCTCGTGCTGTGGGGCACCAGGAGCGACCTGCCTCTGCTGTACCAGGACGTCGCCGCCGTCTGGCGGGACTGGGTCGCCGGTGAGCTGTCGGCCAAGGGGGTGGAGAGCGGCCACCACATCGCCGAGGAGGCTCCCGCCCGCCTGGCCGAGGAACTACGGAGGGCCTGGGCGGGGGTGAAGACACCGGGCCGAGTTTCATGACCGGTACCCGCGGTGCCGTGTCCGCATGGTGAACAAGGCATGGTGTTCCAGCGACCATGTCCCTTACAAACAATCCATGTTCTGGGTTCCTCTCCTGCTCCTGGCCTGGGCGATCGCCGGGATCTCCTGCCTGCGGCTGTGTCTCGCCGCAGTGCGTGACGCGGCGGCCGGTGACGCTGCGGGAGGGCGGCGCGGCCTGACGCTGTACGAGGCGGCGTTCCTGTCCGGCGGACCCGCGCGGGTCGCCGACGTCACGCTGGTCGCGATGGCGCGTCAGCGGCGGCTGCTGCTCGCCCACACCGGCTGGGCCACCGTCGTCGATCCGCGCGGGCGGGACGACGTGGAGCGGTCGGTGATCGGGGCGATCGGGCCGGACGGGCAGTCGCCCATAGCGCCGGTGCGGAAGGCTGCGGCGGCCACGGAGGCCGTGCGGGCGCTGGCGGACCGGCTGGTCGGCGCCGGGCTGGCGGTGCCCGAGGGCGCCGGGCGGAGCGTCGGGGAGGCGGTCCGCCGGCTGCGGCTCGCGGCGCCGGCCGTGGCCGGGCTCGGGGCCGTCGCGCTGCTCATGCCGGTTCCGTCGGAGATGCCGCGTCTTCTGGTCGCCCTGTGGTTCGCGCTGCCCCTGGTGTTCACGCTGGGCTGTCTGGCCGTGGCGCGGTTCGAGGCGCACCCCGCCTCACGCTGGGCCTCCCCCGCCGGACAGCGGCTGTTGGACGCCGCGCGCCGGGCGGCGGCCGGTGACACCGACGACGACCGCGCCTACCTCACCTCCGTCGCCGTGCGCGGGGTGCACGCCGTGGGCGAACCGCAGGTGCGGGAGGCCTTCGCCCACCGGGAGCCGGGCCCGGGCTGGTGACCCGGGCCCGGCGACCCGCGGCCGACACCCGGTGAGCGGTCCTTGCCCGCACCCCCGCCGCCCGAAAACATCCCTTTTGTCGACGCGGCGCACCGGCGCGGCAGCGCACCGAAGGGATCACCGATGAGAACCGCCGCCGTCCTCCTGGCCGCAGGAGCCGCAGGGTCCTTGCTCCTCACCCCCCTGGCCGCGGCCCCGGCCGGCGCCCGGACGCCCGCCGGTGAGGCGCGCGGCACCGCCGTCGCCGCCGCGCGCGCCGCCGAGGCGGGCATCGACTTCGGCCCGTGCGCCGAGGAGCAGGGCCTGCCGCCCACCGTGGAGTGCGGCACCCTGCGCGTCCCGCTCGACTACGCCCGCCCGGACGGCGAGCAGATCCGGCTCACCGTCAGCCGGTCCCGGGCCACCGGGACGGACCCCGTGACCGGGCGCACGGTGCCCCGGCAGGGCTCCCTGGTGCACAACCCGGGCGGGCCCGGCGCCGACGGGACGTACTTCCCGATGCTCGGACACGTCCCCGGCTGGAAGCGTCTCGCGGCGGCCTACGACCTGGTCGGCTACGCCCCGCGCGGGGTGGGCCGTTCCGCGCCGCTGTCGTGCACCGACCCGAGCACCTTCCAGCAGGGTCCCGCGCCCGCGCCCGCGCACCCCTCGGCGGAGGTCAAGCGCGACCGCGCGGCCCGCGCCGCCGCCTACGCGCGCGGCTGCGCCGAGCGGACCGGCGCCGCCGTGCGCCACTACACCTCGCTCGCCAACGCCCGGGACCTTGATGTGCTGCGCGCCGCGCTGGGCGAGACCCGGCTGACGTTCCTCGGGTCGTCGTACGGCACGTACATCGGGGCGCTGTACGCCACGCTGTTCCCCTCGCACGTCCGGCGGATGGTGTTCGACTCGGCGGTGAACCCGGCCCCGGAGCGGATCTGGTACCGCAACAACCTGGCCCAGTCGGCGGCGTTCGAGGACCGCTGGGCCGACTTCCGGGCCTGGGCCGCCGCACACCACGACGTGTACGGGCTGGGCGGCACCGCGCGGGAGGTGCAGGAGAGTTACGACCGGGTGCGGGCCCGCCTGGCGGCGCGGCCGGCGGGCGGGAAGGTCGGCCCGGCGCAGCTGCACACGGCCATGCTGAGGGCCGGTTACTACGACGACTACTGGCCGCAGCGCGCGCACGCCCTGTCGGCGTACCTGAAGGGCGACCCCGGGCCGCTGGTCGAGCAGGCCGAGGAGCATCCGGAGGCGGCGGCGGAGGCGGAGAACACGCGCGCGGTCTACCTCGCCGTGGAGTGCAACGACGCCCCCTGGCCGACGGACTTCGCGGTGTGGGACCGGGACAACACCCGGCTCGCGCGCCGGGCGCCGTTCGAGACCTGGGACAACGTGTGGACCAATCTGCCCTGCGCCTACTGGCCCGCGCCCCGGCAGCGGCCCCTGGACGTGCGCGCCGGACGGGGCGCGCTGCCGCCGACACTGATCCTTGCGGCCGAGCGGGACGCGGCCACCCCGTACGACGGCGCCCTGGAACTGCACCGCAGGCTGGCCGGATCCGCGCTGGTGACGGAGCGGGACGCCGGCAGCCACGGTCTTGCGGGCGGGGCCAACGCCTGCGTCAACGAGCACCTGACGGCGTATCTGCTGGACGGCGAGGTGCCGGGCCGGCGCGCCTCCTGCGCACCGCACCCGGCACCCGCTCCGACCGCACCGGCCACGACCCCACCCGCTCCGACGGCGCCCGCGCCCGCGGCGTGACGCCGGGCGGACGTCAGGCCAGGCCCGCGACCAGGTCCGCGACGTCCTTGCGGCGGCCCGTGTAGAACGGGATCTCCTCGCGGACGTGCATGCGGGCCTCGGAGCCGCGCAGGTGGCGCATCAGGTCGACGATGCGGTGCAGTTCGTCGGCCTCGAAGGCGAGGATCCACTCGTAGTCGCCGAGGGAGAACGAGGCGACCGTGTTGGCGCGCACGTCCGGGTAGCCGCGGGCCATCTTGCCGTGGTCCGCGAGCATCCGGCGGCGGTCCTCGTCCGGCAGCAGGTACCAGTCGTAGGAGCGCACGAACGGGTAGACGCTCACGTAGTCGCGGGGCGTCTCGTCGGCGAGGAACGCCGGGATGTGCGAGCGGTTGAACTCGGCGGGGCGGTGCAGCGCCATGTTCGACCAGACCGGCTCCAGCGCGCGGCCCAGCCGGGTGCGGCGGAAGAGGTTGTAGGCCTCCTGGAGCTGGTCGGCGGTCTCGGCGTGCCACCAGATCATGAGGTCGGCGTCCGCGCGCAGGCCCGACAGGTCGTAGGTGCCGCGGACGGTGACGTCCTTGGCGGCGAGCTGGTCGAACAGCTCCTGGACCTCGTCGGCGTAGCCGGCGCGGTCCTCGGGCAGGCCGTCCTTCAGCTTGAAGACGGACCAGAGGGTGTAGCGGATGACCTCGTTGAGGTCCCTGGCCAGCTTGCCCTTGTTGGGGATCCGGTCGGGCGCGGGGGTGGTGGCGTCGTCACTCATGTCCCTCATTCTCCTGCTCCTCCGTGAAGGCTTTGCACCGGGTGGGCGGTGAGCTCCTGCACAGCGCGCAGGTCACCGCTGATCTGGTCGGCCGCCGCGTACGCGCTCGCGATGCACGCCGGGACGCCGACGCCGTCGTACGCGGCGCCGCACACGGCCAGCCCGGACAGGCCCGCGAGGTGCGCGCGGACCCGGGCCACACGCGCGTGGTGGCCGACCGGGTACTGGGGCAGCCCGTCGTCCCAGCGGGTGACGCGGGTGGCGACCGGGGCGGCGTCCAGGCCGGTGGCGGCCTTCAGGTCGTGCCGGGACAGCTCGACCAGTTCGTCGTCGTCGCGGTGCAGGATCTCCGTCTCGCCGTGGCGGCCCACGGAGGTGCGGACGACGGCCAGGTCCGGGTTCTCCTCGGCGACCCAGCCCCACTTGCGGGAGGCGAAGGTGGAGGCCTTGATGGTGCGTCCCTCCACGGGCGGCACCAGGAACCCGCTGCCTTCGGGCAGCCGTGCCTCGGCGCGGCGGTAGGCCAGGGTGATCAGCGCCATCGAGGCGTACTCGACGGCGGACAGCTCCGCGGCGGCGCCGGGCGCCTCGGCGCGCAGCAGTCCGGCGGCGGCCGGGGCGGGCACGGCGACGACGACGGCGTCCGCGTGCAGCACCTCGTCGCCTGCCACGAGCCGCCAGCCGTCCTCGGGTTCGCGGCGCAGTGCGGTGACCGGGATGCCGGTGAGGATGCGGGCGCCCCGGGAGCGCAGGGAGTCGGCGACCGCGAGCGGGAGGGAGCCCACGCCGCCGGCGACGCCCATGAAGACGGGGCCGGTCTGCTGCGCGGCGGCGGTCTTCGCCTGGACGGCGCGGACCGCCTCGGTCAGGGTGGCGTGCGCGCGGGCGGCCTCGAAGAGCGCCGGGACGGCCGAGCGCATCGAGATGCGGTAGGCGTCACCCGCGTACACGCCGCCGAGCAGCGGCTCGACGAGCCGGTCGACGACCTCCCGGCCGAACCGCTCGGCGACGTACTCACCGATGGCGACGTCGTCGCCGACCTCGGTGGGCGGCAGCTCGGCGTCGCGCTCGATGCGGGCGACGCCCTCGTCGGACAGCACGCCCGCGAGCGCGGCGGCGGTGCCGGGGACGCCCATGACGTGCCCCTTCGGCATGGGGCGCAGGGCGCCGCGGGTCCACAGGGCGGCGGAGGCGGTGGCGGGCGGCTGGAGCCGGTCGGCGAGGCCCACGGCGCGGGCGAGGCCGACCGCCTCGGGGCGCCGGGCCAGCAGCGACTCCGCCCCGAGGTCGACGCGGGCGCCCGCGATCTCGCCGGGCAGCAGCTTGCCGCCGACCCGGTCCGAGGCCTCCAGCACGGTGACCCGCGCCCCGTGCTCCAGCAGCCGGTGCGCGGCGGCCAGCCCGGCGATGCCCGCTCCGACGACGACGGCGTGCCGCCCGCCGTCCCTGTGTGTTCCGCTCATGCCTCCCACCTTCTCAAATGCCGCACGCCGGCCCGCCAGGGCCGTGTGGCCCCGCCGAGTCCCGACCGTGACCCCATCGCGACCGTCCGGCCCGAACGACCGTCCCCCTTACGGCGTCTCAGGAGCGTCAGCAGTGACGACACGAGGGGGACTCCCGCATGCGCACAGGACGATCCGTACGAACCGGCCCCGCCCTGGCCGGAACCTTGCTGGCGGCGGCCCTCGCGGTCACCGGGTGCAGCGGCGCCGCCGACGGCGGGGCCTTGGGCGACAGCAAGGCCGACAAGGGCGTGATGGCGGACGAGGCGGCCGGGGACGCGGCGGCGGAGTCCGCCAAGGAGGGCGCGCCGGGCGGCGCGGCGGGCCGGGCCGCGGCGGCCGCCCCGCGGGTGGCGGCGGAGCACGTCATCCGCACCGCCTCCCTGACGGTGCGGGTCAAGGACGTCCCGAAGGCGCTGGACGAGGCCCGCGCGGCGGCCACGGACGCCGGCGGTTACGTGGGCGACGAGAACACCCACCGGGACGCGGTGGGCGACGAGCACACCCGTGTGGTGCTGCGGGTTCCGGCCGACGCGTACGAGGAGGTGCTGACCGGTCTGGAGGGCACGGGCACCCTCGTCGAGCGCAGCGCGAAGGCACAGGACGTCACCGACCAGGTGGTCGACGTGGAGAGCCGGATCAGCACGCAGCGGGCCAGCGTGGCGCGTATCCGCGAGCTGATGGACCGGGCCACCCGGCTCAGTGACGTGGTGACCCTGGAGGGCGAGCTGAGCAGCCGTCAGGCGGACCTGGAGTCGCTGCTGGCCCAGCAGGCGGCACTGAAGGACCGTACGAGCCTCGCCACCATCACCCTGACGCTGACCGAGAACCCTGTGGAGGAGGCGAAGGACGACGACCCGGGCTTCCTGGACGCGCTCGCGGGCGGCTGGGACGTCTTCCTTACGCTGCTGCGCTGGCTGGCCCTGGCACTCGGCGCGGTCCTGCCGTTCGCGGCGGTGGCGGCGCCGGCCGTCCTGGTGTGGCGCACGCTGGTACGTCCCCGGCTGCCGCGCCGGCCGGCCCCGGTGCCCCCGGCGGGTGGTCCGGGATCGCTGCCCGTGGCGCCGCGGGTGCCGGGGCGCGCCCCCGGGGGCGGGGACGGCGAGGCCTGAGGGACCGCTCCGCTCCCTCCCCCGTAGCGTGGTCCGCATGGACACGAGCGCTGCGCACGGAGCGAGGGAACGCCTGGTCGTGATCGGCGGTGACGCCGCGGGTATGTCCGCGGCGTCGCAGGCCCGGCGGATGAGGGGCCCGGACGAGCTGGAGATCGTGGCGTTCGAACGCGGCCACTTCACCTCCTACTCCGCCTGCGGCATCCCCTACTGGGTGGGCGGCGACGTCGAGGACCGGGACCGGCTGATCGCGCGCACCCCCGAGGAGCACCGCGCACGCGACATCGACGTGCGGCTGCGCACCGAGGTCACCGGGATCGACCTGGACGGGCGGCGGGTCCGGGCGCGTGACCTGGAGTCCGGGGCGGAGGCGTGGACGTCGTACGACAAGCTGGTGATCGCCACCGGTGCGCGGCCGGTCCGTCCGGAGCTGCCCGGCATCGACGCGCCGGGGGTGCACGGGGTGCAGACCCTGGACGACGGGCAGGCGCTGCTCGACACGCTGGCCCGGACCGGCGGGCGCCGCGCGGTGGTCGTCGGGGCGGGGTACATCGGCGTGGAGATGGCCGAGGCGATGATCAACCGAGGCTACGAGGTGACCGTCGTCAACCGGGGCCGGGAGCCCATGGCGACGCTCGACCCCGACATGGGCCGGCTGGTGCACAAGGCCATGGCCGGCATGGGCATCACCATGGTGAACGACGCCGAGGTGACCGGGCTGCCCACCGGCGACGACGGCCGGGTGCGGGCGGTCGCCACCGCGGACGCCGAGTATCCGGCCGACGTGGTCGTCCTGGGCATCGGCGTACGCCCGGAGACAGCCTTGGCGCGGGCGGCCGGGCTGCCCCTCGGGGACCACGGCGGGCTGCTCACCGACCGTTCCCTGCGGGTGCGCGGGCAGGAGAACGTGTGGGCGGGCGGTGACTGCGTGGAGGTGCTGGACCTGGTGTCCGGGCAGCAGCGGCACATCCCGCTCGGCACCCACGCCAACAAGCACGGCCAGATCATCGGCGCGAACGTGGGCGGCGGTTACGCCACGTTCCCGGGCGTGGTCGGCACGGCGGTCAGCAAGGTGTGCGACCTGGAGATCGCCCGCACCGGACTGCGGGAGAAGGACGCCCACCGCGTGGGCCTGCGCTTCGAGACGGTGACGATCGAGTCGACCAGCCGGGCGGGCTACTACCCGAACGCCTCGCCCATGACGGTGAAGATGCTGGCCGAACTGCGCACCGGCCGGCTGCTGGGCGTGCAGATCGTCGGCCGTGAGGGCGCGGGCAAGCGGGTGGACATCGCGGCGGTGGCCCTGACGGCCGGCATGACGGTGGACCAGGTGGCGGCACTGGACCTCGGGTACGCCCCGCCGTTCTCGCCGGTGTGGGACCCGGTCCAGGTGGCGGCCCGCAAGGCGGCGACGCGCCTCATAGGCGGGCGCTGAGCGTGCCCCGCGCCCGCCGCGCGCCGCTCACGCCGCGCACACCGTCGACGCGGTGTGCGCCGTCGACCCGGTGTGCGCCGTCGACCCCGCGGGCGACGCTCACGCCGTCCCGTTGATCCGCTCGATCGCCTGGCGTGCCTGCTCCCCCGGCGGCCGGGACGGCAGGGAGGACACCGAGGCGCTCGACGACACGGACGCGGCCGACGGCACCGAGGAGGAGGCGGGCGGCACGGCGGGCGGCTGCTCCCCCGCGGGCTTGGCGTGCGCTGCGGCGGCCCGCGCGGACCGCAGGCGGCGGCTCACCGCCTCGTCCAGCGTCACCGGCCGCTGCATCTGCGTGGCGAGCCGCCCCGCCTCCTGGCCGAGCCGGGCGACGTCCTCCCAGGGGAGGCGCACCACGAGGGTGAGCTCGGCCTCGCCGTCGGGCAGCGCCTGCAGGGCGGTCACTCGGTCGTTCATCGCCTGTGTCCTCACGTCGGCCCCGCGGCCACTTCCCCGCGCCGCGGGCGGTTGGGGAGTCATACGCACGGCGTACGGGCGGCGTTCAGGGGGTCCACGGATTCACCGGCGGCCGTCCGGGCACCAGTGGGATGTGGTCATCCCCGTTCATGACGTGAACCCCGCGCGCCGCACCCCCTGGGTGACGTACGCGCTCATCGTCGCCAACGTCGTCGTCTTCGTGGCCCTCACGCCGGGTGTCGTGGGCTCCCTGACCGGGGGCGGCGGCAGCCTGGCGGAGCTGTGTCACCTCCAGGCGTTCCTGGACCGGTGGGCCGTGGTGCCGAGGGAACTGATCCACCACCACCTGCCGAACCTGGTGCCGACCGGCGCCACCGGTGTGGGTCCACGGGGACCGGGATGCGTGATCGGGCCGCCCGGCTACGACAAGTCGCCGGAGCTGAGCGTGCTGACGGCGATGTTCCTGCACGGGGGCTGGCTGCACCTGCTGGGCAACATGCTCTTCCTGTGGATCTTCGGCAACAACATCGAGGACCGCATGGGGCACGTCCGCTTCCTGCTGTTCTACCTGGTGTGCGGCTACGCGGCGGCGTACGGGTTCGCGCTGCTGAACGCCGGTTCGGCCGAACCGCTGATCGGGGCCTCGGGGGCGATCGCGGGTGTGCTCGGTGCCTACCTCGTGCTGTATCCGAGGGCACGGGTGTGGGTGCTGGTGCCGTTCCTGATCTTCCTGCCGCTGCGGCTGCCCGCGTGGATCGTGCTGGGCCTGTGGTTCGTGCTCCAGGCGGTGTACTCGGGCGGACAGGGCGTCACCGACGCGGGCACGGTGGCGTACGTGGCGCACGTGGTCGGCTTCGTCGTCGGCATGCTGCTGGCCTGGCCCCTCAAACCGGGCACTCCCCCGCCGCCCGAACCCCGCGGCATCCTCTTCGGCCGAAGGGCGCGGACGGGCTGGTAGGGGCGCCTAGACTCCCCTTTCGGCGGCCTGCGGCCCGAAGGGGGAGACGATGTCCGAGCACCTGTACGACAACCCGGTGATCAGCGGGTTCCACCCCGACCCGAGCGTGTGCCGGGTCGGCGACGACTACTACCTGGTGTGCTCCAGCTTCGAGTACGTCCCCGGGCTGCCGCTCTTCCACAGCAGGGACCTCGTGCACTGGGAGCAGATCGGCAACGTCCTCGACCGGCCCGGGCAACTGCCGCTCCCCCTGCCCGGCGCCAAGGCGTCCGGAGGCCTGTACGCGCCCACGATCCGTCACCACGACGGCCGCTTCTGGGTCGTCAACACCAACATCGACGGCGGCGGCAACTTCGTCGTGTGGTCCGAGCGCCCCGAGGGGCCGTGGAGCGACCCGGTGTGGCTCGCCCTGGACGGGATCGACCCCGACCTGGCGTGGGAGGAGGACGGTACCTGCTGGTGCGCCTTCTCCGGCCCGGCGGGAGGCATCAACATCGCCAGGATCGACCCGGCCGGGGGCAAGGTGCTGGAAGGGCCCGTCCCCACCTGGTCCGGCAGCGGGCTCAAGTTCCCCGAGGCGCCGCACCTGTACCGCGTGGGCGGCTGGTGGTATCTGCTGATCGCCGAGGGCGGCACCGAGCGCGGCCACGCCGTGTCCGTGGCCCGCGCCCGCTCCCCGCGCGGCCCCTGGGAGGCGGCGCCCGGCAACCCGCTGCTGTCCCACGCGGGCACCGCGCGCCCCGTGCAGAACACCGGCCACGCCGATCTCGTCCAGGCTCCCGACGGCTGCTGGTGGATGGTGCTGCTCGGCGTCCGCCCCCGCGGCTTCACGCCCGACGTGCACGTGCTCGGCCGCGAGACGTTCCTGACCCCGGTGGAGTGGGACGCGGACGGCTGGCCCGTCGTCACGCCCGTCCCCGAGCGCCACCCGGCGCCGGGCGGTGCCTGGCATCCCGTTCCGGCCCCGCCCGCCCGTGACGACTTCACCGGCACCGCTCTCGCGCCGTACTGGGTCTCGCCGTTCGCCCGCCCGGAGGGCTCCTGGTCGCTCACGGAGCGCCCCGGGTGGCTGGTCCTGAACGCCACCGGACCCACCCTGGACAGCCCCGGCTACACCTTCGTCGGCCGCCGCCAGCAGCACCTCGACTGCCGGGTCACCGCCCTGCTGGACCCGGGCACGGGGCGCGGCGGTCTCTGCGTACGGCTGGACGAGGCCCACCACTACGAGCTGGAGGCCGGGGACGGGGAGGTCCGCGTCGTCGCCCGGATCGGGCCGCTGCGCCAGACCGTGGCCCGCCGGCCGGCCCCGGCGGGGCCGCTGCCCCTCACCGTCACGGTCCGGACGTCGGATCTCGTGCCCGCGTCGCCCCACCTCACCGACGGCGGGACCACGGGCCCCGACACCCTGGCCTTCTGGCTGGGCGACCCCGGCGCCCCGGACGCCCGGCCGCTCGCCGAACTGGACGGGCGCTACCTGTCCACCGAGGTCGCCTGCGGATTCACGGGCCGCGTCATCGGCATGTACGCCACCGAGGGCTCGGTCGCCTTCGACTGGTTCGAGTACGTCCCGTCGCCCGCCGTGTGAGGAGTGGCCGGCCCGCCCGCCGAAGGCCCGGCTCCCGCTCCCGGAGGGCGCCCGCGCGGTTGGGCTAACCTGTCCCCCATGCCACCCCGACCAGCCGGAACGCGCCCCACCCTGTCCCTGGTCGCGAAGACCGCCGGTACCAGCGTGCCGACCGTGTCGAAGGTGCTGCGCGGCGGGACGGACGTCTCGGCGGAGACGCGGGCGCGGGTCATGGAAGCAGTGCGGGCCGTCGGCTACGTCCGCCGGGCCGGCTCCAGGAACGAGGGCGTGCGCGACGAGAACGGCTGGTCCAACGTCCTGGACCTGGTGGTCACCCACTTCGAGGGGTCGTGGGCGAACCTCCTCGTCGCGGGGGTCGGGCGGGAGGCGGCGGCAGCGGGACTCGACGTGGTCCTGACGCTGGCCGATCCGCAGAGCGACTGGGTGTCGCGGCTGCTGAGGAGGCGCACCCTGGGGGTCATCGGGACGCTGGTCGATCCCGCGTCGGCGCAGTTCGGCGCGCTCTTCGCGGCGGGCGTCCCCGTGGTGCTGGTCGACCCGATGACCACGCCCCCGTCGGGCGTCTCCAGTGTCGGCGTGGCGAACTGGGAGGGCGGCCGGATGGCCGCCGAGCACCTGCTGTCCCTCGGCCACGAGCGGCTGGGGGTGGTCGCGGGGCACGCCCGCCACCTCTTCGGCCGGGCCCGCGTCGACGGTTTCCGCGGGGTGGCCGACACGGCGTCCTCCGGTGCCGTCACGGTGTCGGTGGCCCACGGCGGCTGGAACCGCGCCAAGGCGGCGGCCGCCACCCACACCCTGCTCGACGCGGATCCAGGGATCACCGGGATCTTCGCCTGCGCCGACTCCATGGCCCTCGGCGTCTACGACGCGCTGGGCGCCCGGGGGCTGCGGGTGCCGGAGGACATCAGCGTCGTCGGCTTCGACGACCTGCCCGAGGCGCAGTACATCACCCCGGGGCTGACCACCGTCCGGCAGCCCAGCACGGAGCTGGGCGCGGCGGCGGTCAGGCTGCTGACGGAGCTCGCCCGCGGCGAGGACGGCGGCTCCCGGCCCGCCGCCCGCATGAAGCTGGCGACCGAGCTGGTCCTGCGCGCCTCCACCGGACCCGCCCCCGGGACCGCGTCCCGCCGGTGAGGCGGACGGCCGTCCTCACTCCGGCGGGGACGTGACGGTCTCCAGGACGAGGCGGCTCGGCCGGGCGGTGCCCTGGAGGATCGTGTACTCCGCCGCGACGGGCGGCGGGTCCTGGCCGGCCGGGGCGAAGGCGTTGCCGCCGACGTCCCAGCGGGGTGACGAGCTCGGGGCGATGTCGACGCGCACCCGGTGGCCGGGCAGGAACGTGTGCGCCGTCGACCAGAGATCCACGGCGAACTCCTGCGCCCGGCCCGGTTCGAGGGGACGTCTCTCACCCGCCCCGGTCACCGGGTCGACGGACCGCGCCGACCCCCGCTGCACCCCGTCGGCGACGACGCGGCTGGTGCCGTCCGGGTGCTCGTCGCACAGCCGGACCACCACGTCGGCGTCCGTACCCGTGGTGACGAGGTGCACGACGGCGTGGACCGCCCCCATCACCGTGAGGTCCGCGTCCAGCGGCTCGGTGCGCCAGGAGACGACGTCCTGCCGCGCCTCGACCGCCGACTGGTCGGCGGGGCCCGCCGCGAACGGCCCGAAGAGGAGGACGGCGCCGCCCCACGTCGGGACCGGGGACGCCGGATCGCTGGTCAGCCGTCGTTCGGCGTCCGCGCCCGGCTCGGTCCCGAGCGTCCCCCCGGCGTTCAGGTACAGCGCGAGCGGCCGGGTGTCGCGCGGCGGGAACGCGTCCAGGCCGACCCACCGGTTCGCGCCCATCAGGAACACCCGCACCGGCGGGCCGTCCTCGGCGTGCGTGGCGCCCTGGCGCAGGACGGTGTCGAACCACCGCACGTGGTGCGCCGTCAGGTCCCCGGCGCCACCGGGCTCGTCGGCACAGGAGCCCGGTCCGAAGTCCACGCCGGCGGCCCGGCCCGACAGGTCGTCGTGCGTCCAGGGGCCCACCAGCAGACGCGGCGCCGGCCCGCCGGTGTTCCGCGCCCGGCGCAGCAGCCGCCGGTAGATCTCCAGCGTCGGTCCGAGGAAGACGTCGAACCACCCACCGGTCAGGAACACCGGGACGTCGACCGCGTCGGTCCGGTCGACGACCTTGCCCGCGCGGTGACGCGGCGAGCCGAGCGGCTCCCGCAGGAGGTCCAGTCCCCACCCGACGATCGCCTCGACGTCCCGGCCGGGGCGCAGGGCCCCGGCGCGGAACGCCTCGCCGGTGGTGAGCGCGCGTTCGGTCGCCTCCCAGCGTGCCCGCTCCGCCTCCCGGGCTGCGGCGGAGCCGAGGCGGTCGATCATGTCCGGGGCGATGGCGTAGTGCGTCCAGGCGAGCGTGCTGCCGAGCTCCGGCACCCCGCCGCGGAACCGGAAACCGTCGAGCGCCGACACCGCGGGCGTCATGGCGGGGGCGATCGCCCGCAGCGCCGGGGCGCCGCCCAGCAGGGCGGCGAACTGGGTGTCGGAGGCGTACGACGCTCCCCACATCCCCACGGTGCCGTCGCACTCGGGCCGTGCCGCGAGCCAGGCCACGGCGTCGGCGCCGTCGGCCACCTCCTGCCCACCGGGGTCGAAGTCCCCCTCGCTGCCGAAGCGGCCCCGTACGTCCTGGAGCGCGACGAGGTAACCCGCGGCGACGAGACGTCCGACGTCCAGCACCCCGGGTTCCTCGGCGCTCACGTCGTAGGGGTGACGGGTCAGCAGGGCCGGCCACGGCCCGCTCCCGTGCGGGAGCAGCAGCAGCGTCCGCAGCCGTGTCCCGTCGCGCATCGCGCAGCTCACCTCATGTCGCCTCGCCACCGCGGTCAGCCCTTCACCGCGCCGGTGAGGCCGCCGACGATGCGCTTCTGGAAGACCGAGAAGAACACCAGCGCGGGCAGCATGGCGAGCGAGGTGAAGGCGAGCACCTTCGCGGTGTCCGTGGAGTACTGCGAGGAGAACACCTGGACGCCGAGCGGCAGGGTGAAGTTGGCCTGCGAGTTGAGGACGTACAGGGGCAGGAGGTAGTTGTTCCAGCTGCCGACGAAGCCCAGGATGCCGACGGTGACCACGCCGGGCAGCGACAGCGGGACGGCCATGCGGAAGAAGAACCCCAGCCGGCTCATGCCGTCGATCGCGGCGGCCTCCTCGATCTCGTTCGGGATGGCCCGCAGGAACGGCACCAGGATGATGACGGTCGTGGGCAGGCCGAAGGCGATCTGCGGGACGATCACGCCGAGCAGGTTGTCGACGAGGCCGAGGTCCCGGATGACGAGGTACAGCGGGGTGATCGCGATGACCATCGGGAACATCAGGCCCGCGGCGAACAGGGAGTACAGGGCGCCCTTGAGCCGGAAGTCGTAGCGCGCGATCACGAAGCTGACCATCAGACCGAGCGCGACGATGCCCGCTGTACTGGCGAGCGCCACGATGAGGGAGTTGGCGAACTCGCCCCAGAACACGGACGACTTGAGGATGCCGAGGTAGTTGCCCGTCACCCAGGGGCTCGGCAGGGCGGCCGGCTCGGTGGTGATCTGCGCGTTGGTGCGGAAGCCTCCGATCACGATGTAGACCACCGGCGCGACGCACACGCCGACGAAGAGCAGCGCGATGAAGTAGGTGACGGGGCTGCCCCACTTCTGCGGCCTGTCGCCGCGGCCGGCGGGCCGCTTCGGCCGGGGAGCGAAGGACGGGCGGCGGGGGGTGGTGGTCGTCGCGCTCATCACACGGTCCCTTCGGTGACGGCGCCCCTGAGGTCGCGGCGCAGCACGAAGCGCTGGTAGAGCAGCGCGACGGCGAGCGAGATCACGAACATCACCACGGCGACGGCGCTGCCGTAGCCGTAGTTGCCCGCGTTGCGGCCCTGGGCGAGCATGTAGATCGCCATGGTCGAGGTCCCGGCGGTGCCGGAGACGTACTGGCCCCAGATGATGTACACGAGGTCGAACAGCTGCAGCGAGCCGATGATCGACAGGAAGGCCCAGATGCGGATCGTCGGTCCGAGCAACGGCAGCGTGATGCGGCGCTGGATCTGCCAGTAGGAGGCGCCGTCGATCTGCGCGGCCTCGAAGATCTCGTCCGGGATCGACTGGAGACCGGCGAGCATCAGGATCACGGCGAAGCCGAGGTACTTCCACGTGATGATGGCCATCAGCGACCAGATGGCCAGGTCCGGGTCGGCGATCCAGTCGGCCTCCAGGGAGCCCAGGCCGATCGAGCGCAGCAGGTCGTTGACGGCCCCGTCGCTCTGCAGCATCAGGCTCCAGCCGGTGCCGACGATGACCTCGGAGATGATGTAGGGCACGAAGATCAGGACGCGGACGGCGGAGCGACCGCGGATCCGCTGGTTGAGCAGCAGGGCGACACCGATCGCCAGCGGCCCCTGGATGACCAGGGAGAGCACCAGGATCAGGCCGTTGTGCCACAGCACGTCGTGGAACGCGGAGTCGGTGAGGATCAGCTTGTAGTTGTTCAGGCCGACCCAGTCGGTGGGCTCTCCGTAGCCCTTCCACTGGAAGAAGCCGTAGTACGCGGCGAGCGCGACCGGGAAGATCACGAAGGCCAGGAACGTGATGACCGCCGGGGCGGACAGGACGGCGATCTCCAGTCGCGTCCTGCCCCGGCCCCGTCGGCGCGCAGCCGCTCGCGGCGGAGCCGGGGGGACGGACGTGTCCGTGCCCCCGGCTCCGGTCGAGCCCTGCGGCGTGCGGCCGTCGGCCGTGTCGGTGCCCAGGGTGTCGCTCATGTCCGCCCGATCAGCCCTTCTCCGCCGCGGCCTTGACGTCCTTGACGATGTCGGCGGCGGACCCCTTGCCGGCCAGCAGGTTCACGACGGCGATGTTCATCGCGTTGCCGACGTTCTGGCCGTACACGGTGTCGAGGAACTGCATCGAGTAGGCGGCCTTGTTGAAGGCCTGCAGCGCGGAGATGTTGTAGGGCTCGGTGACGACGCCCTGGGCCGCCTTGTTCACCGGGATGGTGTCGAAGGCCTCGGCGTACGCCTCCTGCTGCTCCTTGGTCACGGTGAACCGCAGGAAGTCCAGGGCTTCCTTCGGCGCGTTCTTCGACAGGGAGTAGCCGCCGGCGCCGCCCATGATGGCGGTCGGTTCGCCCTTGCCGCCGGGGACGGCGGGGAAGGGGAACCAGCCGAGGTCGGGGAGCTGCTTCTTGTCCGGGGTCAGGTCGGCGATCACCCCGGGGTTCCAGTTGCCCATGAGCTCCATGCCCGCCTTGTGGTTGGCGATGAGGCCCGCCGAGGACCCGGCTCCCTGCTGCGACGTCGCCGTGAGGAACCCCTTCTGGAAGGGGTCGCTCGCCAGGAGGTCGGCGAGGTCCTCACCGGCCTTGGTCCAGCAGGGGTCCTCGAAGGTGAGCGACTTGGCCGCCTCCTGCATGGTCTCCTGACTGCACTCCCGCAGGGCGAAGTTGTAGTACCAGTGCGCAGCCGGCCAGGCGTCCTTGGCGCCGACCGCGATCGGTGCGACGTTGATCGCCTTCAGCTTGGCGACGGCGTCCTCGAGTTCGTCCGTCGTCGTCGGCGGCGCGGTGATGCCGGCCTTCTTGAACAGGTCCTTGCTGTAGTAGATGCCCTCGGGCTGGGTGTCCATCGGCATCGCGTAGACCTTGCCGTCGATCGAGACGCCCTCGAGCGCCGCCTCGCCCACGTTCTCCCGGTCGGCGCCGGACAGTTCCAGTGCCTGGATCTGGCCGGCCTCCACCATGGCCTGCATCTTGCCGCCGCCGCGCTGGAGGAAGATGTCCGGTGCGGAGCCCGAGTTGAGCGCGTTCTGCAGTTTGCCGTCGAGGTCCTCGTTCTGCACCGACTGGATCTTGATCGTGACGTCGGGGTGCTGCGCCTTGTACTCCTTCGCGGCGTTCTGCCAGAACACCAGGCCGCGTCCCTCCATCGCGTTCGTCCAGAGGGTCACCGTGCCCTTGCCGCCGCCGGACGCGCCGTCGTCCTCACCGCCGGCGCAGCCGGCGGTGGCGAGTGCGAGGCACAGGCCGATCGCGACAGCCGTGGCGCTGCGGGTCATCCTCGTCATCGTGGAGCTCCTGATCTGTCGTCAGTGATCCAACTGCTATAAGTTTGCGCAAACTAATGGGCCATCCGCGAAGTAGGAGCAGGTCTATCGCCGAAAATGAACGCGGGGCAACAAAGAGTTTTCGCAAGTTGCGCAATCGTTACCGACATAGCGACCGCTGTTCGAGATTGCGAACAGCGCGGACGGCTACCGGGAAGTCAGGAGCCGGATACGGGGCACGCACCCGGCCGCACGCGAAGAAGCCGGTGCGCGCGCGAAAAGCCGGTGCGGCATACGAAAAGCCGGTGCGGCGCGCTCAGCGCGCGGCACCGGCTCGGCCGGCGGCCCGTGGGCCGCCGTATACGGTCAGCGGGCGGTGGCCGTGTGCACGTACTCCACGAGGCGGGTCAGGGCGTCCGGGTCGGTGGACGGCATGACGCCGTGGCCGAGGTTGAAGATGTGGCCCTCCAGGCCGGCGGCCGTGTCCAGGACCTCCTGGGCCTTGGCCTCGACGGCCTGGCGGCCGGCGAACAGCACGGTCGGGTCGAGGTTGCCCTGCAGCGCCTTGCCGGGACCGACGCGGCGGGCGGCCTCGTCCATCGGGACGCGCCAGTCGACGCCGACGACGTCCGCGCCGGCCTCGCCCATCAGCCCGAGCAGTTCGCCGGTGCCGACACCGAAGTGGATGCGCGGGATCCCGTAGGAGGCCACCGCGTCGAACACCTTCGCCGAGGCGGGCAGTACCGAGCGGCGGTAGTCGGCGGGGGCCAGGGCGCCGGCCCAGGAGTCGAAGAGCTGGACGGCCGAGGCGCCGGCCTCGATCTGCACCTTGAGGAAGGCGGCGGTGATCTCCGCGAGCCGGTCGAGCAGGTCGGCCCACAGCTGCGGGTCGCCGTACATCATCGCCTTGGCGTTCTCGTACGTGCGGGACGGGCCGCCCTCGACGAGGTAGCTGGCGAGGGTGAAGGGGGCGCCCGCGAAACCGATCAGCGGGGTGGAGCCCAGCTCCCGGGTCAGCATCCCGATCGCCTCGGTGACGTACGGGACGTCCTCGGGGGTCAGGTCGCGCAGCCGGTCGAGGTCGGCGCGGGTGCGCACCGGCTGCTCGACGACCGGGCCGACGCCCGGCTTGATGTCGAGGTCGATGCCGATGGCCTTGAGGGGGACGACGATGTCGCTGAAGTAGATGGCCGCGTCGACCTGGTGGCGGCGCACCGGCTGCAGCGTGATCTCGGTGACCAGGTCGGGGCGCATGCAGGAGTCGAGCATGCCGACGCCCTCGCGCACCTTGCGGTACTCCGGCAGGGAGCGCCCGGCCTGCCGCATGAACCACACCGGGGTGTGCGGCACCGGCTCACGCCGGCACGCCTTGAGGAAGGCACTGTCGTACGTCGAAGTCGGCTGGCTGCCCGTCGGGCTCACGTTGGCGCTCACACCGGCCAGTCTCGCATGTCGGGAACGGGGTCCGGCCGCCGGGCGTCCCGGGTGGCCCGGGTCACCCGCCGCGACCGGCGGCCGCCCGGAGCGGGGGCGCGCGGCGGGGGTGCGGCGTGATCCGGACACCCCCGGACGGCACGGGTGTCCCTCCCTGCGCCGACGGCCCGTTCCGCTTAATCTTCCCCGCATGGCTGCGGCTCAGGGACGACTGTCGGACGGCGCTGGCGGAATGGACGAACCGAAGGAGGCGGGGGCGAACACCGGACCCGGGGGCAGTGCGCCCCCGTTGCCCTTCCGGGCCGCTGTCGAGGCGCTGCGCGGCGCGCGACTGCGGCCGCAGATCGAGGTCGAGCCCACACCCGCGCCCAAACGCCTCGCGCCGTACGCGCACGCGCTGGAGGCGGCGGTCGTGGACGGTGAGGACGATCTCGCGGACGGCCGGCTGGTGCTGCTCCACGACCCGGACGGGCACGAGGCGTGGCGGGGAGCGTTCCGCCTGGTGACCCTGGTCCGCGCGGAGCTGGAGCCGGAGATGGCGGCGGACCCGCTGCTGCCGGACGTGTGCTGGTCGTGGCTGACCGGTGCGCTCACCGCGCGCGGACTGGCGTTCGGGGAACCGAGCGGCACGGTGACGCGGGCGAGCTCCCACTACTTCGGCGGGCTGTCCGAGCGGCCCGCGGCGTCGCAGATCGAGATCCGCGCCTCCTGGACGCCCCGGGAGGGGCTGGGCGGGGTGCCGGACACGGCCGGCCACATGGTCGCCTGGTGCGATCTGCTGGCGCAGGTGGCGGGACTGCCGCCGGCCGCGCCCGGGGACGCGTCGGTCGTGACGCTCCCGCAGCGGAGGGGACCGCAGTCGCGTTGAGCTGCCCGTGCCAGGCCCGGTCAATCCTCGTTTCCCATCTCTTTGTCGATACGACCACATTCGGAAGCGTTGCGACGCTGACCGAAACCGTTCGATCTTCGAATGATCGATCGTGCGTCCGAATTGCCCGGATTGTTACTCACCAGATCGTGATCATTTCCTAAAGGACTTCAGGTTTGCTGCCGAAGACGACTGTGACCTTGAAAGCACGGTTCGTCCCGGCTTCACCCCCCACGAGCCGGCCCCGTCCCGCACCCCAGGAGGCCTGGTGTCCGTTCTCCTCGAGCAGCCCTCAAGCCTGGTCGCCTACCGCCCGAACAAGCCGACCGCCATGGTGGTCGTGGCCGACCCGCGCGTCCGATCCACCGTCACCCGCCATCTCTGGGCGCTCGGTGTACGCGACGTCATCGAGGCCTCGTCCGTCGCGGAGGCTCGTCCCCGCATCGGCAACCCCCGCGACATCTGTGTCGCCGAAGTCCACCTGCCGGATGGTTCCGGCCTCACCCTCCTCTCCGAGACCCGCGCCGCGGGCTGGCCCAACGGGCTCGCCCTCTCGGCCGCCGACGACATCGGCGCCGTGCGCAACGCACTGGCCGGCGGTGTCAAGGGCTACGTCGTCACCGGCACCCGCACCAACCTGGGGCTCCCCACCCGGCCGGGTGCCGCTCCCATCGGCGCCGCCGCCGCGCGCCTGCACCGCCGCCCTCCGGGTGCCCCGAGCCACCCGGGCGGCTACCGCGAGCTGTCCGGCCGCGAGGTCGAGGTGCTGCGGCTGGTTGCGGAGGGCCAGTCGAACAAGGCGATCGGCGTCTCCATGGGCCTGTCCGCCCTGACCGTCAAGAGCCACCTCGCCCGCATCGCCCGCAAGCTCGGCACGGGCGACCGCGCCGGCATGGTGGCGGTGGCCCTGCGCACCGGCATCATCCACTGACCCCCACTCCCGACGTCCCCCACTCCCCACGCCTCTCCCTCCCCCGCCCCCCCCCACTCCGCTTCTTCCCCCCGCGCCCGCCGATGTCCCCGTGTCGGCGGGCGCCCGCGCGCGCCGCCGTACGCGGGATCCGAAGCGGCCTGTTTTCGCTGGTCGGCGCCGTCACCGGGCGGAGGGGCAGGTCGGGTACCGGTCCGTACGGATACTCTTGACAGGTGACCGACGCCCACGAAACCGCAGCAGACAGTCCACTGCGCACCACCGGAGGCGCCCCTCCGGACGACGGCGGAGCCTCTGCTGCACAGGCGCCGATCCCCTTGCTGGAGCCCCGCGAGGGCGTTCCGCCCGTGATCGCCGACGAGACCGCCCTCGCCGAGGTGGTCGCCGCCTTCGCCGCGGGGCGCGGTCCCGTCGCCGTGGACGCCGAGCGTGCCTCCGGCTACCGCTACGGCCAGCGCGCCTACCTCGTCCAGCTGCGGCGCGAGGGAGCCGGCACCGCGCTGATCGACCCGGTCGCCTGCCCCGACCTGTCCGCGCTCGGTGAGGCGCTGTCCGGCGTCGAGTGGGTGCTGCATGCCGCCACCCAGGACCTGCCCTGCCTGCGCGAGATAGGCATGGTGCCCACCCGCCTCTTCGACACCGAGCTGGCCGGCCGGCTGGCCGGGTTCCCGCGGGTGGGTCTCGGCGCGATGGTCGAGAACGTGCTCGGCTTCCTGCTGGAGAAGGGACACTCCGCCGTCGACTGGTCCACCCGCCCGCTCCCCGAGCCGTGGCTGCGCTACGCCGCCCTCGACGTCGAGTTGCTGGTCGACCTGCGGGACGCCCTGGAGAAGGAGCTGGAGCGGCAGGGCAAGCTGGACTGGGCCCGCGAGGAGTTCGACGCGATCGCCTCGGCGCCGCCGCCCGAGCCCCGCAAGGACCCCTGGCGGCGCACCTCCGGCATGCACAAGGTCCGCCGCCGCCGGCAGATGGCCGTCGTGCGGGAGCTGTGGCAGACCCGGGACCGGATCGCCCGCCGCCGTGACGTGTCCCCCGGCAAGGTGCTCTCCGACGCGGCCATCGTGGAGGCCGCTCTCGCCCTGCCGCCCAACGTGCACGCGCTGGCCGGGCTGAACGGCTTCGGGCAGCGTGTGGGCCGGCGCCAGCTGGAGCAGTGGCAGGCGGCCGTCGACCGGGCGAAGGCGCTGAGCGAGGACCGGCTGCCGCAGCCGGGCCAGCCGGTGACCGGCCCGCCGCCGCCCCGTGCCTGGGCCGACAAGGACCCGGCCGCCGCGGCGCGGCTGTCGGCCGCCCGGGCGGGCGTCAGCGCGCTGGCGGAGCAGCTGAACATGCCCGCCGAGAACCTGATCACCCCGGACACGGTGCGCAGGGTCTGCTGGGAGCCGCCGGCCCCGGCGACCGCCGACTCGGTCGCCTCGGCGCTGACCGCGCACGGCGCCCGGGCCTGGCAGGTCGAGCAGGTCACGCCGGTGCTGGTGGCGGCGCTCACCGCCTGACCGCCGCGCCGTCCGGCGCACGAGGCGGGGCCGACGGAACGCCAGTCCGGCCGCCGGACGGCGCACGACACGGCGGCCGGCGCGGGGCCGACGGATCGCCGTCCGGACGGCCCGTCGCCGCGCCGGCTGACGCCCCACCGTGCCCCGCGCCCCACCGCGCCCGGCCGCCCTCAACGGCCGTGACCGCGCGCCCCTTCGCGGAGGGCGGCCTCCGGTGCCGGGCGGTCCACCGCGCCCGGCGCGGGGCCGACGGAACCGCGTCCGGCCGCCGTCCGGACGGCCCGGCGCCGCACCGGCCCGACGCCCCACCGCGCCCGGCCGCCCGCTAGGGCCGTGACCGCACGCTCCCTTCGCGGAGGAGGCCGCCGGTGCCGGGCGGGGCGCCCGTGTGCGTGCCACGATGCAGGCATGCGGGTCGTCGTGGTGGGTGCGGGCCAGGTCGGTCACACCGTGGTCAAGTCGCTCGCCGAGGCGCACGAGTGCACGGTGATCGACAGCGACCGGACGCGTCTGGACGCCCTGTCGCACGCCTACGACGTGCGGACCGAGCACGGCAGCGGCACCCGCCGCGAGACGCTCCTGGACGCCGGTGTGGCCGGCGCGGACCTCGTCCTGGCGTGCACCTCGCGCGACGAGGTCAACCTGGTCACCGCCATGCTCGCCCGCCGGCTGTCGTCGGCACGGACGGTCGTACGGGCCACCGGGACGGACTACCTGGACGCCTGGCGTGCGGGTGACCTCGACGTGGACCTGCTCGTGTCGACCGCGTTCGAGACGGCGAGCGCCGTCGAGCGCGTCCTGCACGTGCCGGGCGCACGGCACGTGGACTTCTTCGTCCGCGGTGAGGTGGTCGTGCTCGGCGTCGACGTCCGCGGGGCGGCGTCGCCACGGCTGGCCGGCCGGCCGCTGCGCGAGGCGGGACTGCCCGCCGCGTCACGGGTGGTCGCCCTCGTGCGCGAGGGGAACTGGACCGTGCCGGCCGCGCACGAGGTGGTGCGTCCCGACGACTGGATCATCGCGATGGCGTCCCCCTCGGCGGCGCGTGCCTGGAGCCGTCTGGTCACCGGGGCCGATCCCGTCGACGACGTGGTGGTGTACGGCGCCGGGCGCATGGGCAGGGCCGTCTCCCGGGTGCTGCTCGACCGGGGCGTCCTGGTGCGGATCGTCGAACCGGACGCGGCCCGGGCACGCGCCGCCGCCGCCGCGCTCGACCGGGCGCGGGTGTTCCACGCGTCGGGCCTGGACCCGGCGTTCCTGAGCCAGGAGCGCATCGGTACGGCGGGGGCGGCCGTGCTGGCCGGCGGGGACGACTCGCGCAACCTGCACGCGGCGGTGCTCGCGAAGCTGCACGGGGTCGGGCTGACGATGGCGGTGCTCGACGACCCCGCCGCCGCCGGGGTCTTCGAGGCCGCCGGCACCGATGTGACGATCGATCCGGGTGACGAGACCGCCGAGAAGATGGCCCGCTTCACCTTCGACGAGCGCACCCGTCAGATGGCGATGCTCGGGGACGACCGTTTCGAGGTGCTGGACGTCACCGTGCGCCCGGGCAGCCGGTTCGCGCACGGTCCGGTCGACGCGCTTCCCGGCGCCGGTGTGGGCGCGATCGTGCGCGACGGCACCGTGTTCTTCCCCGACGGGCGCGACGAACTCCTGCCCGGGGACCGGGTCGTCGTCCTCACCGAGCCCGCCCGCGTCCCCGCGATCGAGCACGACCTGTGAGGCGGTCGCGCCCGTCGGCGCCCCGGCGCCGGTGGAGCCCACGCGGGCGGACCGGCGTCGACGTGCGGACCGCGCTCGGGGTCGTCGGCGCCCTGCTCACCTGGTTCGCCCTCACGTTCGCCGCCCCGGCGGCCGTCGCGCTGGCGGCCGGCGAGCCTCCGTGGCCCTTCCTCGTCACCGGGGCCGCTGTGGCCGTGACCGGCGCGGTCCTCAGACGCCTCACGGGCCGCCGGCCCCCGCTGGGCGTCCGGGAGGGTTTCCTCGTCGTCGTGGCGGTCTGGCTGCTCGTGCCCGCGTTCGGCGCGGTGCCGTTCCTGCTCGGTGACGTCCCGCAGCTCGACCGGCCGGTCGACGCCTGGTTCGAGGCGATGTCGGGGTTCACCGCCACCGGTGCGACGGTGCTGACGGACGTGGACGCGCTGCGGCCCGACATGCTGTTCTGGCGCCAGTTCACCCACTGGCTGGGGGGTGCGGGGATCATCGTGCTCGCGCTCGCGGTGCTGCCCCGGCTGCGCATCGGAGGGCGCGAGCTGCTGCGCTCCGAGCTGCCGGGGCCGGTCGAGACGGAGTCGCTCGGCGCGACCGTCCGCGGCACCGCCCGCCGCCTGTGGAAGGTCTACCTCGCCGTGACGGCTGCCGGTGTCCTGGTGCTGGCCTCGCTGGGGTGGGCCGGGCTGGACCGGCGGATGGGCCTTTTCGACGCGTTCTCCTACGCGACGTCCGCCGTGGCCCTCGGCGGGTTCACCCCGGACGACGGCTCGGCGCGTGACCTCGCCCCGGTGACGCAGTGGGTGCTGTGCGGGCTGATGGCCGTGGCCGGGGTGAACCTGCTGCGGCTGTACCGCCTGGCCGTGCTGCGCCAGGTCAGGGCCGCGTCCCGCGACGAGGAACTGCGCCTCTACCTGGGTCTGCTGCTCGTGGCCTCGTGCGTCGTGGCGGCCGAGCTGTTCGCCGCGGGCACCGTCACCGGGCTCGCCGGTGTCCGGCACGGGGCCTTCCAGGCGGTCTCCGTGACGACCACCACCGGCTTCGCGACCCTGGACTGGTCGGACTGGGGAGCCCTCGCGACGCTCACGCTCCTGGCGCTGATGTTCGCCGGGGCCTGTGCGGGGTCGGCCAGCGGCTCGGTCAAGGTCGTCCGTCATCTCGTCCTCTTCCGGTTCACCCGCCGCGAGCTGGAGCAGGCCGTGCATCCGGACGCCGTCCTGCCGGTGCGGGTGAGCGGCCGGGTGGTCGGCACTCCGGTGCTGCGCTCGGTGCTGCTGTTCGTCCTGCTCTACCTGCTCGCCCTCGCGCTCGGCACGCTGGGCCTCGCCCTGGACGCGGGAGCGGACGCGGGCGGCACCCGCGCGTTCACCGCGCTCGGCGCCGCCGCCGCCTGCCTGGGCAACGTCGGTCCGGCCTTCGGCGAGCTCGGCCCGTTCGGCTCCTACGCACCGCTCGGGCAGGCGTCGAAGGTGCTCCTGACCGCCCTGATGCTGCTCGGCCGCATCGAGATCGTGCCCCTGGCGGTGCTGCTGCGCCGCGGCTACTGGCGCGCGTAGGCGGTCACGGCCGTCCCGGAGGGGTCGGTGCGCCCGACGTGCGGGGTCGAGATCACGCCAAGATCCCCGTGGGCCTTGAGGGGCCGCCCGGACCGGGCCCGCGCGCCGCCCGGAGGGGCGCACGCCGCCTCGTGGTCGAAGCAGTGCATTCCGGGGTCATTGGGACGCCGTTCCGGCCCGCCGGCCGGGGCGGCGGCCGATGATCGGAAAAGCGTGGAGCGAGCCGCGGGACCGCCTCTCGCTCCACAGCGGCGGCGCAGGTTAGCCTCGACCCGGCCGCTCTCCCTGTGAAACGCGCCTACCCCACGTCGGAGGAGTTTCCTGCGGAGCGGCCTGGACTCCGAACGGTACAAGGACGGCGGCTTCATGTGCGACGCGCGGGAACTGCCGGACTCGCTGTCCGTCAGCGTCTACGACGTGTTCGCGCGGGTGCCCAGCGAGAACGAGGACATCGACCGCAGGGTGCCGCTGGTGGCCTACCGGACGATCGACCGGCGGGCCGCCTCCGGGGGCAGCGAGGTCATCCTGCGGGCCGACGTGAAGGGCGCCCGGGTGGTCGAGCGCGACCTCACGGGGGCGGGCCCCGGCGGCACGGTGTTCTCCCTGCGGCGCTTCGCGATGGACGGGACCGGACTCCGCGTGCACGGCGTCCTCTTCCTCCCCGGCCGCAACGCCGACCGCGCGACCCACTCCTGGTACTACCTCACGCTGCGCGGTCAGGAGAGCACGCACACCGTCGCCCTCAAGGCCATCGAGCGGGTGAAGAAGATCCTGCCGCTTGATGGCGCCGGGCGACTTCGGCTCGTACGGCTTCGGGTGCTTCACCGCGGAGGACCGCGACGGCGTGGACCTCTCCGACGCCCCGCCCGGCACGTACACGGCGGAGAACGCCATGAGCACCGGCGGTCGTGGGGCCGACGTCGTCCACGGGGCCGGCCGTGTGATGTTCACCGCTCCGGCCGACGGGGGTGTGCAGTTACGTTACCCGCAAGTAGCATGGGTCGTAAGCAAGCGCTCAGCATCCCGCACCCTGGAGGAGAGCCATCGTGCCTCGTACCGTCAGGGACGTCGTCTTCGTCGACGGCGTCCGCACCCCGTTCGGCAAGGCGGGCCCGAAGGGCATCTACCACGAAACCCGCGCCGACGACCTGGTCGTCAAGGCGATCCGGGAGCTGCTGCGCCGCAACCCGGGTCTCGACCCGAAGAAGATCGACGAGGTCGCCGTCGCCGCGACCACGCAGATCGGCGACCAGGGCCTGACCATCGGCCGTACGGCCGGCATCCTCGCGGGCCTGCCCACCTCGGTCCCGGGTTACTCCATCGACCGCATGTGCGCGGGCGCCCTGACCGCCGTGACCACGGTGGCCGGCTCCGTCGCCTTCGGCGCGTACGACGTCGCCATCGCGGGCGGTGTCGAGCACATGGGCCGCCACCCGATGGGTGAGGGCGTGGACCCCAACCCGCGGTTCGTCTCCGAGAAGCTGGTCGACGAGTCCGCCCTGTTCATGGGCATGACCGCGGAGAACCTGCACGACCGTTACCCGAGCATCACCAAGCAGCGCGCCGACGAGTACGCGGTGCGCTCCCAGGAGAAGGCCGCCAAGGCGTACGCCAACGGCAAGATCCAGGCCGACCTGGTGCCGATCTCCGTGCGCCGGACCAGCCCCGAGGGCGGCGAGACCGGCTGGGGTCTGGTCACCGCCGACGAGCCGATGCGCCCGGGCACCACGCTGGAGAACCTGGCGGGCCTGAAGACGCCG
The DNA here is from genome assembly GCF_044540535.1 of Streptomyces sp. NPDC085937. NCBI lineage: Bacteria > Bacillati > Actinomycetota > Actinomycetes > Kitasatosporales > Streptomycetaceae > Streptomyces > Streptomyces sp. NPDC085937. The sequence goes on along the minus strand of NZ_JBITSH010000001.1, from coordinate 385,038 downwards.
TTCCGCGTGCACGGCCGGGTCACCGCCGGCAACGCGGCCGGTCTGAACGACGGCGCCACCGCCTCGGTCATCGCCTCCGAGGACTTCGCCCGCGAGAACGGCCTGCCGGTCAAGATGCGCCTGGTCTCCTACGCCTTCGCCGGCGTGGAGCCCGAGGTCATGGGCTACGGACCGATCCCGGCGACGGAGAAGGCCCTCGCGCAGGCGGGCCTGTCCATCGACGACATCGGCCTGTTCGAGATCAACGAGGCCTTCGCCGTCCAGGTCCTCGCGTTCCTGGAGCACTACGGCATCGCCGACGACGACGCCCGCGTCAACCAGTACGGCGGCGCCATCGCGTTCGGCCACCCGCTGGCCTCCTCCGGCGTCCGCCTGATGACGCAGCTGGCCCGCCAGTTCGAGGAGCAGCCGCAGGTCCGCTACGGCCTGACCACCATGTGCGTCGGCTTCGGCATGGGCGCGACGGTCGTCTGGGAAAACCCGCACTTCGAGGGGGACAAGTGAGCACCACCGCAGAGCTTCTGAAGGGTGCGGCCGAGCTGTTCCCGGGCGAGGTCGTCACGCAGGCGCACGTACGCCACTTCGACCTGCCGCTGGGTGTGGGGCGCTTCGCCCTGATCACCCTGGACAACGGCCACGACCACACCAAGCCGACCACGCTCGGCCCGCAGTCGCTGGCGAACATCGACGCCGCGATCGACCAGGTCGAGAAGGAGGCCGCGGACGGCGAGATCGTCGGTGTCGGCGTCACCGGCAAGCCGTTCATCTTCGCGGTCGGCGCCGACCTCAAGGGCGTCGAGCTGCTGAAGCGCCACGAGGACGCGCTGGCCATCGGCAAGGGCGGCCACGACGTCTTCAAGCGGCTGTCGAAGCTGGCCGTGCCGACCTTCGCGTACTACAACGGCGCCTCCATGGGCGGTGGCGTCGAGGTCGGTCTGCACTGCACCTACCGCACGGTGTCCGCGGCGCTGCCCGCCTTCTCGCTGCCCGAGGTGTTCCTCGGCCTGGTGCCCGGCTGGGGCGGCTGCACCCTGCTGCCGAACCTGATCGGCGCGGAGAAGGCCGTCTCGGTGATCATCGAGAACAGCCTCAACCAGAACCGGCAGCTCAAGGGCAAGCAGGTCTACGAACTCGGCATCGCGGACGCGCTGTTCGAGGGCGCGGACTTCCTGGAGCAGTCGCTGATCTGGACCGCGTCCGTCCTCAAGGGCGAGATCTCGGTCGAGCGTCCGGCGATCGACCGCGGCGAGGCCTGGGACCAGGCCGTCGCCAAGGGGCGCTTCATCGCCGACTCCAAGGTGCACGGCGCCGCCCCGGCCGCCTACCGCGCCCTGGACATCATCGCCGAGGCCAAGGACGGCGACCTGCAGAAGGGGTACGACGCCGAGGACCAGGCGCTCGCCGACCTGATCATGGGCGGCGAACTGCGCTCCGGCATCTACGCGTTCAACCTGGTGCAGAAGCGCGGCAAGCGTCCCGCGGGCGCCCCGGACAAGAGCCTGGCCCGCCCGGTCACCAAGGTCGGTGTCGTCGGCGCCGGTCTGATGGCCTCCCAGCTCGCGCTGCTGTTCCTGCGCCGCCTCGAGGTGCCGGTCGTCCTCACGGACATCGACCAGGAGCGCATCGACAAGGGCGTCGGCTACGTCCACGCCGAGATCGACAAGCTGCTCGGCAAGGGCCGTGTCAACCAGGACAAGGCCAACCGCCTCAAGGCCCTGGTCACCGGTGTGCTGGACAAGGCCGAGGGCTTCGCGGACGCCGACTTCATCATCGAGGCCGTCTTCGAGGAGATGGGCGTCAAGCAGCAGGTGTTCGCGGAGGTCGAGGCGGTCGCCCCGGCGCACGCGGTCCTCGCCACCAACACCTCCTCGCTGTCCGTGTCGCAGATGGCGTCGAAGCTGCAGCACCCCGAGCGGGTCGTCGGCTTCCACTTCTTCAACCCGGTCGCGGTCCTCCCGCTGCTGGAGATCGTGCGCGGCGAGAAGACGGACGACGCGTCGCTGGCCACGGCGTTCGGTGTCGCCAAGAAGCTGAAGAAGACCGCGGTGCTGGTGAAGGACGCCCCGGCGTTCGTCGTCAACCGCATCCTGACCCGCTTCATGGGCGAGATCCAGAACGTCATCGACGAGGGCACCCCGGTCGAGGTCGCCGAGAAGGCCGTCGAGCCGCTCGGTCTGCCGATGTCGCCGCTGGTGCTGCTGGAGCTGGTCGGTCCGGCGATCGGCCTGCACGTCTCCGAGACCCTCAACCGGGCGTTCCCGGAGCGGTTCACCGTCTCCCCGAACCTCAAGGCGGTCGTCGAGGCGGGCAAGCGCGGCTTCTACGTGTACGACTCCGGCAAGCCGGAGCTGGACCCGGAGGTCGCCGCGCTGCTGAAGCAGGGCGACACCGTCCTGACCGAGGAGCAGGTCCGCGAGCGGGTGCTGGACGCGGTGGCGCAGGAGATCGGGCTGATGCTCGACGAGGGCGTCGTCGCCGAGGCCCAGGACATCGACCTGTGCCTGATCACGGGCGCCGGCTGGCCCTTCCACCTGGGCGGCATCACGCCGTACCTGGACCGTGAGGGTGTCTCCGAGCGCGTGAACGGCAAGCGGTTCCTGGAGCCGGGGGTCGCGTCGGTTCCCGCGTGAGTCACCTGAGTGACCGAAGAGGGCCTCCGTCGGCGACGACGGAGGCCCTCTTCGCGTGCGGGGCGGGGTCAGCCCGCCACGGTCCACGCCCCGAACTCCTGCCCGCCGGGGGCGGTCTGGCGGGAGACGGCCGCGTGGTGGCCGCCGAGCCGCAGGCGTCCACGCTGTGGAAGGCCATCCGCAGCGACAGGGAGATCCCGGAGTCGGCCAAGAAGTCCCCGGCGACCGGCGGCGGTTCCTGACCTGCCGGCCGGGTCGCCGACGCCGTCGGCCGGACGGCCGCCGCCGTGGGGGACGTCGTCGGCGGCCCCTCAGACCTCCCGCCACGGACGCAGCGCCAGGCCGGGTTCGTCCGTGCGGCGGGTGACCCGGAGCGTGGCGGAGTCGGGCTCGAGGGAGGCCGCGACGACCTCTCCCCGGGCGTCGACGGCCAGGGAGACCAGGGTGCCGGACGGCAGCTGGGGGCCGGACTCGGTCCACCAGGCGCCCGCCTGCTCCTGCTCGGTGGGGTAGGCGGCGAACGCCACCCGGCCGCTCGCGGAACGCTGGGCGAGCACCGTGCAGTCGTGCCCGTCGATGGCGCAGCGCACGGCCGTGACGGGGCCGGGTCCCGCCGCGGGAAGCAGCGTCACCGGCTTGCCGCCGGGGCGCCAGGCGCACAGGTCGCCGTGCCGGTCGACGAAGAAGAGGGTGATCCGCTCGGCGGACGTGCGCAGGGCGCGCAGGGTGCCCGGGCGGGCGGTGACCTCGGCCTCCTCCTCCCGGGCCGGGGTCCCTCCGGGCTCCTGCTGGCGCCAGTGCAGGATCCGGTCGTCGGTGGCCGCGTACAGCTCGACGAGCCCGGACTCCCGGCTCGTGGCGGCGAGTTGGTCCTGGATGTCCGTGCCCGCGAGGTCCCGCCACGGGTACCAGCCGCCCCGCTCCTTCTGGACGAGGAGACTGACGCCGCCGCCCGCGTTGCGGACGAAGACGTAGGCGCGCCTGCGGTCGTCGACGGCCACGGCCGGGGTGCCGGTGCGGTCCCCCTTGCCGTTGGGGTGGCCGACGGGGGCCCAGTCCAGGGGGGCGAGGCGGGGGCGGAAGTGGGTGGAGTGCACCAGGCGGGCCTCGCCCTTCCCGGCCGGCCGCCAGGCCGCCAGATGGGCGTAGCCGTCGGCGCCCTGTCCCACGGCAGCCGGTCCCGGGTGGAGCCCCAGGCCGCCGCCGGCCTGGCGGAAGGGCTCCCAGTGTCCGCCGGGAGCGAGCTCCGCACGGCACAGGACGGCGTCGTCCGATTTCAGATAGACGGTGAGGCGGCCGTCGCGGCCGCGGAGAAGCCAGTCGCCGTTCACCTGTTCACCTTACGCACACGGCTCCGCGGGGCGGGCGCGGGCACCCCGCCGTACGGCCGCCCCCGCGGCGGGATTGCCCGGCTTGCGTGGGACCCTGACCGTATGGAAGACGCCCTGCTCGTGATCGTGGACGCCGCGAACGTCGTGGGGTCGGTGCCCGACGGCTGGTGGCGGGACCGGCGGGGCGCCGCGGAACGGCTGCGGGACCGGCTGGCCGCCGACGGGCTGCCCGGGCACGCCGGGCCGGTGGACATCCTGCTGGTCGTGGAGGGTGCGGCGCGCGGAGTGGAGCCGGTGCCGGGCGTCCGGGTGGCGTCGGCGTCCGGCAGCGGGGACGACCACATGGTCGAGCTGGTGGCCGCGGCGGGCGACCGCCCGGTGCTGGTGGTCACCGCCGACCGTGAACTGCGCCGCCGGGTGACGGCGCTGGGTGCCGACGTCACCGGGCCGCGCTCGGTGCGCCGCTGAGACGTGCGGCCGTCCGCCGTGCCTGGCGGGCAGGGCGGACGGCACGGCACGGCGGACGGTGTCGGCCGGCTACTCCTGGCCGGTCCCGGGGGCGAGGCGCTGGTGCACCAGGCGGGCGAAGTGGTGCAGGGTGCGCCCGGTGGCCAGGTCGGCCGGGGCGAGCCGGATGTCGAACAGGTCCCTGGCCTGGACCAGGAACTGCATGCCGAGCAGTGAGTCGAGTCCGTAGTCGGTGACGTGGTGCGCGGGGTCCAGACCCGCCGGGTCGGTCTGGAGAACCGTGGCGAGGAGCTGGGTCAGCGTCTCGGTGATCTTTTCCACGGCCTCGTCGGCGGGCAGTCCGGCCAGCGTGCGCAGCAGTGCGTCGCGGGCGTCCGGGGAGGCCACGGCGGATGCCGGTGCCAGCCGGGCGAACCGGGGGGTGGCCAGGGCCGGCAGCAGATGGCGTGCGGCCCCCCAGCGGTAGCGGCCCGCCCCGGCGACGTCGGTGCCGGCGGCCAGCAGGCGTCCGGCCACGTCGAGGGCCTCGCCGGAGCTGAGGAGTTCCAGGCCGCGTTCGGTCATCGCGGACTCCATCCCGGTGCGGGCGACGTACCCGGTGCCGCCGATCGGCCCCCACGCCAGGGCCGTGCCCGGCCGGCCCGCGGCCCGGCGGGCCCGGGCGAGGGCCTCCAGGTAGGCGTTGGCCGCGGCGTAGGCGGCCTGTCCCGGGTTGCCGATGGCGGCGGACACGGACGAGTGGGCGAGGAACAGATCCAGGTCGCGGCCGGCGGTGAGCCGGTCCAGCAGGGCCGCGCCGCCCGCCTTGGGCGCCAGCACCGCGGCGAACCGCTCGTCGGTGAGGTCGGCGAGGGCCGCGTCGTCCATGTGCATGGCCGCGTGCACGACACCGCGCAGGGGATGCCCGTCGGCGTCCACGGCGTCGAGGATCCGGCGCACGGCGGCCTCGTCGGTGACGTCGGCCGCGTGCACGGTGGCCCGCACGCCCTGTTCGGTGAGGTCCCGGAGCAGTTCGGGCGCCTCGGGCGCGTCGGGTCCCCGGCGGGAGAGAAGGGCGAGGTGCCGGGCTCCCAGGCCGGCGAGGCGGCGGGCCGTGGCGGCGCCGAAACCACTGGTGCCGCCGGTGACCAGGTAGGTGCCGTCGCCGTCGAGGCGGGGCGTGCCGGGCGCGGGTTCCACCGGGACGGGTTCGTCGAGCGGGTCGAAGGTGACGACGACCTTCCCGGTGTGCCGGGAGTGCTGGAGGAGGTGGAAGGCCTCGTCGACCCGGGCGGCGGGGTGGGCGGTGTGCGGCAGCGGCCGGTAGGCGCCGTCGGCCACGAGGGCGCCGAAGTCCTCGATGAGCCGGGAGCGCAGGGCGGGGGCGTCGATCACGGCGTCGAGGTTGAAGCCGATGAAGGTGAGGCTGCGGTCGAACGGGCGCAGCGTGAGCGGGTTGTTGAGGAAGATGTCCCGCTTGCCGAGTTCGATGAAGCGGCCGTTGGGGCGGAGCAGGTCCAGGCCGCGGGCGACGGCCTCGCCGCTGAGGGAGTTCACCACGACGTCCACGCCCTGCCCGCCGGTGAGTTCGCGCACCCGGGGGACGAAGTCCAGGCTGCGGGAGTCGAGGACGTGGTCGGCGCCGAGCGTGCGGAGCAGGTCCCGCTTGGTCTCGGTGCCGGCGGTGGCGATGACCCGGGCGCCCTGCCGGCGGGCGCACTGCAGGACGGCGAGGCCGACCGCGCCGGCGCCGCCGTGCACGAGGAGGGTCTCACCGGCCGTGAGGCGGGCCTGGTGGACGAGGGTGTGGTGGACGGTGAGGAAGGCGACGGGGAAGGTGGCGGCCTCCGCGAAGCTCATCGCGTCGGGGACACGGACGACGGCGGCGGCGGGGGTCGTCGTGTGGGAGGCGAGGGCGGCGGGCATCAGGCCGGTGACCCGGTCGCCGGGCCGCAGGTCCCGCACGTCGGGTCCGACGGCGGTCACGACGCCCGCTCCGTCGGTCCCGAGCCCCCGGCCGAGGGGGCTGTTCTCCACCGCCTCGGGCGGCAGCAGACCGTTGGCACGCATGGGGTCGCGGTAGTTCAGGGCCACGGCCCGCAGTTCGACGGTGACCTCGCCGGGTCCCGGTTCCGGCAGTTCCGTCTCACGCCAGACGAGCCGCCGGTGCAGGCCGGGGTCGCGGACCTCCAGGATGTACGGCGTGCCGGGCGGGACGGCCGGGGCCTCCCCCGCCGGGTGCTGCGTCTGCCGGGGGACGAACCGGCCCCGCCGGGTCAGCACGACCTCGTCCTCGCGGGCACCCGGGTCGTCGTCGCCGGGGGCGAGGAGTTCCCCGGCGAGGCGCCCGGCGTCGGTGGCGGGGTCGCCGGTGCGGTGGCAGGACAGGCGCCGCAGGTCCAGGTCGGGCCGTTCGTTGGCGAGGGTGCGGCAGGCCGCCCAGACGGCCGCGTCGCCCGGGTGGGCCGGCTGCTCGGGGGCCGGGAAGAGGCCGGTGGGCCGGGTGACCAGCCACAGCAGGGGCTGTGTGCGGCCCTCGACGGACTCGCAGGCGGTGGCCAGGGAGCGCAGCAGGGCGGCGCGGCGGACGGTCCGCGGGACGGTGTCGTCCGGTCCGGGTTCCGCGAGCAGGAGGACGACCCGCGGGCCGGTGGCGGCGGGGAGCGTCGCGCGCCAGGCGTCGGGGTCCTCGGGTGCGGTGACGACGGCGGCCCCGCCGAGGAGAGCGGCGAGTTCGCGCGCGGTCGGGGTCTCGGTGCCGTCCTCGACGGCGATCACCCAAGGGGCGCCCGTCGCCGTCACGGGCGGCTCGTTCGCGTCCTGCTGAGCGTCGTCCCGTTCCTGGGGCGCGGCGGCGAGGAGCAGGCTGCGGTCCTCGGGGCCGTGCTGGACGACGCCGGTGAAGCCGCACTCCTCCAGCAGCGGCGCCCACCGGTCGTGGGGCAGAACGCGGCAGGCGGGGCGGAGGGCGTGGTCGTCGCGCTCCCAGAAGTCGTTCAGCATGGCGGAGCGCAGCGCCTGGAGCACCGTGTGGTGCGGTTCGGCGGCCAGCAGGTGGCCGCCGGGGGCGAGCACGTCGCGCAGCCGGCGCAGGGTCGCGGCGAGGTCGGGGGTGGCGTGCAGGGCGTCGCCCGCGAGGACGAGGTCGAAGCCGCCGCGCGGCAGCCCCTGGGCGAGGAGGTCGCTGTCCGGGTCCAGGGTGCGGTACTCGGTGAAGTCGTATGCGGCGAAACGGTGTTCGGCGCGGGTGAAGCCGGCGCCGGCCGGGGCCGTGCAGACGTAGCGGGTGCGGTCGGCGGGGAGCACGGGCAGCACCGCCGCCGTCAGGGCGCCGGTGGTGGCGCCGACCTCCAGGACGCGCAGCGGCCGGTCGGCGGGCCAGCGTTCGACGAGGGCTCCGAGCACCGCCTGCACGGCCCGGTGGGTGTAGCGGTGGGCGGGGCCGGTCTCGTGGAGCTGGTCGAGGGTGCTGTCGCTAGGCGGCAGCAGGTCGGCGGCGTCGGTCTCGCCGCGCACCACCTCGGGCAGGCGGCACAGCTGCCGGTTGAGCAGCAGGGTCTCGGCGCCGTGACCGGGGTGGTCCTCCACCAGCGCCCGCAGCACGCTTCCGGGCGCCTCTCCGGCGCCGGTCAGCTGCCAGTGGTCACCGTCCTGCCGGGCGAGCCCGTGCGCGGCCAGTGCAGGCAGCATGAGGCGGGCCGCCCGCCGGTGCCGGGTCTGCATGCCGCCCGCCACCAGGTCGGCCACCGTGAACGGTGCCGTCGGGTCGGTGAGCAGGCCGCGCAGGGTGGCGGCCCAGCAGTGCGCGCCGGCGCGTTCGGCGGCGGCGACGAAGCGGTGGTGGCCGGTCCCGTCGAGGGCGGCCCGCGCGGCGGTGAGGCGGGGCGCGGCGGCGCGCGTCAGCTCGGCGGGGGCGGGCAGCGGGCTCGGGCCGGCCGGGGAGCCCGGGAGCGGGGCGGCGCGGAGCACGGTGCGCTGGACGGTGAGCGGGGTGTCCCCGGTCATGTGGCCGCGGCGGGTCCGGCAGCCGTCGATCTCGGCGGTGACCGTGCCGTCGGGGTCGGCGTAGGTGATGTCCCAGCACATCTCGTTGGCGCTGCGGGAGCGCCGGCGCAGGTGCACGATCCCGGTGGGCGAGGGGGTGCGCCAGACGCGGACGGCGCCGAACACGGTCGGCAGGAACCCGGCGGACTCCGCCGTCGGTCCGGCGAGGGCGACGGTGGCCTGGAGCGGGGCGTCGAGCAGGACCGGGTGGGCGGTGAAGGCGGCGGCGTCGTGCCGCAGCCGGTAGGAGACCAGCACCTCGCCGTCGCCCGCGTCGATGCGGTCGATGAGCTGGAAGTCGGGGCCGCAGTTCAGGCCGATGGCGTGGCACATGCGGTAGAACGCGTCGCCGTCGAGGGTTCGTTCGCAGCGGGCGCGCAGCGCCTCCACGTCGAGCCGCTCCGGTGCGGCGCCGAGCAGGGTGCGGACCTGGGCGCGGACGACGGGCCGGCACTCCCCGTGGAGTTCCTCGCGGACGCTGACGGTGAGCGCGCCGTCGTCCGGGGTGACGGCGGTCTGGAGGGCGACCGGGGTCGGGTCGGGCCACGGCACGGACAGCGGCCGGCCGATCTCCAGGTGCCGTACCTCGACGGGGCGGTCCAGGGCCATCCGGCCCGCGCTGAGCGCCATGTCGACGTAGGCGGCGGCCGGCATGAGGACGTCGTCGCCGATCCGGTGGTCGCCGAGCCAGGACACCAGCTGGGGTTCGACGGTGCCGTGCCACACCGGGTGCGGGGCGGGCATCCGCTCGCCGACCAGCGGGTGGTCGAGCAGGCCGTTGCCGCTGGTGCCGCTGATCAGGCCCTGCGGGGTGCCGTGCCAGTACCGCTGCCGCTGCCAGGGGTAGGCGGGCAGGTCGACGACGCGGCCCCGGCGGGGGAAGTGTGCGCCGAGGTCCGTGCCGGGCACGGCGGCGAGGACGGCGGCGACCGCGGCGGCCGTCTCGCGGGGGCCGTCGCCCTCGCGGTGCAGGGTGGGCACGCAGGTGGCGCCGGTGCGGCGCAGGTACGGGCGGAGCACCGGGTGCGGGCCGATCTCCACGAGGGTGCCGGCGTGTCCGTCGGTGAGCCGGGCGGCGGCCTCGGCGAACCTGACCGGTTCACGCACGTTGCGCCACCAGTACGAGGCGTCCAGCTCGGGTCCGTCCAGGAGGGTGCCGGTGACGGTGGAGACGAACGGGATGCGGGCGCGGGCGGGGGCGAGTCCGTCCAGCGCGGTGAGCAGCGGCTCGCGGATGGGGTCCATGGCCCGGCTGTGGAAGGCGTAGTCCAGGTCGAGGTCGCGGAAGAACACGCCGCGGGCGGTGAGGCCGGCGCCCCAGGCGGTGAGCGCGTCGGGATCCCCGGCGACGGTCACGTCCCGGTCGCTGTTGACGCCCGCGATCTCCAACGCGCCGTTATAGGCGGCGAGTTCCTCGCGGGCCGCTTCCTCGGGCAGACCGACGGCGGCCATGCGGCCCCGGCCGGCGGTGGTGCCCTGGGTGCGGCTGCGTTCGGCGATCACCAGGGCGGCCTGCTCCAGGGTGAGGATCCCGGCGGCGTGGGCGGCGGCGACCTCGCCGACGCTGTGTCCGGCCACCGCGCCGGGCCGCACGCCGTACGAGGCGAGCAGGGCGGTGAGCCCGGCCTGCAGGGCGAACAGGGCGGGCTGGGCGACCTCGGTGCGCTGCCAGGTGCGTGGCGCCGGGTGGGCGAGTTCCTTCATCACGGACCGGCCGAGGTACGGGGCGAGGGCCGCGTCGGCCTCCTCGACGGCCCGGCGGAAGACCGGCTCGGCGTCGAGCAGGTCGGCTCCCATGCCGGGCCACTGGGAGGCGTTCCCCGCGTAGACGAACGCGGTGCCCTCCCGCTCGCTCACCCGCACCATGGCCCCGCGCGCGGGCTCCGCGGCCGCCAGGAGGTCCAGCTGGCGGGCGGCGTCCGCCGGGTCGGCGGCCAGGACGGCGGCACGGTGCGGGTGCGCGGTGCGCCGTACGGTGCTGGTGCGGGCGAGGTCGTGGAACTCCCCCGGGTCCGCGGCCCGCAGCCGCTCGGCCATGCGCCCGGCCAGTTCCTTCAGCGCCGGGCCGGAGCGTGCGGACACCATCAGGGGCAGCGGGCGTCCGGACCCGCCGGGTGCCGGCTCCGGTTCGCGGGCGGCGGGCGGCGGGACGAGCACGGCGTGGGCGTTGGCCCCGCCGAAGCCGAAGGCGCTCACGCCGACGGCGGCCCGCTCGTCGTCCCGTACGGGGACGGGCTCGACGGCGGGGGCGAGGTTCAGGCCGTCGAAGTCGATGCGGGGGTTGAGCGGGAGGGCGTGCAGGGACGCCGGGACGAGCCGGTGGCGCAGCACCAGGATCGCCTTGAGCAGGCCCGCCATGCCGGAGGCGGGCTCCAGGTGGCCGAGGTTGGACTTCACCGACCCGATCGGCAGCGGGCCGCGGCTGCGGCACGTGCCGAGGGCGCGGCCGATGGCCTCGGCCTCGGCGGGGTCGCCGGCCTGGGTGCCGGTGCCGTGCGCCTCGACGTACAGCAGGTCGTCGGGGCCGACGCCGGCCCGCGCGTAGACCTCGTGCAGCAGTGCCTCCTGCGTCTCGGCGCTGGGCACGATCATGCCGGTGCTGCGACCGTCGGTGTTGTTGCCGGTGGCGGCGAGCACGGCGTGGATCCGGTCGCCGTCCGCGACCGCGTCGGCGAGGCGCTTGAGGACGAGGACGGCTCCGCCCTCGGCGCGGACGAAGCCGTCGGCGTCGGCGGAGAAGGCCGCGCAGCGCCCGCGCCGGGACAGCATGCCGGCGTACGAGAACCCGGCGAACGAGTAGGGGCTGATCAGGACGTTGACGCCGGCGGCGAGGGCGACGCGGCCGGTGCCCTCGTGCAGGGTGCGGCAGGCACGGTCCAGAGCGACCAGCGCGGACGAGCAGGCGGTGTCGACGGCCATGCTGGGGCCGCGCAGGTCGAAGGCGTACGACAGGCGGTTGGCGGTGATGGACAGGGTGGCGCCGGGCATGGTGTGCGGGCTGGTGTGGTCCGGCGTCATCGACAGGCCGACGCCGTACGCCGGGTCGGAGACGCCCACGTACACGCTGGTGTCCGACCCGGCCAGCGACTCGGCGGGGACACCGGCGTCGTCCAGGGCCTCGGCGGCCATCTCCAGGAGCAGCCGCTGCTGCGGGTCGACGTGCCGGGCCTCGGCGGGCGACATGCCGAAGTAGGCGGCGTCGAAGGACGCCACGTCCGGCAGGAAGCCGCCGGCGGAGGTGTAGCTGCGGCCCGGGCGGACCGCTCCCGGGTCGACCGTGCGGTCCTTCGGGAAGCGGTCGGCGGGCATCTCGCCGACCATGTCCCGCCCCTCACGCAGCACGGACCACAGTCCGTCCAGATCGGTGATGCCTCCGGGGAGCCGGCAGCCGACCCCCACCACCGCCACGGCTCGTTCGCACTCCTGCATCGCCAAGTTCCCGCCCTCTCGCGCCGATTGCCAGCTTTGTCAGCGGAGTAGAGAACATTCCGGTTCGAAAAGGCCAGCGGCGCCCACTCGTTGGGGTGAAGATGATCGTCCGGAGGACGTTCCGGCCTGATGAGCGGGGGTGCCGCCGCTACGGTGACGCGGTGCCCGAAGCCCTGCGTGCCCGCATCGCGGCCGTCGCCGCCCATCTGCCGTCCCGCTACCGGACCATGGAGGAGACCCGCGACCGCATCGCCGCGACCGGCGGCTACGCGCCGCCCCCCGGCCTGCTGGAGGACCTCACCGGGGTGCGCGGCGTCCATGTGCACGAGGACGGCGAGAACGCCTCCGACCTCGCCGTGACCGCCGCCCGCCAGGCGCTCGACGAGGCGGGGCTGAAGATCGGCGACGTGGACCTGCTGCTGTTCGCGTCCACCGCGCAGGACCTGATCGAGCCCGCCACCTCCCATCTGGTCGCCGCCAAACTCGGCGCGGAATGCCCGGTGTTCGACGTGAAGAACGCCTGCAACAGCGTCCTCAACGCGATGGAGGTGGCCACCTCCTTCATCGAGGCGGGCCGCTACCGCACGGTCCTGATCGCCTGCGGTGAGCCCGCCACCCTGGCGACCCGCTGGCACGCCCCCGACCGGCAGGCCCTGCTGCGGGCCCTGCCGGGCTACACCGCCTCCGACGCGGGCGCCGCTATGGTCCTCACCGCCGGGCCGGCGGGCGACGGCGACCCGGGGGTCCTGTCGATGCGCTTCGTCAGCAACTCCGCGGCCTGGGAGGCCTGCACGGTGGCCGGCGGCGGCAGCATGCACCACCTGTCGGTGGACGACGACCACACCACGCTGCGGCTCAACGGCGACCTGCGGCAGGGTGCCCTCGACGCGCTGCCGCGCATCGTCGAGACGGCCGCCCAGGAGCTGGACGCGGTGTCCTCCTGTGCCTTCGTCGCCTTCCACCAGATCGCGATGCCGCAGTACCGGGAGACGCTCGACATGTTCGGACTGCCGGAGGACCGGTGCATGCCCGCGGTGGCCGAGCACGGCAACTGCGCGGCGGCCTCCCTGCCGTTGCAGCTGACGAAGGCGGTGCGCGCCGACCGCGTCGAGCGCGGCGACCTGGTGGCCATGATCGGCCTGGCCAGCGGGTTCAGCTTCGGCCTGGCCCTGGTCCGGTGGTGACCGTGCGGGCGGGGGCGGGCGGGCGGACCCCCGCGTCCGACGTGCTGGAGCGGCTGATGCCCGGTTACCCGGACCCCAGGCACTGGCGGCGCGTGCCGGTGACCGGACAGCACTACCTCGACCTCGGCAGCGGCCGGCCGGTGCTGTTCCTGCACGGCAATCCGTCGTGGAGCTACGTCTGGCGCAAGCTGCTGCACCGGCTGGCCCCGCACGCCCGCTGTCTGGCACCCGACCTGCCCGGATTCGGACTGTCCCGGCACCTGCGTCCAGCGGGCGGGGTGCCCGACCCGTACGAGGCGCAACTGGAGGGCCTGGACGCCCTCCACCGGCACCTGGTGCGGGACCGGGGGCTGCCCGCGCGGGGATGGACGTTCGTGCTGCACGACTGGGGCGGCCCGCTCGGCGCGGCCTGGGCGCTGCGCAACCCGGGCGTGGTGGAGCGGCTCGTCGTCTGCAACACCGTGGCCTTCCCCTTCCCCGAGGGGTTCCGGCTGCCGTTCTACCTGCGCTGGATCCGGGACCACCGGCCGGTCGCCGGCCTGGTCCATCTGACCAACGGCTTCGCCCGGACCGCCGTGCGGGCCGGTGTGCACCGTCCGCTGTCCCCCGCCGAACGCCGCGCGCTCCTGCGGCCGTACGCCCGCCGCACGGAACGCGGGGCGGTGACCGACGCCGTACGGGCGATCCCCCGCGACCCGGCCGACCCCGTCTGGCGGCTCCTCGAACCGCCCGTCGACGCACCCGGGTTGGCGGAGCTTCCGGTGCTCGTCGGCTGGGGCATGCGCGATCCGGTCTTCACCCCCGGCCTGCTGGGCGAGTGGGAGCGCCGCTTCCCCCGGGCCGCCGTGCACCGCCTCCCGGAGGCCGGCCACTACGTGATGGAGGACGCGGCCCCCGAACTGGCCTACCTCATCCGCGACTTCCTGGGAGCACGATGACCATCACCGTCAGGGGCGACACGGCACCCGAACCCGCCCGCCCCGTCCGCGACGTCCCGGGAGCAGCATGACCGCGACCGTTTCCGGGCTCGCCGCCCGGCTGGCCGAGCGGCCCGACGGCCTGGCTCTGGTCACCTGCCGCGGGGGCACGTCCCGCGCGGTGGGCCGGGGTGAACTGCTGCGCCGCTGCCACCGGATCGCCCGGGCGCTGCACGACGCCGGGGTGCGCCCCGGCCACAAGGCCGTCGTGATGACGCGCGACGCCCACGACCTGACGGCCGTCACCTACGCCCTCGGCGTGCTCGGTGCCGTCCCCGTGCTCATCGAGCCGCGCGCCGAGGTGAACCGCTGTCTGGAGGACGTCGCACCGGACGTGTTCGTCGGCGAGGCCCTGGCCCACCTCGGGCGCGGCGTCCTGCGCTGGGGCCGGCCGCACGTGCGCGTTCCCCTGGTCACCGGCCCGGTCCCGGTCCCGGGCGTACGGCGGCTGGTCACCACGGCACCGGACGCCGGCCCGGTAGCGCCGGCCGGCCTCCACGAACCCGACGGCGACGACACCGCCCTGATCGCCTTCACCTCCGGCTCCACGGGACGGCCCAAGGGCGCCGAGTACCGCCTCTCCACGCTGGCCGGACAACTCGACGCGCTGACCACGCTGATCGGGCCCCGGCCCGACGACGTCCTCCTCGCCGGTTTCCTGCCCGTCGCCCTGCTCGGCCCGCTGCTGGGACCGGTCACCGTCGTCCCGGCGGTGAACCACCTGGCTCCGGCCCGCACCCGGCCGCGGGAGGTGGTGGGGCCCGTCCTGGAACACCGGGCCACCGTCGTCCTGGCGTCGCCCGCCGTGCTCACCCTCCTCGCGCGGCACTGCGTCCGCCACGGCATCAGGCTGCCCTCGGTGCGGCAGGTGCTGTCCTTCGGCGCCCCGCTGCGCGTCGGCCTCGCGGACGCCCTGCGCGCCGTGGTCCCGGACGACGCGGACATCCGCAGCGTGTACGGCGCGACGGAGTGCCTGCCGGTCTCCTCGATCGGCGACCACGAGCTGCGCGACGCCCGCGCCGCGCCTCCCGCCGGGCACGCCGGTACCTGCCTGGGCCGCCCGCTGCCCGGCGTGCGGGCCCGGATCCTGGACGCCGACGCCACCGGGGCCGGCGAGATCGCGGTGGGCGGACCCACCGTCAGCGCCGGCTACCACGGACGCCCGGACGCCGACGCCGCCACCAAGAGCGTCACCGACGAGGGCCTGCTGCACCGCACGGGCGACCTCGGCCGGATCGACGACGAGGGCCGGCTGTGGTTCCTGGGCCGCGGGGCCCACCTGATCACCGGGGTCGACACGGACACGGGCGCCGCCTTCACCCTGACCCCCGAGGACCTGGAGGCCACCGCGGACACCGTGCCGGGTGTACGGCGCACCGCCCTGGTCGGCATCGGCACGGCCCGCCGCGAACTGCCCGTGCTCTGCGTGGAGCCGCTGCCCTCCGCGCCCCGCGCCGGGGCCCTGGCGGCCGTGCGGGACGTCGTGCGCAAGCACCCGGACGGCCACCGGGTGGGCGCCTTCCTGCTGCACCCCGGCTTCCCCACCGACCCCCGGCACAACTCCAAGATCGACCGGCACCGGCTGTCCGGCTGGGCCGCCCGGCGGCTGCGCGGGAGGCTGACATGAGGGTGCTCGTCACCGGAGGGAGCGGCTTCCTCGGCCTGGAACTCTGCCGCCGCCTGCGCGCCCGGGGGGACACCGTGACCTCCCTGAACCGGCGGCACAGCGCCGCACTGCACCGGCTGGGCGTCCGCCAGTACCTGGGCGACCTCGCCGACACCGGCGCGGTCTCCCGGGCGGTCGCCGGCCAGGACGCCGTCGTCCACAACGCCGCCCTGGCCGGGGTCAGCGGCCCGCCCCGGCCGTACTGGACCACCAACGTCGCCGGGACCCGGCACGTGATCGCGCAGTGCCGGGCCCACGGGGTGCGCACGCTGGTGTTCACCTCCACCGCCAGCGTCGTCTTCCGCCCCGGCGGCCTGGAGGGCGTCGACGAGAGCCTGCCGTACGCGCTCCGGCACCTGGCTCCCTACCCGGCGACCAAGGCGCGGGCGGAGGCGCTGGTGCTCGCCGCGCACGGCCCGGACCTGGCGACGGTGTCGCTGCGCCCGCACATCGTCTGGGGGCCGGGCGACCCGCACTTCGTGCCCGCCCTCACGCGCGCCGTGCGGGGCGGACTGCTGCCGATGCCGGGGCAGGGCGGCAACCTCGTCGACACCACCCACGTCCGCACCGCCGCGCACGCCCATCTGCTCGCCCTCGACCGGCTGCGGGACCGCCCGGAGACGGGCGGCCGGGCCTACTTCATCGGCCAGGGCGATCCGCGCACCCTGCGCGAGATCACCGGGCACTTCCTGCGGGCCGCCGGGATCCGCGCCCACTGGTGCGCCGTACCGCCCCCGCTGGCGGCCGGCGCGGCGACGGCGGCCGACGCCCTGCTGCGCCTGGCCGGCAGCACCCGCACGCACGCCCTGAGCCGGTTCCTCGTCGAGGAGCTGCTGCACCCGCACCACTTCGACCTCACCGCGGCCCGCCGCGACCTCGGCTTCGTACCGCCCGTCTCGTTCGACGAGGGCGTCGCGGAGCTCGTCCCGTCCCTCCCCCATCCCAGCAAGGACTCACCGTGCCGGACTCCTACGACGTTCTCCGATCCGTCCTGACCGACTCCTTCCGCGTCCCCGAGGACGAGATCGAGCCCGGGCGCACCTTCGAGCAGCTGGACCTGGACTCGCTGGCCTTGACCGAGCTGGTGCTCGTCCTCCACGAACGCCTGGGCGTGCGGGTGAGCACCGAGGCCGCCTCCCGCACCACCACCCTGCAGGAGGTCGCCCGGCACCTCGACGCGCTGCGGGCGGAGAACGCGCGGCCGGTGGGCCCGGCATGACCGTCGCCGTCACGGGTCTGGGCCTGGTCACCTCCGCCGGCGCGGGTGTCGACGCGACCTGGGAGGGGGTGTGCCGGGGCGTGGGCACGGCGTCCCACGACCCGGTGCTCGCGGGGCTGCCCGTCGACTTCTCCTGCCGCGTCCCGCTGTCCCGCGAGGAACTGGACCGGCGCGTCGGGCGCGCCTCGTGGCGCATGGCGCGCAACACCGTGCTGGCGGTGCTGGCCGCCCGGGAGGCCGTCCACGACGCCGGTCTGGACCCCGTGACGTGGGACGCCCGGCGGGTCGCCGTCGTCATCGGCTGCGGCGTCGGCGCGGACGCGGTGCGCGAGGAGCAGGGCAGGCGCCTGGAGCAGCGGGGCGTCGAACTGGTGTCCGCGCTGACCGTCCCTCAGATCCTGCCGAACATGGCGGCCGGGGAGGTGTCCATCGACCTCGGGGCGCGCGGACCGGCCCTCGCCCCGGCCACCGCGTGCGCGTCCGGCGCCACCGCGGTCGCCGTGGCCCGCGACCTGCTGGCCGCCGGCCGGTGCGACGTCGCCGTGGCGGGCGGCACCGAGGCGGCCGTCAGCCCGATGGCGGCCGCCGGGTTCTGGCGGATGGGCACGCTGTCCGGGCGGACCGACGCGGCGGCCACCGCGTCCCGGCCGTTCGCCGAGGACCGGGACGGCTTCGTCCTCGCGGAGGGCGCGGGCGTCCTCGTCCTGGAGCGCGCCGCGGACGCGGCGGCACGCGGCGCGTCCGTACGGGCCCGGCTCGTGGGCTGCGGCAGCACCTCGGACGCGCACCACCCGACGGCGCCCGACCCGGACGGCCGGGGCGCGGAGGACGCCCTGCGCACGGCCCTCGCGGACGCGGGCCTGGGTCCGGGCGACGTCGACCACGTCAACGCGCACGGGACGTCCACGCCGCTGAACGACGCGGGTGAGGCGGCGCTGATCTCCCGGGTGCTGCCGCACCGGCCGAGCGTGACCGCGCCGAAGGGCGTCCTGGGGCACAGCCTGGGGGCGTCGGGCGCCGTCGAGGCGGCGCTGACCGTGTTGACCCTCCAGCACCGCACGGTGCCGCCGGTGGGGAACCTGCGGGCGCCCGCGGCGGGCTTCGGCATCGACTGCGTCACCAAGGAGCCGCGCCGGCAGGACGTCCGGGTGGCGGTCAGCCACTCCTTCGGGTTCGGCGGCCACAACGTCGTCCTGGCGTTCGCCTCCTGACGTGCCGGAGCCCGGGGCGCACCGCTCGGGTGCGCGCCCCGGGCTCCGGGGGCCGGGCGGTCCGGGACCGGGTCAGCCGGATCCCTTGCCGGACGGTCCGACGGCTGCGGTCTCCGCATCCTCCCCGCCGGCCAGCCGGCTGTGGCTGCGGCTGTAGAGGAAGTACACGACGATGCCGATCGCCATCCAGATGCCGAACCGGACCCAGGTCTCGGCGGGCAGGTTGAGCATCAGCCACAGCGAGGCCGCCACCGACACGATCGGCAGCACCGGCACCCACGGGGTGCGGAACGCGCGGGGCAGGTCGGGCCGGGTGCGGCGCAGGATGAGCACGCTGATGGCGACGATGACGAAGGCGAACAGCGTGCCGATGTTCACCAGCGCGGCCAGTTCGTTGAGCGGGGTGAAGCCGGCCAAGATCGCGATGAGGACACCGAGCAGGATGGTCGGCCGGTGCGGGGTCTTGAACCGGGGGTGGACCCGGGAGAAGAACCGGGGCAGCAGTCCGTCGCGGCTCATCGCGAAGAAGACGCGGGTCTGGCCGAGCAGCAGGATCATGCAGACGGTCGTCAGGCCGACGGCGGCCCCGAAGCTGATGAAGCCGGCGTACCAGGGATGCCCGGTGGCCTTGAACGCGTCGGCGAGCGGGGCGTCCACGGACAGCTCGGTGTAGTGCTGCATGCCGGTCACGACGATCGACACCAGGACGTAGAGCAGGGTGCAGATGAACAGGGAGCCGAGGATGCCGCGGGGCATGTCGCGCTGCGGGTTCTTGGTCTCCTCGGCGGCCGTGGCGACGATGTCGAAGCCGATGAAGGCGAAGAACACCACGGAGGCGGCGGTGAAGATGCCCATCACGCCGAAGTTGGCCGGGGCCCAGCCGAACATCAGCTGGATGAGCGGGGAGTCGAGACTGTCCCCGGCGGGCACGGGCTTGGAGTCCGGGATGAACGGGTCGTAGTTGTCGGCGGTGATGAAGAAGGCACCGGCGATGATCACGACCAGCACGACGGTCACCTTGACGGCGACGACGACCGTGGTGACCCGGGCGGACAGCTTCATGCCGAGGACCAGGATGCCGGTGAGGACCAGCACCAGGACGGCGGCGAGGATGTCGAAGCCGAAGACGTCGGAGCCCTCACGGCTGCCGAGCGCGGCGGGCATCTCCCAGCCCGCGTTGTCCATGAGCGACTGGATGTAGCCCGACCAGCCGACGGCCACCACCGCCGTGCCGAGCGCGAACTCCAGGACGAGGTCCCAGCCGATGATCCAGGCCGGCAGCTCGCCCAGGGAGGCGTACGAGAACGTGTACGCGGAGCCCGCCACGGGGACGGTGGAGGCGAATTCGGCGTAGCAGAGCGCGGCGAGCGCGCAGACGACACCGGCCACCACGAACGCCAGGGCCGTGGCGGGCCCGGCGTTGTCCTTGGCGACCGTACCGGTGAGGACGAAGATGCCGGTGCCGATGATGACACCGACACCGAAAACGGTGAGGTCCAGCGCGGACAGGGACTTCTTGAGGGCGTGCTCGGGCTCCTCGGTGTCGCGGATGGACTGCTCTACCTTCTTCGTCCGGAAGAGGGGGCTTGTCACGGGTACCTCCCACGCTTGTCGTCCTCGACATGATCGAGAGGGGGCGTGGTTCGTATGCCCCGGCGCGGACGCCTTCACGCGAACGGGCCGCGCGCGCCACACTTCACGGTGGCACGCGCGGCCCGTTCGGACCACGTGCGCGCGGCCGGACCGGTGACGGCGGGTCGCGCGCGGACGGCGGGTCAGTCCCGGGCGGGCTCCACCGCGTCGACGGCGTCGGCGGAGGACCGCTCGGTGGGGGTCCCCCCGCTCGAGCGGAGCCGAGAGTGGGGGAGGCCGTCCAGCTTCGCCACCAGGCCGGTGACCTGACGGGCGATGTCCGGGGCGGTCAGACCGA
This sequence comes from Streptomyces sp. NPDC085937, assembly GCF_044540535.1. Taxonomy (NCBI): domain Bacteria; kingdom Bacillati; phylum Actinomycetota; class Actinomycetes; order Kitasatosporales; family Streptomycetaceae; genus Streptomyces; species Streptomyces sp. NPDC085937. The sequence goes on along the minus strand of NZ_JBITSH010000001.1, from coordinate 364,970 downwards.
TCTCGGTCATCACCTCGGCGCGGGAGGCGTGGTCGAGGAAGCGCGGCGGGATGCCGAAGTCACGCAGCGGCATGTCCACCCCGGCGTCGCGCAGGGCCTGCGCGACCGCGGAGCCGACACCGCCGACGCGCGAGTTGTCCTCGACGGTGACGACGACGCGGTGCTTCTCGGCGAGCGGGGCCATGGCCTCGTCGACGGGCTTGACCCAGCGCGGGTCGACGACGGTGGTGGAGATGCCCTGCCGGTCCAGCAGGGAGGCGATCTCCAGGCACATCGGCGCGAGTGCTCCCACGGAGACGAGCAGCACGTCGGGCGTGTCGGTGCCGGGCTCGCGCAGGACGTCCATGCCGCCGACGCGGCCCACGGCGGGCACGGCGGGGCCGACGGCGCCCTTGGAGAAGCGCACCACGGTGGGGGCGTCCTCGACGGCGACGGCCTCGCGGAGCTGGGCGCGGACCTGGTCGGCGTCGCGCGGGGCGGCGAGCCGCAGTCCGGGCACCACCTGGAGGATCGACATGTCCCACATGCCGTTGTGGGAGGCGCCGTCGGTGCCGGTGACGCCGGCCCGGTCGAGCACGAAGGTCACGCCGCACTTGTGCAGGGCGACGTCCATGAGCACCTGGTCGAAGGCGCGGTTGAGGAAGGTGGCGTAGACGGCGAAGACGGGGTGGACGCCCGCGTGGGCGAGGCCGGCCGCGGAGACGGCGCCGTGCTGCTCGGCGATGCCGACGTCGTAGACGCGGTCGGGGAAGCGCTTGGCGAACTTGTCCAGGCCGACCGGCTGGAGCATGGCGGCGGTGATGGCGACGACGTCCTCGCGCTCCTCGCCGAGCTTGACCATCTCCTCGCCGAAGACGGACGTCCAGTCGGCGCCCGAGGTGGCGATCGGCAGGCCCGTGTCGGGGTGGATCTTGCCGACGGCGTGGAAGCGGTCCGCCTCGTCCTGGAGGGCGGGCTGGTAGCCGCGGCCCTTCTCGGTGAGGCAGTGCACGATGACCGGGCCGTTGAACCGCTTGGCGCGGGCCAGCGCGGACTCCAGGGCCTCGATGTCGTGGCCGTCGATGGGGCCGACGTACTTCAGGCCGAGGTCCTCGAACATGCCCTGCGGGGCGATGAAGTCCTTCAGACCCTTCTTCGCGCCGTGCAGGGTGTCGTAGAGGGCCTGGCCGACGACCGGGGTGCGCTCCAGGAGGTCCTTGGTGCGGGTCAGGAAGCGCTCGTAGCCGTCGGTGGTGCGCAGGGTCGCCAGGTGGTTCGCCAGGCCGCCGATGGTGGGCGAGTAGGAGCGCTCGTTGTCGTTGACGACGATGACCAGCGGGCGGTCCTTGGCGTCGGCGATGTTGTTGAGCGCCTCCCAGGCCATGCCGCCGGTGAGGGCGCCGTCGCCGATGACCGCGACGACGTGGCTGTCGTCCCGCTTCATCAGCTGGTTGGCCTTGGCGATGCCGTCGGCCCAGCCGAGGACGGTGGAGGCGTGGCTGTTCTCGATGACGTCGTGCTCGGACTCCGCCTGCGAGGGGTAGCCGGACAGGCCGCCCTTCATCTTCAGCCGGGAGAAGTCCTGCCGGCCGGTCAGCAGCTTGTGCACGTAGGACTGGTGGCCGGTGTCCCACAGGACCTTGTCCTTGGGGGACTCGAAGACCCGGTGCAGAGCGAGGGTGAGCTCCACCACACCGAGGTTGGGGCCGAGGTGGCCGCCGGTCTTGGAGACCGCGTCGACGAGGAAGGTCCGGATCTCCCCGGCCAGCTGGTCGAGCTCCTCCAGGGTGAGCCGGTCCAGATCGCGCGGTCCCGTGATGCGGGTCAGCAGCGGCACCCGTGCCTCCTTGCAGTAGAGCTGATCGAGCTGTTGCCGGGCGGGTCGAGTCTAATCTTCCGCCCGGGCGGCCGTTCTCCGGGCGGTGCGTCGTACGTCACCCGATCAGCAGTACCCACGAACGAGGCGTCGAGCCCTCCCGCCCCCGTCCGCCTGTCCTCGTCCCGTGCGGGTACCGGAGGTCCATCGGGGGCGGACGGGCCGCCGCGGGCCGAGGAGTGCGGATGTCGGTGGACCTGACGGGTTTCCTCGGTGTCGTGGTGGTGGCCTATCTGGTCCCGGGGCCGGACTTCCTGGTGGTGGTGCGCTCGGCCGCCGACAGTCCCGCCCGGGGGCGGGCCGCGGCGCTGGGCGCCCAGACGGGTCTGTGCGTGCACATGCTGGCCGCCGCCGCGGGCCTGTCGCTGATCGCGGCCCGCTCCCCCGTGGTCTACGGCACCGTCAAGCTGCTCGGCGCGGCGTACCTGGTGTACCTGGGGGTCCAGGCGGTCCTGGCGGCCCGGCGGGCCGCCCGCGAACACGGCACCGGGGCGGGGGCGCCCGAGGACGGACCGGCGCGCGGCCGGTCGGGCTTCACCGAGGGATTTCTCACCAACGTGCTCAACCCGAAGGCGGCCCTGTTCTTCCTCAGCGTCCTGCCGCAGTTCGTGCACGGCACGGGCTCACCCGTACGGCCGATCCTCCTTCTGGGCGTCCTGGACGTCCTGATCGGCGTCGTCCTCTGGTTCGCCCTGGTCACCGTGGCCGCCCGGTTACGGACCTTCCTCGCCCGCCCACGCGTCCGTCACCGCTGGGACCTGACGACGGGCTGGCTCTTCATAGTCATAGGCCTCACCCTGGCCACCACAACCCCCTGACCCGGAAACACCGCTGCCCGGCACCTGTAAAGGCACCGGGCAGCGACAACGCCCTTAGGGGCGGGGCTGTATCGACCTGCGGCTCCGCCGCGCGGGCGCGATCAACCACAGCTCACCCGCGGCGAACCAACTAGGCCCGCCCCGCGGACTTCTGCGTCTTCCTGGTGACGGCGTCGATGACGACCGTCGCCAACAGCACACCACCGGTGATCATGTACTGCACCGGCGAGGCGATACCCTCCAGCGCGAGCCCGTACTGGATGGACACGATGACCATCACACCGAGCAGCGCGTCCCACGTGCGGCCACGACCGCCGAAGAGGGACGTACCGCCGATGACGGCGGCGGCGATGACGTTCATCAGGAACTCACCGGTACCGGCGCCCTGGTTGGCGGAGGCGATCTTCGACGCGACGAACAGGCCGCCCATCGCGGCGAAGGTGCCGGCGATCGCGAAGACCGAGATCCGGATCAGCTCCACGTTGATGCCCGCACGGCGGGACGCCTCGACGCTGCCGCCGAGCGCGAACACCTTGCGGCCGTAGGAGGTACGGCGCAGCACGAAGTCCGTGAGGACCAGGAAGGCCAGGAAGACCACCACGGCCAGCGGCAGGCCCTTGTACTGGTTGAACACGATCGCGACGACGAACGCCAGGATCGCGAGCAGCACCGTCCGCACGATGATCTCGTTCAGCGGGCGGGAGGGCACACCGGCGGCCTCACGGCGGCGGTTGTCGAAGAACGCGGCGAGGAAGTACGCCACGGTCGCGAGCAGCGCCAGACCGTACGCGGCGGCCACGTCGGTGAAGTAGTAGCTGGTCAGCTTGACGACCAGCCCGTCGCTGTCCAGGTTGATGGTGCCGTTGTCGCCCAGGATCTGGAGCATGAAGCCCTGCCAGAACAGCAGGCCGGCGAGGGTGACGGCGAAGGCCGGGACGCCGATCCGGGCGAAGATGAAGCCGTGGATCGCGCCGGCGACCGTGCCGGTGAGGATCGCCAGCACCAGGGCCAGGATCTCGTTCATGCCGTGCGTGATGTTCAGCACGGCGAACGTGGCGCCCGCGACACCGCTGACGGAACCGACCGACAGGTCGATCTCGCCGAGCAGCAGGACGAAGACGATGCCGACGGCGATCATGCCGGTGCCGACCATGGCGACGGACATGTCGGAGAAGTTGCCGGCGGTGAGGAAGTTGCCGTTCAGGCTGGTGAAGATGGCCCAGATGATCAGCAGGCCGACCACGACGGGTATGGAGCCGAGGTCACCGGCCTTCATCTTCCGCTTGAACTCGTTCCAGTACCCCACGAGACCCTGCTCGCGCACGAGCAGGCGCGGGTCGACCACGGTGACCGCCTTGGCGGCCGCTTCGGGGTTGGCCACGGACTTGTCTTCGGCGGTGGGGGTGGAGGTCTTCTCGGTGCTCACTTCGCGATCTCCCCATTGGTGCGCGCCGCACGACGGGTCACGGCGTTGTCCGTGGCGCCCGTGATGGCGGAGATGATTTCTTCCTGCGAGGTCGACTTGACCTCGAAGACGCCGTTGTTGCGCCCGAGGCGCAGGACGGCGACCTTGTCCGCCACGGCCTTCACATCGGCCATGTTGTGGCTGATGAGGATGACCGCGTGGCCGCGCTCACGGAGCCGCTCGACCAGGTCGAGGACCTGCGCGGTCTGCTCGACGCCGAGGGCCGCGGTGGGCTCGTCGAGGATGACCAGCTTGGGCTCGCCGAGCATGGAGCGGGCGATGGCCACGACCTGGCGCTGACCGCCGGAGAGCGAGGCGATCGGGATACGGACGCTGGGGATGCGGATCGACAGGGTGTCGAGGAGCTCGCGGGAGCGGCGCTCCATCTCCACCTCGTCCAGGACACCGCGCCTGCGGATCTCCCGGCCCAGGTAGAGGTTGCCGACGACATCGATGTTGTCGCACAGCGCGAGGTCCTGGTAGACCGTCGCGATGCCCAGGCTCTGGGCGTCGTGCGGCCTGCTGATCTGCACCGGCTTGCCGTCCCACTCGATGACGCCCTCATCGATGGGATGCACGCCGGCGATCGTCTTGACCAGCGTGGACTTTCCGGCTCCGTTGTCGCCCACCAGGGCGACCACTTCACCGGCGTGGACCTCAAGCTCGACGTCGGTGAGCGCCTGGACGGCACCGAACCGCTTGGAGACCCCGCGCAACGCCAGCACGGGCGTAGCGGACACGTGAACCATCTCCTTCGCCGCCTGACCCGGCGGGAGGTTGTGCAGAGGATTGGGGGGTGTTTCCGTCCGGCGCCCCGCGTAGCTTGCGGGGCTGTGGTGTGCGGGGCGCCGGCGGAAGCGTGTGGCAGTCGGTCCCGTAGGGGAGTCCGGGTCACGGACTCCCCGGGTCACGGGACGCGGAGGCTGCTTACTTCAGGTTGATCGCGTCGCAGGCGGCCTTGTACTTGTCCGTGCAGATCTCCTGGACGGTGTAGATGCCGTCCTTGATCACGGTGTCGTTGATGTTCGCCTTGGTCAGCGACACGACGGGGACGATCACCGACGGGATGCCCTTGTCGGTGGGGCTGTCGACCTTGTCCTTGGCGATGGAGTCCAGCGACTTGCCCTGGGCCAGCGCGACGGCCATCTCCGCGGCGACGTTCGCCTCCTGCGGGTACGGCTTGTAGACGCTCATGTACTGCTCACCGGTCACGATGCGCTGCACACCGGCGAGTTCGGCGTCCTGGCCGGTGACCGGGATGTTCTTCAGGCCCGCGGCCTTGAGGGCGGTGATGATGCCGCCCGCCATGCCGTCGTTGGCGGAGTAGACGCCGACGATCTTGTCCTTGCCGAGCGCGGAGATGGCGCCCTGCATGTTGGCGTTGGCGTTCTCCGGCTTCCACTCCTTGGTGTCGTACTCGCGCCCGACCTTCACCTTGCCGTCGAGGACGGAGTGCGCGCCCTGCTTGAACATGGCGGCGTTCGGGTCGGTGGAGGAGCCGTTCATCATGACGATCTGGCCGCTCTTGGCCTTGTCGCCCAGCGCCTGCAGCAGGGCCTCGCCCTGCGTCTTGCCGACGGTCACGTTGTCGAACGACGTGTAGGCGTCGATCGGACCCTCGGCGAGGCGGTCGTAGGCCACGACCGGGATGCCCGCGTCCTTGGCCTTCTTCACGGAGCCGGCGATGGCCTTGGCGTCCACCGCGTCCACGATGAGCACGTCGACCTTGTTGGTCACCATCGTGTCGACCTGCTGGTTCTGCAGGCTGGCGTCCTGCTTGGCGTTGGCGTAGACGACCTCGCCCTTGTTGTTCGTGAGCTCCTTGACCTTCTTCTCGATCAAGGGCTTGTCGAGCTTCTCGTACCGCGCGGTCTGGTTCTCCGGCAGGAGCAGCCCGACCTTGATGTTGTCGCCCTTGGCGGCGGAGTCGCCCGAGTCACTCTTGTCGCCGGACTCGGCGGCGCTGCCACAGGCGGCGAGCGAGACGGCCATCGCACCCGCGGCGATGGCAAAGGCTGCACGACGCATACGCGTGTTCACTTCTACAAACCTCCCTGACGAGGCCGCGTCGTTGCGGCCGAGGTGGCTGGAAGTCAACTCGGCCGCGCGTGCGACGTCAAGAAGTAAATCCTTAACGAGATGGCAACGGTGCCATCCGTTCTCTAAGTGAAGGCAGGGGTGGAGGCGGCGAGGGACCCCGTCGCAGTTCCGTCCAAAAGGGTCGAATCGCCCATTTCACTCAGCGCCAGGGCGAGGGCGCCGAGCACCTCCGCCCGGCCGCCAAGTGCCCCAGGAAGCACGGACAGTTGGCGTGCCGCACTGGGGATGGCATAGCGTCCCACGGACTCCCTTATGGGCCCGAGAACCAGCTCGCCCGCCTCGGCGAGATCGCCGCCGAGCACCACCCGGCTCGGATTCAACAGGTTGCAAAGATTGGCCACACCCGACCCGATATGACGCCCCACGTCGGCGACCACGCGCCGGCAGCCCGGGTCGCCGTCCCGCGCCAGCCGCACGACGCCCTCCATGGTCAACTCCGTGCCGTGGCTGGGCTGGAGGAGCGGCAGCACGTAGCGCGCGGCCGTGAAGGTCTCCAGGCAGCCGCGGTTGCCGCAGCGGCAGACCGGACCCGACTCGTCAAGGGTGATATGCCCTATTTCGCCCGCAGTTCCGCCTGGCCCGCGGTAGATCTTTCCGCTGATCACCAGACCCGCCCCGACACCGCTGGCGACCTTGATGTACGCCAGGTCGCGCACCCCCCGGCCGCTGCCCCAGACCATCTCGCCGAGGGCGCCGAGGTTGGCGTCGTTGTCCACGTGCACCGGTACGCCGAGCCGCCCCCGCAGCTCCTCGGCGGGCCGGGTGCCGGACCAGCCGGGCAGGATCGCGGTGGACCCCAGCGTGCCGGACTCCACGTCGATCGGCCCCGGCACGCCGAGACCGACGCCCGCGACCTTGGACCGGTCCACGCCGGTGGCCTCGACCAGCCGGTTGACCAGCTGTTCCGCCCGGTCGAAGCCCTGCGAGGAGGAGGCGTCCACGTCCAGCGGCTCCGCCTCCTCCGCCAGCACCTGGTGGGCGAGGTTTCCGACCGCGACCCGCAGGTGGGTGTGGCCGAAGTCGACCCCGATGACGATGCCGGCATCCCCGCTCAGCGATACGCTGCGGGCCCGGCGTCCCCCCGAGGAGGTGGGGGTGACCTCGACCGTCCCGCCCTCCTTCAGTTCCCGGACGATGTTGGAGACCGTGGCCGCGGACAGGCCGGTCGTCCTCGCGATCTCCGCCTGGGTCAGGGAACCCGCAAGACGTACTGCTCGGACGACCCGCTCCAGGTTGGCTCGGTGCAGCGACGACTGCGACCCCGGAGTCTCCATTGACTCTCACCCTCATCCCTGGCCCGCGTCACCCTGGGCGACGAGGCCTTGTACAAGTTATGAAGTCCAAACTCCGCTGAATCGCCCAGTGCCGTCAAGACCTTGACAGAAATCGGTTCCAGCCCGTGTCCGGCCGACTACCCGTGGTGCGCCACAGGGGTCCGGCCCCGGAGAGCTGTCTCTCCGGGGCCGGACCCCTGTGCACGACGGGCGGAGCGGCGGTGGGCGTCAGCGGAAGGTTCCCTGCGACACCGAACCGGCGATCCGCCGCTGGAAGACGCAGTAGACGATCAGCACGGGCACCACCGTGATCACGATCGCCGCGAACAGCGCGCCGTAGTCGATGTCGTAGACCTGCGAGGAGGCGTAGGCGGCCATGCCCTGGGTGAGGACCCACATGTCCTGGTCGGTGTTGAGCGCCACCGGCAGCAGGAACTGGTTCCACAGCCCCAGGAAGTTGAAGATCGCCACTGCCGCCATGCCCGGACTGGCCATCGGCAGCATCACCTGGAAGAACGCCCGCCAGTCCCCGGCACCGTCGATCAGCGCGGCCTCGTACACGTCGTGCGGCAGCGACCGGAAGAACGAATAGAGGAAGAACATCGTGAACGGCAGCGCGAAGGCGACATAGGTGAGGATCAGTCCGAGACGCGTGTTCAGCAGCCCGAAGTTCTGCAACTGGAAGAAAAGCGGAACGATCGCCAGGAAGACCGGGAAAGTCAGGCCGGCGAGCATGACGTAGTAGATCAGCCGGCGGCCGGGGAACTCGAACCGGGCGAGAATGTAGGCGCACATCGCGCCGAGCAGCATCACCAGGATCAGTGCCGAGACCACGACGATCGCGGAATTCAGGAAATACCTTCCGATGTTCGCGTCGGTCCACGCGTTCGCGTAGTTCTCGATCCGCCAGTGATCCGGCAGCGAGAACGGCGACGAAAGGATCTCGCCGGTCGATTTGAACGACGACATCAGCACCCACAGCATGGGCACGATCACGATCACGGACCACAGGATCAGCAAGGTGTGCGAGATCGCCGCGAATCTGCGGTCGCTGCTCACGGCGACGCGCGTCAGCTTCCGGTCTCTCGCCGGTTCACGGTCACTGGCCGTCTTCCGGTCTGCGGCGATGGCGCTCACCCGGCACCTCCCTTGGCTGCGGCACGCCGGGCTCTCGCCCCAGGTGCTTTCTTCCTGCTCTCGCCCTCGCCGCCGCCCGTGAGGCGGTTGACGAGGAACACCAGCGCCGCGAACACCAGGGTGACGACGGCGAGGACGACGCCCATCGCGGTGGCGTAGCCGAACTGCTGCTTGGCGAAAGCGACGTTGAACAGACGCTGGCTGATCGTCAGGGTCGAGTTGTCCGGGCCGCCGTTCGGCACCATCGCCTGCACGTAGACGAACGCGTCGAGGGCGGCGATGCCCAGGTAGATGTACGCCGTCTGCACGCTGTCCCGGATCGCCGGCAGGGTGATCGAGACCGTGGTGCGCAGCCGGCCGGCCCCGTCGATCCTCGCCGCCTCGTACAGCTCGGCGGGAACGCCCTTGATCGCGGCGATGAAGAGCACCGCGTAGAACCCGACGAGCCCCCAGATGATGACGAACATCACGGCCGGCATCGCCGTCGCCTTCTCGCCCAGCCACGCGAACGTGTCGAACTGGTCGAGGCCGAGGCCCGTGAGGACGCCGTTGAGCAGCCCGGCGTTCGGGTCGTACATCTGCGCCCAGATCAGACCGACGATGATCGCCGGCACGACGTAGGGGAAGAACGAGACGATCCGGTAGAACGACGCTCCCCGGATCCCCCGGACGGGGCCCTTGCCGGGCCCTCCCAGGGTGATGGCCACGGCGACCCCGAGGGCGAGCGTCAGCGTCACCAGCGGCACGAAGACCGCGAGGAGTGCGACGTTGCGCAACGCCTTCAGGAAGATGTCGTCCTGGAACATCTTCGTGAAGTTGTCGAAGCCGACGAAGTTGTAGTCCGGGCTGAAGCCGCGCCAGTCGGTCATCGCCCAGAAGATCGCCTGGCCGAACGGGATCAGGACGAAGATCACGAAGATGGCCAGCGGGACACCGAGGAACGCGAGGAAGAACGTCACCCGGTCGAAGGTGAGCTTGCGGCGCCGTGGCCGCCCACCGCGAGCGGCCGGCCCGGGCCGGCGGCTCGCGGTCTCGGCAGTGGGGGTCGATTCCTTCATCGCGGTGCTAGCTGACCTTGACCTTGTCGACGGAGTCGTCCTCCCGGACCTTGTCGGAGATCTTCTGCAGGGCGGAGGTCAGCCCCTTGCCGTCGAGGTCCCCGGCGAGGAACGAGTTCCACGGCACCAGCTGGTCGGTGTTCATGCCGTAGGTCTCGACGAACATGTAGTTGAAGATGTTGGTGCCCGCGGCCTCCAGCATCGTCGTCTGCGAGACGAGGGCCGTCGATCCGTAACCGTCGGCGGGCACGGTGCCCTTCACGATCGTCGGGGCCAGCTTCGTCTTGGAGAAGTTGGCGGCCGCCTTCTCCGACAGCATCGCCCGCAGCACCTCCTTGGCGCCGGCCGGGTTCTTGCCCTGCCGGGGCACGATGAACGGCTCGCCGGCGGCCGCGCGGAGCGACTCGTAGGGCAGCGCGGGCTTGTCGGTGAGCGTCATCGACGGGAAGCCGGTCATCTGGAAGTCGGCCTTCGTGGCCTTCTTCATCTCGTTCTCGATCCAGCCGCCGGACGGGTAGAGCAGCGCCTTCTGGTCGTTGCTCCAGATCGCCTGCGCCTTCTGGAACTGGGTGCCGGAGCCACCGGGGACGAACATCTTCTGCCTGACCATGGTCTCCATGACCTTGATGACGCCCTGGACGGCCGGGTGCGACCAGCAGCCCTTCTCCAGGTTCTCCAGGGCGAGCCGGACCTCGTCGCCGCCCTCCTTGATCGCCGAGTCGATCAGGAGCGTGCGGTAGTAGGTCGCCGCTTCCTTGCCGTGGACGAAGAGGTACTTGCCCTTCTTCTTCGCCTGCTGGCCGAGGTCGAGCGCCTCGTCCCAGGTCTTCGGCGGGGTCCAGCCGTTCTCCTCGAACAGCGTCTTCGAGTACCAGACGCCGTACACGGTCATCACGTAGTTCAGCGCGACGAACTTGTCCCTGAACGTGCCGGGGGCCTTGACGCCGGGGTAGACGATGTCGGCGATCTTCTTGCCCTCGTAGGTGTTGGCCTCGAAGAGGTCGTCGAGCTCCTCCAACTGGTCGAGGATGCCCAGGAAGCCGATCTGGTCCTCACCGGAGTTGTCGATGAGGTCCGGCGGGTTGCCGCCGACGAAGCGCGGCTGGAGCTGGGGGGCGATGTCGACGACCGGCTTGACCTGGACCTTGAGGCCCTTGACCTGGCTGCCGAGCACCTGGTTGGTGTAGCCGACGTAGTCGGTGCCGTAGCCGCCGTCGAAGATGGCCGCCTCGACCGTGGAGTTCGCGGCGACACCGAACGGGTTCGTGGCGCTCTTCTCGCCCTTCGGGCCGCTGCCGCCGCCGCTGTCCTTGCTGGAGGGAGAGCTGCACGCCACCGCGAACGAGCCCACCGCCGCGGTGGCGATGGCCCCGCGCAGGAGCGTCCGCCTGTCAAGAGAGCCGGCACGAATGGTCATCTCTGCATCCTCACTGATCGATTGGCTCGGTACGGGGGTGCTGCGTGTGCGCCCGCCGCGGCCGGACCGGTCCTGTACCGGCCGTACGTGGGGCGTTGTCGCCGTCGTCTCGGAGCCGCGGTGCGGCGCCGGTGATCAGCTGAGCGATGCCGGCACAGAGGTCGCCGGGGCCGGAGTGGTGGTCGCACTCCGCCTGATCGGATCGCCATGGCCTACGCCGGAAATGGGGCCCATGCTCAAGTCCTCGCCTTCTCCAGGACTCAGGCGGTGAACCGGATCATTCCCGGCACCGCGTTCGGGTCAAGCTGGGTCGTGCAGGAAGTGCGGCTGGTACGGGGCGGGTGCGGTGAAGATTGCCCCGGAGTGCCGACAGGTATAGTCCACTTCACGCCGACGGAGCAAGATCGAATGCAAGGTTCCCCATACGTCTTTTCCGAGTTGAGACCTCCAGGAAATAAGAGCCTCGGGCACCTTACGCAACGGAAAAGTCCACGCCATCGCTTGCGAATGCCACAATCAACCCCTTGACATCACAGGCCACTTGGCCACTACTGGTCCTTGCGCACTGCAATTGACAACGTTGTCCAACGCAGGGAGGGTGCTCGCGCATGCAACAGAGGGTTCGGCACAGATGGGGAACGGCGGTCGTCGCGACGACCGCCTTCGCTTTGGCCGCGGGCTCACAGGGCGTCGCGGTGGCGCTTCCCGAGGCGCCGCCGAGGACCGACCGGGAGTTCTCCTCGTCGTTCGAGTCCGGGGACCCCGCCCCGGACTGGCTGAACACCGTGGAGACCACGCGAGGCGGCGGCAAGCGCGCCTCCGGCGTGAACGGCGGGTACAGCGCCGGCATCCCCGGCAACGTCACCGACCACGTCACCGAGGTCCGGGCGAGCGCGGAGAACACCTCCGGCCGGGAGGTGAAGGAGCACCTCGTCGACAGTCTGTCGAGCACCAAGTGGCTGGCCTTCGAGCCCACCGCCTGGCTCGAGTTCGATTTCGACGCGCCGGTCGAGGTGCAGCGCTACGCGCTCACCTCCGCCAACGACCACGACGAGCGCGACCCGCGCGACTGGACCCTCAAGGGCTCCACCGACGGGGAGGACTGGAAGACCCTCGACACCCGCTCCGGCGAGAAGTTCACCGAACGCTTCCAGACGAAGACGTACGCGCTGGACGCGTCCGTGGTCGGCGAGTACCGCCACTTCCGGCTGGAGATCACCAAGAACGGCAGCGGCGACCTCGTGCAGCTCGCCGACGTCCAGTTCGCGGCCGGCGGCGAGGACGAGCCGGTGCCCGAGGACATGCTGTCGCTGGTCGACCGCGGCCCGACGGGCTCCCCGACCGCCAAGGCACGGGCCGGCTTCACCGGTACGCGCGCGCTGCGCTACGCCGGCCGGCACCTCGCCGACGGGCGGGCCTACTCGTACAACAAGGTGTTCGACGTCAATGTGAAGGTCGAGCGGGACACACAACTGTCCTACCGGATCTTCCCGTCGATGGCGGACGGCGACCTCGACTACGACGCCACGAACGTCGCCGTCGATCTCGCCTTCACCGACGGCACCTACCTGAGCGACCTGCGCGCCACCGACCAGCACGGCTTCCCGCTCACCCCGCGCGGGCAGGGCGACGCCAAGGTCCTGTACGTCAACCAGTGGAACAACGTGGTCTCCCGGATCGGCTCGGTGGCCAAGGGCAGGACGGTCGACCGGATCCTGGTGGCGTACGACTCCCCCAAGGGCCCGGCGAAGTTCCGCGGCTGGCTGGACGACGTGGCGCTGAAGCAGGTGCGGCCCGAGCCGCCGAAGGCCCATCTGTCGGACTACGCGGTGACCACCCGCGGCACCAACTCCAGCGGTAGTTTCTCGCGCGGCAACACCTTCCCCGCGACGGCCGTGCCGCACGGCTTCAACTTCTGGACCCCGGTGACCAACGCCGGCTCCGACAGTTGGCTGTACGAGTACGCGGCGGCCAACAACGACGAGAACCTGCCGACCATCCAGGCGTTCAGCGCGAGCCACGAGCCGAGCCCCTGGATGGGCGACCGGCAGACCTTCCAGGTGATGCCGTCGGCCGCGGAGGGCACCCCGGAGACCGGCCGCGAGGCCCGCGCGCTGCCCTTCCGGCACGAGAACGAGACGGCCAGGCCGTACTACTACGGAGTGCGGTTCGAGAACGGCGTGAAGGCCGAGATGGCGCCGACGGACCACGCGGCGATGATGCGTTTCACCTACCCCGGTGACGACGCGAGCGTCATCTTCGACAACGTCACCGACCAGGCGGGGCTGACGCTGAACGAGGAGGACTCCTCCTTCACCGGCTACTCGGACGTGAAGTCCGGCCTGTCCACCGGCGCGACCCGGCTGTTCGTCTACGGCGAGTTCGACAAGAAGGTCACCGGCGGCGACTCCAAGGGCGAGCGGGGCCACCTGCGCTTCGACGCGGGCAAGGACCGCACGGTCACCCTGCGCCTGGCCACCTCGCTGATCGGCGTCGACCAGGCGAAGGACAACCTGCGCCAGGAGATCGGGCGCAAGACCTCCTTCGAGAAGGTCAAGCGGGACGCGCAGCGCCAGTGGGACCGCATCCTCGGCAAGGTCGAGGTCGAGGGCGCCACCCCGGACCAGCTGACCACGCTCTACTCCAGCCTCTACCGGCTGTACCTGTACCCGAACTCGGGCTTCGAAAAGGTCGACGGAAAGGACAAGTACGCCTCGCCGTTCCAGCGGATGCCGGAGCAGGACACGCCGACCCACACGGGCGCGAAGATCGTGGACGGCAAGGTCTACGTCAACAACGGCTTCTGGGACACCTACCGGACGACCTGGCCCGCGTACTCCTTCCTCACCCCGTCCAAGGCCGGTGAGCTGGTCGACGGGTTCGTGCAGCACTACAAGGACGGCGGCTGGACCTCACGCTGGTCCTCCCCCGGCTACGCGGACCTGATGACCGGCACCTCCTCGGACGTGGCGTTCGCGGACGCCTACGTCAAGGGCGTCGACACCTTCGACGTGAAGGCCGCGTACGACGCCGCGGTGAAGAACGCCACCGTGGTGCCCCCGTCGTCCGGCGTGGGCCGCAAGGGCATGGAGACCTCTCCGTTCCTCGGCTACACCAGCACCGAGACCCACGAGGGCCTGTCCTGGGCCCTGGAGGGCTACCTCAACGACTACGGCATCGCCAAGATGGGCGAGGCGCTGTACAAGAAGACCGGCGACAAGCGCTACAAGGAGGAGTCCGCCTACTTCCTCAACCGCGCCCAGGACTACGTCAACCTGTTCGACTCCGAGGCCGGCTTCTTCCAGGGCCGCGACCTCAAGGGCGACTGGCGGGTGAAGTCCTCCGAGTACGACCCCCGGGTCTGGGGCTACGACTACACCGAGACCAACGGGTACGGGTACGCGTTCACCGCCGCCCAGGACAGCCGGGGCCTCGCCAACCTGTACGGCGGGCGCAAGGGCCTCGCCGACAAGCTCGACGAGTACCTGTCCACGCCCGAGACGGCCTCCCCGGACCTCAAGGGCTCCTACGGCGGCGTCATCCACGAGATGATCGAGGCGCGCGACGTCCGGATGGGCATGTACGGCCACTCCAACCAGGTGGCCCACCACGCCCTGTACATGTACGACGCGGCCGGGCAGCCGTGGAAGACGCAGAAGAACGTGCGCGAGGTGCTGTCCCGCCTCTACACCGGCAGTGAGATCGGGCAGGGCTACCACGGCGACGAGGACAACGGCGAGCAGTCCGCCTGGTACCTGTTCTCCTCGCTCGGCTTCTACCCCCTGGTGATGGGCAGCGGCGAGTACGCCATCGGCTCCCCGCTGTTCACGAAGGTCACCGTGCACCTGGAGAACGGCCGCGAGCTGGTCGTCAAGGCGCCGGGGAACAGCGCGAAGAACGTGTACGTGCAGGGGCTGAAGGTCAACGGCAAGCGGTGGAACTCCACGGCGCTGCCCCACTCGGTGATCGCCAAGGGCGGGGTGCTGGAGTTCGACATGGGCCCGCGCCCGTCGTCGTGGGGCACCGGCAAGGACGCGGCGCCGGTGTCGATCACCCAGGACGACGAGGTGCCCACGCCCCGCACGGACGCCCTGAAGGGTGACGGCGCCCTGTTCGACGACACCTCGGCGACCGGCGCGACGGTGACCGAGGTCGAACTGCCGGTGGAGAAGGCCGCTGAGGCGGTCCAGTACACGCTGACCTCCTCCGACCACGCCAAGGCGCCCACCGGCTGGGTGCTCCAGGGCTCGGCGGACGGCACCACGTGGCAGGACCTGGACCGGCGGACGGACGAGTCCTTCCGCTGGGACAAGCAGACCCGCGTCTTCTCCGTGGCGAAGCCGAAGCCGTACGAGCACTACCGGCTGGTGCTGACCGGTGAGGCGACGCTGGCGGAGGTGGAGCTGCTGAGCTGACCCCGCGCTCACCTGGCGGGCCCGGACCTCTGGTCCGGGCCCGCCTTTTCGGCTGGGGACGCCCCCTGGCCACGGGTACCGCGGGAGCCTCCGGTGGACCGGAAAGGGGTTGTGACGGACTCAGGGGACTGTGACACCGCCTGGCTGCCCGCCGTCGCGTTCCGCGCGGGCGGCACCCGCCGTTCGGTGCCCTGCGGGGCGCCTCGGGCCCTGGCGGACACCGGGTCTGCTGCTCGTCGCGCGCTCAGGGGGTGAGGACGGTGCTTACGGCTCCTCCCCGCCGAGCAGCAGCCGCTCGTCCCACCAGGGCGGGGTCTCGTCGTCCACCGGGGTCAGCTCGACGAGGGTGATCTCATGGCGGGCCAGGGTGACGGTGAGGTCCGTCCGGCCGTTCTCGACGGGCAGCCGGGAGTGGCTGCGGGCGGGCTCGGCGGCCTCGTGCAGCATGTCGAGCTGCCCGGGGCGCGGGGAGCGCGGGGAGCCCATGTGCCGCCAGGCGGTGTAGGCGTTCCCGCGTTCCTCGTCGACGGAGGACCGGCGGACGAATACCTCACCGCGCCCCTCGGTGCCCACCGGGAGGGACAGGCGCAGGGTGTGCCGGTCCGGGCCGGGGGTGCGTCCCGTGGGGTCGACGGGGGCCCAGGCGAGGAGGCTGACCCGGCCGTCCGCGTGCCGGGTGACCAAGTGGTCCTCCCCGCGCGCGAGTTCCTGCTCCCCCAGCCGGGCCATGAAGGCGTACAGGTGGTAGGTGGGCTTGCGGACCTGGCGATGGGTGAGCAGGCCGAAGCCGCCGTGGAACAGTGCGGTGGGGATGCCGGTCTCCTCGAAGACGTCGCTGAACGTCCAGTAGGAGAAGGAGTCGGCGTGGTCGCCGCCCGACGCCACCACCGGGGCGAGGTAGGCGGCGTGGAAGGCGGTGTCGTGGATGAGGTTGTCGGGGCGGTAGGAGGAGTTGAACTCGGTGATGTGCACGGGCAGTCCGGCCAGGCGGGTGCCTTCGAGGGCCCGGCGCGGCTGGGCGAACTGGTCGAGCAGGGTGCTCGCCGGGGCCAGGGTCTGGTGGGTGCCGAACGGGACGGTCCGGGCGGGCCCCGAGGCGTAGGCGTGCCGGGACACGAAGTCCACGGGTACGTCACGGCGTTCGGCGAACTCCGCGAACCGCTCCAGCCAGCCGTCGGCGGCCGGCGACAGCGCGGGACCGCCGACCGCGAGCCCCGCGTCCACCTCCTTGACGGTGCGCGCCGTCGCCTCGTACAGCCGGTGGTAGGCCGCCTCGTCGGCGTCCTGCCAGAACGGGGGAAGGTCCGGCTCGTTCCACACCTCGACGGGCCAGGTGCGCACCTCGTCGAGGCCGTAGCGGTCGATCAGGTGGGTGAGGACCGCGCGGACCAGGCCGGTCCACTCCTTCTCGTCGGCCGGCGGGGTGACGTTGCCCTCCCACCAGAACACCGTCTGCTTCCCGGAGGCCATCTCTCTAGGCATGAAGCCGAGTTCGAGGAAGGGGCGGATGCCGGTGGCGAGGCAGGCGTCGAGCACCTGGTCGAGGTAGGTGAACGAGTGGTGGGTGCGGCGGGCGCCCTGCCATTCGTAGGGGCGGTGGACGCCCATGCCGTCACTGAGCAGGCCGTGGCCGCGCAGATGCCGGAAGCCGATCTCGCGCTGGAGCAGCGAGAGGGAGTCCTGGTAGTCGCGGCGCAGGGCGAGGTCCAGCCGGCCGGTGCCGACGCAGGCGCGCCAGGCGTCGGACAGCGGGCCGGCGGGCTCGGTGGGCACGTGGATCACATGTTCTCCTTCTTGAACCGCCGGCGGGCCTGGTCGTGCAGCTTGATGAACCTGCCGCCGTCGGTGAACACGCCGCCCGAGGCGCCACGTTACTGATCACCGGCAGGCGGCGGAACGGCAGGAAGAGCAGCGGCGGCAGCAGGGCCGCGAGTACGGCTGCCGGTCCTGGTGCGGCCGACGGCGGGGCCTTCGGCGGCGGTGCCGATGCGGTGGAGCTGCTCATCGATCGAGCCTCCCGGGTCGGACGCGGGACCGAAACTTTCGACCAGATGTCGACAGCCTCGCGGCAACCTAGGGGCCGGGCCGAACTGTGTCAATAGCCGCTGTTCAAAAGGCGGTCCGTACGTCGATGTCGAGCCTGCGGAGAGTCCCGGACGAGGCGCTGCGGGGCGAGAATGTGATGCGGGTGGGGGCGTCGCCTCCGAAATCGACTTCCGTCCGCCCGCAACGATCGAACGCATCCGCCCGTACGGCCCGCGAGGTATGACGTGCCCGGCGATCGCGCCGCCGAGGTCGCGGGTCGCCGGGGCATGCGGCCGCGGCACCCTGGGCGTACGTCAACCGGCCCGACAGGACAGGGCCGTTTCGGCGAGGGTGGCCCGCTGGGCCGCGGGCAGGGCCATCCGGAGGTCGCAGACCGCCGGCACGGGGCGCTGCAGTCGCGCGGAGCGCGGAGATCGCGCGGGTGGCGTGGGGCCCGCGGCGGCGCCGGCGCGGCCGCCGCTCGTCTCGCGGCCGACAGCGGCGGCGGCGTCCGGCGTCCCCTGACGGCACAGCAGGCCTGCCATGTCAGAGCGCGGCAGCGCGCCCGTTCGGGTCTGGGTGACGGCGCCGGACGTCAGGGCCAGCCCGGCGGCGGGCACGGCGGCCAGCAGGCAGACCAGGACGACGAACAGCACCCTGCTGCCGGTCCGCAGCGCCGGCCGGGCGCCGGCACGGTCGTTCGGTGGCGCGTTCATGAGCACGTGGGCACTTCCGTCCGCGCTGTGGGGGTCGACGGGTGACGGAGACGCGGGGCCGGACGAGGTGGCGGCGCCCCGGCGACGGGTTCCGGTCCGCCACTCATGGGAGCGCTCCCACCCCGTCCGTGAGAGGGACGCTAGCGCCGTGGCGCGGGGTTGTAAACGGTTACCGCGCGTATCCGGCCGCGCGCGAGGGGACCAGCCTCGAAACGCCGAGGGCCGCATCCCCCTGCGGGGATGCGGCCCTCGGTCCGCCCTGCCTGCCGCTTACTTGCGGATCAGGCTGCGCAGCACGTACTGCAGGATGCCGCCGTTGCGGTAGTAGTCGGCCTCACCGGGGGTGTCGATGCGGACGACCGCGTCGAACTCCACGCCCGTGTCGGTGCTGACCTTCACCGTGCTCGGGGTGGTGCCCTCGTTGAGCGCGGTGACGCCGGAGACGGAGAAGGTCTCCTCGCCGGTCAGACCGAGGGACTCGGCGGTGTGGCCCTCCGGGAACTGCAGCGGCAGGACGCCCATGCCGATGAGGTTCGAGCGGTGGATACGCTCGTACGACTCGGCGATGACGGCCTTGACGCCGAGGAGCGCGGTGCCCTTGGCCGCCCAGTCACGGGACGAACCGGAGCCGTACTCCTTGCCGGCCAGGACGACCAGCGGGACGCCGGCGGCCTGGTAGTTCTGCGAGGCGTCGTAGATGAAGGAGACCGGGCCGCCGTCCTGCGTGAAGTCGCGGGTGTAGCCGCCCTCGGTGCCCGGCGCGATCTGGTTGCGCAGGCGGATGTTGGCGAACGTACCGCGGATCATGACCTCGTGGTTGCCGCGGCGGGAGCCGTAGCTGTTGAAGTCGCGGCGCTCGATGCCGTGCTCCGTGAGGTACTTGCCGGCCGGGGTGTCGGCCTTGATGGCGCCGGCCGGGGAGATGTGGTCGGTGGTGACCGAGTCGCCCAGCTTGGCCAGCACGCGGGCGCCGGCGATGTCCTCGACCGGAGCCGGCTCCATCTGCATGCCCTCGAAGTACGGGGGCTTGCGCACGTAGGTGGACTCGCTGTCCCACTCGAAGGTGTCGCCGGTCGGGATGGGCAGCGCCTGCCACTGGGCGTCGCCGGCGAAGACGTCGGAGTAGGACTTGGAGAACATGTCCTCGCCGATGGCGTTCGCCACGACGTCGTTGACCTCGGCCTCGGAGGGCCAGATGTCCTTCAGGAAGACCGGGTTGTTGTCCTGGTCGTGGCCGAGGGCCTCGCGGGTGATGTCCACCTTCATGGAACCGGCGATCGCGTAGGCGACGACCAGCGGCGGGGACGCCAGGTAGTTCATCTTGACGTCCGGGTTGATCCGGCCCTCGAAGTTGCGGTTGCCGGACAGCACCGAGGTGACGGCGAGGTCGTGCTCGTTGACGGCCTTGGAGACCTCGTCCGGCAGCGGGCCGGAGTTGCCGATGCAGGTGGTGCAGCCGTAACCGACCAGGTTGAAGCCGACCTTGTCGAGGTAGGGGGTCAGGCCCGCCTTCTCGAAGTAGTCGGTGACGACCTTGGAGCCCGGGGCGAGGGTGGTCTTGACCCACGGCTTGCGGGTCAGGCCCTTCTCGACCGCCTTCTTGGCCACCAGCGCGGCGGCGACCATGACGTACGGGTTGGAGGTGTTGGTGCAGGAGGTGATGGCCGCGACCGTCACCGCGCCGTGGTCCAGCGTGTAGGTGGTGCCGTCGGGGGCGGTCACCTCGACCGGGTGGGAGGGCGCGCCGTTGGAGATCGCCGGGGCGTCGGAGGCCGGGAAGGACTCCTTGCTGGCCTCGTCGACGTCGCCGCCGTCCTTGACGTAGTTGCGCACGTCCTGGGCGAACTGGGTCTTGGCGTCGGCGAGGACGATGCGGTCCTGCGGGCGCTTCGGGCCGGCGATGGACGGGACGACCGTGGCCAGGTCCAGCTCGAGCTTCTCGGAGAAGTCCGGCTCGGCCTTCGGGTCCAGCCAGAGGCCCTGCTCCTTGGCGTACGCCTCGACCAGGGCGACCTGCTGGTCGCTGCGGCCGGTCAGGCGCAGGTAGTTCAGCGTCTCGTCGTCGATCGGGAAGATCGCGGCGGTGGAGCCGAACTCCGGCGACATGTTGCCGATGGTGGCGCGGTTGGCGAGGCTGGTGGAGGCCACGCCCTCGCCGTAGAACTCGACGAACTTGCCGACGACGCCGTGCTTGCGCAGCATCTCGGTGATGGTGAGCACCAGGTCGGTGGCAGTGGTGCCGGGCTTCAGCTCACCGGTGAGCTTGAAGCCGACGACGCGCGGGATCAGCATGGAGACCGGCTGGCCGAGCATCGCGGCCTCGGCCTCGATGCCGCCGACGCCCCAGCCGAGGACGCCGAGGCCGTTGACCATGGTGGTGTGCGAGTCGGTGCCGACCAGGGTGTCGGGGTACGCCTTGCCGTCGCGGATCATGACGACGCGGGCCAGGTGCTCGATGTTCACCTGGTGGACGATGCCGGTGCCGGGCGGGACGACCTTGAACTCGTCGAACGCGGTCTGGCCCCAGCGCAGGAACTGGTAGCGCTCCTTGTTGCGGCCGTACTCCAGGTCGACGTTCTGCTTGAAGGCGTCGTTGGTGCCGAACTTGTCGGCGATGACGGAGTGGTCGATGACCAGCTCGGCCGGCGCCAGCGGGTTGATCTTCGCCGCGTCGCCGCCGAGCTCCTTCACGGCCTCACGCATCGTGGCGAGGTCGACGACACAGGGCACGCCGGTGAAGTCCTGCATGATCACGCGGGCCGGCGTGAACTGGATCTCCTGCGACGGCTGCGCCTGGGAGTCCCAGCCGCCCAGGGCACGGATGTGGTCGGCGGTGATGTTCGCGCCGTCCTCCGTGCGGAGCAGGTTCTCCAGCAGCACCTTCAGGCTGTAGGGAAGGCGCGCGGAGCCCTCGACCTTGTCCAGCCGGAAGATCTCGTACGACTCGTCGCCCACCTGCAGCGTGCTGCGGGCGTCGAAGCTGTTCGCCGACACGACAGTCTCCTTCATTGATGTGCGCGTACCACCGTCAATCGTGCCGCCACGCCGGCTTGGCCGTTCCGGTGAGGTCGGGCTAAGTTAGGCATGCCTAACTCGAGTGGCGACCGCGGTGCGCCTCGGCAGATATCTCGATGTCGAGATAACTCTAGTACACGGGCGCGGAATGGTCATGCCCGGGTTCCGGTGTGGCCCCGGTGCGCCCGCTCCCGGCGCCCTTCCGCGGGCGCACTGTCCTCCTCCCCTCCACCCTCCCGCCGTGACGGGCCGGGCGCCACGGGTGACGCGGCTCCGGCTCCGGCTCCGGCTCCGGCTCCAGTGGCACCCGGAGTGATCGAGGGCACCGAAGGTGCCGAGAACCCCCGAGGACACCGGGTGCCATCACCGCTCCGGACCGGGGTATCCGACTGAGACACAGTCAGTCACGGCAGGACCGACCAAGGAGGCGGGGATGCCCCTCACGTTCCGTAAGAGTTTCCGGATCCTTCCGGGGGTGCGGCTGAACATCAACAAGAAGTCGTGGTCCATCACCACCGGCGGGGGGAAGAACGGCCCCCGGTACACCCGGAGCAGTACCGGACGTCGTACGACATCGATGGATTTGCCCGGACCTTTCGGTTGGCGCCGCACCACCCGCAGCCGTCGGACCAGCGGATAGCCGGGGCACACTGACGTCACATCACCCGACCATCACCCGAACGGACCCCCCAAGAGGTGCCATCTCATATCTGAGATAGCCTCAACCCCATGGCAGACGACTACCTCGTACGCATCGGCAAGCTCATCCGTGACGCCAGGCAGCACCGCGGCTGGACACAGACCCAGCTCGCCGAGGCGCTCGGCACCAGTCAGAGCGCCGTCAACCGCATCGAGCGCGGCAACCAGAACATCAGCCTTGAGATGATCGCCCGCATCGGTGAGGCGCTCGACAGTGAGATCGTCTCCCTGGGCTACGCCGGTCCGATGCACCTGCGGGTGGTGGGCGGCCGGCACCTCTCCGGCTCCATCGACGTCAAGACGAGCAAGAACGCGTGCGTGGCACTGCTGTGCGCCTCGCTGCTCAACAGCGGGCGCACGGTGCTGCGCCGCGTGGCCCGCATCGAGGAGGTCTACCGCCTCCTGGAGGTGCTGAACTCCATCGGGGTGCGCACCCGCTGGATCAACGAGGGCGTCGACCTGGAGATCGTGCCGCCGGCCGAGCTGGACCTCGCCGCGATCGACGCGGAGGCGGCCCGCCGCACCCGCTCCATCATCATGTTCCTCGGCCCGCTGCTGCACCGCATGGACCGCTTCATGCTGCCGTACGCCGGAGGCTGCGACCTCGGCACGCGCACGGTGGAGCCACACATGATCGCGCTGCGCCGGTTCGGGCTGGACATCGCGGCGACGGAGGGCCAGTACCACGCGGTGGTCGACCGGGCCGTCGCCCCGGACCGCCCGATCGTGCTGACCGAGCGCGGGGACACGGTCACCGAGAACGCGCTGCTGGCCGCCGCGCGGCACGACGGCACGACCGTCATCCGCAACGCGTCCTCCAACTACATGGTCCAGGACCTGTGCTTCTTCCTGGAGGCGCTGGGCGTCAAGGTCGACGGCATCGGCACGACGACGCTGACCGTGCACGGTGTGCCGAAGATCGACGTGGACGTCGACTACTCCCCCTCCGAGGACCCGGTCGAGGCGATGAGCCTGGTGGCGGCGGCGGTGGTGACGGAGTCGGAGCTGACGGTCCGCCGGGTGCCGATCGAGTTCCTGGAGATCGAGCTGGCGGTCCTGGAGGAGATGGGCCTCGACCACGACCGCACGCCGGAGTACTTCGCGGACAACGGCCGTACGCGGCTGGTGGACCTGACCGTCCGGCCCTCCAAGCTGGAGGCGCCGATCGACAAGATCCACCCGATGCCGTTCCCGGGCCTGAACATCGACAACGTGCCGTTCTTCGCGGCGATCGCGGCGGTGGCGCAGGGCAAGACCCTCATCCACGACTGGGTCTACGACAACCGCGCCATCTACCTGACCGACCTCAACCGCCTCGGCGGCCGGCTCCAGCTCCTCGACCCGCACCGCGTCCTGGTCGAGGGCCCGACCCGCTGGCGCGCCGCCGAGATGATGTGCCCGCCGGCGCTGCGCCCGGCCGTCGTCGTCCTGCTCGCCATGATGGCGGCGGAGGGCACGTCGGTACTGCGCAACGTGTACGTCATCAACCGCGGTTACGAGGACCTGGCGGAGCGGCTGAACTCGATCGGGGCGCAGATCGAGATCTTCCGGGACATCTGAAAGTCCTCAGAAACAACACCGCTACACCCCTCCTGACCTGCGTGTACGCGAGCCAGGAGGGGGTCCTGCTTCGTCTGTGGGACTTCTCAGGGACTTGTGGGCCGGGCCGGGCCGGGAGACTGTATCGGCCTCAGGGGCTGGGGAACGGATTGCCCGGCACTCCACGTACTGCGTCCGGAAGACGTCGGCCTGAGCGCCTCATAGACGAGCACACGTCAGGGAGGGTTTCTCGACTCGCTGCCTTGCTGTCAGACTCAGACACCCTTCACAAGCCCGTCCCGCTCACTGCGGACGCAAGCTCGCGCATCATGACCCTTACCGCTCCCCTGCGGTCATAATAGAAGCATGACCTCCAGCTCAAAGCGCCCCGTACCCGCGCCGAGCGGCCTCTCGGACGCGGTCGCCGAAGATCTCGCGCTGTACCGGGAGAAATTCCGGCGGCGTCTGCCGGAGTCACTGGACGAGTTGCACGGCCCCACCCAGGGGATCGTGGAGCTACCGCTGCACATGGCCTGGTCCGGGATGACGTCGTACGACCTGGAAAAGCCTCGCCAGCGCATGGGCCTCTACCGCACTGTTCTGCATGAGGGCCTGCGCGACGACCTGCCCCGCTACCTCAACCAGGAACTGCTCCTCCAGCTGTGGCCGGTGCTGCGCACCCTCGTCGGCCGCAGCGTGCGCGCCGTATGGGAAGATGCTTTCCCCCAGCTCGCCTCCCACATCCGGGCAGCCGCGTGACGGACATGCCGGAGCTGCACACACGGCTCCTGGCAGATGTGATCGCGCTGGGTTCCCCGTATCCCCTGGTTCTCACCGGTGGGTACGCCGTGCGGGCGCACCGCCTCGTGACCCGCCCCAGCCAGAATCTTGATGTCGCCACCGAGAACCCGGCGCCCATGGCCGACATCGCCGCCACGCTCCGCGTCGGCCTGGAAGCCCGCGGCTGGAAGGTGCACGCGCTGGAAATTGCCCCGCTGTCCGCCCGCTTCACCGTGTCCGATCCGGCCACCGGGCAGGACTGCGAGGTCGACATCCTCAAGGAGATCTTCTGGCGGCCGGTCGCCCAGAGTCCGTACGGGCCCGTCCTCGCGGAGGAGGATGTGATCGGGACCAAGGTCCGTGCTCTCGCCGACCGTGGAGCGCCCCGCGACCTGATCGACGTGTTCGCAGCCTCGCGCCGCTGGACCACTGCCGAGCTCGAGGAGTTCGGCCGCCGCCACGCCCGCGGCCGCTTCGAGCGCGAGGATCTACAGTCGAATCTCACAGGCGCCGAGTGGACTGACGACGAAGCCTTCGCCGCTTACGGGCTCGATGACGCCACCATCACCGCTCTCCGCTCCTGGGCCGTGGAGTGGGCCGACGACCTCGCGGCCCGCCTCCTCGAAGAGGCCGATGATCCGGGCATCGAGTAATCACGTCCGAATCGGATCGCAACTGCAAGCAATCAGAGCAAGAGCCGAGGAATGATTAGGGGGGCTTGCCCACGTCAAGCACGCCGGGCAGATCCGGGGCAGGTCACGGCGCCCGCCAGCCTCTCGTGCCACCGGCACCACCCGCCTCCGACCAGACCCGCCTGCTCTGCTTCAGCAGCGCCGCCTCCGCCCACGACCTGCACGGCATCGCGGACCGCAACCGGACCGTCCAACTGGTCGACCTGAACCGTCTCTACGAGGGCAAGTGACAGCACCCCACCCGGCCGACCGGTCACGTGGCACCCACCTCCGACCGGGCTGCTTCGGTTCCGGGGTGGGAGTATCAGCCTTCCCGCTCACCCCCCACCACTCTGTCCCCGTCGAATCGCAGCGACGTGATCCGCGACTCACCGACCCATTCCCGGATGGTGTCCAGTGCGGCAGGCTCGAGTTTCGTGGTGAAGAGGATGGCCAGGTGCTCTCTGGCTCGTGAGCACGCCACGTAGAACAGGTTGCGCGCTCGGATGAACGCTTCCAGATCCTTGTCCACCAGTTCGTCGCGCCGGGAGAAGTTGGCCAGCATCTCGGGGATCTGGAAGCGGGTGTGACCCTTGCTGACCACTGTGAGGACCCGGGTGAACTCCAGTCCCTTCACTCCGTGTTGTGTGGCGAAGGGTGTGCCACCGCCGAGGTGTTCGTTCAGCGCCAGCAGCTGCGCGTACGGAACGTCGCGCAGCTGCTGGTACTCCTTCGACCGGGCCGCCGCCCGGGCCTTGGCCTTGTCGTCACTCACAGCCTGCGGGTCGGCGGCGTTTGGTGACACGGTCTTCCGATGACGCTCGCGTACCTTCTCCAGGCCGTCGAAGAGCTGCTGCTCAAGACAGAGGTCGAGGACGTCGCCGACCGTGCCCGTCTCGCGGGTCTCCCCCAGCTTTTCCAGGAACGCCACCCATTCTTGCTTGTCGGCGGGCGAGTTGATGGGTGGGCGGCCACGTGGGTCGAGTGCGTCGAACATCGCGCCGTAGCGCTTGTGCCGGTGGTGGAGCAGGGCAGGTTCCAGCGTGTCCATGAAGAAGGCCATTGCATGGTCCTCCTTCTTCACGTAGGAATCGTTGCGCCGAAAGGCTCCGTGGAGCTTCTGGTAGCCCAGCTCGCCGGCGATCGTCTCGTGCGTGAGCATGAGGATCTTCGTGCTCGGCTCCTCCGCCCACGCCGGGTCATCGTGCCCGGATGTCCCGGTGCTCCAGAACCGCTCGCGGGCATCGTTCAATACCCAGCTCCGGGCCGCGTGGGCCGCGCCCCAGTCGAGTTGGCCCTTCCGATGGTGAGTGAGTCTTGTCCCGGCCCACTCGTTGGTGTGATAGACGGCGACGGTGCCCTCGCCCGCTCCTGGCACCGTGGTCTGTGTCAGTTCGGGGCGCATCCTGTTCAGGAGGTTCACGACGGCGCGCTGCGAGCGGCGGTTGCGCCGTCTGAAGATCGGTGTCGGGCGCGCGTCCTCGAGTGCCCCGCACGCGTTCTCGTAGATCTGCTGCCAGTGGTCCCCGAAGAAGCCGCAGAGGGGGCCGCGCTCTGTGGTCTTCTCGCCCGGTGCGCCCAGCATGGCCTCCGCCAGGCCGGCGGGGGTGTCCTGGTACTCGTCCACGAAGATGATCGGAAACCGGTCGGCGGCCAGGGCCCGGAACTTGGGAAGGGCGAAGAACGCCCCTGCGAGGACAGGCAGGTCGTTGTGCCCCAGCTGCACATGACGGGTGTCGTGGTCCACTTTCTGGAAGCCGGTGCTGTACTCGACGGTGTAGCCGTCCAGCGAGGTGCGGCCCTCCATCTTCGACGGCATGATGTCCAGCTCGACGATGTGGCGCAGCAGGTGCTTACGGAAAGGGGAGAGCAGCTGCCACAGGAAGCCGTGGATGGTTTCGGCGAACACGTACGGGCTGCGGTCGGTGCGGCTGATGATCTCGTCGCGGGCCACATTGGTGTAGGTGACGCAGGCGACGCGTTGGTGGGGCCGCGGGAGGTAGCGGGCGCGGTCGGCCAGGATGCTCCGGAGTGCCTCGATCAGTGAGCTGGTCTTGCCCGCACCGGCGCCGGCCTCCACCTTGAAGTGCCGGCCTTCCCGGAGGGACGTCAGGATCGTGTGCGTGACGTTTTCCGCCTCGGTCGTCACTCGTCGTCCGCCTTCGTCGCCGTCCCGTCCTGTGCCATGAGCCACTCGAGGCCGCGCCTGATGTACTTCGGGACCTCCCAGTCGTGGTCCCCGAGAACGTGGTCGAGGGCGAAGTCGACCTTGCTGCGCCTGCTTTCCACGCTGCCACGGGCTTGTTCCTCCAGTTCCTGGGTGGGAGCGTCACCTGCGGAGATGCCGAACAGGGCCCGGTTGGTCAGCGCGAAGGCGTCCTCGAAGGTACGGCCGCACGGACCGCCGGGCTCCTCCGGCACCTGGTAGGCGAGGCACATGCTGCCGCCGGCGATCGGCGGGTCCGTCTCGGCCCGCTGCAGCAGCTCGGCCACCGTGATGTCCGCCGTCTCGGAGAACCACGCCTTGATGGACGGGTTGTGAGTATGTCCGGCCTCGGACACCAGACACTTGCCCCTCTTGGGCCCGCTCTTGTCGACGGGATCGAGGTCCGTGATGATCAGGGCCGGGATCCCGAGGACCTTCAGCAGCGGATAGAACCTGTGGGCATGCGCCCCGCCGACCTCCATCAGGGTCACGTACTGGTGCTGGGGCGTCTCTCCGGGCCTCCTCGCCGCCAGCTTCTCCTCCGCCGCCGGGACGAAGACTCGCTCGCTGGCGCCCTCGACGAGGATGGCCTTGTCCGCGAAATAGAGGTCGGCCCGGGTGAGGGTCAGGTACTTGCGGAGGAACCTCTCGTCGCCGGTCACCTGGGACAGGTCCTTGATGACGGTGCGGGCCGCCCCCGGCTCGCCTCCGCTCTCCACGGCGTCCTCCTCCTTTCGGAAGTACCGGATGTCGGAGAAGCGCCCCTGGTTGGCCACGTGTGCCGAGTGGGTGGTCACCACGAACTGAGCGTTCCACCGGGGGCCGCTGTCGCCTGCGGTGGTGCTCTCTTCGACCGCTCCCGCCTGCCCGGGCATGCTCGCCCTCATCTGCGCGTCGATCCGAGGGAACAGACTGACGGAGTACGTGAGTCGCTGGATGAACGCCTCCTGCATCTGCGGATGCAGATGGGCCTCCGGTTCCTCCAGGAAGACGAGATGGATCCCCGACTCCAGAGACGTCGCCGTGTGGTCGCGGTAGCAGGTGAATAGCCTGAGCAGAATCATCACCAGGTTCCGCGTACCGAGGCCGTTGTACGACTCCGGGAACCGCACACCGGCCACTCCCGGATAGTGAATGCGCGCGAAGTTCCTGAGCAGCCTCTTGGAGTCCAGCCGGGCGGCCGTGACGAACTCCTGGTTACCCAAGCCTGGATAACCGAAGGCCTTCAACGTCGGCGCCACCCGTTCGCGGACCTTCTGGAGGCTGCTGTCGAGACTGCCGGAGGTGTCCACGAGCGTCCTGTCGATGCTCGCGGCGAGCTCCTCCAGCCACGTCGCGTTCTGGCTCTTCTCCGCCGCGGTCAGCAGTTGCTCGAAAACCGCTCCGATCGGCGCGGCATGCCCCTCGCCCTCGTCGTCCAGTCCTCGCTGCGCCTCGACGAAGTCCACCCTCACCAGGGTGCGCACGTCCGCGAGGTCGACCGGTCGGACGTTCGCCTCATCGGTCGGGTCGACCGCCGTCACCGACATCTCGAAGTGCTTCGGGATGTCTCTGCCCAGCCGCTCAAGCGTGGCGGTGGCATCCGGCTCGACAGGCACATTCCCGAAGAACTCCTTCAGGGCACCGTCCCCCAACGCGTAGGCGAACCTGATCACCACCTCGGAGCAGTCGGGGTCGAGGTCCACCACGAAGGGGGCCAGTGGCCCATACTGGCCGCAGTCCTTGTCGTAGGCGATGTGAAGGGTGAGGGTGACTGCCGGAGCCGTGTCGCGCGCCTGCTCCACCTCGCCCGCGGCGAAGAGGCGATGGGCAGCGAGGAACTCCTCGTAGCAGTCGGCGGAGAAGTCCTCCATGCGCAGCGCGGTCTTCTTCCTCGCCACGAAGAATTCGAACAGCTTCGCCAGCGAGGTCTTTCCCGTGTTGTTACGGCCGACGCACAGTGTCACCTCGTCGGTGAAGGAAAGCTCGGTTCTGCGAAGCAGCCGGAAGTTGCGGATGACCGCCTTGGTGAGCCGGGGCGGCACCGGGGCCACGGGTCCACGTGGTTCGGCGGAACCGTCTCGCGGACCTGGGATGACAGGCGGTGCAGTGGTCTGGGTCATCGCGGCTCCTTGCTGCGCTCGTACACATCCTGGGACGTCTTGGGGGAACGCACAGCAAAAGGAGCCACAACCCCCATGAGATGCCGTCACCCCTCAGGATCCGGGGCCGCATCTTGTCACCATTAGTCTCTAAATGCACAACGGTCGCATTTGATTCAATTTCGGTTATCTGCCGATCTGAATTCGTCCTCAACCGTTCGACATGTGGCACCCATGCGGCACCCGCCGCCCCCAAAGCACCGGTCGCGTGAGGAGTGGCCGTACATGAGCGCACAGCGTGACCATGCCCAGCAGGGGCTTGCGCCAGAGGTGGCGTGGTGGTCTCCGAGTCAGGCCGGAGGCCGGCCTATGTCCTAGCCCGTCAAGTCCCTGAGGATCTTGTTCAGCGCTTCGACCTCTCCAGCATCCTCGAAAAGGCTGCGGGGAAGGTGGTCGAAGGCAAGAGGGCCGACGCCGTGCAGAACGTCGTCGTACGCCGATGCTACGGCGGCGCCTATCAGCAGGTCCGTCGCCTGATCAAGGCTCATGTGCCCCGCCGGCTACCGGTACTCACCTGGAACGCGGGAAACAGTCACCAGGTGTCCCGGTCCGGCTCGATGAACCTGATCGCTCTCTCACCCAGGAAATTGCGCCGTAGTGAGAGAGCGATCAGATGTCCTTCTCTCGCAGGTCGAGCAGGCGGGAAGCGCACACCAGGAAAACGGCGGGCGTCCGTGCGGACAGATGCATGGCGGCCGTGGCGGCTTCCCGCAGTGTCGAAAGGTCGGACCCTGGGACTTTTCTGGGACTTCCGGCCGCATCAACGGCCACGATCGTGCAACAGCCGAAAGATTATTTCCCCAGGTCAGCGACCTGCAACGGTCCATCGCAGCAGGTCACGGCATTCGCCGGTCCCTTCCGGGACATCTGAGAGAAGCCGGGCAGGACGCCGTCACGCCCCTCCCGACCTGAGCGAACGCGAGGCGGAAGTGGCGTGGCGGCGGCGCCCCGGTACGACGGTGTCAGATCGAGGATCTCGCGCCGCAGGCGGAGAAGGGCTGGTAAGGGCCGTGAGGGCCGCGACCCCCGTCAGCCGGCCAGTACGTCGACGACGTTGCCCGTCAGCACGGGCGCGTGGTTGCCCTGGTGGCCGACGAGGTGCACCGGGGCGGATCCGGAACACCTCACCGTGAGGTCCGAGAGCGCGCATCCGGCCAGCACCCACCGGCTGCCCTGGAGGTTGGTGGCGGTCACGTCCGTGTACCACAGGGTGTTGCCGCTGAAGGTGGGCGGCAGGACCCCTGACACGACGACGCCGGGTCCCGGGTCGGCCGGCGAACCGCCCACGGGGAACGCGAGGTTGGCCGTCCACCGGACGGGGGTGCCGCCGTTCGAGTGGTTGAAGGTGCTGCCGGTCACGGCGCCGTGGTTCCAGTTGTCGCTGCTCTGACCGCCGTAGGGACTCGTGGCCGCGAGGGAGTAGTAGGCGCCGTAACAGCCGACGACGGTGTTGCCCTGGATGTTCCAGTTGCCGGAGGAGTTCCACACGGCCAGTCGGCAGTAGGTGAAGACGTTGTTCGCCAGCAGCGCGTACTCGCTGCGGTCCGCCGCCGAGAAGCCGAAGTAGCACCGGTCGAAGGTGTTGCCGCTCACCACGGTGCGGGAGCCGAAGTAGTCGTCGGCGGCGGAGCCGGTGACCACGACGCCGGCTCCGCGCCACCGGGCGAAGTCGCAGTCGGTGACGCGGACGTCGCTGCCGCGCGTGATCCTCACGGCCACGTGGTTCGCGGCCATGGAGGTACCCAGCGGGTCGGCCTCCTGCCCGCGGAAGCGCACCCCGGTGACGGTGACGTTCCGCTTCTGAGTGACGCGCAGGGCGGTGACCGAGGGGCCGGTGACCGTGACCGTGGCGCCGTTGCCCACGACGAGGCAGTCGTCGGGCAGTTCCACCGTCGCCGGAAGGACGTAGGTGGCTCCGGGCTCGAGCTGGACCCGGCGGGTGGTCGCCAGCACCTGCTGCCAGTTCTGACCCACCGCCAGGACGGGCAGGCCCGTCGCCGTCACGTCGGCGGCCCGTGCCGTGGCGGGCGGGGCCGCGGCCGATGCGGACGGCGCGATCAGCATTCCTGCCGAGAAGGCGCCCGCGGCACCGGCGAGCGCCTTGCGCCTGGACACCGAGGCGTCGTCCTTCACGGCGTTCATGCCGACCCCTATCGCTCGTAAGACATCTGATGTCTGATGTTGTGCCCAGCACGCTAGTGAGTACGTGCTCGGCGGTCAACCGTTCCGCCGGGGGCAACTGGGCACGACATGACACCGCCCGACGCGTCCCGCGTCGACCGCCGGCCCGCCTGTGGACCGGCGGCCCGTTCACAGAGTCCCGATCGCCGTACGGGCGTGAATCGAGTGCGCGCTCACCGTCCCGTGAGCTCCTGATTGGGCGAGGGAACAGTCCCCCTCCATGCCGCCTCCGCGTCTGGTTGACTCCGCGGCCACCCCCACATCCGTGCCGGCGCCCATCACGGGGTGCCGGGTCGACGTGCGTGAGCGGAGTTGTCTTGGAGTTCTACGAAGCGGAGCCGTACCGGCAGGGCCCGCCGGTGCCTGACGACCGCGCCCTGTCCGCGCAAGTCCCGGCGGAGGACGCGCGCTTGAGGGTTGGCTTGCGGGTCGGTCTGCGCATCGCCCTCGTGTGGGTGCTGTACGTGGTGGCCGCCGCGCTCGTCCCCGGTGTGTACGGCACTCCGGTCGCCGGGGCCGTGAGTCTCGGGGTGGTGCTGGCGGTCGTACCGCTCGGGATCGGTGTGCACGGCCTGGTCGTGTACGGGCGGCGGGTCGACCAGGTCACCGCGGCCTCCGACGGGGACGACCGGAGGTGGGCGTGACCGCGTTGCTCGACTCCTCCTCACGGTCGCTCGTCTTCGCCGTGTTCTCCGTGTTCGTCGTCATCTGCCTGATGCTGTGCGTCATCACCGGCGCCGACGAGGACGACCGCGCGCTCGTGCGGTCCGACAGCCGGCGGCTCCGGTCCTGGCAGCAGGGCATCGCGATGGGCGGCGACACCACCACCGTCGCGACCGTCACCGTGCTGGTGGGCATGGTCGCCACCACCGGGTTCGACGGGCTCGGTGTCATGCTGGGCAGCCTGGTCGGCGTCCTGCTGTTCCTCGTGCTGGTCATCGAGCCGCTGCGCGCGCAGGCCTCGCTGACCACCCCGGACCTGCTGGACGCGCGCGGCAGCGGCGGGTCCGGTGTGCGGGTGGCCTGGGGTGTGGTGACGCTGCTGGTCTGTTTCCCGCTGCTGGTGGTCCAGTTGGTGGTCGTCGGCAATGTGGCCGCCGCGCTGCTCGGGCAGCCCGGCGCGCGGACCGGGTGCATCGTCGTCATCGGCTGTGTGATGACCGCGCTGGCCGTCAGCGGCGGCATCCGGGGCACGGGTGTGGTGATGATCGCCAAGTCGGTGATCGCCCTGCCCGTGCTGCTGGTCGCCGCCGCGCTCGTCCTGCACCGCTTCGGCGGGGATCTGGGGCGCCTGCTGGACGCGGCCGCGAACGGTTCGGGGACGGGCGAGGGATTCCTCCGGCCCGGTGGCTACACGGGTGACGGGTGGGTCGGGGCGGTGAACCGCGTCGGGCAGATCCTCGGCATGACCATGGCCACGCTGGCCATGCCCGCCGTACTGATGCGGGCCATCGCGACGAAGAGCCCGCGCGGGGCCCGTACCGTCGGCCGCTGGATGCTCGGTGAGCTCGTCCTGCTGTACGGCGCCCTCGCCGTCGTCGGCGTCGGCGCGGCGGCCCTGGCGGGCGGGATGCTGCGGGAGGCCGGTCCGTCGGCGCAGGTGTTCACGCCGCTGCTGCTGGGGCGGGCGCTGGACAGCGGCGGCATCCTGGTCGCGGCCCTGGCCTGCGTCCTCTTCCTCACGGCGCTGGCCGCCGTGGTCGACGTGACCCTCGCCGCCGGGATCACCCTGGGCCGGGACGTGCTGGGGGCCTCCGGCGGACGCCCGGCGGGCCGGGTGGACGGCACCGCGTCGCGGTGGGCCGCCGCGCTGACCGGGCTGGCCGCCGCGGCCGTCGCCGTGGTGTGCGCCGACTGGAACCTGGTGGTCGTCTCGACGCTCTGGCTCGGCCTCTGCGGCGCCGCCCTCGCGCCCGTCCTGCTGTACGCGCTGTACTGGCCCGGGTTCACCGCCCGCGGCGCGCTGTGGTGCCTGTGGGGTGCGACGGTGGTGACCGTCGTGGCGCTCGCGGTGTCGCCGTACATGTCCGGCACCCCCACGTCGATCATGCCGGGGCACGACTTCCGGGTCTGGGACGTGACCATCCCGGGGCTGGTGACGACGCCGGTCGGGTTCCTGCTGGGCTGGCTGGGCAGCGTCACGGATCCGCGCCGGACGGCCGGTGACACCGTCCGGAGGTCTTCACCGCGTGCCGCCCACCGATGATTTCCGGTCGGTGGCACGGTCTTCATCGGTAACACGGACCGGACACCCCAGGAGGACACCATGTCCCGGAAGATCGTCGCCAGCCTGTTCATCTCCCTCGACGGTGTCGTCGAGGCCCCCGACCAGTGGCACTTCCCGTACTTCAACGACGAGATGGGTGCGGCCGTCGGCGAGGGCCTGGGCAACGCCGACACCATGCTTTTCGGCCGCGTGACGTACGACAGTTTCGCCGGCGCCTGGCCGGAGCGGGAGACGGCGGGCGCGGAGGACGCGGGCTTCGCCAAGCAGCTCGGCGACATGCGCAAGATCGTGTTCTCGCGCAGCCCGCTCGAGTTCCAGTGGCGCAACTCGGAGCAGGCGCAGGGCGACGTGGCCGAGGTGGCCTCCGCCCTGAAGGGCGAGTCCGGGGGTGACATCGGGCTGAGCGGTTCGGTGTCGGTCGTCCGGCAGCTGCTCGCGGCGGGCCTGCTCGACGAGCTCCAGCTTCTCGTCCACCCCGTCGCCGTCCGCAAGGGCATGCGCCTGTTCGACGAGGGCGAGCCGTCGATCCCGCTGCGGCTGCTGAAGTCGGAGACGTTCGGCACGGGGGTGCTGAACCTGGTGTACGGGCCGGACACGGCGCCGCCGACGGGGGGTTACCGGGAGGCGGTGGCTTCGCTCGGGGAGTAGAGAGGACCGACGTCACACCGACCCCAGCTCCGACGCCGTACACGACCACGCCGTTCACGCGCGAGAAGCGTGTTGACATCCTCAACACGTAGACGTGAGCCGCTCGTACGGACTAAGGTGTACGCTCCAGCAAGATGTACCCATCTTGCACGAGACGGGCGTCATGGGGAGGGGTAAGTGGGGTTGGGGACTGTCGGCGGACGTTTCCGCATCACGGGCGTCGTCGGACGCGGAAACATGGGCGAGGTGCACCGGGCCGAGGACCTGAAGGCCGCCCCGGACTCCCCGCACCGGCAGGTCGCCGTCAAGACCCTGCTGCGCAGCCGGACCGGAGGTGCGATCGACGCCTCGGGGTCCGGCAAGGAGACCGCCCGCTTCCGCCGCGAGGTGCGCATCATGCGCATGCTCTCGCAGGGGCACCCGAACCTCACGCTCCTGATCGACGGCGGCGTGGACGACACCGCGGACGGCGGCGGACTGCCGTACCTGGCGATGGAGCTGCTCGACGGCAGTCCGCTCGCGGACCTCATCGACGAGGAGCCCCAGCTGCCGGTCTCCTGGGTCGCCGCCATCGGCGCGCAGATCGCGTCCGGGCTCACCGCCGCGCACACCGCCGGGGTCGTCCACCGCGACCTGAAGCCGGCCAACGTGATGCTGACCGGTGACGGCACCGTCAAGGTGCTCGACTTCGGCATGGGCTCGATCGTCGACGACCCCGACCAGACGCGCCTGACCAGCACGGGCGTCAGCCTCGGCACGGCGCGCTACATGGCGCCCGAGCAGTTCCGCGCCGAGCAGGTCTCCGCCTCGGCCGACCTCTACGCGCTCGGCTGCATCCTCTACGAACTGCTCATCGGCCGTCCGCCGTTCTCCGGCCGGACCCACTACGAGATCTCCGAGCAGCATCTGCGGGAACTGCCGCCCCAGTTGACGCTGGTGCGTCCGGATCTGCCCGCCGGTCTGGTCCGGCTGGTGGAGCGTCTGCTGGAGAAGGACGCCGAACACCGCCCGGAGAACGCCGCGTCGGTCCGTGAGGCGCTGGTCCCGCTCGCGCTCGCTCAGGACCCCACGGCCGCCCTGCTCGCTCCGCACTGGCAGCAGATGGACCCGGTGGCGCGGCTGCGCGCCCTGCTCCCCGAGCGGGCCCCCGCCGTACCCGCGCCCGCGCCGCGCAGGCAGCCGCGTCTGCCGGAGGCGATGGACGTCTTCGGCATCCACGCCGACCTGATCACCGAGTACGAGAGCTTCACCAAGAGCGGCACGGTGATCCGGGACGCGCGCATCGAGGGCTTCGTCGCCGACGATCTGAGGGCGAAGTCGCAGTGGCCCGACCCGTGGCTGTCGCTGAACCCGTTCTTCGCCGACGGCGGCCAGGTCACCGACCTGGTGCGGGACGGCGTCCTGCACCCGAGGTGCGCGGAGATCTTCCAGGCGGGCAAGAAGGAGACCTCGTCGCGTCCGGACGGACGGCCGCTGACCTTCCACCTGCACCAGCGCCAGGCGATCGAGGCCGCGCAGGCGGGCGACTCCTACGTGCTGACCACCGGCACCGGCTCCGGCAAGTCGCTGTCGTACATCGTGCCGATCGTCGACCGCGTCCTGAAGGAGCGTGAAGCGGCCGGCCCGAATGCCGAGCGCCGGGTGCGGGCGATCGTCGTCTACCCGATGAACGCACTGGCCAACTCGCAGCTCGGGGAGCTGGAGAAGTACCTGCGCCACGGTTTCGGGAAGGGCCGCGAGCCGGTCACCTTCGCCCGTTACACCGGTCAGGAGTCCAGCGAGGAGCGCCGTGAGCTGCGCAAGAACCCGCCGGACATCCTGCTGACCAACTACGTGATGCTGGAGCTGATGCTGACCCGGCCGGACGACCGGTCCAGCCTGATCCGCATGGCGGAGGGACTGCAGTTCCTCGTCTTCGACGAGCTGCACACCTACCGGGGCCGGCAGGGCGCCGACGTGGCGTTCCTGATCCGGCGGGTCCGTGAGGCGTGCCGGGCGTCGGAGTCCCTCCAGTGCATCGGCACCTCGGCGACCATGTCGACCGAGGGCACCTGGGACGACCAGCGGCGCGAGGTCGCCAAGGTCGCCAAGCGGCTGTTCGGAACGACGGTGCTGCCGGATCAGGTCATCGGCGAGACCCTGGTGCGGGCCACCGACGAGGCGCCGGAGTCCGTGCCCGCCGAGCGGCTGCGGGTGCCCTCGGCGCCCCGGTCGTACGAGGCGCTGACGAAGGACTCCCTGGCGCGCTGGGTGGAGTCGCGGTTCGGTCTTGAGCGGGAGGAGGGCACGGGCCGCCTGCGCCGCCGTGCCCCGGCCACCGTCGAGGAGGCGGCGGCGGAGCTGTCCGCCGTGTCCGGTGTCGCCGAGGAGACCGTGCGCGAGGCGATCCGCACGACGCTGGAGGCGGGCGCGCAGGCCAAGCACCCCGTGACGGAGCGGCCGCTGTTCGCCTTCCGGCTGCACCAGTTCCTGTCCAAGGGCGACACCGTCTACACGACGCTGGAGGACCCGCTCACCCGGCCGCTGACCCGCACCTATCAGCTGGAGCAGCCGGGCAGCGGCGGCAAGCCGCTGTTCCCGCTGGCGTTCTGCCGTGAGTGCGGTCAGGAGTACCTGACGGTCTGGCGCAGCGAGGACGGCGGCGCCTTCCGGTACGAGCCGCGCCGGGACACCTCCGCCTCCGGGGGGCGTGAGGGCGAGGGCTATCTGTACCTGGGCATGCCGGGGCAGGACTACGAGTGGCCGGCCGATCCGCAGAAGGCGGTGGACGACCGCCGGCTGCCGGAGTCGTGGCTGGAGCCGGACGCGAACGGCGGGATGACCGTCAAGAAGTCCTACCGCCCCCGTCTGCCGAAGCGCGTCGTCGTGGACGCCCACGGCAACGAGTCCGGTGAGGGCCTGGTGGCGGCGTTCGTGCCGGCGCCGTTCCTCTTCTGCGTGCACTGCCAGGTCAGTTACGAGCAGACGCGCGGCCGGGACTTCGCCAAGCTGGCCACCCTGGACCAGGAGGGGCGTTCGTCGGCGACCTCGCTGATCTCCGCGTCGATCGTGAAGTCCTTGCGGGCGGTGCCCGAGGACAGCCTGGGCAAGGAGGCGCGCAAGCTCCTCACCTTCGTCGACAACCGGCAGGACGCGTCCCTGCAGGCAGGGCACTTCAACGACTTCGCCCAGGTGACGCAGTTGCGCGGCGCGCTGTACCAGGCGGCGGTGCGGGCGGGTGAGGACGGGCTGCGCCACGACGACCTCGCCGAGGCCGTCACCGAGGTGATGGGCCTGACGCCCCGCGATTACGCGTCGGGCACGAACCTGCCTCCGTCCATGGAGAAGCGGGCGGCGAAGGTGTTCCGGGACGTCGTCGGGTACCGCCTCTACCGCGACCTGGAGCGCGGCTGGCGCATCACGATGCCGAACCTGGAGCAGACCGGTCTGCTGCGGATCGACTACGAGGACCTGGCCTGGGTCGCCGCCCAGCCGGACCGCTGGCAGTCCGCCCACGCGGTGCTGCGCGACGCCGACCCGGAGCTACGCGAGGAGATCGGCCGCACGCTGCTCGACTACATGCGGCGTGAACTCGCCATCGACGTGCAGTACTTCCGCGACGACTTCGACACCTTGCAGCGGGCGAGCGAGGAACGGCTGACCGGGCCGTGGGTGCTGAGCGACTCCGACCAGCCGACCGTCGGCACCGCCTACCCGTACGGTTCGCGGCCCGGCATGGAGCGGTCCGCGCTGTTCCTGTCGGCGCGCGGCAAGTTCGGCAAGTACCTGCGGCGGAACCTGCCCGCGCTGCGTGAGGCGTCCGCCTCGCTGGAGGACGTGCAGTGCGTCATCGAGGACCTGCTGAAGGTGCTGCGGGACGCGGAGCTCGTGCGTGAGGTGGAGGCGACTCCCGAGCGCTCGGGGCCGGCCTTCCGCCGCCGCGCGTCGGAGAAGCGCCTCGGCTACCGGGTGGCGGCCGCCGCGCTGATCTGGCGGGCCGGTGACGGCGAGCGGGGCGCGGTCGATCCGCTGGCGCGCACCTACACCAGCGGCGAGGGACCGCGCGTGAACCCCTTCTTCCGCGACCTGTACCGCACGGCGGCGGCCGAGCTGGCCGGCCTGTTCGCGCGGGAGCACACCGCGCAGGTCACGCCGGAGGACCGGCTGGAGCGCGAGCGGCAGTTCCGCGACGCCGAACTGCCGCTGCTGTACTGCTCGCCGACGATGGAGCTGGGCGTGGACATCTCCTCGCTCAACGCGGTGATGATGCGCAACGTGCCGCCGACCCCGGCGAACTACGCGCAGCGCTCGGGCCGGGCGGGCCGCTCCGGCCAGCCCGCGCTGGTGACCACGTACTGCGCGACGGGCAACAGCCACGACCAGTACTACTTCCGGCGTTCCCAGGACATGGTGTCGGGGCAGGTGGCCCCGCCGCGCCTGGACCTC
Source organism: Streptomyces sp. NPDC085937 (assembly GCF_044540535.1). NCBI lineage: Bacteria > Bacillati > Actinomycetota > Actinomycetes > Kitasatosporales > Streptomycetaceae > Streptomyces > Streptomyces sp. NPDC085937. The sequence continues at coordinate 326,158 of NZ_JBITSH010000001.1, read as the reverse complement.
GCCAACGAGGACCTGGTCCGCTCGCACCTCCAGGGCATCTGGCTGGCGGAGACCGGGATGAAGCTCGGTGCCGCGATCCCGGACGTCGTCGACGTCGCCTACGACCCGGACGGCGACGACCGCCCCGACCCGCAGATGCCGCTGCCGCTGCTCGACGGCATCCGGGACCTGTCCCTGGACGAGGGTGCCCGCCGCCGTGCCGTCGCCGCGGCCCGCACGGTCCTGGCCCCGCTGATCGCGGACTTCCAGGCGACGACCTGGTGGTACGACGAGTGGATCGAGGACCGGATCGAGCGCGCACCGGCACGGTTCGACGCCGCGTTCGACCGGTGGCGGGACCTCTTCCGGGCGGCCGTCATCGACCAGTACGAGCAGAACAAGCGGGTCGTCGACCACACCCTCTCCCCCGGTGAGCAGGTGCGGGCGCGCACCCGCCGCCGGGAGGCGGAGACGCAGACCAACCTGCTGCTGAACCGCTCCACCGACAGCAAGTCGGTGATGAGCGACTTCAACCCGTACCGCTACCTGGCGTCCGAGGGGTTCCTGCCCGGCTACAGCTTCCCGAGGCTGCCGCTGGCCGCTTACATCCCGCGTTCCGGCAACCGCCGCAACGCCGACGGCGACTACCTCCAGCGGCCCCGGTTCCTCGCGATCCGCGAGTTCGGCCCCGGCGCGCTCATCTACCACGAGGGCGCCCGCTACCAGGTGACCCGCGTCCAGCTGCCGCCGGACGCCTCGGGCGACCTGGCGACGGCGGAGGCCCGCCGCTGCGACGGCTGCGGCTACCACCACGATGTGAGGGCCGGTTCCGACCTGTGCGCGATGTGCGGCGAGCCGCTGCGCGGCAAGCGCACGGGCCTGCTCCAGCTGCACACCGTGTACACGACCCCGCGCGAGCGGATCTCCTCCGACGAGGAGGAGCGCCGCCGGGCAGGTTTCCGCCTGGAGACGTCGTACGCGTTCCAGGACCACGGCGCCCGCAAGGGCCGTCTCACCTCGCACGTCGGCGACGCGGAGGGGACGCCCGTCCTCGACCTGGACTACGGCGACTCGGCGACTGTCCGCATCACCAACCTGGGCCGGGTCCGCGACAAGGAGGGCGAGCCGGACGGCTACTGGCTGGACCTGGGCGACGGCCGCTGGCTGAACGACCGGGCCGCCGCGGACGCCATCGAGGGCACGGGCATGCCGGTGGTCGACGAGGACGGCAACGAGAAGCGCCGCAAGAAGCGGGTCCTGCCGTACGTGGAGGACCGCCGGAACATCCTGGTGGTGACGCTGGACGAGCCGCAGCCGGAGCCGGTGGCGCTGTCGTTCCTGTACGCCCTGGAGCGGGGCATCGAGGCGGCGTTCGAGCTGGAGGACTCCGAGCTGACGGCGGAGCTGCTGCCGCCGGACGACGGGCCGCGCCGCCGCATGCTGTTCACGGAGGCCGCGGAGGGCGGCGCAGGCGTGCTGCGCCGCATCCAGCACGAGAAGGACGCCCTCGCGAAGGCCGCCCGGACCGCGCTGGAGATCTGCCACTTCGACCCGGACACGGGTGAGGACCTGGGCGGCCCTGCAAAGGACGAGAAGTGCGTCCGAGCGAAGCGCGAGAAGTGCGCCCGCGGGTGCTACACATGCCTGCTGACGTACGCAAACCAGGGCCACCACCGACAGCTCAGCCGGCACACCGCCCGCCCGCTGCTGCTGCGTCTGGCCGGCGCCCGCACCGAGCGGGAGGACCGGGGCGAGTCCCGCAGCGAGGTGTTCCGCAGGCTGGTCCCGGCGACCGTTTCCGGTGCGGGCACCACCAAGGCGACCGCGGACGCTCCCGCCGCCGCCCAGGACTCCCCCGCGCCCGTGCCGACCCCGCTGGAGACGGACCTGTCGGCGCTCGTCGCGCAGGGCGATCTGGTGGGCTGGCTGAAGGCGAAGGGCTACCGGCTGCCGGACGAGGCCGACGTGTTCGTCGACGCGGCGGCGGCCCGGCCCGATTTGGTGTTCTACCTGGACGACGTCCACCTCGCCGTGTTCGTCGACACCCCGGACCGGCCGGCCGACTCCACTCGTGACGTGGAGGCCGGCTACCGCCTGGAGGAGGCGGGCTGGGACGTCGTGCGCTTCCCGACGGACGCGGACTGGGACGCCGTCGTCGACCATCAAGCCGCCTACTTCCACCTGCGCTGACCGTCGCGCCCCTGACGACCTCCCGACGTATCGACCCGAGGAACTGAGACATCCCATGAGCCTCACGTACACAGCCGGCTCGCTGGTCGCGGCCCGTGGCCGGGAATGGGTGGTGCTGCCCGAGAGCGCCCCCGACATGCTGGTGCTGCGCCCGCTGGGCGGGAGCGAGGACGACATCGCGGCCGTCTTCCCCTCGTTCGAGGAGGTGCGCCCCGCCGAGTTCGCCGCGCCGAGCCCGGACGACCTGGGCGACCAGCGGGCCGCCGGCCTGTTGCGCACGGCGCTGCGCATCGGGTTCCGGTCGGGCGCCGGCCCGTTCCGCTCGCTGGCGTCGATCGCCGTGGAGCCCCGCGCCTATCAGCTGGTGCCGCTGCTGATGGCGCTGCGGCAGCGCACGGTACGGCTGCTGATCTCGGACGACGTCGGTATCGGCAAGACGGTCGAGGCGGGTCTGATCGCCAAGGAGGTGCTGGCGCAGGGTGAGGCGACCCGGCTGGCGGTGCTGTGCTCCCCCGCGCTGGCCGAGCAGTGGCAGGGCGAGCTGCGGGAGAAGTTCGGCATCGACGCGGAACTGGTGCTGGCCTCCACGGTGTCGCGCCTGGAGCGGAACCTGGAGCTGGGCCAGTCGCTGTTCGACCGGCACCCGTTCACGATCATCTCGACGGACTTCATCAAGTCGACCCGCCACCGCGAGGACTTCGTCAAGCACTGCCCCGACCTGGTGATCGTCGACGAGGCGCACACCTGCGTGGCCGCCGACGACCCCGCGCAGGGCGGCGCGTCCTCCGCGACGAACCAGCTCCGCTACGAGCTGCTGCGGAAGGTCTCCGCCGACGCCGACCGCCATCTGCTGCTGCTGACGGCGACCCCGCACTCCGGCAAGGAGTCCGCGTTCCGCAACCTGCTGAGCCTGGTGCGGCCCGAGCTGGCGACGCTGGACCTGGAGAACCCGGCGGGCCGGGCGAAGCTTGCCGAGCACTTCGTGGCCCGCAAGCGCGCCGACGTGCGCGACTACCTCACCAAGGAGGACGGTCTTGCCGACGACTCGCTGGCCGAGCGGACCGCGTTCCCGTCCGACCGCTGGACGAAAGACGAGCCGTACAAACTGACGCCCGCCTACCGGGCGCTCCTTGACGACGCGATCGCCTACGCCGCGGACCGTGTCCACGCGGCCGGCGAGCAGGGCAAGCGGGAGGCCCGCATCGCCTGGTGGTCGGTGATCGCGCTGTTGCGTTCCATGGTGTCGTCCCCGGCCGCCGCCGCGCAGACCCTGAAGACGCGCTCCGAGTCCGCCACTGCCCGCACCGCGCACGAGGCGGACGTGCTGGGCGCCCCGGTGGCCGCCGACTCCGCCGAGAACGACCGCCTTGAGGGCATGGACGTGGCGCCCGGCGCCGCCGAGTCGGAGGACGCGGGCGCCCGCCTGCTGGATCTCGCCGGACGTGCCGAGGAGTTGATGGGCCCGGCGGGGGACGCGAAGCTGAAGGCGCTGACCAAGCACCTGAAGGACCTGATCGGCGAGGGCTACAACCCGATCGTGTTCTGCCGGTACATCCCCACGGCCGACTACCTCGCACAGCAGCTGGACGGCAAGCTCGGCAAGAAGACGAGAATGGCCGCCGTGACCGGCACGCTTTCCCCGCAGCAGCGCCTGGAGCGGATCGAGCAGCTCGCCGCCGAGGAGGGCGGCGACCCGTCCGTGCGGCACGTGCTGATCGCCACCGACTGCCTCTCCGAGGGCGTCAACCTCCAGCACCACTTCGACGCCGTCGTTCACTACGACCTGGCGTGGAACCCGACCCGCCACGACCAGCGCGAGGGCCGCGTCGACCGCTACGGCCAGAAGCGCGACCAAGTCCGCGTCATCACCATGTACGGCGAGGACAACGGCATCGACGGCAAGGTCCTGGAGGTGCTGTTCAAGAAGCACCGGCAGATCAAGAAGGACCTCGGCATCTCCGTCTCCGTGCCCGACGAGACCGCGAGCGGCGTCACGGACGCCGTGGTGGAGTGGCTGCTGCTGCACGGCCGGCAGGGCAGCCAGGAGAGCCTGTTCGAGATGGACGGCCACCAGGAGTCGTTCGACCGTATCGAGCGGGAGTGGACGTCGGCGGCCGAGCGGGAGAAGACGTCCCGCTCCAAGTACGCGCAGCGTGCCATCCACCCGGAGGAGGTGGCCCGCGAGGTGGCCGCCGTACGGGCCGCCCTCGGCGGTGCGGAGGAGGTGCGCGAGTTCACGCTGGAGGCGCTGCGGGACCTGGACGCGCTGATCCGCGACCCACGGGACGGCAGCGGTGACTTCACCGCGCAGGTCGGCGGCACCCCGGCGGGACTGCGGGACGCGCTCGCGGCCACGCTGGGCAACCGGCTGGTCGAGGAGGACCGCGAGATCCCGTTCCGCACCACGCCGGCGATCGGCCGCGGCGAGGCCGCCCTCGTCCGCACCGACCCGGCGATCGGGGCCGTCGCCTCCTACGTCCTGGACTCGGCACTGGACGCGAAGGCGCAGGGTCCGCGCCCGGCCCGCCGCTGCGGTGTGGTGACGACGGACGCGGTGAGCGTCCGCACGACGCTGCTGCTGGTCCGGTACCGCTTCCACCTCACCTTGCCGTCCCGCTCGGGTGAGCGGCAGGTGGTCGCGGAGGACGCGCGGCTGCTGGCCTACGAGGGTCTGCCGCAGCGCGCCCGCTGGCTGGACGACGACGCGGCCGCCGCGCTGCTCGGCGCCCGCGCCACCGCCAACACCCACGAGCTGGCCGCCCGCAAGTCCATCACCCGCGCGCTGGAGGGCCTGCCGGGCCTCGCCGACCATCTCACCGAGTACGGCACCCGTCTGGCCGCCGAACTCGACGCCTCGCACCGCCGCGTGCGCAAGGCCAACGAGGAGATCGTCCGCGGCCTGAAGGTCCTCCCGCAGGAGCCCGCCGACGTCCTCGGCGTGTACGTCTACGTGCCGCCCGCCGCCCTCGCCGCCTCTACCGTGTCCGGAGCCGAAGCCTGATGTCCGCCGCCGCCACCCGCACCGCCCTGGCCTTCACCGCCGTCACCACGGTCGGCGGTCTCCTCCCCGCCGACATGCTGCTGCGCATCGCCGAGGCGCGGAACCTGCCGGGCACCAAGCCCGCCGACTACGGCCTGCCCGCGTCCGTGCCCGTCCGGGACGAGGCCGAGCGCGCCTGGGAGTATCTCAAGCCGCTCTGGCGCGAGCTGCGCGCCGCGCTGCCCTCGGACCCGGTCACGGGCGCGCCGTCCGCCGACCCGACGGGGCGGGCCGGCTCCGACTGGCTCGCCCAGCTCTTCCGCAAGCTGGACTTCGGCGCGCTGACGGAGGTCGGGGCGGCGGGTATTCCGGCTGATTCGGATGCGGAGAAGCGGTTCCCGGTGTCGCACCGGCATGGTCAGGCGCTGGTGCATCTGGTGCCGTGGAACCAGGAGTTGGACAAGCGTCCGGCGGCCGGTCAGGTCCCGGCGCAGTCGATGCTCCAGGACTGCCTGAACCGTACGGAGGCCCACCTGTGGGCGGTACTTACCAACGGGCGCCGGCTGCGGCTGCTGCGGGACTCGTCGTCCTTCGCGACGGCGGCGTACGTCGAGTTCGACCTCGAGGCGATCTTCGACGGGGAGCTGTTCAGCGAGTTCGTGCTGCTGTACTGCGTGCTGCACGCGTCGCGGTTCGCTGTGCCGGAGGGGGCGGCGCCGGCCGGGTGCTGGCTGGAGAAGTGGCGGGCGGAGGCCGTCACGTCGGGGGCGCGGGCGCTGGACCAGCTTCGGCTGGGCGTGCAGAACGCGCTGACCGTGCTGGGCACCGGGTTCCTGCGGCATCCGGAGAACGTGCGGCTGCGGGAGGACGTGGACCCGAAGGCGCTGCGGGATGCGTTGCTGCGGCTGGTGTATCGGCTGTTGTTCGTGTTTGTGGCTGAGGACCGGGACGCTCTGCTCGATCCGAACGCGAGTGAGCGACAGCGGGAGGCGTACGAGCGGTACTTCTCGTCGGCGCGGCTGCGGGAGCGGGCGCGGCGTCGGCAGGGGACGGCACACGGTGACCAGTACGAGGCGCTGCGGATCGTTCTTGAGGCGCTGGGGAAGGAAGAGGGGCGCCCTGAGCTGGGGTTGCCGGGACTCGGTGGATTGTTCTCCCCTACGGCGGCTGACACGCCGCTGGACGGGCTGAAGCTGTCCAACGAGTCGCTGCTGGCTGCCGTGCGGCATCTGGCGCAGGTACGGGACCCAGGTGCGCGGCGGTGGCGGTCGGTCGACTACCGGCACCTGGACGCGGAGGAGCTGGGCTCGGTCTACGAGTCGCTGCTGGAGCTGGAGCCGAAGCACTCGGCTGCGGACCGGACCTTTGAGTTGATCGAGGTCGCGGGCAACAGCAGGAAGACGACGGGTAGTTACTACACACCGTCGTCGCTGATCGAGTGCCTGCTGGACACGACGCTGAATCCGGTCATAGACGACGCTGTGAAGCGGGGCGAGCAGCGGGCCACGGAGGCCGGCCGTCCCGACCCGGCCGACGACATCGTCGACGAGCTGCTGTCCCTGACGGTCTGCGACCCGGCTTGTGGTTCCGGGCACTTCCTGGTCGCCTCGGCCCGGCGTATCGCCAAGCGGGTGGCGTCGGTGCGCGAGCGGAACCCGGAGCCTACGGTCGACGCGGTGCGGCATGCGCTGCACGAGGTCGTCGCGCGCTGTATCTACGGTGTCGACCTCAACCCGATGGCCGTGGAGCTGGCGAAGGTCTCGCTGTGGCTGGAGGCGCTGGAGCCCGGCAAGGCGCTCGGCTTTCTCGACGCCCATATCAAGCATGGCAATGGGCTGATCGGTGCGACGCCGAAGCTACTGGCGGAAGGGGTCCCGGACGACGCGTTCAAGCCGATCGAGGGGGACGACAAGAAGTATGCGGCCGGACTGGTCAAGCGGAACAAGGCTCAGCGCGGTGGCCAGGACGAGCTGCTCTTCGACACGGACGTCCTGCCCGGCAATGACCAGTACGCCGCCGAGCTGGCCCGGATCACCGCGGCCCCGGCCGACTCTCTGGAGCAGGTGCGGGCTCAGGAGTCCGCGTACCGCGCCTACGTCGAGTCCACGACGTACATCCAGGACTTGCACGCCGCTGACGCATGGTGCGCCGCGTTCGTATGGCCCAAGCGGGCGGGAGCGCCAGAGGCGCCGACCGACCAGGTGTTCCGCGCGCTGCGCGGGCGTGACCAGTCTGCGGTGCCGGACGCCACGCACGCCGAGATCATGAGTCTGCGGAATCAGTACCGGTTCTTCCACTGGCACCTGGAGTTCCCGGAGGTGTTTGCGGTTCAAGAATCGGTGATGGGCATCCAGCAGGGGACGGGTTGGGTCGGCGGGTTCGACGCGGTGGTAGGTAATCCACCGTGGGAGCGCGTGAAGCTTCAGGAGCAAGAGTTCTTCGCGCAGCGCGACACTGAAATCGCGAACGCCAAGAACGCAGCCGCTCGCAAACGTCTAATCGTGATGCTTCGTAGCGACCCTGACCGCGCGCACCTCGCTGCGGAATTTGAGGCCGCTAAACGGCGCGCGGAAGGGGAAAGCCACTTCTTGCGCGTCAGCGGCCGCTATCCACTCACAGGTCGAGGGGACATCAACACGTATGCCGTCTTCACGGAGACCGACCGCATATTGACGGGAAACCGAGGGCGCACGGGAGTGATTGTTCCGACGGGAATCGCAACAGACGACACTACGCAGTACTTCTTCAAGGATTTGACCAGCCACGGCGCATTGGCATCACTTTACGATTTCCGCAACGCTGGGTTTTTCGCAGATGTCGCTGGCGCCCAAGGCAACCGGTTTTGCCTGCTCTCCCTCACCGGACGGAAAAACGAAAAACCAATCGACATCGTCTTCCGAGCAACGAGTTTGAGTGATCTCGAAGACCCTGAGCGTCACGTGCATATCACAAATCAAGAGATCAACATCCTCAACCCAAACACCGGAACATGCCCAATCTTCACGAATTACCGCGACGCCAAAATTACGCTTGACATTTACCGCCGGACACCGGCGCTACTCACGGAGCCCGGAACGGTAAGCGGTGATCCCTGGGGCGTATCTTTCATGACCATGTTTCACATGGCCAATGAATCTGACCTCTTCCGACCCTCCGCCGCTAACCATGAAAGCCTTGACTCGATGCTGATCGACGGTTGGCGTTTTGACGGCAGTTCTCTAGTAAGGAAAGACGAACGCCTCCTCCCTCTTTACGAGGCGAAAATGTTTCACCTATACAATCACAGATTCGGCGACTACCAACTGGCGGATGGAGAAACCGGAAAAGCAGTTCGTCAACTTCCGACACCATCCGTCGAAATGCTGGATGATCCGACACACCTGCCGCAAGGCCGCTACTGGGTACCCGAAAGCGAAATCACTGAGAAGCTTAGGCGAAATAAATGGGACAGAGAGTGGTTCTTCGCTTTCCGTAAAATCACAAGCTCAACAGATGAGCGTACGTTCATCGGGTCCATCATGCCGCGCGTCGGCCTAGGCGATTCTGGGAACATCATCATCTCGCGCGAGAGCCCAAAGAAGACGGCAACCCTGGCAGCCCTTCTGTCGAGCATGATGCTTGACTATATCGCCCGTCAGAAAATCGGCGGCGTGAACTTCAATTACTTCATTGTAAAACAGCTGCCAGTGCTTCCACCCGACTCAGTGGAACCTCACATGGATTTCATCCTCACCCGATTCCTTGAGCTCACGTACACCGCTCGCGACTTGACCCCCTTCGCCCGCGATCTGAACGACAAAGGAGAGCCGTTCCGCTGGGACGACCATCGCCGCGCCCAACTGCGCGCCGAGCTGGACGCTTGCTTCTTCCACCTGTATGGAATCAGTCGCGAGGACACTGACTACATCCTTGAGTCCTTCCAGACAGAGAGGGGAGGCCTTAAGAACAACGAAATCGCCAAGTATGGTGAATACCGAACCAAGAGACTGGTTCTCGCCGAATACGACCGCATGGCCACCGCCGGCCTGACTCTGAAAACCCCGCTCGCTGAGGGCGAGTTCGGCACCTACCGATCCACTTTGGCCCCGCCGCCGGGCGAGGGCCCTCGCCACGGTTAACCTGCTTATACAACACCTCAGCCGATCAGAAACTCATCGAATAATCCGAGGTCAACCCTTGCAATGTCCCACCACGCCGGTAGGGTGACTCCGCAGACGCATCCCTTAAATGAGCAACGCGATAGCGCACTAGGCGAACGGAGTGGAATAAATATGGCGTCAAAGCGGCAGAGTCTCGGTAATGCCAAACTGGCCAAACTGGATGAGTTCTACACACAGCTATCCGACATCGAGAAGGAAATTCGACACTACAAGAAGCACTTCAAAGGTAAGGTCGTCTACCTTAACTGCGATGACCCTCGCGCATCTCAGTTCTTCCACTACTTCAGCTACAACTTTGAGAGACTTGACCTGAAGAAACTTATTGCCACCTGTTATAAAAGCCAAGACATGGACCTGTTCTCCTCGAGGGACAGCGAGAGAGCCATCTACCTGGAATACACAGGTGATAAGGATGGTGATCGAATCCCGGGCCGCAATGAGATCGAGGTGAAGCACTTCAACGGTGACGGGGACTTTCGCTCACAGGAGAGCATCACTCTCCTTAAAGAAGCCGACATTGTCGTAACCAACCCTCCATTCTCCTTGTTCCGCGAGTACGTCGCGCAGCTAATGGAGTACAACAAAAAGTTCCTGATCATTGGGAACATGAATGCCGTCACGTACAAGGAGATTTGGCCCTACATCCAGCAAAATCGCATCTGGCTCGGGGTCACACGCACCGGCACCGGGCAGATGTGGTTTCGCATCAAGGACGACGCTCCGGTGAAGCAGGGGCAGCGCGTCCATGACGGCGACCGCTACCAGACCGTTGGCCACTCAGCATGGTTCACGAACCTTGATCACTCAAAGCGGCACGAGGAGCTCACGCTCTATCGCACTCACGACCCTGACGCCTACCTCCCCTACGACAACTACAACGGCATCGAGGTTGGCAAGGCTGTCAACATCCCCGTTGACTGGGATGGGGTAATGGGTGTGCCCATTACCTTCCTTGGTAAATACAATCCCGACCAGTTCGAGATAGTAGGGATCGCTAAGGCCCCGCTGGGAGAGCCGTCTAAGATCTATCCGAAGCAAACACAGGTCAGCGCGAACGGCGTGCGGAGCACGGTCACGAAGCTTAATGATGGTCCTGCGCTGAAAGTGGAGACGCCGCCGACCGACAAAACCTACTACGAAGTCGATGGCGAGTACTACGTCCAACTGTACGCACGCGTTCTTATCCGACACAAGAGAGTGACCGCATGAAAATCGACCTCAAAAATATCCGGGTGCGCGACCTCGTCGAAGACTACGAGGATAATGACGAGTTGGGCGTGAGGGCCTATGGTGACAAGCTGGACGTACGTCCGCCTTATCAGCGTGAGTTCGTCTACAAGGACAAGCAGCGCAATGCCGTCATAGAGACACTGCGCCGGGGTTTCCCGTTGAACGTCATGTACTGGGCTGTGCGTCACGACGGTACCTTCGAGGTGATCGACGGGCAGCAGCGCACCATCTCGATCTGCCAGTACGTTGAGGGCGACTTCTCCATACCAATCGACGGGCACCGGCTCGCTTTCCATAACTTGCAGCAAGACCAGCGAGAACAGATCCTCGACTACGAGCTTATGGTCTACATCTGCGAGGGAACCGATTCCGAAAAGTTAGAATGGTTCAAGACGATCAACATCGCTGGCGAGGAGCTCACCGATCAGGAGCTGCGCAACGCTGTCTACCACGGTGTCTGGGTTTCTGCAGCTAAGAAGTACTTCTCGAAGAACAACTGCCCTGCCCACGCTATCGCGTCCAATTACATGACGGGGTCGCATATCCGGCAGGAATATCTCGAGACAGCCATCAAGTGGATAAATAACGGTGACGTCGACGGATACATGGCCAAACATCAGCACGACCCCAGCGCCGAAGCGCTGTGGCTGTACTTTCAGGATGTCGTGAGGTGGGTAAAGACAACCTTCCCCAAGTGGCGCAAGGAGATGCGCCCTGTCCAGTGGGGGTTTCTTTACAATGAGTTCAAAAACGCTGACCTTAATCCGACTGAGCTGGAAGCCGAAATTTCCAGGCTCATGCAGGACGAAGACGTCACCAAAAAGAGTGGCATATACTTGTACGTCCTTAATCGGGAAGAGCGTCATCTGAGCATCCGCTCGTTTACCGACAATCATAAGCGTGAGGCGTACGAGCGGCAGAGGGGTATTTGCCCTGTCTGTAAGAAACATTTTGAGATCGCCGAGATGGAGGCGGATCACATCACGCCTTGGCATGCCGGCGGACCGACCATCCCAGCAAACTGCAAGATGCTCTGCAAGAACGACAATCGCAGGAAGGGTGGAGTCTAACCTAATTTCTCAATTGATCAACAGTGTGCGATCCTCCAGGCCCTCTGACGATTCTCCGAACTGATACATGTCGGACCGGACGCCCGCTAGACGAGAATTCGCAATGAGTTGGTGGTACCGGTATCGCAGGACGTGGACCCCGTCGGCCAGGTCATCGATCAAGCCCATTTGAAGATTGGCGAAGGAGACACCATAGCCCCACGCCTCCTTCTCCGGTGACTTCCTCCGCTCCGGAAGCGGTATACGTCCGGTACCTCGGTCCGCACCTGCGTAACACCCTCACCTGACGCCTTGCGCTGCAAAGGGTGTGCCGTCCGCCACTTCGGCGGACGACACACCCAAGTCGCTCAGCGCTCCGACGCGAACCGCACAAACTGTCCCCAGCCTTCACGTCCGACAGCGAAGGCCGGACGGGTCACGTCCTTGGAGTCCCTTACGTGAACGGCCTGTTCGGCGAACGCGACCTCCACGCAGCTGTCACCCTGGGTGCCACTGTAGCTGGACTTGAACCAGGCGAGTTCCGACATACCGCTGCTCATAGCTCTCCTCGCAGTCGCTCCAGCAGGTCCCGGGATTCCTTGGGGTTGAGGGCCTGCGAGCGCAGTGTGTCATAGCGTCGGCAGAGCAAGCTCACCTCTTTCGCGCCGGAGATCAGCCGCCCGTTCTGCTGCCCCTCGGAGTATCCAAGCCGCCGTCCCTCCAAGGTCTCCACCAACTGGACGGGCCCGTCCAGGCACCCATGGAACTCCAACTTCAACGGCACCACTTGAAGCGTCACGTTGCGCGGCGCGGTCAACTCAAGCACGTGGTCCAGCATGTTCGCCTGGACCTGTGCCCCGCCCAGCCCGCGCCGGAACACCGACTCCTCCACGATGAAGCCGAACGGCACGGTCGGCCGCTCCCGCATCATCGCCTGCCGTTCCATTCGGGCCGTGACCTGCGCCTCCGTCTGCTCGTCGGTCAGCAACGGGATGCTGTTGTCGAAGACCGCCCGCGCATACGCCTCCGACTGCAACAACCCCGGAACCAACCGACACTCATACGTACAAAGACTCACCGCCTCCCGCTCCAGCCGCGCCCACCGCCGGAACCAAGCAGCCAGCCCCGCCTCCCCCCGCGTCAGATGCCGCGCAGCCTTCCGCAGCGCCCCCGTGTTGCCCAGCGCCTCCTCCGCGCGCTCCACGAACGCCTCGTCCGGCATCCGGCGCCCCAACTCCACGGACTCGACCGTGTGTTTCGAGTACTGGACCCTCGCACCGAGGTCGGCCCGGCTCAGCCCGGCATGCTCACGCAGCGCCTGGACGACCGCCCCGAACGTCCGCAGGCTGTCCGACGGATACGGCTCCCGCTCCCACTCCCCCACCGGCCCCGCCGGAACCGCCCGCCCACCGCCGGCGCTCCCAGCCACCGCCTCCCCCTCGACCCCGACCACGTCCATCCGCCGCCCCTTTCCTCGCCTCCGCAGCGCGCCGTGACGGCCGTCTCTCACGCCGCCCGCGTCCACCCCCAGCCTGACGGATCATCAGACGTACCGTCCACTCTTCGTGTCCGTACGCTGACTCAGCGTACGAGGTGCCACACTCGTCCCCGCCCCCGTCCGACCGCCACTCTGAGGTCACGGAGATCCGGGACGAGCCGTCCGTGTCCAGCGCTCACCTGCGGAAACACCCAGACGGCACGCCCCCTCCGTGCACTCCCGCCCACCCCGGGCGGCCGCGGCCGGACCCGGCCGCGTCAGACGAGCTGGAAGGTGCAGTCATGCAGAACGGAACCAACCTCTACGCGCTCGACATCAACGCGGCCTCGTTCACGAAGGCCTGCGGCGGCCCCTGCACGGAAGGGTGCGTGACCCTCGCCCGGATCGGTGAGGACGCCTGGGCGCTGGGCGACAGCAAGCGGCCGGACGTGGAGCCGCTGCGGTTCACCACGGAGGAACTGGACGCCGCCGGTATCGACCCGGCCCGCTTCGGCCTCGGCGCCTGACCCTCCTCCCTCCCCTCCCCTGTCGCCGGCCGGACCGGGTTCCTCCCCGCGTCCGGCCGGCGCTCCGCACTCCGGGAGCAGCACGTGCACCACCACGCCTACCTCTGGACCGGCCCGAAGACGCGCTTCGACGACGAGGCCCTGCGACGGCCCCCGCATCCCGATCCGCCCCCGGCCGGGAGCAGGCCGGAACTGATCGAGCGCTACCGCCAGGTCGCCGCGGAGTTCCGCACGTCGGATCTCCCGCCCCTGGAGACGGCGTACTGGCTCGTCAAGCCGCGCTCGCTGGTGCGGGGCACCTGGGAGGAGGCGAAAGAGGCGGCGGCCTGGCTGGGTGAGCGCCTGGCCGAGTACGCCCCGCGGTTCGCCGCGGAGCACGACCGGGACCCCGTACGCCTGGCCCGGCTGGTGGACTCCGCCGCCGAACGGCTGCACGCGGGCGGCGACGTGTCGTGCGGCCGCTACCTCGAACGCCCCTCCTACCTCGCCCTCGCCGTGGTCACCTGCTCCCCCAACCGCGCGGTCCCCGGACTGATCTGTCCCTGCGCCTGACCCGAGACCTGGGCCTCCCGCGCCTGGCAGCCCTCGGCCGGATTCTCGCGACGCGTCGAAGGACGGCGATACCGGTTCCCCACCTCGCGCACAGCGTCACTCTTCGAGCAAGCGATCGCCCTGATCCAGTGTGCCCGGCCCGCCTGCCACGCGGGAGAAGCAGGCGTCTGCCCAGGGGATCACCCTGCGAAGAGGCAGTCAGCCTTGGCCGCTTCCGGACCGCCTGGGTTCGGCACGGGCGGCGCCGGAATCACGCCATGCCACCGCGGCCGGGCGGCCCTAAAAGAGGTGTTCTATAAGCAAGGCCCGTCCGGAGGCGGAGTTGTCGGGGTGGTGCATGACCTCCAGCGGGTTGAGGCCGGCGACGACGACAAGCTCGAATGGCTGGTTCAGGACGTCGAGTGCCGGAAGCAGGGCTGCAGCCTCACCCTGAACTGGATCGGCACCAGCCTCGCCGGTCCTGCCTTCGGAGCTGGCCGGGGCGCGGTGTCGTACGTCGTCATGCCCAGCCCAACGAGGCGGCCGTGCGATAGGACGTGCGGCCCCGTTCCAGGCTGCGTGCACGCGCCTGGGTCATCCGTGTCCGCGTACAACAAGGCGCAGGTGGCGCTTCGGGCCACGGGGCGCGCGCCCAGCCGTGGGCGTGCATGGTCTCGGTCTTCCAGTCCTCAAAGAGCTTGGGAAGCGCCTTCGGGTCGCAGTCGTAAGTGCCGTCAGAGGTCCTGCCCGGGTTCACCCAGAACAGTGGCCAGGTTTGCCGATCTCTCCGGACCGCGGCTTGCAGAAGCTGCGCACAACGTCGCCAACGCGGTCCGCGACCGCCTCACCTTGGAGGGCCATACCGAGCCGCTCCGCGATGAAGATCCTCACGAGCTCCTCATCAACCTCTAGGAGAAAATAGTCTGTTGGGAGCATCTGCGATCACTGGGACTGGGATTGTTCCATGTGAACTCAGGACATTCATCGGGATGGAACGCGCTGAAGTGAAAGTGATGAGTCCAGCGCCATCTGTCACCGAAGCGTTCCATGTATCGGTAGGAGGGCTCAGTTGATTCAGGCCAAACTTCGACCACCTCTGCCCAGCGCCCCCGTACTGTCACGCTCTCCAGCTGACCCGCGCCGGCGTCCTGCCGCGATGCATCGGAGCTTGCGAACAGTTCCCCAATCGAAGCGACGCAGTCGCCGGACGCCCGGTTCTCGATCTCCTTCCGGAAGTCCGGCGTCATGAGCGTGCACAGAGATGCACTGTCCCCTGCACGCACGGCCGCGGCCGTCGCTTCCCACGTCTCACGGACGCCAGCTTCACCCTCCTGAGCACCGACACCAGACACGCCGGAATCACCGTCAGTCGCTACGTAGACGCCTCCACCGACTCCGGCCAGCAGCAGAGCTACCAGGGCGATGCCCCAGCCACCACCGATCTTCGTCCGACGGACATTGTTGATGTCCCGCCCTGCCGAGTTCCGGATGTCCCGCCCTGCCATCATGGCCCCATCGCCCGCTGTGAATGCTGCGGACGGCGGATACGGCGGTGGCGGCGGAAACGCAGGTCGCGTCGAGGGGTGCGGCTCTGTCCTCGGGTCGCGATCGGTGGTCATGAGCGCTGGTCCTCCTCTCCCGCATCAACGTCACGAAGGCTTCCACCTGAGAGCACGGACCCATCACCCGCTGCCATGGTGATGACGTCACTGACTTCTGGTGCCGCGGCCCCTGTCCGCGGCACCCGCGCACGCGAACTCTCGACGTCCCCCTGCGCGAGGATCGACCCGCGCCCTGCTCGCATGGTGACGGGGGCTTGTGAAGGGGCTGATGCCCGTAGCAGCGCGACGAGGGATGCGACCGCCCCCACAATGCCCGCTACCGCTCCGCCGACGCTCGCCGCCAGCCCCGTCGTGCCCACATCCCCCATGAAGGCCAAGACAAGCAAGCCGACCGCGGCCAGAGTCCCCACGCATACCGCAATGAGGCATGCGACCCGTTTCCGTGTCTCCATGCGGGGATTATCGGGGCTGCACAAGCGGACGGGTACGGAGGAAGGGCCGACCGCACTCTTTCCAGCCACCCCACGAGCCAGAGACAGGCCCCCTTTTAGGTAGGGGTGTACAACGGTGCTCGTTCGACACGTAACAGCAGAAGACCGCGCCCGTCATGAGCTCGCGCCTCAGTGGAGGGCCAGCCAGAGGACCCCCAGAACGCAGGTGAGGCCGGCGGCGGCCATGGCGGCGGGCCGGTTGCGGTGCAGTGCGCCCCAGAGCAGTGCGGCTGTCACCAACACGGCGCCCGTGCCGATCGAGGCGCGCAATGGCCCGTCGTCGTAACCATATTCATCGACGTGCTGCGCCAACCAAGCGAACCAGGTGATCCTCACGACGCTTGTCGTGGTCCTCTCGATGTAGTGGTGTTCAGATGCCGCCGTGCGGCGTGAGAGCCGTACGGCGGGTTCCCGGGCGAGACATTCGGAGTCGGCCGCGTCGTCTGGGCGGGACCGGCGCTCGGCCAGCAGTCGGATCGCGGTCTGGCACCGGGGACGAGGCCGGCCGGTCAGCCCACCGCGTCACGAGACGCTGTCACCGCATGGGGCAGCAAGCTCACCGCGCCCGTGACAACAGGGCGCGGACGTGCATGAGTTGTGAGCCCTCGCGTCCCGTCCGCCCGTGTCCGGCGGACCCCTCCACCGCCCCTTGCGGCTACGCTTCAGACGGCGGTTGCTTCCTCAGCGAGGGGATCCGTACTGAGGGAACGCCACCAGCCCCGCGGCCGGTCTGGATTCCACGTCGAGCTTGCGCACGATGGTCAAGCGACATCTCCCCCTGCGTACGTGTCCCGTCGGCCCGGCAACGGCACGACTGGGCAAAGCGGTCACGCCGGCAGCGGTGGTCATTCGCTGCACCGACGCGTCACCGTATCGTTTCTGCACTCGCAGTTTAGTGTCGCGTGGCGACTGAAAAGCCCCACGGGTGACGTGCACCACGGCAACGTCCGTCAATGGCTTGAACCCTGCGCCCCCTTCACGCGCTCCTCACGCAGCCGCGCGAGACTCTGGCGTACCGCCCGCCTCCCTCGTCCGTACGCCTGCTCCCGTACGCGGCGCAGCACTCGCATCCGCACACGCCGAACCGCCACTCTGGCGCCATGAACCACGCAACACCTGGCGTCGGCACGCCCGTGCACACCTTCACGCAACTGCTGTCGTCCACGCGGCGGGGTGCCCGTCTCGCCCGGCTGCTCGCGGTGACCGAGCTGCGCTCCCGAGATGCCTCGCCAGACCTCACGGAGCGTGCCGAGCTCGTCGTCGCGGAGCTCGCCGCCAACGCCGTCCTGCACGGCCGCGTGCCCGGCCGCTGCTTCCGGCTCACGCTCGTCCTCGACCCGGCCGCCGGCCGCCTCCGCATCGAGGTCAGCGACGCCCGCGGAGACCTCCGCCCGCTCCACGGCCCCACGGACGCCGCGTCCGACCCACTCGGCACCACCGGACGCGGCCTGACCCTCGTCACCGCCCTCGCCGACCACTGGGACTGCGTCCCCTACCCACCCAGTGGCAAGACCATCCGGGCAATGCTCTCGTGCCCGCGCGCCAAGGCACCCGGAACGCCGCAGCCACCTCTCCGCGGCGGGAGGGAAGTACCGCTTTGGGCACCGGCCACTCCTGGACTGCCGCCGCAGTGATCTGTGAGGACAGCGCCGATCATCTTTGTATCGGGCAGGCTGTCGCCGACCGTTCTGAATCGGCAGGGGCCGCGATGCAGAGTTCCGCAGCGAGGGAACACCTGCCACCGAGTCGGCTTGAACGCTCGGGCTGGGCGAGGCGCTCAGTTCGTACGGGTGTTTGACAAGTGCGGCCCCACGTAGCCGACTATCACCTTGCCCGTGACGCCCGCCGTGTCGTCGTAGAAGTGGATGCGAGGCGCGATCCTGCCCTTGTTGTCAATCTTGATGTGCGCCTCCATGAACACCTTTCCCGAGGCGTCGACCTCCAGCGGTACAGGAAGCATGCGCTGCTGCCGGAACTTCCTGTCGTTGCGCACGGAGTCGGACTCCACCATGGCCACACGCGTCACCGGATAGGTGCGCATGCCCTGCGGGGAAGCTTCGCAGAAATCCCGGAAGGTTCCGTCGAATCCCTGCTCGTCGGCGCTGCTCGCCCCGTACGAATCCAGCGCCAGCAGGGCGTCCCACACCTTGGACGCCCAGGTCGAGCTCTTCATATCGTCATCGAGGTCGGCCGCCTTGCTCTTGTCGTAGGTAAGAACAAGATGCTTCAACCGCTCTTGCACACGTTCGTTCAGTTCGGCGAAAGACATCGGCGCCGGTTCCTCCGTCGGCGGCGTGTAGGCGTCCTCCGCACGGCCGGCCTCCACGAGCCGCTGTTGCAGCACCGCTACTTGGTGGCGCAGGGCAGACAGCTGTGCCTGAGTGGCGTCGTGGTCGGCGATTTCGTCCTCATAGCGGTCGGTCGCCTCCCGCAGCTGCTCGTCGAGCGCACGCCTGCGCCGCTCCGCCAGGCCCCGGGCGTTGGCGGCCTCGCTCAGCTCCTCCAGCGCTTTGTCGATCGTCTCGTTGGCCGTGCTCAGCTGGGCACGCAGAGAGTCGATGGTCTCGTTCCCAGATGACTCAGCGGTCTGAGACCTTGCCGCGCGCAGGTCCTTGAGGACCTCCTCGATGCCTGGAAACGCGGGTTCAGCGAGCAGGGGCGGCTGTGGTGTGGTGACAGCGTGCTGGCGCGGGTACCTGGAAATCCGGACTTCTGCGTTACGGAACTCCGGATCGCTGAGCCGTCGGTACGTCAGGAGGCGGTGCCGCCGACCGTCCTCGGCGGAGCCGAAAGCGACGTCGGGAAGATAAGTGCGGATCTGCCCGGGAAACACATCGTGCCGGTCTCCGGCAACCTCCCGGAAGGCGGGAACGGCTTCCCGTTCCAGCCGGAACACAGATGCGATCCCTACCAGATTCCTGACAACTCCGGTCAGCAGCTTTTCCCAGGCCGGATCATCGTTGGACGGCTCCGCCGCGAGGACCAAAGGCAGCCCTCGGGAGGGATCGGTGAGCGCGGACGTGAGCAAGTCGACGGAGTCGGAGCCGATCAGATGAGGTGCCGTTGTGAGCCGAATCGTCCCGTCCGGCACGTTAAAATGATCAAGTATTTCACGGACGAGCCGAGGCGGGACCGGTCTGGCCTGGCGTTTGCCCGCACTGGGGTAGTGCTCCAGGTCGACACCGACATAGGCCACTTGAGACTCACGGTCGACAGCGGACGTGAGCGTCGTCTGCCATGTCCCCTCTTGCCTATCCTCCTTACTCTCACGTAGACGAAGTCGCAGCGCAGTTTGATGGCCGTCGGTGCTGTATGAGTCGGTCACGGTGAGGGTGTAGGTATCCGTGAGCCGATGGACGCCCGAGGAGAGGTGCGTCGCCAGTCCCTTGCTCTCCAGCCACGAGGTGAAGCACGAACGAGCCCCGGCGAACATCTGCTGCTGCTCGTCTTCAGGGATCGGTAGTACCGCCCGATAGACCAGCGGGTTCTCAGCGCGTGGCTCGTCTCGGGAAAACTCGTCCCGACCCCACCTCATAGCCTGCGGCGTGGGCTTGCGACTGGGCATCACCAGTGGGGTGGGTCTCAATGTCGGCCTCCTGCTTGATCGACGAACGGGAGGGATGCCTGCCCGATGGTGGCGAGCAGCACCGATCAGAAGTGAGTGCGACAGCGCCTACACCTGGGCGGGCAGCGCCGGGAACACCACCACCGAGCCGTCCCGGTCGCGGGCGATCTCGATCGCCACGTCCGCCGGGCGGCCGTTGAGTGCGACGCCGTCGCCCAGGCTGCGGAGCTGGTACGCCGAACGCAGAAGCCGGTCGACCTCAGCGTTCAGGAGGACGGGGCGCTTGCTGCTCGGGCGGGCCAGCTGAACCGTCGACAGACGCAGCAGCACGCCGGCGATGCCCTTCTCCAGTTCCTCAAGCCGCTGCTCGTCGTCCTTGAGGGCACGAGCGAAGTTCTCGAACAGGTTGTCCGGCTCGCTCTGGGCCCGCTCGACCGCCTGGAGGACGTTGACGCGTCGCTTCAAGGCGATGGCCAGCGACGCCAGTTCGAGGTGGGTGCGGAACACTCCGCCCTGCTCGTCGATGCCGGGGAACGCCTCGGTCAGCGTGCCCATCTCGACGGGCTCACCGGCCGGCAGCTTGTCGAGCGCGCCCCGCCAACGGGCGAGACGGATGTCGGCCTTGCTCAGTGCCGTGTCGATGGCGTGCACCGCCGAGTCGAGTCCCAGCGAGACACCGAGCTTCCCCTGGTCGAGCAGGATGGCCGTGGCCTTGTCGATGGCGGGACGGCAGCCGTTGAGTGCGCTGTGCTCGTCGTCGAGCTTGTCGGCCTGGAGCTGCTCCAGAAGGTCCGTGATGTGCTCGATGGCCTGCTGCCGCTTGCGGTCGGCGTGGGCGCTCACCCCGACGGCCACCGCCATGAGCACGAGCGGAGCGGCCACGGTGAGCACCGTGCCGCCCGCAGCCGCGGCGCCGGCGGTCGCGCCCGCGCCACCGACCGTGCCCGCCGCTGCCGCTCCACTGACCGGCACAAGCGTCGGCTTGGCAACGATCTGACCCGTCGCCGAGTTCACGAGGGTGCCGTAGAACCCGCCCGTCGCCCCCTTCGGCTCCATCCAGCGAACCAGCCCCTGTCCGAACTCCTCGGCAACCTTCGCCGGGACGACCACGCGGCACAGGAGCTCTCCCGACGCCGTCGCCTTGGCAGCCGCGGCGGACGTCTTCGCCGACTCGGTGATGAGCTGCGACAGGTGCTGCGCCAACGGGCTGGCGGCGTCGAGTGGGATGCCCCGGCTGCGGTCGAGCTTCTCGGGCAGCGGGTGCGCCTCCAGCGTGACGATCGGCTGGTCGGCCAACGCCGCCAGCACACCCCGCAGTTCGTTCAACCGCTCCGCCGTCATGGGCCCGTCCCCGATGACGGCCGGCACCTGGACATCGCGTGTCGCCAGCGTCCAGACCGGAACGTTCGGCGCCTTGCGGTAGTCGATCATCGTCCCCCCAACTCATCCCCACGTCAGCCTGCGTCTGACGTCCCAGCAGAACGGTATAGCCGAATCGGCACACCGTGTGTCACTCGGTCCTCGTCCAACGCCTCTCGGCACAGCCGGTCGGCGCGGCGCGCGAGCAACACCACTCAGCATACGCTCTGTTGACACTGCCAACGCATCAATCTAGCGTTGTCTGCGTATGCGGGTGTCGTCGAGGGGACGACCCCCTCGTCCGTGCCGTGGACGAGACGCACAGCCTGTCACCGGTGGGGGGATGGTTTGACGCGGAACCGGGTACGTCTCAGCGGCGGCTCGAGCTGGCAGACGGACTTCCGTCGCAGGACCACAGGGCGCCCCGTGCGCACCGCCATGGACGTCGCTCGCCTCCACCGGGACGTCAACCACATCCTCCTAGACCTGCAGCGCGCCGTGGACAGATACGCGGTGGCCGAGGCGACCGACCTCTACGGGCTGGCCTGGTCCCAGGTGGCCGAGGCGCCGCCCAGTGAGACCCGCAAGCAGCGGGAAGAACTCCAGGCGTTCAAGAAGTTGATCACCTCCGCGTCCTGGCTGCAGGAGGGGCGTCGGCGCGCGGCGACGGCCGAAGTCCGGCACGAGCCCCCGGCCGGGCAGCGCTCCACGGCGCGCCCGGGGCGCCGCCCTGCCGTGAAGCGCGCGAACGGTCACGTGCCGCGTCGAGAGGCGAAGGCTGCCAAGGAGACCGCAGCGCACCGCACAACCTCGCCGACGCCCGGTTCCGGCGCTCGGACACCGGTCCGTCGTGACGAGCCGCCCCTGTTGAAAACCGGTCAGCTGTCGGAGATCGCCACCGAGCTCCGCCCTCTGCTGGAACAGACCGCCCGCATGGGCGCGACGACCACCTGGTCGCGTATCAGCAAACGCATCCCCAGACTGCCACGGCTCCACCGGGACGACCAGAGCGTCATCCTGTGGCTGGTGGACGAGGAGCGTCGGGAGGGTGAACCTCTCCTCTGCGCTCTCCTCACCGTCGGCGACCGGCAGATGCATCCCCGTTTTCCGGCCATCGCGGAGCAGCTCGGCCTGCCGTGCTCGGGCACAGCGGCGCAGCAACAGACCTGGAGCTACGAGGTGCTGAAGGTCCACCAGTACTGGCGGCATCGGCGCCCCGGGCGCGGCTGAGAGAGCCGGCTGCCCGAAGGGCAGTCGGGCCACCGGACGGATCGAGTGGAGTCATGGGAAACGACTGGACACGGCTCACCCAAGAGGCAAAGGAACTGGGCGGGCCTGACGACTTACGAGGCCACTACAGGACGAAGGGGCGAGTGGAGGCCACTGCCGGCGTCCTCGCTGTCACCCTGGCCGGGGCGGGTCTGAAGTGGGCCCTCGGCCGACTGCGCAACCAGGACGACGAAGCCGGAACCGGCGAAGAAGCGGCCGGATCGGCACCTGCCGACGTACCGGAACTGCGACCGCCGCGTTGCTCACCATGACCGGCTGATCCCCTGGTCCGCCCAGTTCCATCCACACTTCCCGAGGAGACCCGGCCGATGGCCACCGTGCTGTTCAAGGACACGACCCACCAGGTAGCCGATCTGATCACCGACATCCGTCGCGGCGAGATCGCCCTCCCCGACCTGCAGCGGCCCTATGTGTGGCAGCCGGCCAAGGCGCGAGAGCTGTTCGACTCGATGTACAAGGGCTTCCCGGTCGGTTACCTGCTCTTCTGGGAGACCGGAATCGAGCCCGGCGCACGGCAGATCGGCGAAGGGGCCAAGCAGGAGGCGGCTCGCCGACTGATCGTCGACGGCCAGCAGCGCCTCACCTCACTCTTCGCCGTCATGACTGGTACGCCCGTGGTGCGTGAGGACTACCGCACCACGCGCGTCCGGCTCGCCTTCCGTCCCTCGGACGACACCTTCGCCGTCACGGACGCGGCCATCGAGAGGGACCCCGAGTACCTCCCGGACATCAGCCTGCTGTGGGACACCGCCACAGGACGGCGCAAGGTCATCCGTGACTTTCTCGCCCGCCTCAACGACAAGCGTCCCCTCACCGAGGCCGAGGAGGACCGCATCCAGGACGCCCTCGACCGTCTGCACGACCTGGAGAGCTACCCGTTCAAGGGGGTGGTGCTCTCGGCCGACATCGACGAGGAACAGGTCGCGGAGATCTTCGTCCGCATCAACAGTGAAGGCGTGAAGCTCGACCAGGCCGACTTCATCCTGACGCTCACCTCCGTGTTCTGGGAGGAGGGACGCCGCGCTCTGGAGGATTTCTGCCGGCAGTCGCGTACTCCCGCGCTCCACGGTGCGTCACCCTTCAACTGGTACATCAAGCCCAAGCCTCCCCAGCTGCTGCGTGTGGTCGCGGCCGTCGGCCTGGACTCCGCCGTGCTCAAGCAGGTGTACGCGACCCTGCGCGGACGGGACGCCTCGGGGAAACTGTCCTCCGAGCAGCGCGAGGCACGCTTCGGACAGCTCCAGCAGGCACAACAGCACGTGCTCGACATCCAGCACTGGCACGAGTTCTTCCTCTGCCTGGAACGCGCCGGCTTCCGCGGCGAGAAGATGATCTCCAGCCAGAACGCCCTGCTGTACAGCTACGCGCTCTGGCTGATCGGTCGCGTCCGTTACGACGTCCCTCTCGACCGGCTCCGGTCCGTCATCGCGCGCTGGTTCTTCATGGCCCAGCTCACCGGCCGTTACACCGGGTCGGTGGAGTCCCAGATGGAGCATGATCTCGCCCTGCTGCGGGACGTCCCCCACGGCGATGCGGACGGTTACATCACGACCCTCGACCGGGTCGTCCGGGAGACCCTCACCTCGGACTTCTGGTCCATCACCCTGCCCAACACGCTGAACAGCTCCGCCGCCAAGTCCCCCGCCCTGCTCGCGTACATCGCGGCCCTCAACATCCTGGACGCGGACGTCCTGCTGTCCGACGTCAAGGTCCGCACCCGGCTCGACCCGGCCATCCTCGCGCGCAAGGGCGTCGAGCGTCACCACCTCTTCCCCCGGAAGTACCTGCAGAACTCGCTCAGGATCACGACGAGCACGCGCATCAACCAGATCGCCAACATGGCGCTGCTGGAGTGGAGCGACAACATCACCATCTCCGACCAGGCGCCGTCGCAGTACTGGCCCGCGCAACTGACCGCCAAGGGGCTGCCCGCCGACGTCCTGGCCCGTCAGCGCTATCTGCACGCGCTGCCGGACGACTGGCCGTCGATGGACTACGACACCTTCCTCACCGCCCGTCGTGCTCTGATGGCGCAGGTCGTCCGCGACGCCTTCGGACAGTTGGAGAGCGACTCCTACCGCCCCGTCTACAGCCCTCCGTCGGTCGTGCCCGAGCAGCGCACGGCGGGCAGGATTCCCTCCCGCCGGATCAAGCTGTCGGAACTCCTGGACGCCGGCCTGATCAGCGCGGGGACCGTGCTGACCCCCGCGTGGGAGGAGCACGAGCAGGTAGCCGTCGTCGACGAGCAGGGCCGCATCCGGATCGACGAGCAGATCCACGACACCCCGTCCGGAGCCGCCAACGCGGTGGGCGCGGGGACCAACGGCTGGACCTTCTGGCTGGCCGACACTCCTGAGGGCCAGGTGGCGCTGGCCGACCTGCGCGCGGCTCTGTCCGAGGAAGCCTGAGAACGCTCACCCCAACGCGTTGACAGCGTCAACGCCTAGTCTGTTTCCCGCAGGCCCGCCCTTCTGGAAGGTCACCTCATGCCCCACCCCGACCGCCTCCCCGGTACGCCCGACTTCCGCATCAAGCTGCCGCAGGACGGCGCCGAGGCGCGCGGGTACCTGCTGACGCCGTTCGGCGGCAACGGCACGAACAAGTTCCTGCTGCGGGAGGGGTCCCTCGTGACCGCCGACGAGTGGCCGGGGCTCGGCCGCCACGCGCGCCGCTTCCGGGCGGAACTCCGCGCGGACGGCGCCCTAGTGGATGCTCCGGCCGTCCCCGGCCGTATTCAGGACGCGCCCGCACGCTGGGTGGTGACCCGGGACATCGAGTGCAACTCCTCGTCGGCCGCCGCCTCGCTCGTGTACGGCTACGACGCCTCCGGGCCGGAGTCCTGGCGCACCGACGAGGGCCATCCGCTCTCCGACTACCTGTCCACCGGCTGGCGTCCCCCGCTCAAGGCGTGGCTGGTGCGCGGCTCGAACGTCTCGGGTCACAACCTGGTGCGGCAACTGTGGCTGAAGGAAGGCTTCGTGTCGCTGTCGGGCGCGCACCTGCCCCCGCTGGAGGAATCCGACCCGACCAAGAGCGCGCTGCGCCGCTTCGTCGAGGAGGGGTACGAGGGAGCGGCCTCGTACCACCAGAAGCAGGGGCTGGTGGACGAGTTGCACGCCTTCCTGACGCAGATGCGCGTCGGGGACACTGTGGCCACCTACGACGACGACCGGCTGTACCTCGGCCGGATCACCGGGGAGGCCGTGCAGACCACGTCGCCCGGCGGGCTGTCCAACCTGCGCCGGCCGGTCACCTGGCGCACGGACGGTCACGCGTACGACGAACTACCGGGAGAAGTGCGGCAGAAGCTGTCCGTGCAGCACGACCTGGTCGATCTGACCGGCGTCCTGGACGCGCTGGACGGGCTGGCCGGTGAGGCGGCCGGCACGGACGAGGCCGAGGTCGCGGAGACCCTTGAGCGGCCCGCGCCGAAGGAGCTGGCCCTGCCCGAGATCAGCGACGCGCTCGCCGACGAGCTTCTGGTCCATGACCGGGCGTGGCTGGAGGAACTGCGCGAGCTCTTGCTCGACGAGAAGCAGCTGGTGTTCTACGGTCCCCCGGGCACGGGCAAGACATTCCTGGCGATGAAGCTGGCCGAGTACTTCGGCGGCGGCCCGGAACAGGTCAAAATCGTGCAGTTCCATCCGTCGTACGCGTACGAGGACTTCTTCGAGGGGTTCCGGCCGGTGGAGGATCCGGAGACGCGGGAGGTGGCGTTCCGGCTGACCGCCGGCCCGCTGCGAGAGCTCGCCGACCTCGCCTCCCGCGAGGGCAACCGGCACGTCCCCCACTTCCTGATCATCGACGAGATCAACCGGGCCAACCTGGCCAAGGTGTTCGGCGAGCTGTACTTCCTGCTGGAGTACCGGGACCGGTCCGTGCGGCTCACCTACTCCGGGGACGACTTCCCGTTGCCTCCCAACCTCTTCGTGATCGGCACGATGAACACCGCCGACCGGTCGATCGCCCTGGTCGACGCGGCCATGCGGCGCCGCTTCGCCTTCGTGGAGCTGTCCCCGCGCACCGAGCCGACCTCCGGGCTGCTCCGACGCTGGCTCGAACGTGAGGGCCGCGACGCCGAGCCGGCCCGCCTCCTCGACGCCCTGAACTCCCGGATCAGCGACGCGGACTTCGCGATCGGCCCCTCGTACCTGATGAAGCCGGGCGTGTACCGCGACGGCGGCCTCGACCGGACCTGGCGCACGAAGATCCTTCCGTTGCTCGAAGAGCATCACTACGGCGAGGGCATCGACGTCGCCGCCCGCTACGGTCTCGACTCGCTGCGCGAGCGGCCGGCATGACCGCACCCGGGCCGGACGTGGTGTTGCGCGAGTACGGTCCCGCCGTCTCCGTACCGCTCGGTGCCGCGGCCGGCCGGGCCCTCGCCGCCTCCGGCGTACTCCAGAGCGTCACACCGGACCCGGCCCAGGACGGCCACTGGCTGCTGCGGGCGGGGAGCCACGTCGGCGCGCTCCGCACGCCCGGCGGTCCGGTCGTACGCATCATGCCCAAGACCCCGGTGAGCCGGATCTTCTTCCTGCTCGGATTCAGCCTCGACCCGGAACGGGCCTGGCGTGACGACCGGGAGGGCACCGTCGACACCGGCGCGTACGACGACGTGGTGCCCGCGCTCGCCCACGCCGTGGAACGACGGATCGACGCGGCACTGCGCCAAGGGGTCCTCCAGGGTTACCGGGAGGTGGAGGAGTCCTCTCTGGTGGTGCGTGGGCGGATACGCGAGGCCGAACAAATCCGGCGGCACTTCGGTCGCACGCCCCCCGTGGAGATCGCGTACGACGCCTACACCGCGGACACCGCCGAGAACCGCATCCTGCGGGCCGCCGTCGAGCGGCTCCTGCGGTTGTCCGGCGTTCCCGGACCCGTGCGGCGGCGCTTGGCGCACCAGCGGGTCCGTCTCGCCGATGCACTGCCCCTGGTCAGAGGACAGGAACTGCCGCGCTGGCAGCCCTCCCGTCTCAACTCCCGCTATCAGCCCGCCTTGCGGCTCTGCGAGGCCGTCCTGCGGGACTCCTCGCCGGAGCACCTGCTCCCAGGCGCCGATCCGCTCGCCGTGGACGGCTTCCTCTTCGACATGAACCAGTTGTTCGAGGACTTCGTCACCGTCGCGCTGAGCGCGGCGCTGAAGGAGCGGGGACTGGCTCCTCGTCCGCAGGATCCCCACCACCTGGACACCGCCGGCCTCGTGCGGATCCGCCCCGACCTTGTGGTACGCACCCGCGACGGCCGGACACCGGTCGCCGTCGTCGACGCCAAGTACAAGGTGGAGAAGGCCGACGGCCGTCTCAACGCCGACTTCTACCAGGCCCTGGCGTACGCCACGGTGCTCGGCCTGCGCGAGGCACACCTGGTCTACGCGGCCGGACGGCAGCCCACGCGCTTCCACGAGGTGCGCGGGACGGCGGTGGGCACGGACGGACGCGGACTGCGGCTGTACCAGCACAGCGTCGACCTCGCCCGTGAACCGAGGCAGCTGCTGTCGGCCTTGCGCGACATCGCCACCCTCCTGGCCCGCGCCTGCTCCCCCGCGTAATCATGATCATCGGCCCGACGGAAAGGAAGACACCGTATGCCCCGGCTCGCCTTCGCCCAGAGCTTCTGGGACGGCTACGACGCCCTCGAAAAACCGGTCCGGGCCGGAGTGCGCAAGGCCATGGCCAAGTTCCAGGCCATGAGCGCCGCCGAACTCAACGCCGACAAGGGACTGCACCTGGAGTCCGTCGAGAACGCCCGTGACAAACGTATGCGCACCATCCGCGTCACGGACTTCTGGCGCGGTGTCGTCCTGGCTCCGGACGACGGCAGCGACGTCTTCCTCCTCGTCAACGTGCTGCCGCACGACGACGCCTACACCTGGGCGGCGAAGCGCCTCTACAGCGCGAACTCCGCGACCCGGGCCCTGGAAGTGCGCAACGCCGTCGCCCTGGACGAGCTGACCCCGGTGTACGAGACCGCGGCCCGCTCCGCCTCCCGGCTGCTCTTCGAGCACATCTCGGACGGCACGCTGCGTGAGCTGGGCATCGACGACCAGGTCCTGCGCGCCGCGCGCTCCTTGGCGAGCAAGGCCCAGCTGGAGGCGTTCTCCACGCTCCTTCCGGAGGACCAGCTGGAGGTGCTGCAGTACCTCGCCGAAGGCTTCAGCCCGGAAGAGGTGTACCGGGACGTCGTGGCCGTCCGCCGGCCCGCCGACGCGCCCGCCGAGCCGGTCGAGGACCTGGCCACGGTGATCGCCAACACCTCGGCGCGCATCCGCCTGGTCACGGGCCCGCGGGAGCTGGAGGAGGCCCTGGACAAGCCGTTCGCCGCCTGGCGGGTCTTCCTCCACCCTTCCCAGCGACGCGTCGCCTACCGCGCCTCGTTCGGGGGCCCTGTCCAGGTCACCGGCGGCCCCGGAACGGGCAAGACGGTGGCGGCCCTGCACCGTGTCAAGCACCTGCTGGGACGCTCCGACGACAGCCGCATCCTGCTCACCACGTACACGAACGCGCTCGCCGCCGGCCTGCGCGACATGCTCGGCCTGCTGCTCGACGAGGACGAGGAGCTGCTGGCGCGGGTCGACGTGACCACCGTGGACGCCTTCGCCAACGGTGTCGTGCGGGCAGGGTCGGCGGCGACACCCAAGCCGGTCGGGGACCGGGACCAGCGGCAGCTGTGGGAGAAGGTCGTCAAGCAGCTCGCTCTGCCCTTCACCGCCCGGTTTCTGGCACAGGAGTACCGTCACGTCGTCCTCGGCCAGGACCTCCGCGACCTCGACGCCTACCTCGGCGCGAGCCGGCGGGGACGCGGCACCGGTCTCGGGCCGGCGCGCCGCCGGCAGGTGTGGAGCGGCGTCGAGCGTTTCGAGCGGCTGCTGCGGGACAGCGGTGAGACCACGCACCTCGGCATCTGCGCACGCGCCGCGGATCTCCTGGCCGCGGGGCCGGCCCCGTACGCCCATGTCGTGGTCGACGAGGCGCAGGACCTGCACCCCGCGCAGTGGCGTGTGCTGCGTGCCGCCGTGGCGACGGGCCCCGATGATCTGTTCATCACCGGCGACCCTCATCAGCGGATCTACGACTCCCGTGTGTCGCTCGGCTCCCTGGGCATCGCCACGGTCGGCCGCAGCTTCCGCCTGCGCGTGAACTACCGCTCGACCGAGGAAATCCTCGCCTGGTCGGCGCGGCTTCTGGCTCCCGTCACGGTCGACACGCTGGAGGGCGAGGGCACAGACTCGCTCGCCGGGTATCGCTCGCTGTTGCACGGGGGCCACCCCCAGGCGCAGGGCTACGCCACCCGTCAGGAGGAGACCGAGGCCCTGGTGGACCGGGTGCGGGAGCTGCTGGACGACGGCCTGGCCCCGCACGAGATCGGCGTGTGCGCACGCTTCAACCTCTCCTTGGACGCCGCTGAGGAGAAGCTGAGGGCCGCCGGGATACCGGTGCTCCGGGTCAAGGGCCAGACCGCGCAGGGCGCCGAGGGAGTGCGGCTGGCGACGATGCACGCGATGAAGGGCCTGGAGTTCCGGGCGGTGTCCGTCCTAGGAGTCGGCGAGGGGGCTGTCCCGTTTACCCGGGAGATCACCCCGCGCGAGGCGGACGCACCACAGCACGAAGCCGACCTGCTCCGCGAACGGTGCCTCCTCTTCGTCGCCTGCACGCGGGCCAGGGAGGCGTTGAGCGTGACGTGGAGCGGAGCCGCGAGCCCGTTCCTCGCGCACGTCGCCTGACGGTCCGGCCGGCGCCCTGCCCTCTACTTCTCCGGTGCCAGGGCGCCAGTGGCCAGCCCTTCGCGGGCGATGTCCGCGAGCCGGCGGCTCAGCTCGTCGACCTTGCGGATGCGCTCCTCGAACTCGGACAGGCCCCGGAAGGCCGATCCGTAGCGGCGCTGGTCGTCGATGCCCATGCGGGGAACACGTGAGCCCTTGCCATCCAGGCGATAGGTTCCACTGGCGCTGGTGGATCTGCGTGCGTTGACGGAACTGCGCAGAAAGCCTTGCAAATAGTCCGTGTCGAGCTGGTCACTGGTCGAGACCGGTTCCGCGCCGTCGTACGCGACGAGACCTGCGCGGGCGAGCTCCGCGACGCTGGTCGTGGCTCCGTCCAGGTAGCCAGGTCCGTCACCAGGTCCGAGCTGAGGCAGGAGAGCGGCGAGCCGGCCGAGCTCCTCCGCCAGTTCCTCCCGCAGCGCGGCGTACTCACCGGGGTAGTCGCGATGGAGCGCCCTCATGTGTCTGCCGGGTGTCAGGTCGACCGTGTCGTCCATGAGCGCGATCAA
Organism: Streptomyces sp. NPDC085937; assembly: GCF_044540535.1. NCBI lineage: Bacteria > Bacillati > Actinomycetota > Actinomycetes > Kitasatosporales > Streptomycetaceae > Streptomyces > Streptomyces sp. NPDC085937. Next base: position 295,497 of record NZ_JBITSH010000001.1, on the reverse strand, counting down.
CGGCACGTCCGCCACCTGGTCGGGGCGTGGCTCCAGACCCGCGTCGGGGTCGTTGGCGGTCAGGTCGACCATGCGCACCGTTCGGTTGCCGTCGTCGGCGTTCGTGTTCGCGGGACGCCGTAGACACCACAGGTGAACCGGCAGGGCGTGGGACGTCGCCGTACCCGGCGGGAGGGCGACCACCTGGCACACGATGCCCCTGCGGACGAGTTCGGCCCTGATGCGCCGGCCCGCCTTGCGGTAGGCCACCGAGGCGGGCATGACCATGAGAACCCGGCCGCCGGGCGCCGTGTGGGCGTAAGCGTGCTGGAGCCAGGCGAGTTCCCCCTCAGCCTTGGAGGGGGTACCCAGTTCCCAGCGGGAGTCGAGCAGCAGCTCCTCCCGGCCCCAATCGGTCACACCGGCCGGGGGGTCGCAGACGACCAGGTCCGCCTTGAGGTCCGGCCACTCGTCCGCGCGCAGGGAGTCGCCCGCGACGATGCGCACTACAGACCTGCCCATGAGATCGGCCCGGTGCTGCGCGAAGCGTGCGCTGTCAGCATCCAGTTCCTGACCCCGGCAGTCGGTTCCGTCTCCGGCCGCGACGGAAAGGAGCAGCGATCCGATACCGCAGGCGGGGTCGAAGACTGTCGCGTCGGCCGGCAGATCGGGAGCGAAGTGGCGTACCGCCCGCACGAGCCGTTCAGACGTCACCAGGTCGGAACCGGAACGCCGGGCCGAGTCCATGAAACGTTCCGCCAGTCCGTCGACGACGTCGGCGGGCGTTTCGGTCCGCAGCAGCTCACGCACCCGGACGGTGACGACATCGGGCGGCCCCGACGCGTCTTCTCCGGTCAGCAGTCCCGCCACGTCGGCGAGGCCCGTGAGCATCTGCTCCCCGTACGCGGCCCGCATCGCCTGCCAGAGTTCGACCTCCGGTGAGACCTCCTGGCCCTTGCGCTGCTTCTCCAGCCAGGCCTGCACCTCGCTCATCGCGTAGAGCGGGCTGTTCGCCGATCCTCCGGCCGGCGCGGGGAAGTCCTCGTAGCGGCGGCGCCAGTTGGAGACGGCCGCCCTGGTGACGCCGGCAAGCCGAGCGATCTCGGAGCCGGTGACAAGGGGCCCGGCCGAAGAAGCGGCGTTGTCGGTCATACGCTCAGCGTACACGGACCGCACGAACAAGCCGTGAGTAAAGTGCGTTGACAAACGTTACATGTTTTAGATCCTCGTGTGGATGGCGCTTCGACGAGTCAGCTCCGCAGGGATACTGCTCGGCACCGGGGAACCGTAGCCCCTCTATCAGGGCGCCACCATGCGGGCCGTCGACCGGCCGCTCCCCTGCATCACCCCGCCGTCGCCCGTACCCACCGGGACAGCAGCCTCGCGTAGGACAACCGGAGGCGACCGGTTCGACGCCCGGAGCAACCTGGGGGGACGACGAACGCTCCCACGTCGATGAGCGGACGTGGCCGACGACATCACCCTTGCCGACTTGTCCCACCCCGCTCAGACGGGTGGTCGTCCGTAGGTCACGCGCCTGACCAGTACCTCGAACGGGCCCCGGTGCCCCGTTCGGTGCAGGTGGTGGGCCAGCAATACTGTCGCCGTCCAGGTAATGAGGGCCAGGAGGGCCGTGGTGGTGACCGTCAGGGTCGCGGAGAGGTCCAGCAGGAAGGGCGTGAAGACGAGCGCCCAGATCACCGACTGTGCGAGGTAGCACGTCATCGACCGCTGGCCCGTGGCGGCGATCGCGTTCACCACCGGGCCCCGGCGGTTCCCGAGCCGAAGCACGAGCAAGGACACCGCCGCCGCGTAGCCGAAGCCGCCGAGGACGCCCGTCGCGTCGTGCAGCGGGCCGATCAGTTCCTGGGCCGGCCGGTCCGGCACGGGCACGACTCCCGCCAGCATCAGCGAGATCGGCTGGGCGCCGAGGACGGCGGCGCCCAGCCCCACGGAGGCCGTGACCCGCAGCAAGGCCCGGTACCGCTCGGGCTGTTCCAGGATCCGCCGGCGGCCCGCCCAGAGCCCCGCCGCGAACGGGCACATGAACCCGAGAGGTCCGAGCAGCGCGATGTAGGGCGCCGTCCGCGCCCGCTCCACGACCATCGTGAGCAGGTCGGCGGGGAGCAGCGCGCCGTCGGGCGGATCGGTGCTGATGGTCGACGAGTCCCCGCCCGGCAGGGAGACGAGCACCAGGAACAGCGCGGCGGTCAGCAGCAGCGAGCGGTCCTTCCAGCGGACCATCCACGCTCCGACGAACAGCAGCACCCCGTAGGCCGCCAGGATGTCCCCGACGTACAGCAGCAGTGCGTGCAGGGAACCGACGACGACCAGTGCCAGGCTGCGTCGCCACAGAAGCCGCCGCACCGACCGTGGTGTGCCGTCCTCCTGCCTGCTCACGATGCGGGCGACGCCGTACCCGAACAGCAGCCCGAACATCGGGAAGGCGCGGCCGTCGACGAACGTCGAGATCAGCCATGTCACGGCCGAGTCCACGGGGGAGCCGTCGCGTGGGTATCCGCCGAGCACCGCCGTGCCCCGCAAGAAATAGTGGGAGTTGGCGAGCGCGATGAACAGGAGCATGAAGCCCCGCGCCAGGTCGGGGGCGAGGGCGCGGGTGGCCACGGCGGTGGGCTTTGACGTCCGGATCGGCATGCGCCCAGTCCATCGGCGGGCGTCCGGCGAAGACATCGGGCGGAAGTCGTCGGACGGGCGACTTTCGTCCCTGTCCGGCCTCGGGCGACGGGACCAAGGAAGCGGCGATGTCAGTGGTGGGTGCCACCATCGGCGCATGAACAGTGACGGGTTCGACTGGGGGACGTTCCTGCGGCGTTGGCAGGACGAGTGGGTGCCGAGCGAGGACGAGGCGATGGAGCTGGCGGAGGGGGAGACGACCCTCGCCGACCTGACGCTCGCGGCTCCGCCGGCGTCCGAGGCCGAGGTGGCCGACGCCGAGCGGCGTCTGGGGACCCGACTGCCGCCGTCCTACCGGGAGTTCCTTCTGGCGAGCAACGGCTGGAGCCTGCGCGACGATTCGATCCACCAGCTCGGTGCGGCGCACGAGATCGGCTGGTTCGGCGACCCGTTCGGCATGACGCCGATGTACCGGGAGAGCCTGGACGAGCGGGCGACCGAGCAGGAGGTGCTGCTCGCCGGGATGTGGGAGCGCGCGCTTCAGCTGGAGACCGACTCCGACATGTCCTACGCGCTGCTCGACCCGGGCGACACCGACGACGACGGTGAGTGGGCCCTCTACGTCTACAAGGGCTGGAGCGGCGAGTACCCGACCCGGTATCCGTCGTTCCGTGCCTACATGCGGCGCAGGTACGAGTCCTTCCACGCCGAGCGGGCGCCGCTCCCGGACTTCGTGAACGACACGACCCGCGCCCGGGACGCCGAGGTCGAGCGGGCGCGGGAGGAGGCTCTGAGCGGGAGGCGGGAGGCCGCCCGGGAGCTGCTCGCTTCCGCGCAGCGCTACGGGCGGCCGGGGGCCTGGGGCATGCTGGGGCAGCTCGACGTCCTGTCGCGAGGCGTCGGGCACGGTGGCATTTTCTTCGGCGGGCTCGTCGCCGATCCGCGCTGCACGGACGAGCTGGTGCCCGTGATGGCCCTCGCCCACGTGCGGGACAGCCGCCCCGGCCGGTCCGAGCGGCCGTTCGCGCTGGGCGTCGAGACCGACGACGGCGTTCGGGCGGCCGCCGACTCGATACTCGCCCGGGTGCGCGACGGCTCCCACCGCTACGCACCGGACGGCGCCTTCGGACAGGCGGTCGCCGAGGCGCGGGACGCGGCGCGCCGGGGTGACACGGACACCGCGTGGCGGCTGATCCGCGTCGCGCTGCCGTCGTGGCAGCCGCCCGCGCCGGACCTGCTGGCACCGCTCGGCCTGCTGGCCGACCCCGTCCTGGGGCCGGTGGTGACGCGGGAGCGGGGGCTGGAGTTGCTGGCCACGCCCCGGGCCGGCCGCGCGGGCGCGATACCCGAGCCGGTGCCGGACCTGGATCCGCCGGGGCTGCGCTGGCTGGCGGAGCCCCAGCGGTGGAACGCCCCGCACCGCTCCTACCGGTGCCTGTGGGTGGAGGGCGTGGAGCCGGAGGCGCTGCCCGGTCTGGTCGGTGAGGACGGGGGCGCGGGTCTGACCGCCCCGCCCGTCCGTCCCGCCGGGTGGTTCCCGTACGACGTCAGGCCGCGGGACGACTCGGCGCCGTGGGAGGACCGGGCCGTGGTGGCGGTGGGCCGGACGGGCTCCGGGTGGGCGTTCGGCTTCGACACGGCCCCGCGGGCTTCGGAGCCCCGGACCTTCTTCGTCTCCCCGGCCGCCGGTGCCTCGCGCGGCGGACGCGCCGTGGTGCTGTGGGTGCGCCGCGGTCACGACGACACCTCCGCGGTGTTCCACCTCTCGGTGGCCGAGCGGGGTGAGGAGCGGTACGCCTACACACTGCGCGGCACGGACGTCGAGCGCTCGGGGCAGGTGCCCACGGCCCTCGACCCGGACCATGTCCTGCGCGGCGTCGACGACGCGGACCGCGAGCGACGCCTGCTGGGCGCCGTGCAGGACGAGTTCGGCCTCTCCCTCCCCCGGCACGCCCTGGCCGAGGGCATCCTGCCGCAGCTGACCACCCGGTCCTGGAACCGCGCGCCCCGGGAGGGTGAGGCCTTCGCGTACGCCACGGTCACCGTCACCCCGCGATGACCCCGGCCGGAGGACCGCCCTAACCGGGGCGGGTCAGACCGGGGCGGGTCACGCCGAGGCGGGTCAGGCCGGGGCGGGTCAGGCCGGGGCGGGTCAGGCGGCTTCGTGGATCACGAGTTTGAACTCGGCCAGGACGATCTTGCGCGCCACGCCGTCGTCATGGGTGGCGCGTACGGCGAGGGGGACGGCCGGGTCCACGAAGATGCCCCAGCTCTTGGTCCAGCACTGCATGCCGGGGCTGGGCGGGCGGTGTTCCGTGGCCGTGGTGTCGTTCGGGTTCGGGGTGAGACCGAGCGGGTCGCGGACGAACTGGTCGCGTAGTTCGCTGTAGCCACCGGCCTCCCACTGGATCATCGCGTACAGGGTCCCCCAGCCGGCGACGCTCGGCCATATGAGTCCGGAGCGCGGGTCGGTGTCCCAGTTGGTGATGACGTACCCGTCCGGCTGGTTGACCTGGTGCATGGTGAACTGGTCGCTGGACTCGGCGGACCCGAAAGGGAACCTGATGACCGTGTAGGGGCTGTTCGCCGGGATCGTCTGCGGAGTGTCCCGCTTGAGGGAACAGACCTGGACCCCGGCCGCCGCCGTCGTGTGAGTGGACATGTCCCGCTTCTTCCCGCCCGGCGGTCCGGTGAGTCGGCGCAGCCCGCACTCAACGGGCGGAACCGTCAGGGAACTTACGTTTGCCATACAACCGTTCGACGTCCCGAACGGTCTTCATCGATGACCGACGCGGTCATTCTCACGAGGAGATCGTCATTTTCGCGCTGCGCAAGACTCTGACCACCACCGCCGTCGCCGGCATGGTTCTCGCCGGCACCGCCGCCTGCGGCACCGTGGAGAACCTGTCCGCCGGGCAGAAGCTGGACAACGCCTTCGACAAGCTCGGTGAGGAGCGTTCGGTCTCCTTCGAGCTGGACCTGGACACCGACGCCGCGTCGCTGAAGGCGCTGGACGCCGAGTCGTCGGATCCGGGCGAGGAGATGCCCGACGAGGTCGCCGAGCTGCTCAGCGAGGCGCGGATCAGCTTCTCCGTGCAGTCGAGGAAGCCGATCGAGAAGTCCGAGGAGAAGGACTTCACGGCCATGGCGATGAAGGTCAGCGGCAACGACGGCGACCTGCTCGAGTACCGGCTGATCGGCGACGACGTCTACTTCCGCGTCGACGCCGTGACCCTCGGGGAGCTCTCGGGCAGCCCCATGCCGTCGGCCGACGAACTTCCCGCCGAGGCCGGGGCGTTCAAGAAGCTCCTCGACGGCAAGTGGCTCAAGGTCTCGAAGAAGGAGATGGAGGAGACCGGCAAGGGGATGTCGGGTGCCGGGGGCCTCGGGGGCGACGAGCCGTCGGCGGAGCCCACCCTCGACGCCAAGGCGCAGAAGAAGCTGACGGACGCGTTGAAGAAGGTCGTCGCCGAGCAGGTCGACTTCACCACCTCCGGCGGGTCGGACGGCACCGAGCACATCGAGGCCACGGCACCGTTCCGCACCCTGGTGACCGAGCTGTTCGACACGCTCCGGCCGCTGCAGAAGGAGCTGCCGATCGGCGACGAACTGCCCACCGCCAAGGACTTCGCGGACGCGCCCGACAAGAAGGTCACCGCCGACTTCACCCTGAAGAACGGTGAGCTGACCGAGGTGTCCGTGGACCTCTCCAAGCTGGCGGAGAAGGCGAAGGTCAAGAAGTTCGCGCTGGTGCTGCGCCTCGGCGAGGGCGAGAAGACCACGGCGCCCGCCGGTGCCACCGAGGTGCGCGTCGAGGAGATCCTCGGGGGACTCTTCGCCGGGGCCGTCGGCTCCGCGATGACGGACGGGGAGTTCGGTGACCCGACGATCGTGGAGGGCGACCTCTCGGACGACACGCAGATGTGGTGACCCCTCCCCCGGGGTGCGGGGCCGCGCCGGGTTCTCAGCCCGCGGCCACCGCCTCCCAGGGGACCGTGCGGTCGCACCAGCGGTTCAGCAGGGTGCGGTCGTGGCCCACCGACAGGAGGCCGGCGCCCGTCGACGCGCGGTAGTCCTCGACGACGCGCACCAGCGCCGCCGTGGTCGACGCGTCCAGCATCGCCGTCATCTCGTCGCACACCAGCCAGCGCGGTTCCAGGGCCAACGCACGCGCCAGGCAGGCGCGCTGCAGTTGGCCGTCGCTGACCTCGTGGGGGCGGCGGCCCAGCAGGTCGGGGGTGAGGCCGACGGTGCCGGCCAGTTCGGCCACGCGGGCGGGGGCCGCGGCGCGGCGGCCCGTCGCCCGCAGGGGTTCCGCGATCAGGTCGGCGAGGCGCAGCCGGGGGTCGGCCGCCAGGCGGGGCTGCTGGAAGACGACGCCGACGGCGGTGCGCTGTGCACGGGGTGCGCGGTGCCGGAAGCGGTTCACGGGAACGCCGTCGAGGACGACCTCGCCGGCGTCCGGGCGGTGCAGCAGGGCGGCGACCCTGGCCAGGGTGGACTTGCCGCAGCCGCTCGGGCCGAGCAGGCCCACCGCCTCGCCCGGGGTGACGGTGAGGGTCGCGTCGCGGACGACGGGGGCGCGGCGGTCGTAGCCGGCGGTGACGGCGCGCAGCTCAAGCACGGGTGTCCTCCGGGGTGCGGGCCGTTTCCTGCGGGCCGGCGGGGGCCGGGTGGTGGCAGGCGACGGAGTCCGTGAACGGCGGCAGGGTGGCGCAGAGGTCCGTGGCGCGGTCGCAGCGGGGGGCGAAGGCGCAGCCGTCGGGGAGGTTCCCCAGCTCGGGTGGCAGCCCAGGGACAGGGGTGAAGGACCGTTCGGGGAGGGCTTCCAGCAGGCCGCGGCTGTAGGGGTGGCGGGGGCCCGGGGAGCCGAAGAAGGCGCGGGCATCGGCCAGTTCGACGATCCGGCCCGCGTACATGACCGCCACGCGGTCGGCGATGCGCTCGGCGGCGGCCAGGTCGTGCGTGATCATCAGCAGGGCGTGGCCGGCGTCCACATGGCGGCGCAGTTCGTCCACCGTGCGGTCCACGAGGTCGCGGTCCAGGCCGGTGGTGGGCTCGTCGGCGAGCAGCAGCGGGGCGTCTCCGACGAGCGCGAGGGCGGTGGCGGCGCGCTGGGCCAGGCCGCCGGAGAGTTCGTGCGGGTGGCGGTCGAGGTGGTCGAGGGGGAATTCGACGCGTGACGCCGCCCGTTCGGCCGCCTTCCGGCGGGCGGCGCGGCCCCGGGTGCCGGTGAGCCGGGCGACCGTCTCCTCGATGTGGGAGCGGATGGTGCGCACGGGTGTGAGGTGCGCCGCCGGGGACTGCGGGACGAGCCCGACACGGCGGCCCCGTACGGTGCGGGCGAGGGTGGGTTCGTCGGCCGTGAGCAGGTCGAGGTCGCCGAGGTGGGCGTGCCCGGCGGTGCGGGCGTTGGCGGGGAGGAGCCCGAGCAGGGCGGAGGCCAGCACGGACTTGCCGCAGCCGCTCTCCCCGATGAGGGCGAGGCACTCCCCCGGCGCGACGTCGAACGACGCGTCGGCCACGGCGGCGACGCGGCGCCCTCCGGGCAGCAGGAACCGCACGGAAAGCCCACGGACGGACAGCACCGGCGCGAGGCGGCTCCGCCCGGCACCGGCCGGGGCGGTGCCGGCGTCCCGCCCGGACGGCCGAGCCACCTCAGAGGTGGGGGCCGCGTCCCGCCCGGTCGACGCGGCCGCAACCGCAGGGGCGGCGCCCGGCGACGAGGGTGCCGGACCGGCCTCGCCGTCTCCAGCGGCCGGCGCGGCAACCGGCACGGCGGCCGAGTCCGTCCCTGCCGGGGGAGGCACCGATGTCAAGGCGTCTCGCGAAGTCACAGCATCAGCTCCGATCGGCGGCGCGGGTTGATCCGCTCGCGCCAGACGCCGGCCAGACCGGCGACCGCGAGGGTGGGGATGATCAGGAACAGGCCCGGGAAGAGGGTGGGCCACCACTGCCCGGCGAGCAGCGAGCCGCGGGCGCCCTGGATCAGGGTGCCGAGGCTGGCGGTGTGGGTGGGCAGGCCGAGACCCAGGAAGGACAGGGCCGACTCGTGCCACATGGCGTGGGGGACCATCAGGACGGCGGCGAGGCCGGCCTGCGGCAGCACCCCCGGCAGCAGGTGGCGTACCGTCACGCGCCACCGGGACGCGCCACCGGAGACGGCCGCGTCGACGAACGGCCGGGACCGCAGCGACAGCACCTCCGCCCGGACGATGCGCGCGGTGGACAGCCAGTGGGTCAGTGCGACGGAGACCACCACCGGCCAGACGCCCGGCCGGAACATGGCCACGATGAAGATGCCGAGCAGCAGATGCGGCACGGAGGACAGGGTGTCGACCAGGCGCATGACCGCGCGGTCGGCCCAGCCGCCCAGGGCGCCGGCGGTGGCGCCGACGGCCGTACCGATGACGGTGGCGGTCAGGGCGGCCACCACGCCCACCAGCAGCGAGACGCGCAGGCCGTAGACGCAGCGCAGCAGCAGGTCGCGCCCCACGTCGTCGGTGCCGAACGGGTGCGACCAGCTGGGTGGCTGGAGCTTGGCGGCCAGGTCGACCGCCTGCTGGTCGAGCTGGGTCAGCGGCGGCACGAGCAGCACGGCGAGCACCGTCACGGCGACCAGCACGCCGGAGACCCGCAGCCGCAGGAGGTGCGTGGAGCGGCGTGCGGTCCCGTGCGCGCGCCACGCGGGGGCGGCAGCCCGTTTCACGTCCGCCGTGTCGACGTCGGTCGTCACATCTCCTCCAGCTTCACCCTCGGGTCGATCAGCCCGTAGAGCAGGTCGGCCAGCAGGTTGCCGGCGAGGACGGCGGCGGTGGCGAGGGTGGTGAGGGCGGCCAGCAGCGGGAAGTCGACGGCTGTGGCCGCCTCGACGGTCGCCGAGGCGATCCCGGGCCAGCTGAAGACGGTCTCCACCAGCAGGGCGCCGGTGATGAGTTCCGGCACGCGGGAGCCGATGAGCGTCAGCACCGGCAGCAGTCCGGAGCGCAGGGCGTGGCCGAGCAGCACCGTGCGTTCACTCAGGCCGCGGGCCCTGGCCCCGCGCACGGGGTCCTCCGCGAGGGCGTCGCCGACGCCTTGGCGGACGTACAGCGTGAACCAGGGCAGTTGGGAGAGGGCGAGCACGCCGGCGGGGAGGATCAGGTGCTGGACCAGCCCGCCGAACGTGACCACATCGCTGCCGGTGTCGGTGAGGCCCCCGGCCGGGAGGACGTCGAGCCGCAGGGCGAACAGCCAGACGGCGAGCAGCGCGATCCAGAAGACCGGAGCGGCCTCCAGGGTGTACGCGAGCGAGGTGACCGCGCGGTCGACGAGGGAGCCGGGGCGGCGGGCGGCGAGCACCCCGAGCACCGTGCCGAGCAGCACGGCGGCCGCGAACGCGACGGCGCACAACAGGGTGGACCACAGCAGGCGTTCGCCGATCACCTCGGCCACCGGCTGACGCATGACGGTGGACCGGCCGAGGTCGCCGCCGACGGCGGAGGTGAGCCAGTCCCACCAGTGCGCGGTGAACGGCCGGTCCACGCCCAGGTTGTCCCGCAGCCGGTCCAGGGTCTCCTGGTCGGCGCCGAGCGCGGCGGTGCCCGCGTACGCCTTGACGGGGTCGAAGGGGGAGGCGGCGGCGACGGCGAACACGCCGAAGGTGACGACGCCGAGCACCGGTACGGCGTACAGGGCGCGGCGGGCGGTGAGCCGTGCCATCGCTTGCCAGGGGGCGTGGGTCATGGCGCGGGCTGCCAGTCCTCGACGTTCCACCAGGGGCCGGCGGCGAAGCCGTGCTCGTGGGGTTCGGTCTGGGTGGTGAGGCCCTTCCAGCGGTCGGCGAGTACGTACATGTGGTCGATGTGGGTGAGGAAGGTGTAGCCGGGGTCCTTCATCAGGGCGCGCTGCAGGTCGTCGTAGGCGGCCTTGCGGGCCTCGGGGTCCTGGGTGCGGCGGCCGGTCTCCAGGGCCCGGTCCACGGCCGGGTTGTCGTAGCGGGCCATGTTGTTGAAGCCGTCGCCGGCGAGGGAGGAGTGCAGCAGGGTGTAGAGGCCGAAGTCCGGGTCGCCGACGCTGCCGAAGCCGGCGAGGACGGCGTCGTGGTTCATGCGGGGTTCGATGACCTCCCAGGTGGCGCTCTGCACCCGCACGTCGATGCCGGCCTTCTTGGCGTCGGAGGCGTAGGCGAGGGCGTGGTCCTGTCGGACCTTGTCGCCGGAGGGGTAGTACAGGGTGAAGCGGGCGGGGCGGCCGTCCTTGGCACGGACGCCGTCGTTGCCTTCCTTCCAGCCTGCCGCGTCGAGGATGCGCCCGGCCTCGGCGAGGTCCCGGAACCGCTCGACGTCCTGGGCGAACCAGGGGTCGTCGACGGGCAGCGGGCCGTAGGCGGGGCGTCCGGCGCCGTCGAGGATCTTGTCGACCATGGCCTGCCGGTCGACGGCCAGGTCGAGGGCGCGGCGGATCGCGGTGTCGCCGGTGACGGGGTTGCCGGTGGGAAGGCTGACCGCGCGGAAGTCGTACGAGGTCGCCCGGTACGTCTTCCTGTCGTCGTCGCTCTTGAAGGTGGCGGCGAGGTTGGGCGGGAGGACCGCGCCGTCGAGGTCGCCGGAGCGCAGACGGGTGGCGCGGACGTCGTCGTCGGCGACGATCGCCATGGTGAGCTTCTTCACCTTCGGTGCGCCGCCCCAGTAGTGCGGGTTGGCCTTGAAGGTGAGCTTCTCGCCCTTGCGCCAGTCGACGAGGACGTACGGTCCGGTGCCGACCGGCTCGGTGTTGAAGGCGCCGGTGTTGGGGTCCTGCTTCCCGGCGACGTGCTCGGGGACGACCGGCAGCACCGTGCGGGCGGCGAAGGGCGCGTAGGGGTGGTGCAGGGTGAAGACGACCGTGTCGTCGCCCACCGCACGGACGTCCTTGACCGCGGCCAGTTCGCTCTTGGCGGTGTTGTTGGTGGCGTCGTCGAGCACCGTGCGGTACGTGAAGACGACGTCCCGCGCGGTCAGCGGCTCGCCGTCGCTGAACTCCACGCCCTGGCGCAGGGTGTAGGTGTACGTGCGGCCCCCGTCAGTGATCTTGGGGAGCGCCTTGGCCAGCGCCGGCTCGAGGTTCATGCCGGCGTCGCGGGCGAGGAGTCCGTCGAAGATCTTCGAGTTGCCGTCCTTGCCGTAACCGAGCAGCGGGCTCAGGGTGTCGGGCTCGGTGGACACCCCGATCACGACGGACCCGTCGGCCGCCCCACCGTCCGCGCCGCCACTGCCGGGCGCCGAGCAGGCCGTGGCCACCGCGGCCGTCGCCAGTACCGCGGCGGCTCCCCGTATGCGTCGGGTCGTCATCGAACCTCACATCCCTGTTGGCCGGACGTCCAGCCCGGCCCTCGTGCCCATGACCATGACCATGACCCCGGATCTACTGCCCGCAAGTCGTTGTTGCATATTAGTTGCAGCAAGACCCTGCCCAGGACGGCGGCCCCCTATCCCCCGGATCCTGACGCGGGCCCCCCGCGACCCGAACGCGCAGGTGTGCGCCGGGTCGCGAGCTGCCGGGCGCCGTCCGCGCGCCCCCGTCGCCGCTTGTCACCGGGCCACGCCGGGGACTACTGTCGCCACGCCTTGGTGACGGGAAATCGGTGCGATACCGGTGCGGCCCTCGCCACTGTGATCGGGAAGTCCGGCTCCGGCCCTCGCGGGCAGCCACTGGGTCCTTCGGGACCCGGGAAGGCGGAGCACGGGCGGTGGTACCCGTCAGCCAGGAGACCGGCCAAGGCGCGTCAACCATCCACGAGGTGCTGGAGAGGGTCTGCTGAGCCATGCACATTGCCGAGGGTTTTCTGCCTCCGGCGCACGCGGTCGCCTGGGGCGTCGCGTCGGCGCCGTTCGTCGTCCACGGAGCCCGGTCGCTCATCCGTGAAGTGAGAGCTCATCCCGAGAGCACACTGCTGCTGGGCGCGTCGGGCGCCTTCACGTTCGTCCTGTCCGCGCTGAAACTCCCGTCGGTGACCGGGAGTTGCTCCCACCCCACCGGTACGGGGCTGGGTGCGATCCTGTTCCGGCCACCCGTCATGGCGGTGCTCGGGACCATCACCCTGCTGTTCCAGGCGCTGCTGCTCGCGCACGGCGGGCTGACCACCCTGGGCGCCAACGTCTTCTCCATGGCGATCGTCGGACCGTGGGCGGGGTACGCCGTCTACCGGCTGCTGCGCCGGTACGACGTGCCGCTGATGGGCGCGGTGTTCTGCGGGGCGTTCGTCGCCGACCTGTCGACGTACTGCGTGACGAGCGTGCAGCTGGCGCTCGCCTTTCCGGACCCCGGCAGCGGATTCCTGGGCGCGCTGGGCAAGTTCGGGTCCATCTTCGCGGTCACGCAGATCCCGCTCGCGGTGAGCGAGGGGCTGCTGACCGTGCTGGTGATGCGTCTGCTGGTGCAGTCGAGCAAGGGCGAGCTGACCCGGCTCGGGGTGCTGGTCACCTCGGTCGCCGGGCGTCGCGAGCGGGCGGAGTCCGCCGCGTCGGCGGAGTCGGCGACGTCGGCGGAGGTGGTGGGCCGATGAGCCGCAACACGAGGATCAACACCCTGCTCCTGCTGCTCGTCGCCACGCTCGCCGTGATCCCGCTGGCGCTCGGGCTCGGCGACCACAAGGAGGAGCCGTTCGCCGGGGCGGACGGGGAGGCGGAGACCGCGATCACCGAGCTCCACCCGGACTACGAGCCGTGGTTCTCACCGCTGTACGAACCGCCTTCCGGCGAGATCGAGTCGGCGCTGTTCGCCCTCCAGGCGGCACTCGGCGCGGGCGTCCTGGCCTACTACTTCGGGTTGCGCCGCGGGCGCCGGCAGGGCGAGGCGCGGGCACGTGAGCTGACCACGGCGGACGCGGGTGCGGGTGTCTCAGGCACGGGTACGGGTGCGGGTGCCGCAGGTACGGGTGCGGGTGCCTCAGGTACGGGTGCCGGCACAGGTACGGGCACGGACGCCGCGGGTCCCGGCGCGGGTGTGCCTACCGGCGCCGGTGACGGACGGGACTGACGTTCCGTGCTGCCGATCGACGCGGCGGCGCACAGCAGCCGCTGGCGCCGCCGTCATCCGGTGGACAAGGCCGTTCTCGGCCTCGGTCTCACCGTGCTCGCGATCTCGCTCCCGCCCTGGCCGGGCGCGGCCCTGGTGCTGGTCACCGCGCTCGGGCTGCTGCTCGGCCCGGCGGGCGTGCCGGCGCGGCGGCTGTGGCGCGCGTACCGGGTGCCGCTGGGCTTCTGCGTCACCGGGGCGCTCACCCTGCTGGTGCAGGTGGGCGGCCCGGACGGTTTCGTCTCCCTGGCCGGCAACGGGCCCGTGCGCGCCGGGGAGTTGCTGCTGCGTACCTCGGCCGCCTCGCTGGGCGTGCTGCTGTTCGCGTTCACCACGCCGATGTCGGACCTGCTGCCCCGGCTGGTGCGCGCCGGGGTGCCCGCGCCGCTCGTGGACGTGGCGCTGGTGACGTACCGGATGAGCTTCCTGCTGCTGGACTCGGTGCGCCGGGTGCACGCGGCGCAGGCGGCCCGGCTCGGGCACACCACCCGGGCGGCGACCTGGCGTTCGCTCGGCGGGCTCGGCGCGACCGCGTTCGTACGGTCCTTCGACCGGGCGGCGCGGCTGCAGACCGGGCTCGCGGGGCGCGGCTACGACGGCACCCTGCGCGTCCTGGTGCCCGAGGCCCGTGTCTCCGCGCGGTTCACGGCGGCGAGCGGGGCGCTCCTGGCGGCGCTGGCCGTCCTCACTTTCGTACTGGAAAGGCCCCTGTCGTGAGCGAGTCGGTGCTGGTGGCCCTGCGGGGCGTGTCGTTCGCGTACGAGGAGGGCCCGCCGGTGTTCACCGGGCTGGACTTCGAGGTGCGCGAGGGCCGGGCGCTGGCCCTGCTGGGGCGCAACGGCAGCGGCAAGACGACGCTGATGCGCCTGCTGAGCGGCGGACTCCGGCCGGAGAGCGGGGAGTTGAGCGTGTCGGGGCGGGTGGTGCGGCACGACCGGAAGGGGCTGACGACGCTGCGCACCACCGTGCAGTTGGTGGTGCAGGACCCCGACGACCAGTTGTTCGCCGCGTCCGTGGCGCAGGACGTGTCGTTCGGCCCGCTGAACCTGGGGCTGCCCGAGACGGAGGTGCGCGCGCGGGTGGCGGAGGCGCTGGCCGCGCTGGACATCACCGCGCTCGCCGACCGGCCCACGCACCTGCTCTCCTACGGGCAGCGCAAGCGGACGGCGATCGCGGGCGCGGTCGCCATGCGGCCCCGGGTGCTGATCCTGGACGAGCCGACGGCGGGGCTCGACCCCGACGGCCAGGAACGCCTGCTCGCCACCCTGGACGGGCTGCGGGCCGACGGCACGACCGTCGTGATGGCCACCCACGACGTGGACCTCGCCCTGCGCTGGGCCGACGACGCGGCGCTGCTCACCCCGTCCGGCGTCCACACCGGCCCCGTCGCCGAGACGCTGGCGCGCCGGGACCTGCTCACGGCGGCGGGGCTCCGTCTGCCGTGGGGTGTGGCAGCCGGGCTCTTCCTGCGGGCGCACGGGCCGGGGGCGGGCAAGGGTCCCGGTCCCCGCACCCCGGAGGAACTGGCGGCGATGGCCGCCGAGTCGACTCGGCACGCGTCCGACGCCGGCACCTGACAGGACCCCGGCCGGTCCTGTTCAGCGGTGCCTGTCGACGACGGCACGGACGACGGCGGCGACCTCCTCGCGGTCGGTGGGCCGCGGGTCGACCGAGTTGTGGATGGAGAATCCCTCGACCAGCGCGTCCAGGGCCCGAGCGGTGAGCGGGTCGAAGTGCCTGGCCAGGGAAGCCCGGCTGGTCTCCATCCAGGAGCGCATGACGGCGCGCACCTCGGGATGGCGGGTGGCGAAGGCGTAGAGCTCGTAGCTGAGCAGGAGGTTGCGGTCGGTCCCCCAGACCTTGCCGCAGATGATCTCGACGACCGCCTCCTCGGCCTCCCGGCCGGTCCGCGCGGCCTCGAGAAGTGCGCCGTAGCGCGTGGAGACGGTCTCCGCGAGCCGGGTGAAAGCGGCGGTCAGCAGGTGCTGCATGTCGTCGAAGTAGTAGGTGAGTGACCCGAGGGGCACGCCGGCCGCCTCCGCGATCTTACGGAAGGTCACCTTGATGGCGCCGTGCTCCGCGATGACGTCGAGCGTGGCGTCGAGGATGCGTTCGCGGCGCCGAGGGTCGTTGGGGCCACGTGTGCTGCCTGTCATCGCCGTTGTCCGCCTTGTCTTCTCGGTCACCGCACCGATGTGTACATTTGTTCATACTCGGTGGGTGAAGCGGGATCGTCACCTGCCTCCCCCTCATCTTCTCCAACACCGGCGGAGCCCCTCCTTGACCGACCATGCCGTGCGCCGGCGCCGCCGGGCGCTGTACCTCTTCTTCTTCCTCAACGGCATCGCCATGTCCTCGTGGATCACGCGCACCCCGGACGTCCGTGACCGTCTGGGTGTGTCCACGGGTCAGATGGGGCTGGTGCTGTTCGGGCTGTCCGTCGGCTCCATGGCCGGCATCCTGTGTTCCGGGCGTTTCGTGTCCCGATTCGGGACCAGGCCCGTGACAGCGCTCGGCACACTGTTCGTCGTCGCGAGCGTGGTCGTCGTGGGCGGGGGCACCGCCCTCGCCTCCGCGCTCCTGGTCGCCGCGGGGCTGTGCCTGTTCGGCCTGGGGGTCGGTGCGGGCGAGGTGGCGATCAATGTGGACGGCGCCGACGTCGAACGGATCACCGGCAGGCCCGTTCTGCCCACGCTGCACGGATGCTTCAGCCTGGGCACCGTCGTCGGCGGCCTGGCCGGCATGGCGGCCACCGCGGCGGCGTTGCCCGCCCACTGGCACCTCCTGGCGGTGGCCGCGGTGACGGCCGCGATGTTCGGGTACGCCATCGGCGGCGTCCCCGCCGGAACCGGGGTTCGTGCCGCGGTGCCCGCTTCGGACTCCGTGCGGCCCTCGGGCCCGCAGGTGTGGAAGGACCGGCGGCTGCTGATGATCGGGGCCATCGTCCTGGCCATGGCTCTCGCCGAGGGCGCCGCCAACGACTGGCTGCCGCTGCTGATGGTCGACGGTCACGGTCTCGACGCCGCCGTCGGCTCGCTGGTCTTCGTGGGGTTCGCCGCGGCCATGACCCTGGGACGCTTCGGCGGCGCGTTCTTCCTCAGCCGGTACAGCCGGGCGACCGTGGTACGGGCCAGCGCGGTCTCCGGAGCCGTCGGTCTGTGCCTGGTCATCTTCTCCGACAACGCCGTCGTGGCCGCGGCCGCCGTCCTGTTCTGGGGGCTGGGCGCGTCCCTGGGCTTTCCGGTGGCCCTGTCGGCGGCCGGCGACTCGGGGCCCGACGAGACCGCCCGCGTCGGCCTCGTGGCGACGATCGGCTACATCGCGTTCCTGGTGGGGCCGCCCACTCTCGGCTTCCTGGGCGATCACTACGGACTGCGCCCGGCGATGGTGGTGGTCCTGGCGTTCGTCGCCGCGGCCGTCCTCGTGGCCCCGGCCGCCGGCACCCGCACGTCCCGACACCGCGAAGCCGATGCCGGCGCCGATGCCTCCGGCGAACTTGCCGTGTGATAAAGCCCGGCGCCCTGTCCCGCCGTTCGCGCTGTTCCCCGCGCCCCTTGAGGGGCGCGGGGAACAGCGCACATGTGAGTCCGAGAGACGGAACCGGTCAGCAGCCGCCGCAGTTGTAGTACGTGACGTCCCAGTGGTTGCCCTCGTCGGCGTAGACGTTGCCCGAGCCGGAGCGCCACTGCGGGGCCCCGTCGCCGCGCACGCCGATGTAGGTGAACGTGTTCTTCACGTAGTTCGAGACGCAGGTGGTCTTGCCGAAGTCGAGCTTGTAGCCGTTCCAGTGCGAGTACGTGCCGGAGGCGTGCCCGGTCTCGGTGCCGCCGGTGATGTTCAGGGCGCAGCCGGTGGCCCGCTTGAGGGTCTGGGCGCCCTGGGCCGTGGCCAGGTTGAGCTGGTCGAACGACGTACAGGTGGAGACGTTGCGGTTCGAGCAGCCTCCGGACGACGACCACGTGATGCCGGCCTGGCTGAACATGGAGGTCGCGGTCGCGTGGCTGATCTTGGTGACGGCGGCGGCCTCGCCCGCGGTACCCATGACGGCGGCGCCCGGGGCGACGACGAGGGCGAGGGCGGTCAGGACCGAGCGGAGCTTCGGGGCCTTGAGGGTCTTCATATGGGGGGACCTTCCTGCTGGGGGCCATGGTGCGTGAGGGGACGGCTGTGCAGGCGGAACAGACCGATGATGCCCGTGGTCTACGCGCGTCCGCCAGAGGACAAAACGGAATGCCGGCGCCGAGGGGGCGCGCCGGCACCGTCTGCCTGGCGGCCGTCCACCCCGCTGACCCTCATGGGTCAACGAGGTGGTGTGCGGCGGCGGTTCAGACGGCCGAGCGGAAGGCGGGCAGGTAGCCGCCGGACTGGCCGACGGCCTTCGGGTGGTAGGAGTTGCCGATCGGGATGGTCACGCTGTGCAGCCAGGCGTCGCCCGAGCAGATCTCGTGTCCGCTGAACTCGTCGACCACGCTGGAGTAGGCGAACCCGGCGTTGGCCGCCCGTTTGGCGATCACCCCGTTCAGCACGTCACCGGCGCTGTTGATCGCGGAGCGCTCGGTCTCGGTCAGGCCCACGATGCAGCTGCCCGACAGCTTGTAGAAGCGCGGGTATCCGAGGACGACCACGCGTGCCTGCGGGGAGCGGGAGCGGATGCCGGAGTACAGCGAGTCCAGCTTGCCCGGGAGGGTGTTCTGCATCTGCGAGACCGCGGTGTTGACCCGGGAGACGCAGGTCGCCTCGCTCTGCAGCACGCAGGTCTGCATGACGTCCGCGAAGCCGACGTCGTTGCCGCCCGCGGTGACACTCACGAGGGTCGTGGCGGAGGACAGGGCGCTGAGCTGGGTGGAGGCCACACTTGTCGTCGTCGCGCCGGAGCAGGCGACGAACTTGAACGAGGCCGGGGCGTTGGCGTTCTTCCAGAGCTGGGGGTAGGCGACGGTGCTGCGCTTGCAGTCGCCGCTCTCGGAGGTGTAGCTGCCGGCGCCCACGCCGGAGGAGTAGGAGTCGCCGAGCGCCACGTAGTTGTGGCCGGCGGCAGCGGCGGGCTGGGCGAGGCCGAGTACGGTCGCCACACCCAGGACGAGGGTGGCGAGAGTTGTTCCCAGTGAACGCGTTGACACGTGTATCCGCCCTTCACGACGAATCTCGCGACGGTAGTTGAGGGAGCAACAGGTGTTGTAGCAGGCCGGAATACCGCCCGGTAACTACCGGTCGAAAAGTCTTCCATAATGACCCGAATACTGATTTCGCCGAGCCGGCTCCGCGCGTAGATAAACGTGCATCAGGCCATGTTCACGTCAACTTGATGGCGTGAAACCGATGCCAGGTCACGCCTCGGCGCGGCCCGGCATCGGTGTCCTCGGCCGACCGCGTTCAGCCGTCGTCCCCCTGCCGGGGCCGCCCTGCCAGGAGGTGGCGGGGGTCCGCGGCGCGGGTGATCGCCGACTCGACCGCCGCGATGCGGTCGCCGAGGAGGGCGAGGGCGGCCACCGCGCGGCCGAGGGCGTCGTCGTCCGGGCCGCCCAGGGTGAGGGTGCGGACATGGGCCGCCTTCACCTCCGCCCAGCGCGCCGCCTGTGGGGGTGTGAGCGTGCCGCGCAGTTCGGCGAGCTTCAGCAGGTTCGCCTCGGCGCCCGTGGTGAGGGTCTGGGCCTCGGCCGTGTAGTGGTCCTCGATGACGGCGGACAGCTCGGCGTCGTTCATCACGGGCTGGATCCGCTGCGCGATCTTGTTCATGTTGCGGTAGGAGCCCTGGAGCAGGAACGGCGGCTCGGTGCGGGCGTCGTCGGACCGGGCGGCGGAGGCGATGTACGTCGCGTTCACCGCGAGGACCGTGCGGCGGGCCGTGAGCAGATGGCGCAACACCGCCAGGACACGGTCGAGTTCGGTGGGCGCGTACGGGTGGAGCAGCCGGTCCGGACGGGCCGTCGGGTCGTCGGAGGCGAGCCGGATGAGCAGGTCCAGGTCGGCGCGGTCACGTCCGGCGAGCGGGGCGAGGACCGGGTTCGCGGTGAGGGCGTTCTCCACGAAGCTGAGCGCGAAGACGTCCTCCTTGCCGGTGAGGACGTCACCGAGGTTCCACACGTCGGCCCGGTTGGCCAGCATGTCGGGGACCCGGAAGACCTCGCCGGACTCGGTGTAGGGGTTGCCGGCCATGCACACCGCGAACCGCTTGCCGCGCAGGTCGTAGGTGCGCGGCTCGCCCTGCCACACGCCCTCCACTCGGCGGGTGGCGTCGCACAACGGGATGAACTTCTGGAGCAGTTCGGGCGAGGTGTGCTGGATGTCGTCCAGGTACAGCAGGGTGTTGCTGCCCGCCGCCAGAGCGAAGTTGATCTTCTCGACCTCCTGGCGTGCGGTGGCGTTCGGCGCCTCGGCCGGGTCGAGCGAGGTGACGCCGTGACCGAGCGCGGGGCCGCTGATCCGCACCAGCACCAGGCCGAGCCGGTGGGCGACGTACTCCATGAGCGTCGTCTTGCCGTAGCCGGGCGGGGACAGCAGGAGCAGCAGTCCGCCGGTGCCGGTGCGGGCGGACTCGCCCGTGGTGCCGAGCTGCTTGGCGAGGCTGTCACCGATCAGCGGCAGGTAGACCTCGTCGACCAGGCGGTTGCGGACGAAGGACGCCATCACGCGCGGCCGGTGGTCGTCCAGGCGCAGCCGCGCGCGTTCGGTGGTGACGAGGTCGGCGCGGCGGCGCTGGAAGGCGCGGAAGGCGGGCACCTCGCGCGCCCGGAAGGCGTCGGTACGGGCGAGGAACTCGTCCAGACGCAGGGTGAGGCGGCGGTCGGTGATGCGCGGGTGGGTGGAGACCAGGCCCTCGACGGTGACGGTGAGGACCGCGTCCGACTCGTGCCGGGGCTGGTCCGGGCACAGCTCCGCGGCGACGGCCTCCGCGAGGTCGTCCGCGTCCACCCGGTCGCCGGTGGCCTCGGTGTACGCGGTCAGCCACGCCTCGACCAGCTGGCGGCGCGCGGTGAGGTCGCCGAGGGCGGTGAGGTCCTCGTCGTACGCCGCGCCGGCGACCGTGCGGCGGAACTTGTCGAGGAGGGTGCGCGCACGGGCGCTGATCACGAACCCCTCGGGTCCGGTGGTGAGTTCGTCGAAGAGGTACGCGGCGCACGCCTCCGGGCGGACGGGCGCGTCCGGGGCCCGCTCCCCCACCGCGCGGGCGAGTTCGTCCCGCAGGGCGTCCAGCGCGGGCGGCGCGCCGAAGGCGTCCCGGACCCGGGCCAGTGAGCGGGAGCGGGTCGTCCAGTCGGCGCGCTCCTGCTCCGTCGTGCCGTGCGCCCAGAACAGCAGGGCGTGCGCGCGGGCGGCGGAGGCGTGACGCAGGGTGCCGGCGCCGTCGTACAGCGGGAGCAGGGCGGTGAGGATCGCGGTGGCGTCGTGGTCGTGGACACCCCGCTCGTAGCCCTCGTCGTACGCCTCCTCGGCGGCCGTGCGGACCAGCGCGGGGAGGTCGTCGGCGCCGGCGAGGACGTCCGGGCCGTGTACGTGCAGCAGCCGGGCGGCGAGGTGCTCGGCGCGGGCGACCCGCGGCGACTCGGACGGCAGGTGCCGGTCCCACAGCGGGCGGTCGGCGAGCAGGGCCGGGTCGGTGACGGGGGCGCGGTAGTCGGTGCCGGTGAGGGCGAGGGCGAGGCCGTCGTCGTGCGGGACGACGGTGAGGTCGAAGGGCTGCGTGGAGACGGCGAAGCGGTGGGTGCCGAGGCGGAGGGTGCGGCCGCCGTCGGCGTAGAGGTCGGTGCGGTCGCGCAGGGCGCGGGCGGCCTCCTCGCGGGCGGACCGCAGCTTGCCGTCGAGTTCCTCGGCGCGCACCCGGTCGCCGAGGGCGCGCAGGTCGTCGGCGCTGCGGCGGACCTTGGCGACCAGCGGGTCGGAGGCGAAGTAGGTGCTCACCGCGTCCGTGTCGGCGAGCGCGGCGCTGCGGCGGGCGATCGTCTCCAGCACCCGCTCGGCGGCGGAGGCGAGCTGTCCGGCACGGCGGGCGCGGGCGTCGGTGAGGCTCTGCTTGCGGGCGGAGAACGCGTCGTGGACCTCGGTCCGTCTGTCGGCGAGTTCGCCGAGGACGTCGTCGAACTCGACGAACCGCGACTCCAGTTCCTCGAGCTGGGCGAGGACCCGGGCCAACTGGTCGTCGCAGGCGTCCGGGTCACCGGCGGCGGCGAGGGCCCCGGTCACGGTCTGGCCGAGCAGGGTCAGCTCGGCGGCGAACCCGGCGCGCGCCTCCCGGTCGAGCAGGCCCCGGCGGCGGGTGTCGAGGGTGGCGCGGGCACGGTTGACGCCGCCCATGGCGTCGGCGACGCGCTCCAGGACGCCGGTGCGGACGGTGGCGTCGGCGATGTCGAGCCCGGCGACCACCTCGGTGACCGTGCGCAGTCCGTCGGCGAGTTCGTCGAGCCGGGCGGTGAGCGGGGCGGCCTGGGCGGTGGTGGTGACCGCGTCGATGTCTGCGTGCAGCCGCTCCAGATCCTCGTGGTGAGCGGCGAAGGCGTCCGTGCGGGCCAGGAAGGCGACGGCGCGCTGCCCGAAGGAGGCGAGGTCGTCGTCGGCCTCGGCGGCCAGCGCGTCGATGCGCTCGTGGTCCGCGTACCGCATCTCCTTCAGGGTGAGCAGGTGGCCCTGGGCGTGGCGGAGTTCGGTGAGGCCGCGCACCCAGGCGGCGGCCTCGCGGGGCTGTTCGCCGCGCAGCCGGCGCACCACGGACGCGATCCGCCCGGCCGCCTCGTCGAGTGCCTCGGCGGCCCGGCGGGTGAGGTCGGTGACGGTCTCGAACTCGGCGAGCACCTGCTCGGCGGTGGCGCGCACCTCCTCCATGGGGCCGCGCAGGTCGCCGACCTCGGGGTCGCCGAGCCAGTGGTGGGTGTCCAGGGCGCGCACACAGGCGGCGGCGAGGGTCGCGTAGATCCCGGCGGTGGGGGTGGTCTCGGCGGCGGAGCGGGCCAGGGACAGGCAGTCGGAGATGCCGCGGACGAGGTCGGCGTTGCCCACCCGGGCCAGTGGTCCCTCGCCGGCCGGCTGCGCGGCCGCGTGGGTGTCGGAGAGGTAGGGCGAGTCCCACAACTGCACCGGGTGCACGCGGGCGGGTTCGTCGCCCTCGGGGCGCAGCAGGGCGAGGTGCCCGTCGTCGAAGAGGGCCCAGCCGTGGCAGGCCATCGGGGTGGCGACGGCCTCGCGGATCTGGTTGTAGGAGAGCAGCAGGGCGCGTCCGCGTCCGGGCGCGTGGAAGGCGTACAGCACGTCCTCGCCGTACGGGGAGCGCACCTCCCGCTCGAACTCCATGCCCCCGGTGTCGAGTTCGTAGGTCTTGTGGCTGCCGGCGGCGAGGCAGTAGCCGCCGGGGAAGACGATGCCCTGGTCCTCGGGCAGCCGGCGGCAGCCCTGCCCGATGCCGTCGAGGCGGACGACGGCGCGGGTGAGGGTGTTGAAGACCAGGTGACGGTGGACGGTCTCCTTGTACGGGAGGATCCGCAGCAGGATCAGCGGGCCGACGCGGGCGTGCGCGACGTCGGCGTCGGCGAGGGACTGCAGGGGCTCGTCGACGGGTTCGCTGTGGATGCCGTCGGGCGTGCCGGTGTCGTTCTCCGCCTTGACCGTGAGGGTGCCGCCGAGGGTGTCGACGAACACTTCGCCCCGCACGGAGACGTGCGGGTGGCGGCCGAGGACGTGGTCCTCGCGGGTGGCGGGCGTCCACGTGATGTCGGCGGGCGGGACGCTCGCGTGGTCGCGGTCGCCGCGGGCGTCGAGGAACTCCGCGCGGCCGTCCTCGGACACCGACCAGCGCAGGACGCGGATGTCGCCGGGCTTCTCCCCGGTCTGGAAGACGGCGAGCAGCTTGCCCTCCACACGGCGCAGCCGCAGCAGGCGGGCCTGCCGGTAGTAGCGGTGCAGGGCGGCGAACTCCCGCACGAACGCAGGGTCGTCGAGGAGACCGGGGACGGCGTCGTCGGGCAGCCGGTTCAGGTCGCGGTCGTGCGGTACGAGGACGTCACCGACCGTCGTGTCCCGCTCCGGGCGGGGCCGGGTCTCGTAGCCGAAGAGCAGCACGTCACCGACGGCGACGATGTCGCGTGGCACCGCGGTGCGTTCGGTGTGCAGCCGCTCGGTGCCGGTGAGGCGCAGTTCCGGAGCGCCGAACTCCTCGGCCCGGCGGCGGTTCAACACCTCGGCGCGGCGAGCGAGTTCGAAGGCGCGGTCGGTGAGGCGGTCGCGCAGCACCTGGTAGGCGCCGCCGTCGACCGCCGTGGACGCCTCCTTGGCGGCGCCGGCCGGGCCGGAGCGGGCGCTGTCGTGGGTGGGCTCGTGGGTGCCGGTGGTCATGGCTGCCTCTCGGGAGGGTTCCGGCCGGGAGCCGCCGTCCCCTGTGCGGCGGCTCCCGGACGGGTGGTGGTCAGGCCCTGGTGCGGCCGTTCAGCACGGCCAGCGGAGTGTCCGCCAGACCCAACTCACCCGCCTTGTCGAGCAGTTGCTTGAACTGCCCGGTGTTGTCGCCGCCCTGCCTCATCAGCTTCATCAGCAGGGCGGACACCGTGAGGTTCTGCACGTCGGCCGCGGAGACGGAGCCGAGGATGCGGCTCAGGTCGTCGGGGAAGCTGGCGGAGCCGTCCAGCCAGGGCCCGGCGAGGGCCTGCGCGGTCTCGGAGTTCTTGACGAACCCGTCCACGCTCTTGCCGAGCGCGATGGACGACATCAGGCGGTCGAAGAACACCGAGTCCCCGCCGACGATGTTGATGTCCGCGTTCTCCAGGCCGGTGGCGAGGACGGTGGCCTGGGCCTCCGCGACCTGCCGCTGCACGTCGAGACCCGCGAGCCGGACGTCCTTCTCGGCCTCGAGGCGCAGCCGGTACTCCTCGTGACCGCGGGACGCCTCGTCGAGCGCGGCCATCGCCGCCGCCTTCTCGGTGAGTCCGGCCGCCTCCGCCCGCAGCTTGCTGCCGACGGCCTCCGCCTCGGCGAGCGCCTTGGCCCGCGCGCCCTCGGCCTCCGCGCGCATCCGGGCCTCGGTGGCCTCGGCCTCGGCGCGGCCCGCCTTCTCGATGACCTCGGCCTCCTTGTCGCGCACCTGGACCGCGGCGAGCCCTTCGGCGGCGGACTCGGCCTGGACGGCCTCCGCGAGCCGCAGCTTGGCCTGCGCGTCGAGGTCGGCGGTCTTCAACCGGGCCTCGGCGAGGGTGAGTTCCTCGGCGGCGCGGTGCGTGGCGGCCTGCTCGGCGGCCTCGGCGGCCTTGATGTCCTTGACCAGCTTCTCCTGCGCCTCGGCCTCCGCCGCGATGATCACGGCCTGCCGCCGGCGCTCCGCCTCCTCGACGGCCCGCAGCTTCTTGATGGACTCCTCCTGCTCGGCGACCGTACGGTCCACCGCCACCCGCTCGCGGACGACCTCGGCGATCTCCCGCTTCTCCGCCTCGACCTCCTTGTCGGCGGCGATCCTGGTCAGCGAGGTCTCCCGCTCGCGGGCGATGACCTCCAGCAGACGGTCCTTCTCGATCCGCTCGCTCTCCACGGCGATGACCCGCTCACGGTTCTTCGCGGCGACGGCGACCTCGCGGGCCTGGTTCTCCCGCTGCACGCCGAGCTGTTCCTCGGTCTTCAGGAAGGCGCTCTGCGCCCGCAGCCGCTCCTCCTCGACCACCCGGGCGGTCTCCGCCTCCTCGCGGGCGCGCACGGTCTCGATCTCCCGCTTCTGCTTGATCTCGGCGTCCGTCTGCCGGCGCTGCAGCTCCAGGATCGCCTCGCGGGCGTCGACGTCCTGCCGGGTGATCTCCTTCTCCTCGTTGCGCTGGGCCTCGTTGGTGCGGACGTGTTCCACCGCCGTCAGCTCGGTGATCTTGCGGATGCCCTGCGCGTCGAGGACGTTGCCCGGGTCGAGCTGGGTGAGCGGCGTCTGCTCCAGGTAGTCGATCGCCGCGTCCTCGAGGTGGTAGCCGTTCAGGTCGACGCCGATGACCTCGATGATGCGGTACCGCAGTTCCTCGCGCTTGGTGTAGAGGTCGGTGAAGTCCATCTGCTTGCCGACGGTCTTCAGCGCCTCGGAGAACTTGGCGTGGAACAGTTCCTGCAGGGTGTTGCGGTCACTGGCGCGGGCGGTGCCGACGGCCTGGGCGACCTTGATGACGTCCTCGACGGTCTTGCTGACCTTGACGAAGAACGTGATGCGGATGTCCGCCCGGATGTTGTCCCGGCAGATCAGGCCTTCCTTGCCGGCCCGGGTGATCTCGATGGTCTTCACCGAGATGTCCATCACCTCGGCCTTGTGCAGCACCGGCAGGACGACCGAGCCGGTGAAGGTCACATCGACCTTGCGGGTCTTGGAGACGATCAGTGCCTTGCCCTGTTCCACCTTGCGGAACAGTTTGGTGACGAGCAGCAGACCGATGAGCACGAGCAACAGGGCGGCGCCGGCGAGTACGGCGATGCCCACGGTGGCGGCATCCATGGGACACGTCCTTCTGGGCTGACATATGGGCAGAAGTCGGGTGCGTACGGCGCCTCGCGGGCGAGGTGCCTCAAGGGTGTGGTGCCTCGTGCGGGCGAGACGGTGGCGTCCGGTGGAGAGGGAGACGGCTCAGCCGGCGGTGCGGTTCTGCGCCGGATGCGGACGGACGGCGTCCGTGGCGCGGCGCGCCGGTTCCGCCGCACCGTCCCGGTCCGCACCGCGGGTACGCGGGGACCGGGACGGCACGGGTTCGTCAGGGGCGCTGCGGTGCAGCGGGCCCGTGCGGCGGGGGGCGGTCAGGCCGTCGGCACACTTCACGAAGCCGCGCATCCCCGCCCCCTTCCGTCCATCGGTCGACGTCATCGGGTAGCACTGCTCCCCTCCGGTTCCGGCGCGGACACCTGCCGGTGTCCGGCACCGGAACCTGCGCAGTGCTCCCCGCGAGTCATGCTGCCCGGTCGGGGGTGCACGATGCATTGCCGGATCCCGGCAAAGTTCATTAGGGTCTGCATGCCGGTGAGCCGCCATGAACGCATCAGAACCGCATCAGGAACGCGTCAAGAGTTGGGGGGACGACGTGACGGAACGAGACCTTCCGGAGCAGTATCTGGAGGGCTATGCCCAGATCCTGGCCGAGGTCGCGGCCACGGGCAGGCGCCTCACCCGGGACGAACTCGCCTCCCGCCGCGCCCTCGGGGAACGGGCCGCGGAGGCCGGCTTCGGTCTGCGCTCCCTCGTCATCGCCCATCTCGCCGGCGCCCGCGGCGCGTGGCCGTCGCGCGGCACGGACGCGGCCGACGACGCCCTCGCGGCCGTGCAGCAGGTCGTGGACGCGTTCGCCGAAGGGTACGAGCGGGCGCAGCGGCAGGCGGTCCGTCAGGAGGAGGCCGCGCGACGGGAGTTCATCGACGACCTGCTCTACGGCCGCAGCGACCTGGGCCGGCTGGCCGAGCGCGCCGAGCGGTTCGGGCTGCGGCTGTCCCACGAGCACGCGGTCGCCGTCGCCCGGGGGCCCGTCGCCTACGAGGAGGGCGACCCGGTGCCCCGGCAGGTGGAGCGCGCGCTGATCTCCCGGTTCGGTGACCGCAGCATCCTGCTCACCACCAAGGACGGGCGGCTGCTGTGCATCGCGCCCGGCCATCAGGGCGAGGTGCTCATCCACTTCGCCAAGCAGGCGCACGCCGCCACCGACGGCGGACAGGTCGCCCTCGGACGCCCGCAGTCCGGCCCGGGCGGGGTCGTCCAGTCGTACGAGGAGGCGCTCAACGCCCTGGAGATCGCCGAGCGGCTGGGCATGGACGATCCGGTGCTGCGTGCCTCGGACCTGCTCGTCTACCCCGTGCTGGCCCGCGACCGGCAGGCCATGGCCGACCTGGTGCACAACACCCTGGGTCCGCTGACCGAGGCGCGCGGCGGGGCCGGGCCGCTCCTCGACACGCTCACCGCCTACTTCGACTCCGGCTGCGTCGCCGCCGAGGCGGCCCGGCGGCTGTCCCTGAGCGTGCGGGCGCTGACGTACCGGCTGGAGCGGATCCACCGGCTCACCGGCGCGGACCCCGGGGACCCGGCGCACCGCTACATGCTGCAGACGGCGGTCATCGGGGCCCGCCTGCTGGACTGGCCGGCCGCCGCGGCCTGAGCCGACACGCGGGCCGGGACCAAGCCGGGACCCCGGCCTCCACCTTCACCTCGAACCCCGTCCGGGTCTCCGCCCACGCCTACGGCACCGGGTCCGGGTCCGCCCACAGCACCGGCTCCGACTTCGGGCCCGGGTCCGGGTTCGGGTGCGGGTCCGTCCACAGCTCCGACACCGGCACCGGGCCCGGGTTCGGGTGCGGGTCCGCCCACGGCTCCGGCACCGGCACCGGCACCGGCACCGGCACAGTCACGACTCCGGTTCCGGCAGGATCTCGCGGCGTAGGTCATCCGGGCCCAGGGCCGTCAGCTGCGGTACCTCGGTGTTCCACTGCGCGGCGAAGTCGTCCAGCGCCCGGCCCCAGGCGCGGGCGAGGGGGCGGCGGAACAGGCGCAGGGCCAACGCGGTGACCGGACGGAGCACGCCCCGGCCGCGCAGACGCGCCGTCACCCTCACCTCCCAGCCGTCGTCCTCGCGCGCGGGACTCGGGAGGGCCACCAGCTCCGCGCGGGCGATGCCGCACGCCAGCCGGACCCGCAGCGGTGCCTTGCGCGCGGGGCGGCCCCGGTCCGCCGCCGTCCACCAGTCCTCGCACCGCAGGACGGCGTCGCCGCTCGGCCGGGACAGCGCGGACCACACGTTCTCGATGTGTGCGCGGCCCGTCAGTTCGACCAGGTCCGGGCGGTCCGGGCCGCGCAGCACGGCGTGCGCCGAGAGGACGCCGTCGGGCGCGGACGCCGCGACGGCGAGCCGCAGCGCCCGGGTACGGCGCCACTCCTCGACGGTGACGCGCACCCTCTCACCGGCGGCGGCCCCGGAGTCCCCCTTGGCGTACCCGGTGTCCGAGGTGCCGGCGGTGCCGGCGGTGCCGTCCGGGCTCCCGGTCTCCTCCGCGACGCTCTCGTAGACGGCGCCCGGGCGCAGGTGGCGTCCTTCGACCAGCCGCACGTCCGGCACCTCGCGTCCGTCGGGCAGCAGGACGTACCCCGCCTCCGTGCGACTGCTCTCGGCGAGGTCCATCAGGACGCCGAGGGCGTCGACGAGCCAAGGACGCGGCACAGGGGCGAGGACCACCGTGTGGGCGAGTCGGACCATGGGGACACGGTGGCGGCCGTGGGGTCCCCCGGTCCATGCCCGTGCCCGGCAGAACGTCCGCCGGGGTGCTTCCGGGGCTCGGCAGCGGGGCGGCGGGGCGGCGGGCGCGGCCCCCGGCGGGTGAGGGGCGGTCAGCCGTCGACGAGGGTGACGTCCTCGTGGCTCACGGCGTGCGGGACGGGGATGACCAGCAGGCCGCTGCCGCGCAGTTCCAGGACGGTGGCCTCCACCCGGGCGGGACCGGCCGCCAGGGCGTTCCGGGGGGCGGTGCCGCTGTTCTGCCAGCGGTGCTCCTCACCGTCGCACACCGCGCCGGTGCCGCCGATGCCGTAGTTGATGGTGGGCGTGCCCTGACTGACGGAGGAGCTGACGAAGACGGGGCCGGTGCCGGCGGTGCAGCGGTAGGTGCCGGAGAGGGTCACGGTGCCGTCGGCGGTGACGCGGCCCTCCGGGTCCACCGTCACGTACTCCTCGGGGACGGCGGACGCGGAGGCCGAGGGGGCCGCGACGGCGGTGCCGAGCAGCAGCAGGGCGGCGCCGGCCGCCGTGCCGAGGACGGGGCGTACTGGCATGGGGGAACCTCCGGGAGAGGGCGTAAGGGTGACCTCCAGCAGTACCCGCCGTGCGGGGGCACGGCCACTCATCGTCACCCTTCGGTGGCGGAGTCGCCTCGGCCGTCGGGGAACCGTCCCGGGAGTGTCCGGGGACTGTCACGCTTCCCGCCGGACCGTATCGGCGGCTGCGCCGGCCGCCGCATGGTCGTGCTGTACGACGCGCTCGTACGACGTGTTCGGATCGTTCCACCGATGTGGAGGTGCGCCATGTGTGCCCACCGGACGTCCTGCAACCCCACCGACTCCCCCGCGCCGCACGTGGTGGCCGCGCACCCCGAGCAGGGGTGGACCCTGCTGTGCGACGGCTCGATCGTCTTCGACGACACGGGGGAACTGCGTCCTGACGGCCGCGTGGTCGCTCCGCACCGGCTGGCGGTCGCGGCGTGAGGGGCGCCCCCTCTCCGGGTGACCGTTCGCGCCGTTCCCCACGCCTCTGAGGGGGACCGCTCAGCCCTCCGCCACGAACCACCGCAGCAGCGAGGCCAACCTCTGCGGGCGGTCCTCGGCGACAAGAGTCCGGGTGTTCCTCAACTCCACCAGCCGCCCCTGCGGCAGCAACTCCGCCAGCAGGCGGCCGTGTTCGCGGGGCATCATCAGGTCCTCCGTCGCCCAGACGATCAGCGCGGGGCGGCCGAAGTACCGCAACCCCTGGGCCGCCTCGAGGAGTTCCGTGCGCCGGACGTGCGTGTTGTAGTGGCGGAAGTCGCGGCGGATCGCCGGGTCGGTGCGCAGGGGCCTCAGCCAGCGGTCGACGATCTCGTCCGGCACCGGGCGCTTGGTGAGCGCGCCGAGGCCGACGGGCAGCCGGCGCAAGGGCTTCGAGCCCAGGGTGCGGACCAGGAGCGGGACGCCGCCGGGCACGCGGCAGGCGAGGCGGATCATCCTGCCGGGCAGCCCGGGCGGGTAGTTGTCGAAGGCCTCGCAGGAGATCAGCACCAGCCGGGCCAGCCGCTCGGGGTGGCGGGCGGCGACCGTCTGGGCACGTCCGCAGTCGCTCTCGACGAGGGTGACGTCGGTGAGGTCCAGCCGGTCGAGGAACTCCGCGATCAGCTCGTTGACCAGGTCCGGAGTGGGCGGGCGGGTCATCGGCCTGCGGTGCGCGCCGTACGGGAGGGTCGGCGCGAGGATCCGGTGGTCGGCGCGCAGTTCGGCGATGACGTTCCGCCAGACGGAGGCGTCGTGGAGGAGTCCGTGCAACAGCACGACGACGGGTCCCTCGCCGCCCGTGTCCTCGTACTCGACGGTGCCCGCGCCCAGCTCGATCTCCGGCATCACCCCAGGCTAGGAGGCGTGGGCCGGACGCGCCCGGCGGCTCACGGGAGCAGGGCGAAACCGTCGAGTTCGACCATCGCCTCCTCGTCCCACAGCCGGACCACCTGGACGACCGCCATCGCCGGGTAGTCGCGGCCCGCCAGGTCGCGCCAGACGCGGCCGAGTTCGCGGGCGTGGGCGCGGTACGCGGCGACGTCGGTGGCGTAGACCGTGACGCGGGCCAGGTCGGCGGGTGTGCCGCCGGCGGCCCGCAGGGCGGTGAGCAGGTTGCCGAGGGCGCGGGTGAACTGCTCGGGCAGGGTGTCGCCGACGATCTTCCCGTCGCCGTCGAGGGCGGTCTGCCCGGCGAGGAACACCAGGCGGGTGCCGGTGGCGACGACGGCGTGCGAGAAGCCGGCCGCCGGGGCCAGGCCGGGTGGGTTGACGCGCTCGGCGGTCACCGGTCCTCCAGGGTCTTGTACAGCTCCTTGGCGATGATGCCGCGCTGGACCTCGCTCGCCCCTTCGTAGATGCGGGGGGCGCGGACCTCGCGGTAGAGGTGTTCGAGCAGGTGGCCGCGGCGCAGGGCGCGGGCGCCGTGCAGCTGGACGGCCGTGTCGACGACGTACTGGGCGGTCTCGGTGGCCAGCAGCTTCGCCATCGCGGAGCGCCGGGGGACGTCGGCGGCGCCCTCGTCGTACGCGGTGGCCGCCGCGTAGACCATCAGGCGGGCCGCCTCGGTGCGCACCGACATCTCGGCGACCTGGTGGGCGACGGACTGCAGGTCCTTCAGCCGCCCGCCGAACGCGTCCCGCCGGGCGGTGTGGGTGACGGTCGCGTCCAGGGCGGCCTGCGCCATCCCGACGGCGAAGGCGCCGACGCTGGGCCGGAACAGGTTGAGGGTGTCCATGGCCACCCGGAAGCCGGCCTCGGGTTCCCCGAGGACGTCGTCGTCGGTCACCGGCACGCCGTCGAAGCGCAGGGCGCCGAGGGCGTGCGGGGAGATCATGTCGAGCCGGCTGCCGGTCAGGCCGGGCCGGTCGGCGGGCACCAGGAACGCGGTGACCCCGCGCGCGCCGGCCCCGGGGGTGGTGCGCGCGAAGACGGTGTAGAAGTCGGCGTCGGGGGCGTTGGAGATCCAGCACTTCTCGCCGGTGAGCCGCCGGCGGCCCGTGCCGTCGGGCTCCGCGGACAGGGACAGTGCCGCCGCGTCCGAGCCGGCGCCCGGTTCGGACAGGGCGAAGGCCGCGATCGCGGTGCCGTCACCCACCCGGGGGAGCCAGCGCTCGCGTTGTGCGGGGGTGCCGTGGGCGTGCACGGGGTGGGCGCCGAGCCCTTGGAGGGCGAGGGCGGTCTCCGCCTCGGTGCACGTACGGGCGAGGGACTCGCGCATCAGGCACAGCTCCAGCGCGCCCGAGGTGAACAGCCGGGCGAGCAGCCCGAGGGCGCCCAACTCGGCGACGAGGGCGCGGTTGACGCGGCCCGGTTCACCCTTCTCGGCGAGCGGACGGAGCCGTTCGGCGCCCAGGTCACGCAGCTCCGCGCACCGGGCGAGTTGTGCCGGTTCGAGCGAGAATGCGGTCATCGCCGGTCCCTTCCCTCGCCGCTGGGCCACTTGCGAGGTTATCGCGGACCGTTGACTGCCGTCACCAACACGATACGCTCTCGATGCGAGCCCACCACGCCAAGGGGGCGGATCGACATGAATCCACGGGCCACCGCGCACGTCGACACCTTCGCCCGCGACCATCTCCCGCCACCCGACGAGTGGCCCGAGCTCCTCTTCGACCTGCCGGAGCTGCGCTATCCCGAGCGGCTGAACTGCGCCGCCGAACTGCTGCACGGCCAGCCCGACGACCGCCCGGTGTTCCGCACCCCGGACGGCCCGGCCTGGACGTACGGCGAGCTGCGCGCCCGGGTGGACCGGCTGGCGCACCTGCTCACCGGCGACCTCGGGGTGGTCCCGGGCAACCGGGTGCTGCTGCGCGGCCCGACCACGCCCTGGCTGGCCGCCTGCTGGCTGGCGGTGCTGAAGGCGGGCGCGGTCGCCGTCACCGTGCTGGCCCAGCAGCGCCCGCACGAACTCGCCACCGTCTGCGCGCTCGCCGAGGTCCGGCACGCCCTGTGCGACATCCGGTCGGTCGACGACCTGGTCAAGGCCGAGGTCCCGGGTCTGCGCATCGCCACGTACGGCGGGGACTCCCGGGACGACCTGCTGCGCCGCCCGGCACCCGACGGGCCGTTCGAGGCGGTGCCCACGGCCGCGGACGACGTCGCCCTGATCGCCTTCACGTCCGGAACCACCGGGAAGCCCAAGGGCTGCACGCACTTCCACCGGGACGTGCTGGCGATCGCGGACACCTTCTCCCGGCACGTCCTCAAGCCGGTCGCCGACGACGTGTTCACCGGCAGTCCCCCGCTCGGCTTCACCTTCGGCCTCGGCGGTCTCGTGGTGTTCCCGCTACGGGCCGGCGCGAGCGCCCTGCTGCTCGAACAGGCGCATCCCCCGCAGCTTTTGGCGGCGATCGCGGAACACCGGGTGACGGTGGTGTTCACCGCGCCCACCGCCTACCGGGCGATGCTGGCCGAGGCGGACGCCCACGACCTCACGAGCCTGCGCCGCTGCGTCTCCGCGGGCGAGAACCTGCCGGCGGCGACCTGGCGGGCGTGGCACGAGCGCACCGGACTGCGCATCATCAACGGCATCGGCGCCACCGAACTGCTGCACATCTTCGTCTCCGCCGCGGACGAGGACATCCGCCCCGGCACCACCGGCGTCCCGGTGCCGGGCTGGCAGGCGCGGGTGCAGGACGCGGACGGCGTCCCGGTTCCCGACGGGCAGCCGGGTCTGCTCGCGGTGCGCGGTCCCGTCGGCTGCCGCTACCTGGCCGACCCGCGCCAGCGGAACTACGTGCGGGGCGGCTGGAACATCACCGGCGACACGTATGTCCGGGACCCGGACGGCTACTTCCGGTACGTCGCCCGCGCCGACGACATGATCATCTCGGCCGGGTACAACATCGCCGGGCCGGAGGTCGAGGACGCCCTGCTGCGTCATCCGGACGTGGTGGAGGCGGCGGTGGTCGGCCGCCCCGACGAGGCGCGCGGTCAGGTCGTGGTGGCGTACACGGTGCTCAGGGAGGGCGCGGAGCGGGACGCGGAGGCGCTGCGGGCCTTCGTGAAGGCGGAGCTGGCGCCGTACAAGTGCCCCCGGGAGATCGTGTTCCTGGACGCGCTGCCGCGCACGGCGACCGGCAAGCTCCAGCGGTTCCGGCTGCGCACGGGCGCCGGCACCGGAGCTGGCCGGGACTGATGCCGGGGAACGGGGCCCTCGGGCACGACCTAAGATGATCAACGTGTCCGACCAGCATGCTCCACGGTCTCTCATCGTCACGCTCTACGGCGCCTACGGCCGCTTCGTACCGGGCCCGGTGCCCGTCGCGGAGCTGATCCGGCTGCTGGCCGCCGTCGGCGTGGACGCCCCGTCCGTGCGTTCCTCCGTGTCCCGGCTCAAGCGGCGCGGGCTGCTCCTGCCCGCCCGCACCGCACAGGGCGCGGCGGGCTACGAACTGTCCGGTGAGGCGCGCCAGTTGCTGGAGGACGGTGACCGGCGGATCTACGCCACCGCGCCGCCCGGTGACGAGGGCTGGGTGCTCGCGGTGTTCTCGGTGCCGGAGTCCCAGCGGCAGAAGCGGCACCTGCTGCGCTCCCGGCTCTCCGGCCTCGGCTTCGGCACGGCGGCGCCCGGGGTGTGGATCGCCCCGTCCCGACTGCACGAGGAGACCCGGCACACCCTTCAGCGCCTGCGCCTGGACGGGTACGTCGACCTGTTCCGGGGCGAGCACCTCGGGTTCGCGGCCACCGCGGAGGCGGTCGCGCGCTGGTGGGACCTGGAGGCGATCGCGGAACGGCACGAGGCGTTCCTCGAGCGGCAGGCGCCCGTGCTGCGGGCCTGGGAGCGGCGCGCGGACACCCCGCCGGAGGAGGCCTACCGCGACTACCTGCTCGCCCTGGACTCCTGGCGTCACCTGCCCTACACCGACCCGGGCCTGCCCGCCGCGCTGCTCCCCGCCGACTGGCCCGGCACCCGATCGGCGTCCGTCTTCCAGGCACTGCACGAGCGACTGCGCGACGCGGGCGCCCGGTTCGCGCTCCCGGAAGCCGGCTGACGCCCGGCGGGGGTCACGCCCCGGGCGCCGGGGCCTCGGCGAGCGGCGGGCCGGAGAGGG
Organism: Streptomyces sp. NPDC085937; assembly: GCF_044540535.1. Taxonomy (NCBI): domain Bacteria; kingdom Bacillati; phylum Actinomycetota; class Actinomycetes; order Kitasatosporales; family Streptomycetaceae; genus Streptomyces; species Streptomyces sp. NPDC085937. The sequence continues at coordinate 260,586 of NZ_JBITSH010000001.1, read as the reverse complement.
TGAGCCGGGGTTTGGGGGCGTCGGTGCGGCCGGTGCGCGGCGGGCGGCTGCCCGCGCGGTACTGCGGGGGCCAGGCCACGCCCGGGCCCTCGTAGCCCTGCTCGGCGGCCGCGTGCAGCGTCCAGTGCGGGTCGTACAGGTGCGGGCGGGCCAGCGCGCACAGGTCGGTGCGCCCGGCGAGGATCAGGGAGTTGACGTCGTCCCAGGAGGAGATCGCGCCGACCGCGACCACCGGGACGCGGACCTCGTTGCGCACCCGGTCGGCGAACGGCGTCTGGTAGGAGCGGCCGAACTCCGGTTCCTCGTCGGCCACGACCTGCCCGGTCGAGACGTCGATCGCGTCGGCCCCGTGCTCGGCGAAGGCGCGCGCGACGGCGACCGCGTCCTCCGCCGTCGTACCGCCCTGCGCCCAGTCGGTCGCGGAGATCCGCACGGTCATCGGCCGGTCCCCCGGCCACACCGCGCGCACCGCGTCGAACACCTCCAGCGGGAAGCGCAGCCGCTTCTCCAGGGAGCCGCCGTAGGCGTCGGTGCGCCGGTTGGTGAGCGGTGAGAGGAAGCCGGAGAGCAGATAGCCGTGGGCGCAGTGCAGTTCGAGCAGGTCGAAGCCGGCCCGCGCGGCGCGCACCGCGGCGGCCGTGAACTGCTCGCGCAGGTCGGTGAGCTGGGCGCGGGACAGTTCACGGGGCATCTGACTGCCCGGCTTGTACGGCAGCGCGGACGCGGCGACCAGCGGCCAGTTGCCGTCGTCCAGCGGCTCGTCCATGCCCTCCCACATCAGCTTGGTCGAGCCCTTGCGCCCGCTGTGCCCCAGTTGCACACCGACGGCCGTCCCCGGCGCGCGGGTGTGCACGAAGTCGGTGATCCGCCGCCACGCCTCCGCCTGCCTGCCGGACCACAGGCCGGCGCAGCCGGGCGTGATGCGGCCCTCCGGGCTCACGCACACCATCTCCGTCATCACCAGCCCCGCGCCGCCCAGCGCGCGGGCGCCGAGGTGGACGAGGTGGAAGTCGCCGGGCACCCCGTCGGCCGCCGAGTACATGTCCATGGGGGAGACCACCACCCGGTTGCGCAGGGTGAGGCCTCGCAGCCGGAACGGCGTGAACATCGGGGGCGTGCCGGGCGGGCAGCCGAACCCGCTCTCCACGGACTCGGTGAACCGGGCGTCGCGCAGGCGCAGGTTGTCGTGCGTGACGCGGCGGCTGCGGGTGAGCAGGTTGAAGGCGAACTGGCGGGACGGCTGGTGGAGGTAGAGGGAGACGTTCTCGAACCACTCCAGGCTGGCGCGCGCCGCGCGCTGGGTGGAGGCGACGACGGGCCTGCGCTCGGCCTCGTAGGCGTGCAAAGCGTCGTCGAGCGAGGGATGTTCGCCCAGGCAGGCCGCGAGGGCGAGCGCGTCCTCCACGGCGAGCTTGGTGCCGGAGCCGATGGAGAAGTGGGCGGTGTGGGCTGCGTCGCCGAGCAGCACGACGTTCCCGTGCGACCAGTGTGCGTTGACCACCGTGCGGAAGGTGGTCCAGGCCGAGTTGTTGGAGCGCAGCGGGCGTCCGCCGAGCGCGTCGGCGAAGATCTTGGCGCAGCGTTCGACGGACTCGGTCTCGTCGAGCTCGTCGAACCCGGCGGCCCGCCACACCTCTTCGCGCATCTCGACGATCACGGTGGAGGCGTCCGCGGAGAAGGGGTAGCCGTGCAGTTGCATCACGCCGTGCTCGGTCTCCGCGATCTCGAAGCGGAAGGCGTCGAAGGCGAAGTCGGCGGCCAGCCAGATGTAGCGGCAGCGGTGCGCGGTGACGGTCGGGCGGAAGACGTCCGTGAAGGCCGCGCGGGTGGTGCTGTGCACGCCGTCGGCGGCGATCACCAGGTCGTACGTCTCCGCGAGGCGGGCCGGGTCGGGCGCCTCCGCGCGGAAGCGGAGGTCGACGCCGAGGGCGCGGCAGCGGTCGTGCAGGATTTCCAGGAGGCGGCGCCGGCCGAGGGCGGCGAAGCCGTGTCCTCCGGATGTGTGGCGGGTGCCGCGGTGGACGATGTCGATGTCGTCCCAGCGGACGAACTCCGCCTGGAGGGCGGTGTGGACCTCGGGGTCGGCGTGTTCGATGCCGCCGAGGGTCTCGTCGGAGAGGACGACTCCGAAGCCGAAGGTGTCGTCGGGGGCGTTGCGTTCCCAGAGCGTGATGTCCCTCGTCGGGTCCAGGCGTTTGAGGAGGGCTGCGGCGTAGAGGCCGCCGGGGCCTCCTCCGACGATCGCCACGCGTAGGGGGTCGTTGTTCGCCTTCGTCGGCGGGTGCGGTTTCGTTGTGCCTGGTCGCGCGGTTCCCCGCGCCCCTGAGGGGGTCGACAGCATCGGGGTCACCTTCCCCGCCACTTCGGGGGGCGCTTCTCCGTGAAGGCGGCGTGGAACTCCGCGTAGTCCTCGCCGTGCATCAGGAGGGCCTGGGTGGAGGCGTCCAGTTCCACCGACGCCGCGAGCGGCATGTCCAGCTCGGCCGTGAGCAGGGCCTTCGTCTGGGCGTACGCGAGCGCCGGGCCGTCGGCAAGGCGGCGGGCCAGGTCCCGGGCCGCCGTGTCCGCGCCGCCCTCGTCGGCGAGCGCGCTGATCAGGCCGATGCGTTCGGCCTCCGGCGCGTGCACCGGCTCGCCCAGCATCAGCAGCCGGGTGGCGTGACCGAGGCCGACGACCCGGGGCAGCAGGTAGGCCGCGCCCATGTCGCCGCCGGACAGGCCGACCCGGGTGAACAGGAAGGCGAAGCGGGCGGTGGGGTCGGCGACCCGGAAGTCCGCGGCCAGCGCGAGGACCGCGCCGGCGCCGGCCGCCACCCCGTGCACCGCGGCGACCACCGGGAACGGGCACTCCCGTACGGCCCGGACCACCTGGCCGGTCATCCGGTTGAAGTCGAGCAGCCGGGCGGTGTCCATGCCGAGGGTGGCGCCGATGATCTCGTCGACGTCACCGCCGGAGCAGAAGCCGCGGCCCTCGCCGCCCAGCACCAGGGCGCGCACGGCACGCTCCCGGGACAGCTCGGCGAGCAGGTCGCGCAGGTCGGCGTAGGCGCCGAAGGTGAGCGCGTTCAGTTTGCCGGGGCGGGCGAGGGTGACGGTGGCGACGCCGTCGGCGAGCTCGACGCGCAGATGCTCCCAGCGCGCGGTGCGGGCGGCGGAGCCGGTGAAGGGACTCATGAGGGCGGCCTCCTCGGGCGGGCACTGCGCGGCTCACTGAGGTCTGCCCCTCGAAGTTATCACCTGTCGGTGACTGTCGTCATGACTGCGCGATACGCCGTTCGGGCGCCGTCACACGCGTCACGGATCGTCGACGCCTAGGTAACGGTGCGGGCGGGCGCGCGAGGCGGGGCCGCGGCGCGGGTAGGCCGCCGGTGCCGGGGCGCAGCTCCGGACGGCGCGCCCCGGCAGGGCCGCGGTACCGCCCCTCCCCGGGCGGGGCCCGGGTTCCGTGCGCCGTACCATGGGCACTCGAACACGGGAGCGCCTGCTCCATGAACGGAACCACTGTGTACGAACCCCCCGCCGCACCCACCTCCTGGCGCGTCGCGCTGCCGCACACCACCGCGGCCGTGCCGGTCGCGCGTGCGCTGGTGCGCACGGCGCTGGCCGAGCGGGAGCACACCGCCGACTGCGACACGGCGGAGCTGCTGACGGCGGAACTGGTGGCGAACGCCGTGGAGCACACCTCGGGCCCCGCCCCGATAGAGCTGGTCGTACGGCTGCTGCCGACCGGTTTCCAGGTGGAGGTGCACGACGCCGACCCGAGGCCGCCCCATGACCTCACCCGGCCCAACCCCGACCTGCCCGACCCGTGGCAGGAGCACGGGCGTGGGCTGCTGCTGATCCGTATGCTCAGCTCGTCCTGCGGGCACCGCCCCACCGAGTCCGGCAAGGCCGTGTGGTTCCGGCTGCCGGGCCAGCGGCGCCCGGTCTGAGTCTCCGGGGCCGCCGGACCGGCGCCGGCGGCTCAGCCGAGGGTGGCGACCAGGATCGCCTTGATGGTGTGCATGCGGTTCTCGGCCTCGTCGAAGACCAGCGAGTGCGCCGACTCGAACACCTCGTCGGTCACCTCCAGCGACTCGAGGCCGTGCGTCTCGTACACGTCCCGTCCGACCGCGGTGCCCAGGTCGTGGAAGGCCGGCAGGCAGTGCAGGAAGCCGACGTCCGGGTTGCCGGTGGCGCGCAGCACGTCCATGGTCACCGCGTACGGCGCGAGGGCGGCGATCCGCTCGCCCCAGACGTCCTTGGGCTCCCCCATGGACACCCAGACGTCGGTGGCGACGAAGTCGGCACCGGCCACCCCCTCGGCGACCTCCTCGGTGAGCGTGATGCGGGCGCCGCTGGTCACGGCCAGCTCGCGGGCCCGGTCGACGACCTCCTGCGCGGGCCAGTAGGTCTTCGGGGCGACGATGCGCACGTCCATGCCCAGCAGGGCCGCGGTGACCAGGTAGGAGTTGCCCATGTTGAACCGGGCGTCGCCGAGGTAGGCGAAGCCGATCTCCGTCAGCGGCTTGTCGCTGTGCTCGGTCATGGTGAGCACGTCGGCGAGCATCTGGGTGGGGTGCCAGTCGTCGGTGAGGCCGTTGTAGACGGGCACGCCGGCGTGGGCGGCCAGCTCCTCCACCTTGTCCTGGCTGTCGCCCCGGTACTCGATCCCGTCGTACATCCGGCCCAGCACCCGGGCGGTGTCCTTCACGGACTCCTTGTGGCCGATCTGCGAGCCGGAGGGGTCGAGGTAGGTCGTGGAGGCGCCCTGGTCGGCGGCGGCGACCTCGAAGGCGCAGCGGGTGCGCGTCGAGGTCTTCTCGAAGATCAGCGCGATGTTCCTGCCGCGCAGGTACGGCGTCTCGGTCCCGGCCCGCTTGGCGGCCTTCAGCTCCGCGGCCAGCTCCAGCAGGCCGCGGAACTCCTCCGCGGTGAAGTCGACCTCCTTGAGGAAGTGACGGCCGGCGAGGGGGGTCGGGACTGTCGCCATGGGGGCGCTCCAGGGATGGGGGACACGAACCATGGAAGTCTATACGACGATCCGCAATTTTATACAGCGCTGTCTATACGGCGTCCCGCTCCACGGGACAGCTCATGCAGCGCGGCCCGCCCCTCCCCCGGCCCAGCTCGCTGCCCGGGATCTCTATCACCTCGATGCCCTGTTTGCGCAGGTGGGTGTTGGTGGTGGCGTTCCGCTCGTAGGCGACGACCACGCCCGGTTCGACCGCCAGCACGTTGCAGCCGTCGTCCCACTGCTCCCGCTCGGCCGCGTGCACGTCCTGGGTGGCGGTCAGCACGCGGATCTCGCTCAGGCCGAGCGCGGCGGCGATCGCCCGGTGCATGTGCTCCGGCGGGTGGTCGGTGACCTTCAGCTCCTTGTCGTCGGCGCCCGGCTCGATGGTGTAGGAGCGGAGCATGCCGAGGCCCGCGTACTGGGTGAAGGTGTCGCCGTCGACCATGGTCATCACGGTGTCGAGGTGCATCAGCGCGCGTCTCTTCGGCATGTCCAGGGCGACGATGGTGCGGGCCGAGCCGACCGCGAACAGTTTGTGCGCGAGCATCTCCACGGCCTGCGGGGTGGTGCGCTCACTCATCCCGATCAGCACCGCGCCGTTGCCGATGACCAGCACGTCCCCGCCCTCGATGGTGGACGGGTAGTCGGCCTGCCCCTCGGACCAGAGGTGGAAGGACTCCTTGCGGAACAGCGGGTGGTGCCGGTAGATCGCCTCGAAGTGCACGGTCTCGCGCTGCCGGGCCGGCCACCGCATGGCGTTGATGGCGACCCCGTCGTAGATCCAGGCGGAGGTGTCGCGGGTGAAGAGGTGGTTGGGCAGCGGGCCGAGCAGGAAGTCGTCGAGCTCCATGGCGTGGAAGCGCACGGACACCGGCTCCGGGTGGGCGTCCAGGAACTCCCGCTTGGTCGTCCCGCCGACCAGCACCTCGGCCAGCTCCGGCGCGGGCAGCGTCTCGAACGCGGCACGGAGGTGGTCGGTGGCCAGCGGACCGTACTCCTTCTCGTCGAAGACCCGGTCCAGGACGAGCGCGCGGGCCTCGGGCAGCTCCAGCGTCTCGGAGAGCAGGTCGCCGAAGAGGTGGACGGTGACACCGCGGTCGCGCAGCACGTCGGCGAACCCGTCGTGCTCGGCGCGCGCCCGGCGCACCCAGAGCACGTCGTCGAAGAGCAGGGCGTCCTTGTTGCTGGGGGTGAGCCTTTTGAGCTCGATATCGGGCCGGTGCAGGATGACGCGGCGCAGCCGCCCGGCCTCGGAGTCGACGTGGTAGGTCATGCCTCCATCCTGACCGCCCGGACCCGGGTTCACCCCTGCCTGCCGCGAATCCCGTCCGCCGCACGCGGAGCCGCGGCGGGGGCGGAGGGCGCCGGCCCTCCGCCCCCGCCCGCCTCACAGGCGCGGGTCGACCGGCTCCGACTCCAGGGCGAGGACCGCGAACACCGGCTCGTGGACCCGCCACAGCGGCTCCCCCTCGGCGAGGCGGTCCAGGGCCTCCAGACCGAGCGCGTACTCGCGCAGCGCGAGGGACTGCTTGTGGCCGAGGAAGCGGGACCGCAGCCGGGCCAGGTTCTCCGGGCGGGTGTACTCGGGACCGTAGATGATCCGCAGGTACTCCCTGCCCCGGCACTTGATGCCGGGCTGCACCAGGCGTCCGGCGCCGTCGCGGGCCAGGGCCTCGACCGGCTTGACGACCATGCCCTCGCCGCCGCGTCCGGTCATTTCCAGCCACCAGTCCACGCCGGCCCGCACCGACTCGGGATCGGCGGTGTCGACGTAGAGCCGGCGGGTGGTCTGCAGCAGGCCGGTGCCGTCGTGCTCGACCATGCGGTCGAGCAGGGCGAGCTGCCGGTCGTGCGGCAGGGCGGCCAGGCTGCGGCCCTGGACGGCGAGGATCTGGAACGGCGCGAGGCGCACGCCGTCCAGCCCGTCGGTGGTCCAGCAGTAGCGGCGGTACGCGTCGGTGAACCCCGCCGCCGATCCGGCGCGCTCGCGCTGCCGGTCCAGCAGCTCCCCCACGTCCACCCCGCGGGCCGCCGCGCCCTCCAGCGCCGACAGGGCGGCCGGGAACACCGCGCCGGCCGCGGCGCCGACCGCCGCGTACTGCGTGCGCAGCAGCCCGGACGCCTTCAGCGACCAGGGCATCAGCTCGGCGTCCAGCAGCAGCCAGTCCGTCTCCAGCTCCTCCCAGAGCCCGGCCTCGCCGGCCGCCGTGCGCAGCCGGCCGAGTATCTCCTCGGCGACGGCGGCGTCGTCGAAGAACGGCCGGCCGGTACGCGTGTACAGCGACCCCGTCCCGCCCCCCGCCGCGCCGAAGCGCCGGGCCGCCACGCCCGCGTCGCGGCACACCAGGGCGACCGCGCGCGAGCCCATGTGCTTCTCCTCGCACACCACCCGGGCGACGCCGTCCTGCTCGTAGCGGGCGAAGGCCTCCACCGGGTGCTCCAGGTAGCCGTCGAGCTGCGAGGTGGCGGTGGGCGCCATGGTCGGCGGCAGGTACGGCAGCAGCCGCGGGTCGAGCGCGAAGCGGCTCATCACCTCCAGGGCCGCCGCCGCGTTCTCCTCGCGCACGGACACCCGGCCCATGTGCCGGGTCTCCACCACGCGCCGGCCGTGCACGTCCGCCAGGTCCAGCGGGCGCCCTTCGTGGCCGCCGGGAGCCTCGCTCCGCAGCGGACGGACCGGCTCGTACCAGACCTGCTCGGCCGGTACGTCGACCAGCTCGCGCTCCGGCCAGCGCAGCGCGGTGAGCTTGCCCCCGAACACGGCGCCGGTGTCCAGGCAGATGGTGTTGTTGAGCCAGGTCGCCTCGGGCACGGGCGTGTGGCCGTAGACGACGGCGGCCCGGCCGCGGTAGTCCTCGGCCCACGGGTAGCGCACGGGCAGCCCGAACTCGTCGGTCTCGCCGGTGGTGTCGCCGTAGAGGGCGTGACTGCGGACCCGGCCGGAGGTGCGGCCGTGGTACTTCTCCGGCAGGCCGGCGTGGCAGACCACGAGGTTGCCGCCGTCGAGGACGTAGTGGCTGACCAGGCCCTCGACGAACTGCCGTACCTCGGCGCGGAACTCCTCGCTCTCGCCCGCCATCTGCGCGACGGTCTCGGCGAGTCCGTGGGTGAGCTGCACCTTGCGGCCCTTGAGGTGGCGGCCGAACTTGTTCTCGTGGTTGCCGGGCACGCACAGGGCGTTGCCCGACTTCACCATGGCCATCACGCGGCGCAGCACGCCGGGGCTGTCGGGCCCCCGGTCGACGAGGTCGCCGACGAACACCGCGGTGCGGCCCTCCGGGTGGACGCCGTCGACGTAGCCCAGCTTCCCGAGCAGCGCCTCCAGCTCGGCGGAGCAGCCGTGGATGTCGCCGACGATGTCGAACGGCCCGGTGAGGTGGGTGAGGTCGTTGAACCGCTTCTCGGTGACGACGGTCGCGTGCTCGATCTCCTCCACGCCGCGCAGTACGTGCACCTTGCGGAAGCCCTCGCGCTCCAGGTGGCGCAGGCCGCGCCGGAGTTCCCGGGTGTGGCGGCGGATGACCCGGCGGGGCATGTCGGCACGGTCGGTACGGGCCGCGTTGCGCTCGGCGCACACCTCCTCGGGCACGTCCAGCACGACGGCGATGGGCAGCACGTCGTGCTGCTTGGCCAGGTCGATCAGCTGGCGCCGGGCGTCCTGCTGGACGCTGGTGGCGTCGACGACGGTGCGGCGGCCGGCCGCGAGGCGCTTGCCGGCGATGTAGTGCAGCACGTCGAAGGCGTCACGGGAGGCGCTCTGGTCGTTCTCGTCGTCGGCGACCAGACCCCGGCAGAAGTCGGAGGAGATCACCTCGGTGGGCTTGAAGTGCCGCCGGGCGAAGGTGGACTTGCCCGAGCCGGAGGCACCGATCAGCACGACCAGGGACAGGTCGGTGACCGGCAGCGTACTGCCGCGTGCGGCGGCGGTGTCGGTGTCGGTGATGGTGGTCATGCGGCCTTCGCCTCCTTCGGGGTGTCGATCTTCGGGGTGTCGAGCCGGAACACGGCCATCTGGGTGGGCGGTCCGACCTCGGGGTCGTCCGGCCCGACGGGCAGGAACTCCACGGCGTAGCCGTGCCGTTCGGCGACGGTGCGGGCCCAGCCGCGGAACTCCTCCCGGGTCCACTCGAAGCGGTGGTCGCCGTGCCGGACGTGCCCGGCCGGCAGGCTCTCCCAGCGCACGTTGTACTCGACGTTCGGGGTGGTGACACAGACGGTCCGGGGGCGGGCCGACCCGAACACCGCGTACTCCAGGGCGGGCAGCCGGGGCAGGTCGAGATGCTCGATCACCTCGCTGAGCACGGCGGCGTCGTAGCCCTTGAGGCGCTTGTCGGTGTAGGCGAGGGAGCCCTGGAGGAGGGTGACGCGGGACGCCTGCCGCTCCCCCATGCGGTCCAGCTTCAGCCGCCGGGAGGCGATGGTGAGCGCCCGCATCGACACGTCGACACCGACGACCTCGGTGAACGCCGGGTCCCTCAGCAGCGCCTGCACCAGCTGGCCCTGGCCGCAGCCGAGGTCCAGCACCCGGGCGGCGCCGGACGTCCGCAGCACGGACAGGATCGCCTCGCGGCGCTGCACCGCGAGCGGGGCCGGCTTCTCCTCCTCCTCGGTCTCCGGCTCGACGGCGTTGTCGAGCTCGTCGACCTCGCTGTCGTCCGCCTCGGCCAGCCGGACCAGCTCCAGCCGCTCCTTCGCCTGACGGGTCAGCGACCAGCGGTGCGAGAGGTAGCGGCGGGTGATCAGCTCCCGCTCGGGGTGCCCGGGCAGCCAGCCGTCCCCGACGCGCAGCAGCTTGTCGACCTCGTCCGGGGAGACCCAGTAGTGCTTGGCGTCGTCGAGGACGGGGAGCAGCACGTAGAGGTGGCGCAGCGCCTCGGCGAGGGTGAGGGACTCGGCCTGGAGGGCCAGGCGTATGTAGCGGGAGTCGCCCCAGTCCGGGAAGGCGGTGTCCAGCGGCACCGGTTCAGCGGTGACCGTCCAGCCGAGCGGCTCGAAGAGGCGGCGGACCAGTTCGGCGCCGCCGCGTGCGGGCAGCACGGGAACCTCGATGCGCAGCGGCCGCGGGGCGTCCGGCAGCTCCGGGCGGGCCGTGCACACGCCGCGCATGGCACTGGAGAAGACGGCGCCGAGGGCGACCGCGAGGAGTGAGGAGGCCGCGTAGGGACGGTCGTTGACGTACTGCGCGAGGGCGGCGTCGGGGGCGCCGCCGCGGCCCTTGCCCTTGCCGCGCCGGACCAGTGCCACCGCGTCGACCTCCAGCAGCAGCGCCGCCGTGCAGCGCTCGGCGTCCGCCTCGGGGTAGAGGACGTGGGCCGTGCCGTACGACGTGGAGAACGCCTGCGCCTTCTCGGGATGCTTGTGCAACAGATAACCGAGGTCGGTCGCCGGACGCTGCGCGGAGCCGGTGGTACTGATCGTCAGGAACACGGGGTCACACCTCGAGACACCTTCTGAGCTGCGGGTACACACCGGGATTCCGGTGTCGGCCCAACGTACAGGGAAGGTCTCGCGGCGGTCCGTGCATTTTTCGTACCGGGGCGCGGGGACCCGGGGGCGTACGTGGAGCGGGGCCGTCCCCGGTGGGGACGGCCCCGCTGCGGAACCGGGTCGAAACGACCGGGTGAGGACGACCGGGTCAGGACAGCTGGGACTGGACCTCGGAGGAGATCAGCTCCAGGTGGTCCAGGTCGGACAGGTCCAGGACCTGGAGGTAGATACGGCTGGAGCCGGTCTCGGCGTAGCGGCCGATCTTGTCGACGACCTCGGCCGGGGAGCCCGCGAGGCCGTTGGCCTTGAGCTCGTCGGCCTCGCGGCCGATCGCGGCGGCGCGGCGGGCGACCTCCTGGTCGTTCCGGCCGACGCAGACCACGAGCGCGTTCGAGTAGACGAGGTCGCCGGGGTCGCGTCCGGCCTCGCGGGCGGCGTCGCGGACCCGCTGGAACTGGGCCGCGGAGTCCTCGACCGACGCGAAGGGGATGTTGAACTCGTCCGCGAAGCGGGCCGCGAGGCGCGGGGTCCGCTTGGCGCCGTGGCCGCCGATCAGCACGGGCACCTTGGACTGGGCCGGCTTGGGCAGCGCGGGCGACTTGGTGAGGTCGTAGTAGGTGCCGTGGTGGTCGAAGGTCTTGCCGGACTCGGTGGCCCACAGGCCGGTGACGATCTCCAGCTGCTCCTCGAGGCGCGCGAACTTCTCCTTGGGGAAGGGGATGCCGTACGCCTTGTGCTCCTCCTCGAACCAGCCCGCGCCCAGACCCAGTTCGACCCGGCCGCCGGACATCTGGTCGACCTGGGCGACCTGGATGGCGAGCACGCCGGGGAGGCGGAAGGTGCCGGCCGTCATCAGCGTGCCGAGCCGGATGCGCTTGGTCTCGCGGGCGAGTCCGGCGAGGGTGATCCAGGCGTCGGTGGGTCCGGGCAGGCCGTCGCCGGAGCCCATGCTCAGGTAGTGGTCGGAGCGGAAGAAGGCGTCGAAGCCCAGGTCCTCGGTGGCCTTGGCGACGGTGAGCAAGGTGTCGTAGGTGGCCCCCTGCTGGGGCTCGGTGAAGATGCGAAGATCCATGACTCCATCCTGCACGCTCCGGGGCGCGCGGGCGCGCGCGGATCACCGGGCGCGCCCCGGGGCCGTGCGCGTGCGCTCCCGTGGGCCACGGTCGGGTGAATCGCGGCCGGGACCCGGCGCGGGGCGTGGACCGGCAGTGACCGGGGGTGAGGAAGATCGTTGGCTCGGGCGGAGCCGGAGCACCCGGCGCCCGCGTCGGCCGGTGGGTGTGCCGGGGTGTCACTGTGTCGGCCCCCGGGTGGGGCCATGGGCTGGGGAGGCCGTCATGTCCGAGGGAAGCGTGCCGCTGCGGGGCGGGGCGGGAGACGGGCCGCCGTCGGGGCTGCTGCGGCAGATGGAGGAGCTGATGGCGGCGCTGAACGCGGACCTGTCCGCGCTGGACGCGGATCTGCGGGCCACGGGGTCGGGGCCGGGCGAGGGCGGAGCCGTGGAGGAGAGCGGGGGCCGCTGAGGGGCCCGGCGGAGGGGCGGGCGCGCGGGAGGGCCGGGCGCACGCGAGGGGGTCCTGCGGGAGGGGCGGCGCGGTCAGCCGGCCTCCCGCGCGAGTAAGGCCGCGTCGCGCTCCGCCAGCTTGCGGAGCATGTCCCGGACGCGGTCGCGCGCCTCGTCTGCCGCGTCGATGGCCTCCACGCAACTCCAGTACGTGGCCTCGTCGTCGGCGGCGCAGGCGATGCCGACGAGGGCGATGCCGACGTCGCCGAGGAGACCGCCGAGATGTGTGAGGCAGGGGCGGGTCTCGCCCAGGTCGGTCAGCTTGGCCGCACGGGGCTTGCCCGGGGTGGGCTGCGGAGGGTCCAGCACCCCGCAGCCCCGGCCGGCCAGTTCGGCCAGCCCTTGTGCCTCACCTCGCAGTTCGGGCGGGCCGGCGACGGCCAGGCGGCTCCCTATCGCCTGGGCCAGCGCCTGCGCCTGCCACACCTCGGTCAGCAGCTCCGGCACACCGACGCCGGCGGCCAGGGCCTTCCTGCTCTTCACGATGAGCCGCACAGCGTCCATGCGCTGCCCCCGTCTGTCCGACGCGCTGCCCACGCGTCCGCATCCGTTGAACTCCCTTGTTCACTACCCAGAGTGAAGCTCTGTGAGACAAAAGACCAGAGGAAGTCCGAAATCTGGGGACAACAATTCGAGCCGGGTCGACTTTTCGAACACGGAGCGTGAGAGCGGAGGGCTCGCGTCCTACGTCTCGGGCGGGGTGGGGACCGGGAACCTGTGCTCGTTCCGCTCGATCTTGCGGGCCAGGGCGTCCAGCGGATCGACGCCGAGCACCTCGCAGAACTGCAGGAGGTAGGCGAGGACGTCGGCCACCTCGTCCGTGACACGGTGCGCGGTGTCCGGGTCGTCCATCACGCGCGCGGACTCCTCCGGCGTCAACCACTGGAAGATTTCCTGGAGTTCGGCGGCCTCCACACCGAGCGCGGCGACCAGGTTCTTGGGCGTGTGGTACGGCTGCCAGTGACGCGTGGCGGCGAAGTCGGCGAGGCGGCGCTGGAGCCCGGGCAGGTCGTCGGGGCGGGTCCCCTCGGCGTGCGGATCAGTCACGCCTCAGGTGTACCACGGTCGCGCCGGGCACCCCGGCGGCCCACGTGGCGTCGCTCACCGCACCCGTCAGACGGATGTGCCCGCGTTCACACATCCGCGCCGCCAGCTTGAGGAGGGCCGCGCGCTGCGCCGGGTCCAGGGACCGGTCCAGGCCGTCGGCGAGGACGGTGAGGCACTGCAGCGCGGCCGGGACCTCGCCGGGCACGTCGGTCTCCAGCACACCGGGTCCGGTGAGCAGCACCAGCGCGAGGGCGGTGTAGCGCAGTTCGCCGTCGCCGAGCCGGCGCAGCTCGGTGCGGGTGCCGTTCCCCCGGTCGAACAGGGCACGCACCAGGCGGCCCCCGTCGCAGGGCTCGGCGAGCAGGTCGGCGACCGTCCCGGCGCAGCCGACGCGTACGGCGTCCACGAGGAGCCCGTGCCGCCGGGTGCACTCGGCCCGGGTGCGCCACAGGACGTCGGCGAGGTTGTCGCAGCCGCCCAGCAGCCGGCCGGTGCCGCCCGGGACGGGGTCGCGCATGCGCTCGGGGCGGGGGTCGCAGGGGAAGACGGAGCGCAGCGCCACCAGCATCTGCTCGGCCGCGGCGAGCACCCGGAGCTGACCGGCGGTCGTACCGGCCACGCGCAGCGGCAGCAGGGCGGTGCCGAGGCGGTCGTCGGGAAGGGGGCCACGGGTGACGGCGGTGGCGCCCGCCGTGTGCCAGGCGGCCTGGACGGCGCGCCGCCGGGGGTCGCGCAGGGCGGTCTCCAGGAGGACCAGGCCGTCGGCGGACAGCCGCTCCCCCACGATCCGCAGTTCGGGTTCGGCCTGTACGGCGACCTCCAGTCGGACCGGCCCTTCGGGCCCGTCTGCGGTGCAGCCGATGCGGAAGCCCCGGCGGCGCTGGGCGTCGGCGCGCGCCCACTCCGGCACGTAGGCGGCGGGCTCGGGGAACGCCTCGCCCAGTTCGGCCCCGCCGCCCAGCCGGGCCAGCGCCTCGTACGCGCGCAGGGCGCTGGTCTTGCCGCTGCCGCTGGGCCCGGCGAGCAGGGTGAGGTCGCCCAGGCGGAGGGTGGTGCCGCGGTGCCCGGCGAAGGCGGAGAGCAGCAGTTCGGTGACCCGTGGCAGCCCGGGCCGCCGCGTCGACCGGCCTGTGTCCGCGGGTGCGTGCGTGAGCGGTGCGGCGGGCCGCGGGAAGGTGGTCGCGACCGGCTGGGGCGGGGGCGGCGGGGTCATGTGCCGGACGCTAAACGCTCCTCACCCCGGCGAACCGTTCCGTCGCCCGGTCGTTCCTACGGACGGACGGCACGCGCCCCTCGGGAACGCCCGCACCCTCGCGCCGCACGCGCCCCTCGGGCCGCGCTCGCACGGGGCCGTGCGCGCCCCGGGCCGGGCCCGTCACGCCCCCGGTGCGCCCACGCCCTCCATGAGGCCCGTGACCTCGGTGCCGGCCGGGGTGAGGAGGAAGACGTTGCGGTCGACCCGGTGCATGCCGCTGGCGAGCCCGAAGACGACGCCCGTGCTGAAGTCCAGGACGCGCTTGGCGACGTCGGACTCCGCGCCGGTCAGGTCCAGCAGGACGGGTATCCCGGACATCAGGGTCTCGGCGACCTCGCGGGCGTCGGCGAAGACGTTCACCCGCAGGACGACGAAGCGGCGCCGCGCCTCCGTCGGGGCCTCCGGCAGGGCGCGGTGGCCCACCGCGGACGGCCACGCGTCGCGGCCCCGCAGCGGCACGACCTGGGCGAGCCCCTCCCACTGTTCGTCGGTGACATCGTGGCTGCTCACCGGCATGCTCCGTCCCCTGTCGCGCTGGCTGTCTGCATCAGCCAATTCTTACCCATGGTCACCCGTTCGGCCCAATAACGACACGCTCCGCCATCCCCCGGCGGACAACCCCCGGACGGACGGCTGACGTTGACCCCGGCGCCGCGTGCGGGTTGCATGAGCGCATGGCTGGTGAGACGGACGGTGGGACGGGCCCGGTGCTCGGCTTCGACACCCAGGAGGACTGGGAGACGTGGCTGGAGGAGCATCAAGGGGACACGGCGGGGGTGTGGTTGAGGATTCCGCGGAAGGGATCGGGGCTTCCCGGCATCGACTACGCCACCGCCCTGGAGTCGGCGCTGTGCCACGGCTGGATCGACGGGCACAAGAGGAGTCTGGACGAGACGCACTGGATCCAGCGGTTCACGCCCCGGCGCCCGCGCAGCAGGTGGTCGGCGGTCAACCGGCAGAAGGCACTCGACCTCATCGCGCGGGGCCGGATGCGGCCGGCGGGCCTGCGGGAGGTGGAGAAGGCGCAGGCGGACGGCCGGTGGGAGGCGGCGTACGCGAGTCAGCGAACGGCGACCGTCCCCGACGACCTGCGGGCCGCGCTGGAGGCGCGGCCCGCCGCCCGTGAGTTCTTCGACACGCTGGACAGCAGGAACCGTTACGCGATCCTGCACCGCGTCGAGGAGGCGAAGCGGGCGCAGACGCGTGCGGCGCGTATCGAGAAGTTCGTGACCATGCTGGCGGCAGGCGAGAAGCTGTACCCGTGACCGGCCCGGGGCTCCGCCCCGGACCCCGCTCCTCGAACGCCTGAGGGGCTGACGTTCAGCCCCTCAGGAGCGCCTCCGCCGCCGCGACTCCGCAGACGCGGGCCGCGCCGTGGGTGGCGATGTGCAGGGCGCCGCGGGGCATGGCCTGGGGGACGCCCATCTCCACGACCGCCGTGTCCGGTCCCGCGGCGAGCAGGCTGTCGAGGGCCGCGCCCATCCACGCGTGCCGGTGCTCGTCACGGACCACGGCGACGACCCGTTGGCCCCCCGCCGCGCGCAGCGCCTCCGCGCCGGCGTCCGGACCGGTGAAGTGGCCCGTGACGGTGCCCGGCAGCAGCCGTTCCAGTTCCGTGCCGACGCCCCACGGCGTCTCCGCGCCGACCGCGATGTTCGGGGCGGGGCTGAACGTGGCGACGTACACGGGCCCGGTGAGCGGTGCGGGACCGGCGGCGCGGGTGACGGTCACCGCGCGGCGGGCGGCGGCCAGTCCGATCTCCGGCGCGGGGTCCGCGACGGACGCGGGTGAGCGGCGCATGCCGGTGGTCCACTCGGCGAGGGAGCGGACCCGGGCGGCGGCGTCGGCAAGCCGCTCCTCCGGCAGTTCGCCCGAACGCACGGCGGCGACCAGGGCGTCCTGGAGGCGCTGCACCGTGCCCTCGTCGCTGAGTCCGCCGCCCACGCAGATCGCGTCGGCGCCCGCCGCGATGGCCAGGACCACGCCGTGTTCGAGGCCGTAGGTGTCCGCGACGGCGCCCATCTCCATGCCGTCGGTGACGATCAGGCCGTCGTAGCCGAGTTCGCCGCGCAGCAGGTCGGTGAGGATGCGCCGGGACAGGGTGGCCGGGCGGTCCGGGTCGAGCACCGGCACCCGGATGTGCGCGGTCATCACGGCCCGGGTGCCGGCCTCGATGGCCGCGCGGAACGGCTGCAGTTCGCGCTGGTGCAGCGTCGTGGCGTCGAGGTCGATCTGCGGGAGAGCGTGGTGGGAGTCGACGCTGGTGTCGCCGTGGCCCGGGAAGTGCTTGGTGCAGGCGGCGACGCCGGTGGACTGCAGACCTTCGACGTAGGCGGCGGTGTGCCGGGCGACCAGGGCGGTGTCGTGGCCGAAGGAGCGGACGCCGATCACCGGGTTGTCGGCGTTGGCGTTGACGTCGGCCGACGGGGCCCAGTTGAGGTTGACGCCGCACTCGGCGAGCCGGCGGCCCAGTTCGCGGGCCACCTGCCGGGTGAGGGCGGGGTCGTCGACGGCGCCGAGGGCGTGGCTGCCGGGGAAGGAGGAGCCGGTGCGGACCTCGAGGCGGGTGACGTCACCGCTCTCCTCGTCGATCGCGACCAGCAGGTCGTCCCGTTCGGCCCGCAGTTGTGCGGTGAGGGCGGCGACCTGACCGGGGTCGGCGACGTTCCGGCCGAACAGGGCGACGGAGGCGAGGCCTTCGGCCAGCCGGCGCCTGATCCAGTCGGGCGCGGTGGTGCCGGTGAAGCCCGGCTGCAGCACGGCGAGCGCGTCCCGGGTGAGGGTGTCGGTGCCGGCGGTGAATGTCGTCATCGGGTGGCGTTATCCCTTCACGGCGCCCGCGGTGAGGCCGCTGACGGCCCGGCGCTGCAGGAAGACGAAGAGGATCAGGATGGGGACGGCGAACAGGGACGAGGCGGCCATGGTCGCGCCCCAGTCGTCGCCGAACTGGGTCTGGAAGCTGGACAGCCACAGCGGCAGGGTCTGCGCACCGCCGGACTCCTTGCTGAGCACCAGCACGAGGGGGAACTCGTTCCACGCGGTGATGAAGCCGAACATGGAGGTGGACATCAGGCCCGGCGCGAGCAGCGGCAGGATGACCCGGCGGAAGGCCTGGGCGCGGGTGCAGCCGTCGACCATCGCCGACTCCTCCAGCTCCTTCGGCACGGCGGCGACGAAGCCGCGCAGCGTCAGGATGGTGAAGGGCAGGATCATCATCATGTAGAAGGCCGTCAGCGGCACCAGGCTGTTCAGCATGGAGGCGTCCCGCACGATCATGTAGATCGCGATGACCATGACCTCCCAGGGCGCCATCTGGGCCAGCATGAAGCCGATGACGAAGCCGCGCCGCCCCTTGAACCGCATGCGGGCCAGGGCGAAGGACCCGGCCAGCGCGATGGCCAGGGAGAAGAGGACGGCCAGGCAGGTGACGGTCAGCGAGTTGCGGACGTACGTCCAGAAGTGGTCGGCGTCGACCGCCGTCGCGAAGTGCTCGAAGGTGACGTTCGTCGGGAACCACACCGGGTCCTCGGCGATGATGTCGCCGGTGGGCTTCAGGGCGGTGGCGAACATCCAGTACACGGGGAAGAGGCAGGCGACGAACACGACGAGGGCCGTGGCGTTGGGCCAGACACGGCCGAAGAGCGAGCGCTTCACAGCGCGTCCTCCTCTTGCTTGAGCACGATCCTGAGGTAGTACGCGGTCAGGCCGAGCATGATCAGGATGGTCAGCACCGCGATCGCCGCGCCCATGCCGTAGTGCTGGTTGCCGACGCCCTCGATGTAGGCGTAGACGGGCAGGATCTCGGTGAGCCGGTCGGGGCCGCCGCCGTTGAAGGTGAAGACCTGGACGAACGCCTTGAAGATCCAGATGATCTCCAGGAACGTCGTGGCGTAGAGGAACGGCCGCAGGAACGGCAGGGTGACCGTGGTGAAGCTGCGCCAGGCGCCGGCGCCGTCCAGGGCGGCCGCCTCGTACAGTTCGCCGGGGATCGTGGTCGTCGCCGCGTAGAGGTTGATCGCGACGAACGGCACGGACATCCACACGATCAGCAGGGTGACGACGAAGAACGTCGACATCTGGCTGCTGGTCCAGCTGTAGTCGGCCATGGAGTGCCAGCCGAGCTTGTCCAGGACCCAGTTGACGACGCCGAAGCGCTGGGCGAAGAGCCACTGGTAGACGGTGGTGGCCGCGACCACGGGCATGGCCCAGGCCAGGACCAGGCCGATCATCAGGGTGAGCCGCATCCGCTTGCCGAGGCGGGCGAGCAGCAGACCGACCAGGGCGCCCAGCAGCATGGTGAGGGCGACGTTGACGGCCGTGAACAGGATGGAGCGGAGGGTGACCCGCCAGAAGTCCTCGCCGGTGAGGACCTCCTTGTAGTTCTCGACGCCGTTCCACTCGGTGACGTGCTGGATCAGCTGCGCCATGTTGAGGTTCTGGAACGACAGCAGCAGGTCCTTCAGCAGCGGCCAGCCCAGCAGCAGCACGGTGGCCGCACAGGCGGGCAGCAGCAAGAGGTACGGGGCGAGCGCGCCGGCCCGCGACGCGGCTCTCGGTGGGGGCCCGCCCGGTGCGGTCTCGCCCGACTTGCGGACGTCCGCCGGTCCGGAGGGCGGCCGTTCGGTCTGCACGGTCATGCTCGCGATCTCTCTTCTCGGCGTGCTCAACGCGGGGCGGGGACCGTCCGGTCGGCCGGTCCCCGCTCCGGTCGGAGCGCGTGCGCTGTTACTGCTGCTGCGCCAGGCGCTTGTTGAACTCGCCCTCGACCTGCTTCGCGGCGGCGGCCGGGGACTTGCCGTTCAGCACGGCGGTCAGGTACGTCTTGACCGGGTTGGGGTCGTTCTCGACCGCGGCCCACTCCGGGATCAGCGGCGTGGTGCCGCCGACGGCGGCGGCCGGTGCGGCGGCCTCGGCGGGGGCGTTGCCCTTGAGGTTGCCCTGCAGCGACTCCTTGTTGGGGATGACGCCGTTGAGCTTGGCGAGCTGGCCCTCGTACTTGTCGGAGAGCGCGAGCTTCAGGAACTCCTTGGCGAGCTCCTGCTTCTGGCTGCCCGCGGCGACGGCGAGGTTGGAGCCGCCGAGGAAGACGCCCTCGGGCTTGTCGGCCGTGGCACCGGGGATGGTGAAGTAGCCGATCTCCTTCTCGATGGCCGGGTTGGCCTCGATGGCGATGCCGGCCTCCCAGCCCATGCCGATGAAGGCGCCGACGTTGCCCTTGGCGAAGACCTCACCCTGCTGCGGGGTGGCCTCGTCCTTGTCCTTGGGGGCCTTGGAGAGGGCCTGGAACTTCTTGTAGGTCTCGGCGGCCTTGGCGACCTTGGGGTCGTCGAGGTTGGAGACGTACTTGTCGCCGTCCTTCTTGACCAGTTCGCCGCCCTCGCCGACGACCAGGCCGACGAAGTGGTACCAGTTCTGGCCGGGCAGGTAGATCGGCTCGGCGTCGGTCTTGGCGCCGATCGTCTTGAGCGCGGCGTAGAACTCGTCGCGGGTCTTGGGCGTGTCCTTGAGGCCGGCGTCCGCCCAGACCTTCTTGTTGTAGAGGACGACGCGGTTGGCGAAGTACCACGGCGCGGCGTACTGCTTGCCCTCGAAGACGGACGACTCGTTGAGGGACTCGGTCCACTCGCCGCCGATCTCGGTCTTGAGGTCGGCGAGGTCGGCGAGGCCACCGGTCTTGGCGTAGGCCGGGGTCTGGGTGTTGCCGATCTCGAAGACGTCCGGCGGGTTCTCCTCGGACAGGGCGGTGGTCAGCTTCTGCTGGATGCCGTTCCACTGCTGGACCTCGAACTTGACCTTCGCCTTGGTCTTCTTCTCGAACTCGGCGGTGAGGTCCTTCTGCCACTGGTCCGGCGAGGAGCCGTCCATGACCCACACGGTGAGCGTCTGACCGGCGTAACCGTCCGCGCCGGCCTTGTTGCCGCCGCCGTCGCCGTCGTCGCCACCACACGCAGCGACGGAGAACAACATGCCCGCGACCCCGATCGCGGCTATCAGCTTGCGCTTCACGCGCCACCCCTCCTCAGGAATGCCTTGCGCACCCACGCCCTCGGCGGTGACCCCCGCAACGGCGCAACAGCTCGGCGGGCTGGGACCCGGCTTCCTCTAAATGGTTTAGACCAGCAAGGGGAGCTTGGCCTAGACCTATGGCTCTGTCAAGGGTTGTCCACGAACGACTGGACAACGGAACGGGAGGTGAAACGGGGGCGGAGAACTCCACCCAAAGAGGGGCGTGTTGCAGGGTTGGACTAGACCAAATTGACGACACGCCGTTATAACGGGATCGCCGAGCGTGCGGCGCCGATCCCTGGCGGTCCGCCGACGGGCACCGCGGCCGGCCCCTGCCGTCCGCGCGCCGGACACCGCAGCCGGAAGGCAGGTCATGACTACGGACGTCAGCAGCGCCCGGGCCGACACGAGGGCGCCGGGCCGCCGGGACCGCGTGCCGAAGTACTACCGCATCAAGCAGCGGCTGCTGCAGATGACCGACGAGCGCGCGCCGGGCTCCCCGATGCCGGCCGAACGGCTGCTCGCCGTCGAGTTCGGCACGTCCCGCACCACCGTCCGCAAGGCGCTGCTGGAGCTGGTGAGCGAGGGCCGGCTCGACCGCATCCAGGGCAAGGGCACCTTCGTGGCCCGGCCGAAGGTGTACCGGACGCTCCAGCTGACGTCGTACACCGAGGACATGCGGGCCCAGGGACTCAGCCCGGCCTCGCGGGTCCTGGACATCGGGTACGTCCCGGCGGACGCGGAACTGGCGGCGCTGCTGGAGGTGGAACCGGAGGACCGGGTCCTGCGGATCGAGCGGCTGCGGCTGGCCGGGGGCGAGCCGATGGCCATCGAGGCGACCCACCTGTCCGCCCGCCGCTTTCCCGGCCTGCGGCGCAACCTCTCCCGCTACACCTCGCTCTACACCAC
The DNA here is from genome assembly GCF_044540535.1 of Streptomyces sp. NPDC085937. NCBI lineage: Bacteria > Bacillati > Actinomycetota > Actinomycetes > Kitasatosporales > Streptomycetaceae > Streptomyces > Streptomyces sp. NPDC085937. Next base: position 239,322 of record NZ_JBITSH010000001.1, on the reverse strand, counting down.
GCTCGCCGAGGTGTACGGGGTCCGCCCGGCGGAGGCGGACGAGACCATCGAGACCTCCCCGGCGACCCCGCGTGAGGCGGGTCTCCTGGGCACGGACGTGGGTCTGCCGATGCTGCTGCTGTCCCGCCACTCGCGGGACGAGAACGGGGCCCCGGTGGAGTGGGTACGGTCGGTGTACCGCGGCTCCCGCTACAGGTTCACGGCGCGGCTGCGGCGACCGCAGGTGTGAGGGGGCCGCGGCACGAACCGGTGGTCACGTCGCGGGGACGGTGAGCCTGCGAGGCTCGATGCGCTCCTCCACCACCTTGTCCCCCTCGCGTCTGACGAGGTAGGCCCCCTTGCCGGGGACCTCGGTCACCGCCTCCACCAGTTCCGTCCCGCGGTAGACCAGACCGACTCCGTCGTCGGTGCAATGGGCCGTCGGCAGCGTTCCGTCCGCGACGAGGCGGTGCGTCAGCGGCCGTCGCCCCTCGTCCGTGTCGTAGTGCACGCCGTTGCCGTAGGGAAGGAGACCGAGGGCGTTCGTGAGCGGGCGCAGCTCCGGTCCGAACGAGTCGGTGGCTCCCCCTTCGAACCAGCACAGGGAGCCCGCGCTCACCCCGCTCAGTACGACGCCTGCCTGCCAGGCGCGGCGCATGACGCGGTCCAGCCCGTGGACGCGCCACACCGCCAGCAGGTTGGCCACGGAGCCGCCCATGACCCAGACGACGTCCTGGTCGAGCACCGTCGCCTCGATGTCCTCGACGTTGGGCATGGGGAACAGGTGCAGAGGCGTCAGATCGAATCCCGCGATCCGCGCGGCCTCTGTCATCCGGGCCGTGAAGTGCTCCGCGTCCCCTATGGCGGTGCCCACGTACATGACGCGCGGGCGCCGGCCGTGGACGCCGGAGAGGTCGACGGCGTGATGCACCAGGGCATCGAACGTCACCCGGGTACGCGTTCCGACCCGGTGCCCGCCCGAGGTGGCGACGATGGTTGGTTCCGGTGACGTCATGACCATGATCGTAGTGGTGACCCGGGCGCCCCGGCGGCCCGTTCGAGCCTTGCCCGGTGGGCCGCGCGGGCCTGCTCGTCGATCGGCCGCTCGTGCTCGGGGCGCAGCCCGGTGCGGCCGTCGAGGCCCTCACGCAGGATGTCGGCGTGGCCGGTGTGACGGACGGTCTCGCCGAGGACGTGGACCATGACGGCGAACAGGTTCGTCCCGGCACAGGGTTCCGGCCACCACGGCACGTGGCCGGGGGCGTCGAGGGCAAGCGCGTCGATCGTCGCGTCGGAGTGCTCCCACGTGCGCCGGTAGAACCCGACGACCCCGTCGCGGGTCTCGCCCTCGGCCGCCCACAGGTCGCCGCCGTCGGCGTCCTGCCACCGGGGCAGCGGCTGCGGGGACGGTCGGCCGAAGACCTCGCCGAAGTACCTGGCCTCGACGGTGGCGACGTGCTTGACCAGACCGAGGAGATTGGTCCCGGTCGCCGTCAGGGGCCGGCGGGCGTCGTACTCGGACAGGCCGTCGAGCTTCCAGAGCAGCGCCTCGCGGTCCCGCCGCAGCCGGCCGTGCAGATGGTCCTTCGCGTATGCGTCGATCACACGGCGGGAGCCTGCCACGCCCCCCTCACGGCCTCAAGATCCCGCGGGCGGTCCGAGCCACCCGGATCCGCCGGGCGCGATCCGCCTCGGAGGGGATGAACCGGAGGTTCCGCAGGGCGGGCGGGGTGGATCACCCATGTGATCTCGGACATCCGTGTCGGCGGTACGAGGTGGCCCCGCGCGCCCGAACGGGCCCGTCTCTGAGCCCGTTCGGACAGCGTCGCTCGAGGGCGGCGGAGCGGCCGGGGGCGGCTCACCGGGCGCTTACGTCCCGCCCAGGTCACCCACCCCGCGAGGCCGCCACGTGCACGGGAGGCTCCGGCGCCGTCGACACGGCCGCTCCCCCCGGTGCGACCGGCCGGACCGGGCCCGCGGGCACCGCGCGTCTCATCCGCCGCGTGTCTTACGGGAGTTGGGGATTACCGAACGCGGCCGACGGGCAGGCTCCGGCCGTCCGAATCGGCCACGTCACTTGACCACATTTTCCACACACCCTCTCTTCATACCGGCCCTGATGGTCTAGATTGACCCTGCTTCGGATGTTCAAGCCCGAGGCGACCGATTAAATGATCTTTGAGTCCGGCCCCGCGGGAAGGGACATTCCGCGGCGCCAGGCGTGGGGGTGATCACACCGCTGAGCCCCGGGGGGGCTCGGGTGCGGCACGCACCCGGGGGACCGGATGGTCCGCTCGGCTCGTTACACCGGCGCGGCCGTGTGCCGTTGCCGCCGCGACAGGTTGTTCACGTTGTTCTGACGTACTCGGCATGCCATGCACGGGAGGTGGGGGCCTCCCGGGGTGAGGAACAGCGCGGTTCGGGGGGTGGGGTCCCCCCGGCGGGAGAAACAGTGTCAGGCGCACACGTCGCATCACTGGGGACCTGGGGGGTTCTGTGCGGCAAGGGGGAGTGGTCAGCCCGTTCCCGTCGGAGCGGGGGCAGCTGGCGGACGGGCGGATCAGCAGAGGCACGGCCGACTGGGAGCACCGGTACCGCCGTACCGTGATCACCGGCGACACCGTGGCCACCGCCGTCGTGGTGGCGGGCATCGGGAACTTCTTCGGCGTCCGGGACGCCGCCGACTGGCACGAGAAGTGGGGCATCCTCGCCTTCGGCACCTGGTTACTGGTGCTGGCGGCGCTCGCGGTGAGCCGCTCGTGGGCTCCGACCGTGCTGGGCCAGGGCGCCGAGGAGTTCCGCCGGCTCGGGCGCTCGCTGTTCATGGCGACCGTGGTGCTGGCGCTCGGCGGGATCGCCCTGACCTCGCGCAACATCAAACTCTGGATCTTCGTCGCGGTGCCCGCCATCGCGCTCGTCACCATGACGATGCGGTACCTGCTGCGGCTGTGGCTGCACCGCCGGCGCAAGGAGGGGCGGTGCCTGCGGCCGGTGCTCGCCGCCGGGAGCCCCGCCACGGTGCGCGACCTGATCGCCCGCACCCGCAGGTTCCCGCATCTGGGCTGGCGGGTGGACGCGGTCTGCACCACCGAAGGGCCCGGGCTGGACGGCGACCGGCTGGACGGCGTGCCGGTGGTCGGACGGCTGGCGGACGTCGCCGAGCACGTCCGCCACGACGGCTACCGCGTCGTCGCCGTCACCCCGGACCCGCACTGGTCGCCCGACCGGCTTCAGCGGCTGTCCTGGAACCTCGAGGGCAGCGACGCCGAGATGGTCGTCGCCCCGGTGCTGATGGAGGTGGCCGGCCCGCGGCTGCACGTCGACGCGGTCCTCGGCATACCGCTGCTGCGGGTCAGCATGCCGGCGTTCACCGGGGGCCGCCGGGCGGTCAAGGGGGTCGTCGACCGGCTGGGCGCGCTGATCCTGCTGCTGGTGCTGGCGCCGCTGATGCTGCTGGTCGCGCTGCTCGTGGCGACGGACAGCCGGGGCGGGGTGTTCTACCGGCAGCGCAGGGTCGGCAAGGACGGCCGCGAGTTCACCATCCTCAAGTTCCGCACGATGATCCCCGACGCGGACCGCGTACGCGCCGCGCTCGCCGACCGCAACGAGGGCGCCGGGCCGCTGTTCAAGATGCGCCGGGACCCGCGGGTGACCCGGGTGGGGGCGGTGCTGCGCCGCTGGTCGCTGGACGAACTGCCGCAGCTGTTCAACGTGCTCACCGGGTCGATGTCGCTGGTGGGCCCGCGGCCGCCGCTGCCCGAGGAGTGCGCCGCCTACGGTCCGGACATCCGGCGTCGGCTGAAGGTCAAGCCCGGCCTCACCGGCCTGTGGCAGATCAGCGGGCGCAGCGACCTCTCGTGGGAGGAGGCGGTCCGGCTGGACCTGCGGTACGTGGAGGACTGGTCCCTCGCCCTGGACACCGTGATCTTGTGGAAGACGCTGCGCGCGGTGGTGCAGGGACAGGGGGCCTACTGATGCGCGACGGCCGTGGGGCGGCCGGCGTGGTGCGGACCGCAGGCCGAGGGGGCCTGCCCGGGGGGAGGAACGGGACATGAGAGTCAGCGTGTTCGGGCTCGGTTACGTGGGCTGCGTGTCGGCCGCGTGCCTGGCCAGCATGGGTCACGAGGTCATCGGGGTGGACGTCAACCCGGTGAAGGTGGACCTGGTCAACGACGGCAAGGCGCCCGTCGTCGAGGAACGGATCGGCGAACTGACCGCCGAGGTGGTGGGCAGCGGGGCGCTGCGGGCCACCACCGACGTGCGCGAGGCGATCGCGGGCAGCGAGGTGTCCCTGGTCTGCGTGGGCACCCCGTCGGAGCCCAACGGCAGCCTGTGCACCACCTACTTGGAGCGGGTGACCGAGCAGATCGGCGCGGCGCTGGCCGAGCGGGGCGGGCGGCACACGGTGGTGTTCCGCTCCACGATGCTGCCGGGCACCTGCCTCGGTCTGCTGGTGCCGGTCCTGGAGAAGCACGTCGGCGGCACCGCGGGCGTGGACATCGGTGTCGCGGTCAATCCGGAGTTCCTGCGCGAGGGCACCAGCGTGCGGGACTTCTTCGACCCGCCGAAGACCGTCATCGGCGAACTCGACCCGGCGAGCGGTGACGTCGTCGCGGCGCTCTACGCGGACCTGCCCGGCGAGGTGTTCCGGGTGCCGGTGCCGACGGCCGAGGCGATCAAGTACGCCGACAACGCCTTCCACGGACTGAAGATCGGCTTCGCGAACGAACTGGGCGCGGTGTGCCGGGCGCTCGGGGTCGACTCGCACCAGGTGATGGACGTGTTCCTCGCCGACCGCAAGCTGAACATCAGCCCCGCCTACCTGCGTCCCGGCTTCGCCTTCGGCGGCTCCTGCCTGCCGAAGGACCTGCGCAGCCTGGTCCACGCGGCGCGGCGGGCCGACGTGTCGGTGCCGATCCTCGCCCATGTGCTGCCGTCCAACGAGGAGCATCTGCAGCGCGCGATCGAGCTGGTCGAACGCACCGGGAGACGCAAGGTGGGCCTGTTCGGGCTGTCGTTCAAGCCCGGGACCGACGACCTGCGCGAGAGCCCCCTCGTCGAACTGGCGGAGCGGCTCTTCGGCAAGGGGTACGACCTGCGCATCCACGACGCCAACGTCAGCCTGTCCCGGCTGCTCGGCGCGAACCGCGAGTACATCGAGACCCGGCTGCCGCACCTGGCCCAACTGCTCGCCGACTCCGTCGGCGAGGTGCTGGAGCACGCCGAGGTCGTCCTGGTCGGGACCAAGGACCCCGCGGTGCTGTCGGCGCTGCCGCACGGCGGCGACGGGCCCGTGATCGTCGACCTCGTCCGCCTCCCCGACGCCGAGGCGCGCCGGGCCGAACCCGGGTACGTGGGCCTTGCTTGGTGAGACGAAGGGCGGGCGCGGCCGCCGCGCGCTGATCCTGGTGGAGAACCTGTCGGTGCCGTTCGACCGGCGGGTGTGGCAGGAGTGCCGGACGCTGCGGGACGCGGGCTGGGAGGTCGACGTCATCTGCCCGCGGGGCACCAAGCGGGACACCGAGCCGGAGGCCGTGATCGACGGGGTGCGGATCCACCGCTACCCGCTGCGCGCGGCCACCGGAGGACCGGCCGGCTACCTCAAGGAGTACGGCACGGCGCTGTGGCACACCGCCCGCCTGGCCCGCAAGGTCGGCCCGGTCGACGTAGTGCACGCCTGCAACCCGCCGGACCTGTTGTTCCTGCCCGCCCTCATGCTGAAGCGGCGCGGGGCGAGGTTCGTCTTCGACCAGCACGACCTGGTGCCCGAGCTGTACCTCTCCCGGTTCGGCCGGGGCAAGGACCTGCTGTACCGGGGCGTGTGCGCGCTGGAGCGGATGACGTACCGGGCGGCGGACGTGGTGCTCGCCACCAACGAGAGCTACAAGGACGTCGCCGTGCGCCGGGGCGGGCGGCGCCCCGAAGACGTGTTCGTGGTGCGCAGCGCGCCGGACACCGAGCGGTTCCACCCCGTGGACCCGGAGCCGGAGCTGAAGCGCGGCAAGCCCCATCTGCTGTGCTACCTGGGCGTGATGGGCCCGCAGGACGGCGTCGACTACGCGCTGCGGGCGCTGGCGAAGCTCCGTGACCAGCTGGGGCGGACCGACTGGCACGCGGTGTTCGTCGGGGCCGGCGACACCTTCGACGCGATGGTCGGACTGTCCCGGGAGCTGGGGCTGGCGGAGCAGGTGGAGTTCACGGGGCGCGTGCCGGACGCCGACCTGGTGCGCTACCTGTCCTCCGCGGACGTGTGCCTCTCCCCCGACCCGTGCAACCCGCTCAACGACGTGTCGACCATGAACAAGGTCCTGGAGTACATGGTGATGGGCCGGCCGATCGTCTCCTTCGACCTGAAGGAGGCGCGGGTCTCCGCCGGTGAGGCCGCCGTCTACGCGGCGGGCGACGACGAGACCGCGTTCGCCGGGCTGATCGCCCAGCTGCTGGACGACCCCGAACAGCGCGCCCGTATGGGCAAGTTCGGGCAGGAACGGATCAACGGCCCGCTCGCCTGGCGTCATTCGCAGGCGGCGCTGCTCGCCGCGTACGAGGCCGCCGTCCGGGGCGGCGCGGGCGCGGTGGCGGCCCGGAACGGGCGGGAAAGAGGCACGTCCCTTGAGCGATGACGCGATACGCCTGGTGACCGTCGGGCGGATGTTCCGCCGGCGCGGGAGGCTGCTGGCGTTCCTCGTGGTGCTGGGGGCGCTGGCCGGCTTCGGCGCCTCCCTGGTGTTCCCGCCGCGGTACACGACGTCGGCGTCGGTGCTGCTGCCGGGGGCCTGGGAGGAGCGCGTGCTGCTGACCCAGGCGGAGATCGCCACCAGCACGGTGGTCACCGACCGGACGGCCGCCGCGCTGCGCTGGGGCGGGGTGGACGGCGAGGAGCTGCGCGAGCGGGTGCGTGCCGAGGCCACCGACGGCAACATCATCAAGATCTCGGGCACCGCCGAGAGCCCCGAGCGGGCCCAGCGGCTCGCCGACGAACTGGCGCGGCAGTTCGTGCAGTTCTCCGCGCGGGTGGTGGACGAGACGGCCGATCCGGCCGCGACGGCCGGCCCCGACGAACTGCGGCAGACGGTGCTCACCACCAGCCGCCGCATCACCGAGCTGGCCGACTCCGCCGACCCCGGCCGGACGGTGGAGAGCGTGCAGACCCGCACCGAGCTGGCGAAGCTGCGCACCACGTTGCAGGAGGCCCTCGGCAAGCTCAGCCGGACGGACCCGTCCTCGGCGGGTTCTCGCCTGGTCGTGATGGGTCCGGCGGCCGAACCCACCGGCGAGGCCCCGCCGACCCGGGTGCAGCTGGTGGCCGCGGGGGCGGTGCTGTTCCTGCTGCTCACGGTCGTCGGGCATCTCACCGCGGCCCGGGTGAGCCGCCGGCTGCGCGGTGAGCCGGAGATCGCCGCGGCGCTGCGGTCCGGGCTGCTGGGCGGCGTCGACGTCCCCGCCGAACGGGGCGCGCGCCGGCCGGGGGACGGTGGGGCGCGCCACCGGCTCCGCCGGCTGCTGGGCGTCGACCGGCCGTGGAACGCGCCGGCTCCGCGGCGGGCCGGCGACGAGGCGAACCTCGGAATCCGCTACCGGCGGGTGTGCGCCCGCCTCCGCGACCTGCTGCCGGGCGCGCGGCGCCTGGTGCTCGTCGTGCCCGACGACGACCCGGTCGCCCTCCGGGCCGCGGCGCGGCTGGTGGAGGAGTCCGGGGGTGATCCGCTGCTGCTTGTGGCGGAGGTCTCCGTCGAGGCGCCGCTGGTGGCGGACCGCGACGACGAATCGGGTGTCCTGGTGGTGCTGGGCACGGGCACCCGCACCGCCGCCGAGCTGGCCGGCATCGCGGAGGCGTGCGCGGACGCGGGCCACGACGTCGTCGGCGTCGTCCTGGCCGACGCGGTCCGGACCCGTCCGGCGCGGTCCGCCGGCCCGCTGCGGGAGGCCGCCGCGCCGGCCCTCGCGGTCGGCGACGGCGCGCGGGGAGGTACGCGATGACGACGAGTACGCCGACGGAGCCGACGGCCGCCGCTCCCCTGCTGGATCTGCAGGCGCTGGTGGTGTCGGTGCGCAGACGCCGCCGCCTGTGGGGCTCCCTGGCGCTGCTGGGGCTGCTCCTCGGCGCGGCGGTGGCGGTGCTCCTCCCGCCGCCGCCGACCGCGGTGACCAAGGTGCTGGTGGCCCACCAGGACGACCAGCCGAACGACCCCGGCACGCTCATCCTCACGGACGTGGCGCTGCTGCACACCACGCGGATCGCCGACGCCGCGCTGGAGTCGCTCGGGTCCTCCGAGAGCGCGGAGGACTTCATGGAGGACTACGCGGGCGCCGGTCTGACCAACAACCTGATGGAGATCACCGCGACGGGCGACACCGGCGCGGAGGCGGTGGCCCGTGCCGAGGCGGTGGCCGATGCGTTCGTCGCGGACCACGTGCGGCGGATCAAACAGGCCGCGGCCGCCGACGCCTCGACCCTGCTCGTCCAGCGCGACCGCATGCAGGAAGAGCTCGACCAGGTGAACGAGACAATCGGCGACGGGCCGCCGGAGGGCAGCCCGGAGCAGTCGGCGAACCTGGAGTCGCTGTTCGCCCGCCGCGCCGAACTCAGCTCCCGCATCAGCGACTTCACGCAGCGCGCCGCGGAGGCCCGGGTCGGCACCCCCCGGTTGATCGCCGGCACGCAGATCGTCGACGCGCCGCACACGGTGCGGCACTCGATACCCAGGGCCCTCGCGACCGACGGCGGGATCGGGCTGGTCCTCGGCCTGGTGCTGGGGCTCGTGGTCGCGGCGGTCGCCTCGGTGGTGGGCGACCGCCCGGTGCTGCGGCGGGAGATCGCGGCACACCTGGGCGCCTCGGTCACCGCGGAGGTGTCCCGCTCGGCACTGCGGACGGGCGGGCTGTGGCGCAGGCGCCGCAGGCGCGCGGCACGGACCCGGCTCAGCTCGTCCCTGGCCCGTACGGTGCGCGGTTCCACCGAGCCGTTGTCCCTGCTGGAGCTGGGCTGTACGCGCGGCGCCGGCGCGATCGCCCTGGACCTCGCCCGGACGCTGGCGGTGGACGAACCGGTGGTCGTCGTCGACGCCCTGCCCCGGCACGGCCCGGCCGCGCGGCGCCGGCCGAAGCAGGGCGACCCGGAGGTGGTCGGCGTGGAGCGCGCCGCGGCCGTGTCGCCCGAGCGGCGCCGGATCGGTGTCGGTTCGGTGGCGCCCGGCGCGACCTGGGCGGACCTCGCCTCCCTCGGCACCCGGACGGTGCTCGTCGTACGGGCCGGGCACGGCACCACCGCCTGGCTGCACACGGTGGCCCGGCAGCTCGCGGACCGGCGCGTCGAGGTGGCCGGTGTGGTGCTGGTCGACCCCGATCCGCGGGACCGGACCGACGGGACGCTGTGGGACGGGCCGTTCCCCGTGCAGCGGGCCCGGGGAGAGCGCCCGGCCCGGCAGAACGGCGGCACCTCCTCCACCGTGCAGGCGGTGGGGGACGGTACGCGGCGGACCGAGCGGCTGCCGATGTGGGCGGCGCGGGTCCCGGACAGCGACCAGGAGGCGCGGTAGCTCATGTGCGGCATCGCAGGCACGTACCGGTGGCCGGACGGCAAGGCCGTCACCGACCGGCTCACCGAGACCCTCGCCCACCGCGGCCCGGACGGGTCGGGCGGCTACAGTCACGCCCTCGGCGACGGCGAGGTGCACCTCGGGCACCGCAGGCTCGCCATCCTCGACCTGTCGGAGAACGGCGCCCAGCCGATGGTGTCGGGCGGTCTGGCCCTGACGTACAACGGCGAGCTGTACAACGCGCCCGAGCTGCGCGCCGAGCTGGAGGGCGCCGGGGTGCGGTTCCGGGGCACCTCGGACACCGAGGTGCTGCTGGAGGCGTGGCGGCGCTGGGGCACGGACTGCCTGCCCCGGCTGCGCGGGATGTTCGCGTTCGCGGTGTTCGACGAGCGCACCGGGGATCTGGTGCTGGTGCGCGACCAGCTCGGCATCAAGCCGCTGTTCCTGCTGCGGCGGGGTGAAGGGCTGGTGTTCGCCTCGGAGCTGAAGGCGCTGGCGGCGGTGACCGGTGGGTCGCTCGAGGTGGACCCGGCGGCTCTGGTCGCCTCGCTGCTGTACTACTGGGTGCCGGACTCGCGGTGCGCGTTCCGCGGGGCGGAGAAGCTGCCGCCGGGGACCTGGCTGCGGTGCCGGGCCGACGGCTCGGTGCAGCGCGGCCGGTTCTGGGACCTGCGCGAGGTCGCCGCCGAGGGGCAGGAGCGGGCACGGTCCGGTGATCTGCCGGACCTGGCGGCCGTGGTGGAGGAGTCGACGCGGCGTCATCTGCTGTCCGACGTGCCGGTGGCGACGTTCCTGTCCGGCGGGCTGGACTCCAGCTACCTGACCGCGCTGGCGGCCCGCGACCGGCCGGGCATCCCCGCGTACACGATCGGGTTCCGGGCGGAGGACGCGCGGTTCGAGGCGATGCCGGACGACCTGCGCTACGCCCGCCGGGTGGCCGAACGGTTCGGCGTGGACCTGCGGGAGATCGAGATCGCCCCGGACGTGCTCGACCTGCTGCCCCGGATGACGTACCACCTGGACGAGCCGGTCGGTGACCCGGCGGCGATCAACACCTTCCTGATCTGCTCGGCCGCCCGGGAGGCCGGGGTGAAGGTGATGCTGTCGGGGATGGGCGCCGACGAGCTGTTCGCCGGGTACCGCAAGCACCTCGCCAACCTGATCGCCGTGCGCTACCGGCGCGTTCCGGGGCCGGTGCGGCGGGGGGTGGCCGCCTCCGTGGACCGGCTGCCGGTCGCCACCAGCCGTCGCGGACTGCGGTCGGTGCGGTTCGCGAAGCGGTTCCTGTCCTTCGCGGGCCTGCCGGAGGAGACCGCGTTCCGGCGCAGCTACACCTTGTACGACCGCCAGGAGCTGGCCGGCCTGCTCGACCCGGACCTGGCCCCGGCGGTGGACGACGTGCTGGCCGAGCACGCGGACGTCTACCGGGACAACGAGCTGGACGACTTCGTCAACCGCATGTGCCTGGCCGATGCCCGGATGTTCCTGCCGGGCCTCAACCTCGCCTACACCGACCGGTCGAGCATGGCCGCGTCGACCGAGGTGCGGGTGCCGTACGTGGACGTCGAGGTGGTCAGGGCGGCGTTCGCGGTCCCGGGCGCCCGCAAGATCGTGGGGCGGCAGGGCAAGGCGGTGCTGAAGGAGGCGGCCACGACGGTGCTGCCTCGGGAGATCGTGTACCGGCCCAAGGGCCTGTTCAGCGCCCCGCTGCGGGCCTGGATGAGCCGGGACCTCGCGCCGCTGGTGCGCGAGGTGGTGAACGACGGCCTTCTGGTCCGCTCCGGGTTCCTGCGCCGGGACGCGCTGGCGCGCATGGTCGCCGAGGACGCGGCCGGGCAGCGGGACTTCTCCAAGCATCTGTGGCACGTGCTGACCCTCGAGTACTGGTACCGCGACGCGACCTCCAGGGCCGGCCAGGACTCCCCCACCTCGACGGCGTAGAGACAAGAGGAACTCCGTGAAACAGGTAGTGCAGAACTACAAGAGCGGTGAGCTGGCGCTGCTCGACGTGCCGGAACCGGGCTGCAAGCCGGGCGGGGTGCTGGTGCGCACCGCCTTCTCGCTGATCTCCACCGGCACCGAGCTGATGAAGGTGTCCGAGGCCGGCATGTCGATGCTGGGCAAGGCGCGTTCCCGGCCGGACCAGGTGGCGAAGGTCGTGCAGAGCGTCGCCGCGAACGGGGTGCCCGCCACCTACCGCAAGGTGATGGGCAAGCTCGACTCGTACACGCCGCTGGGCTACTCGCTGTGCGGGGTGGTGGAGCAGGTCGGCGCCGGCATCGACGACGTGAAGGCCGGTGACCTGGTGGCGTGCGCGGGCAACGAGCACGCGCTGCACGCAGAGCTGAACTGGGTGCCGAAGAACCTGTACGTGCCGGTCCCCGACGGGGTCGCGCCCCGGCACGCGGCGTTCGGCACGGTCGGGTCGATCGCGTTGCAGGGCGTGCGGCAGGGCGAGTCGCGGCTCGGCGAGGTGGCGCTGGTCATCGGTCTGGGGCTGATCGGGCAGCTGGTGACGCAGCTGCTGAACGCCTCCGGGGTACGGGTGGTCGGCGTGGACCCCGATCCGGCGCGCTGCGAGCTGGCCGAGCGGCTGGGCGCGGTGTCCTGCGGGGACCCCGGGTCCGCGAGCGTGGAGCACGCGGTCGCCGAACTCACCGGCGGCATGGGCGTGGACCAGGTGTACCTGGCGGCCGGCGGGAGCAGCAACCAGCCCGTCGAGCTGGCCGCGCGGCTGTGCCGGGACCGCGGCCGGGTGGTCGACATCGGCAAGTGCCGGCTCGACCTGCCGTGGAACGCGTACTACGAGAAGGAACTCGACGTCCGCTTCTCCCGCAGTTACGGCCCCGGCCGCTACGACCCGGAGTACGAGCTCCAGGGCCGGGACTACCCGATCGGCTACGTCCGCTGGACCGAGCGCCGCAACCTGGCGTGCTTCCTGGACCTGATCGCCCGGGGCCGGGTCGACGTGGAGCCGCTGGTGTCGCACGTCTCCGGCTTCGAGGACGCGGTGGAGACGTACCGGCGCCTGGAGGAAGGCGACCTGAAGGCCGTCGCCGTGCTGTTCCGGTACGCCGCCCCGGCCGGGGAGACGCCCACGGAGGAGGCCCCCGAGGTGACCGTGCCCGAGGTGCGGCGGCGGCCCGAGCGGTCGGGACCCGTCCGGCGCACGGGCACGGTGCGGCTGGCGTTCGTCGGCGCGGGCAACTACGCGTCGTCGATGCTGCTGCCGCACCTGGCCCGCCGGAACGGAGTGGAGCTGGCCACGGTCGTCACCACGACGGCGCTGTCCGCGGCCAACGCGCAGCGGAAGTTCGGCTTCTCGGAGGCCACCACCGACCTGGACGCGGTGCTCGGCGACCCGGCCGTGGACGCGGTCTGCGTGGTGACCCGGCACAGCTCGCACGCCGAGCTGACCCGGCGGGCGCTGCTGGCCGGCAAGGCGGTGTTCGTGGAGAAGCCGCTGGCGCTCTCCGAGGAGGAACTGGCCTCCGTGCTCGCGGCCGTGGAGGAGTCCGGCAACGACCGGATCCAGGTGGGCTTCAACCGCCGGTTCGCCCCGCTGCTGCGGGAGGCGCGGGATCGGTTCGGCGCCCGGTCCGGGCCGGCGAGCCTGCGCTACCTGGTCAACGCGGGCCGTCTGGACCACGGCAGCTGGTATCTGCGCCAGGACACCGAGGGGTCGCGGTTCGCCGGGGAGGGCGGGCACTTCGTCGACACCGCGAGCTGGCTGCTGGGCGCCGACCCGGTGTCGGTGTACGCGGTCGCCCCGGACGGCAACGAGGACCTGCAGATCGTGCTGCGCTACCCGGACGGGTCCACGGCCACGATCAGTTACGTCACGTCCGGGCCGTCCTCCTTCCCCAAGGAGACGCTGGACCTCATCGCGGACAACAAGGTGCTGCGGCTGGACGACTTCGTGCGGGCGGCGGTCCACGACGGCCGCCGCAGGCAGTGGGTCGGCTCGCGGCTGCCCAAGGCGCGGGACAAGGGTCAGTCGGCGGAGCTGGCGGCGTTCGTGAAGGCCGTCCGCACCGGCGGGCCGATGCCGGTGCCGCTGGAGTCGCTGGTCGCCACCACGACGGCCACGCTCGCCGTCACGACCGCCCTGGCGAGCGGCGTGCCGGTCACGCTGGCGGAGGCGCGATGAGCATGGGCGCGGGCTGGTACCTGCGGCGGCTGTCCCGGATGGGGCCGCGGGAGGCCGGCGGCCGGGCGGCCGACGCGGTGCGCCGCCGGCGGTGGCGTTCGGGGGTGCCCGGGCGGCCGCCGGTGAGCGGCGCCCGGTTCACGGCCGTGCTGCCGGCGGACGCGCTCGGCGCGGTGGCGCCGGACGCGGTGAAGCGTCTGGTCGCCGAGGCGGACCGGCTGATGGCCGGGCAGGCCGAGTACTTCGGGGTGACCCGCGACGACATGGCCGACCCCGACTGGCAGTTCGACCCGAGGACCGGACGCCGGGCCCCGCTCGGGTACGCCTTCGACGTGCCGTACCGCGACGAGGGCGCGGTCGGTGACATCAAGCAGATCTGGGAGCCGTCCCGGCACCAGTACCTGACGGTGCTGGCCGCCGCGTACGCGCTCACCGGGAACGACCGGTACGCGGAGCGGGTGGCCGCGCATCTGCGGTCGTGGTGGGAGGCCAACCCGCCGCTGCGGGGCGTGCACTGGGTCAGCGGCATCGAGCTGGGCATCCGGCTGGTGTCGTGGGTGTGGGTGCGCCGGCTGCTGGACGGCTGGGCGGGAGCGCCCGCGCTGTTCGAGGAGAACCCGGTGGCGCTGGACCAGATCTGGCACCACCAGCGCTGGCTCGCCACCTTCCCCAGCCGGGGGTCGTCGGCGAACAACCACGCCGTCGCCGAGGCCGCCGGGCAGCTCGCCGCCTCCTGCGCGTTCGGCTGGTTCCCGTACTCGCCCCGGTGGCGGGCGGACGCGCTGCGCGACCTGGACCGCCATCTGCGCGCCAACACCTTCCTGTCCGGGCTCAACCGTGAGCTGGCGAGCGAGTACCACGGGCTGGTCCTGGAGCTGGGTCTGGCCGCGCTGGCCGAGGCCGACGCGGCGGGCGCCGAGGTCCCGACGACGGTGCGGCTGGTGCTGCTGCGGATGACGGACGCGCTCGCGGCCGTCGTCGACAACCGGCTGCGTCCGCCCCGGCAGGGGGACGCGGACGACGGCCACGGGCTGGTCGTGGACGGCGCGGGCACCGACCGCTGGGGGTCGCTGCTGGCCACCGGGGAGGCCGTGTTCGGCCGGCTCGACTGGTGGCCGCGGGTGCCCGGCACCGACGTCCGCACCCCGCTGCTGGCCTCGCTGGTCCGGCCGTACGGGACGGCGGTGGCGCGTCCGGTGAGCCGGCCCGCGCACTTCGCGGACGCGGGGCTGACCGTGCTGCGGGGGCCCGGGGAGATCTGGTGCCGCTGCGACGGCGGGCCGCACGGTTTCCTGTCCATCGCGGCGCACGCCCACGCGGACGCGCTGTCCGTGGAGGTGCGGCACGACGGGGTGGACGTGCTGGCCGACCCGGGCACGTACTGCTACCACGGCGAGCCCCGGTGGCGGAGTTACTTCCGCTCGACGCTCGGCCACAACACGCTGGAGGCGGACGGCCGGGACCAGTCGCTCTCCGGCGGGCCGTTCCTGTGGACCCGGCACGCCCGCACCCAGGTGCTGGCCGTGGACACCTCCGGCACGCGGGCGGCCCGCTGGTGCGCCGAGCACGACGGGTACCTGCCGCTGACCCACCGGCGCCAGGTGGACGTGGTGCACGACAGCCGCGAGGTGAGGGTCGTCGACACGGTGAGCGGCGACCGCCGGGAGGTGCGGCTGGCGTTCCACCTCGGGCCGGCCGTCACGGCGGAGCTGGAGGGGCATCGGGCGCTGCTCACCTGGGAGCGGGACGGCGAGGACCGCTCGGCCGTGCTGGACCTGCCGGCCGGGCTCACCTGGCGGGCGCACCGGGGCGAGAGCGAACCGCCGCTCGGCTGGTACTCCCCCGGGTTCGGCCGCAAGGTGCCGAGCACCACGCTGGTCGGCAGCGGATCCGTCGACGGGACGGCCGGGTTCACCACCGTTCTCGGGTTCGACGGCTAGGGGGCTGCGATGGTTCTGCGTGGAGGGGGCGTGCGGCGGTGGCGGCGCTGGGCGTCGGCGGCCGGGCTGGCGCTCGCCCTGGTGGCCACCGCCGGCTGCGAGAGCGAGCCCGGGCCGGAGACGAAGCCGGACGGGCGGTCACGGGCGGACGCCCGCACCCAGCCGGAGGACGCCGGCGGGGCGCCGCGGCCGGTGGCCCGGGTGTGCGAGAAGCCGAAGCCCGGACCGGCGAAGGCGCCGTCCGGCGCGGTGACCGTGGACCCTTCGGTGCCCGGCGACCTCTCCGCGAAGACCAACGCCGGCCCCCCGGGCACCACGTTCTGGCTGAAGCCCGGCAGGCACCGGCTGGCCGACGACCGGTACGCGCAGGTGGAGCCCAAGGACGGCAACACCTACGTCGGCGCGCCCGGCGCGGTACTCGACGGCCGGAGGACGAACCAGTACGCCTTCGGCGGCGGGGCGCGCGACGTGACCATCCGTCACCTGACGGTGCAGGGGTTCGTCGCGCCGCACGACGAGGGCGTGGTCAACCACGACTCGGCCGACGGCTGGGTGATCGAGCACTCCCGGGTCCAGTTCAACTCCGGCGCCGGGCTGATGGCCGGGTCCGGTCAGCAGGTGAGGGCGAGCTGCCTGCGCGGCAACGGCCAGTACGGCATGAACGCGTACAAGGGGTCGGGGCCGTTGCGTGATCTCGTGCTGGAGGGCAACGAGATCACCGACAACAACCGGCACGACTGGGAGCGGAAGCGGCCCGGCTGCGGCTGCACCGGCGGCGTGAAGTTCTGGGCCGTCGACGGCGCGGACGTGCGCGGCAACTGGGTGCACGGCAACCGCGGCACCGGTCTGTGGGCGGACACCAACAACAACGACTTCCTGATCGAGGGCAACGTCCTGGAGGACAACCAGGGTGCCGCCCTGATGTACGAGACCAGCTACAACGCGGTGATCAGGAACAACACGATCCGGCGGAACAACTGGGTGGAAGGGAAGCGGTACGCCGGGCGCGGCGACACCTTCCCGTTCGCCACCGTCTACATCTCGGAGTCCGGCGGTGAGCCCCGCGTGAAGGCCCGCACGGACACGCTGGAGATCTCCGGGAACCTCTTCGAGGACAACTGGAACGCGATCACCCTGTGGGAGAACGCCGACCGGTTCTGCAACAGCCCCGCCAACACCTCCTCGGCCGACTGCACCCTGCTCGTCGAGGACATCGACCGCTGCGTGCGGCCCGGCATCACCAAGGCGCCGCTGTACACGGACTGCCGGTGGCGGACCCAGCGGGTGGACGTGCACCACAACCGGTTCCTGCTGGACAAGTCCGCGATGGGCTGCACGTCGATGTGCGACCGCATGGCGGTCCTCGCCAACTACGGCACCTACCCGGACTGGTCGCCGTACATGGGCGAGAAGGTCGCCGACGCCATCACGCTGAAGCAGCACAACCGCTGGCGCGAGAACGTCTACGAGGGGCCGTGGACGTTCGTCGCGCGCGACCCGAGCGGCGAGCTGGACTACCGGGAGTGGCAGGGCGCGCCGTACCGGCAGGACGCGGGCAGCACCCACCGTGCCGGGGACGGTGGTTGACGTGCGGGTGGAGCACACGCCGAGGACGGTCGGAACGGTGTGGGGGCTGCTGGTCCTCAACACCCTCGGCTCCACGGGGGCGGAGACGATCGTGCCGCTGCCCCGGTCCCTCATCCAGATGGTCACCATGGGCGCGCTGGTCGCCGCGTTCACGCTGGCGCTCGCCGTCAACCTGCGGCTGCGGGTACGGTCCAGCGCGTTCCTGCTGCTGCTCAGCCTGCTGCTGGTGCCGAGCCTGATCTCCAGCGTGGACCTGAGCGCGGGTCTCGGGGCGCTGTTCCGCTGCGGGCGGCTCGCGGTGTTCGTCGCCACGCTGTGGCTGCTCAGCCGCTGGTGGGACGGTTCCACGACGTTCGCACGGCACCACATCCGGATGTACTTCGTGGTCCTGTGCTCGGTGGCGGCCGGGCTGCTGGTGTCGCCCGGCACCGCGCTGCCCGACCTCTACGGCGGCCGGCTGGTGGGCGCGCTGTGGCCGCTGACCCCGCCGCAGATCGGGCAGTACGCGGCGGTGGTCGTCGGGCTCGCCGTGCTGCTGCTCCTGGGCGGCCGGACGGACCGCGGGAGCGCCGCGCTGGTGATCGTGCCGTCGCTGGCGCTGCTCGCCCTCACGCACACCCGCACGGCCACGATCGGACTGCTGGCCGGGCTGGTGGTGGCGATCGGCTCGATGATGCTGACCAGTGCCGCCGCGCGCCGCTGGTTCGGCTGGGCGGTGCTGTGCGCGGCCGTCGCCGCGGTCGCGTTCGGGTCCCTGCTCCAGGCGTGGTTCCTGCGCGGGCAGACCGAGGAGAACTTCTCCAGCCTCACCGGCCGCGCCAAGGTGTGGGAGGCGCTGCTGGACGCGCCCCGGACGGGCGCGGAGCAGCTGTTCGGCGTCGGGCTCGGCGACAAGTCGTTCGACGGGCTGCCCATCGACAACAGCTGGCTGGCGGTCTACCACGAGCAGGGGCTGCTGGGCGTGGGGCTGGTGGCGGGGTTCGTGCTGGTGCTGGGCACGGTCGCGCTGCTGCGCCCGCCGTCGCTCGCGCGGGCCTGCGCGCTGTTCCTGATCAGCTACTGCGGGATCGCGTCGTACACCGAGGCGGGGCTGGGCGACGCCTCGCCGTACCTGCTGCACCTGTCGGTGGCGGCCTCGCTGCTGGTGGCGCCCGTCGCCGCCCCGCCCGCGCCCCCGGCAGGACCGCGGTCGCCGGAACCCGCCCGACGGGCCGTCCCACGGCCGGTCCCCGGAACGGAGGTGGCGTGAGCATGCACGTCATGGTGGTGCACAACCGCTACGCGTCGGCGCAGCCGAGCGGGGAGAACAAGGTCGTCGACCAGGAGGTGGCGCTGCTGCGCGAGGGCGGCCACCGGGTCGGGGTGTTCGAGCGGCGCAGCGACGACATCGCGGCCCGCTCGCTGCCCGCCAAGGCCGCGATCCCGCTGCTGGTGCCGTGGAACCCGGCGGTGCGCACGCGGCTGGCCGAGCGGCTGCGCGCCGAGCGGCCGGACGTGGTGCACGTCCACAACGTCTTCCCGCTGCTGTCGCCGGCGGTGCTGGCCGCCTGCGCGGACGCGGGCGTGCCGGCCGTGGCCACGCTGCACAACTACACCCAGGTGTGTCCGCCGGGCACCCTCCACCGGGACGGTTCGCCCTGCACGGCGTGCGTGGGCCGGGCGCCGCTGCCCGCCGTGCGGCACGGCTGCTACCGGGGCAGCAGCCTGGCGACGGTGCCGCTCGCGGTGAGCCTGTCGGTCAACCGGCGGCGCTGGTGGTCGGGCGTGGAGCGGTTCTTCTGCATCTCCGCGGCGCAGCGCGAGGTCCTGGTGGGCGCCGGGATGCCGGCCGAACGGCTCGTGGTGAAGCACAACTTCGTGCCCGAGACGGAGGTGCGCCGCACCGGCCGGGGCGAGCACCTGCTGTACCTGGGGCGGCTCGCGGAGGTCAAGGGCGTCCGGGTGCTGATGGCCGCGTGGGAGGAGCTCGCCGCCGCCGGCGGGGTGGGCGTGCCGCTGGTGATCGCCGGCACGGGCCCGCTGGAGGCGGAGGTGGCGGCCTGGGCCGCGGGCCGGGACGACGTGCGCTACGTCGGCCTGTACGACCGGGTCCGGTGCCGGCGGGCCGTGGCGGAGGCGGTGGCCGTGGTGGCCCCGTCGACGTGGCAGGAGGCGTTCGGGCTGGTCGTGGTGGAGGCGATGGCGGCGGGCGTGCCGGCCGTCGCCTCGGGACACGGCGCCTTCACCGAGCTGGTGGAGGACGGGGTGACCGGGCTCCTGCACCGGCCGGGCGACGCCGCGTCGCTGGCCGCCGCGCTGCGCCGGGTCACCGCCGAGGGCGGCCACAACCAGGAGATGGGCCGGGCGGCCCGCCTCCGTTACGAGCGGGGGTTCAGCCCGGAGGTCGGGCTGCAGCGCCTGGTGGAGGGGTACCGCGCCGCGATCGCGGGACACGGCGGGGCGGACGGCCCGTCGCGCGGGGAGACGCACACGGGCTCGCGCCGGGGGGACCTGCGCGAGCGGGATGGGGGAAACAGATGACACGTTGCCGACTGTGCGGTTCGACGGCGCTGGAGAGCGTCGTCGACCTGGGGGCGACCCCGCCGTGCGAGAGCTTCCTCTCGGCGGAGCGGCTCGACGCGCCGGAACCGGCGTACCCGCTGCACCTGCGGGTGTGCACCGACTGCTGGCTGGCGCAGATCCCGCCGCTGATCACGCCGGAGGACACGTTCAGCGAGTACGCGTACTTCTCGTCGTACTCCTCCTCCTGGGTGGAGCACGCGCGCACCTTCGTGGCGGACGCGGCGGCGCGGCTGGGCCTCGGCGGCGACTCCTTCGTGGTCGAGGTGGCCAGCAACGACGGCTATCTGCTGCGGCACGTGGTGGAGCGGGGCATCCGCTGCCTCGGCGTCGAGCCGTCGGTGAACGTCGGCGCCGCCGCGCGGGACGCGGGGGTGCCCACGGTGACGGAGTTCCTCAGCCCGGACACCGGCGCCGCCGTGCGCGCCGAACACGGCCCGGCCGACCTGGTGGTGGCCAACAACGTGTACGCGCACATCCCCGACGTCATCGGGTTCACCAAGGGGCTGCGCGCGCTGGTCGCCGACGACGGCTGGGTGTCGATCGAGGTGCAGCACCTGCTCACCCTGATCGAGGAGAACCAGTACGACACGATCTACCACGAGCACTTCCAGTACTACACGGTGGCGTCCGCGATCCGGGCGCTGGCGAGCGGCGGGCTGACGCTGGTGGACGTGGAGCTGCTGCCCACGCACGGCGGTTCGCTGCGGCTGTGGGCCCGGCCCGACGAGGTGGCCGGCGAGCCCGGCAGGCGGGTGGCCGACGTCCTGGCCCGGGAGAAGGCCGCCGGGCTCCAGGAGCTGTCCGGGTACACCGAGTTCTCCGCCCGGGTGGCCAAGGTGCGCCGGGACCTGCTGCGGTTCCTGATCGACGCGGCGGAGGACGGCAGGACGGTCGTCGGGTACGGCGCCCCGGGCAAGGGCAACACCCTGCTCAACCACTGCGGCATCCGGCCCGACCTGCTGCCGTACACGGTCGACCGCAACCCCTACAAGCACGGCCGGTACACCCCGGGCACCCGCATCCCGATCCTGCCGCCCGACCGGATCGCCGCCGACCGGCCGGACTACGTGCTGGTGCTGCCCTGGAACCTGCGGGCCGAGCTGGTCGAGCAGCTGTCCTTCGTGCACGAGTGGGGCGGCCGGCTGGTCTTCCCCATCCCGGAACTGAGCATTGTCGAGGTCGAGCGATGAAGGTCGTACTGTTCTGCGGCGGTTACGGGCTGCGCATGCGCGCCGGGGCGTCCGACGACGTGCCCAAGCCGATGGCGATGGTCGGCCCGCGCCCGCTGATCTGGCACGTGATGCGCTACTACGCGCACTTCGGGCACAAGGAGTTCATCCTGTGCCTGGGTTACGGGGCGCACCACATCAAGGACTTCTTCCTCAACTACGAGGAGACCACGTCCAACGACTTCGTGCTGCGCGGCGGGCGGACGGAGCTGCTGTCCACTGACATCGCGGACTGGACCATCACCTTCGCGCAGACCGGCATCGAGTCGCCGATCGGCGAGCGGCTGCGCCGGGTGCGGCACCACCTGGACGGCGACGAGATGTTCCTCGCCAACTACGCGGACGTCCTCACGGACGCCCCGCTGCCCGAGATGATCGACCGGTTCTCCCGCAGGGACGCCGGCGCGTCGATGATGGTGGTCCCCCCGCAGTCCTCGTTCCACTGCGTCGAGCTGGGCGAGGACGGCCTGGTGGGCGGCATCACCCCGGTGAGCGAGCTGCCGCTGTGGGAGAACGGCGGCTACTTCGTGCTGCGCCAGGAGGTCTTCGACCACATCCCGGAGAACGGCGACCTGGTCGCCGACGGATGCGCCCAACTGGCCAAGCGGGGCAGACTGGTGGCGCACCAGCACCGCGGCTTCTGGAAGCCGACCGACACCGTGAAGGAAAAGGCCGCGCTCGACGAGGCCTACGCCCGGGGCGACCGCCCGTGGGCCGTGTGGGAACGGAAGCGGACCGAGGCGGGGGTGGGGACCGCGTGATCCGGCTGGGAACGGGACGTCTGGAGCGGGTCGTCGCCGTGGGCGCGCACTGCGACGACATCGCCATCGGCGCCGGGGGCACCCTGCTGTCCCTGTGCCGGGCCCACCCGGGCCTCCGGGTCGACGCGCTGGTGCTCTCCGGCGGCGGCACCGAGCGCGAGCAGGAGGAGCAGGAGGCGCTCACCGCCTTCTGCCCGGGTGCCGACCTGCGGCTGACCGTGGACAAGATGCCGGACGGCCGGCTGCCCGCGCACTGGGCGGACGCCAAGGCGGCGGTCGAGGAGCTGCGCGCCCGCACCGAGCCCGACCTGGTGCTCGCCCCGCGCACCGAGGACGCGCACCAGGACCACCGAGGCCTCGCGAAGCTGATGACCACCGCGTTCCGCGACCACCTCGTGCTCGGCTACGAGATCGTCAAGTGGGACGGGGACCTGGGCCGCCCGGTGGTGTACCAGCCGCTGACGCCCGAGGCGGCCGAGGACAAGGTACGGCTGCTGCAGGAGCACTACCCCTCGCAGCGGCACCGGCCCTGGTACGACCGGGAGGCCTTCCTCGGGCTCGCCCGGATCCGGGGCATCGAAAGCAACGCGCGCTACGCCGAGGCGTTCGCCGTCACCAAACTCACTGTCGACCTTGGGGGTTGAAACCTTGCGCGTACTGCTCACCGGACACCAGGGCTATCTGGGCACCGTGATGGCCCCGGTGCTCAGGGCCGCCGGACACGAGGTCGTCGGTCTTGACGCCGGCCTGTTCGCCGACTGCGTGCTGGGGCCGGCGCCCGCGGACCCGCCGGGGACGCGGGTGGACCTGCGGGACGTCACGGCCGACCACGTGGCCGGGGTGGACGCCGTGATCCACCTGGCCGCCCTGTCCAACGACCCGCTGGGGGCGCTGGCGCCGGAACTGACCTACGACATCAACCACCACGCGTCCGTGCGGCTGGCCCGGCTGGCCCGCGACGCGGGGGTGCGGCGCTTCCTGTACGCCTCCACCTGCTCGGTGTACGGCGCCGCCGGCGGGGACGAACTGGTCGCCGAGGACGCCCCGTTGCGCCCGGTGACGCCGTACGCGGAGTCCAAGGTGCGGGTGGAGGACGACCTGCACGAGCTGGCCGACAGCGGCTTCAGTCCGGTGTACATGCGCAACGCCACCGCGTTCGGGTACTCGCCCCGGCTGCGTGCCGACATCGTGCTGAACAACCTGGTGGGCCACGCGCTGCTCTCCGGTGAGGTGCTGGTGCTCTCCGACGGCACCCCGTGGCGTCCGCTGGTGCACGCCGCGGACATCGCCCGCGCGTTCACGGCCGCCCTGGAGGCGCCGCGGGAGGCGGTGCACGACCGGGCGTTCAACATCGGCAGCGAGACCAACAACGTCACGGTCGCGGAGATCGCCCAGCAGGTCGCGGACGCGGTGGACGGCTCCAAGGTGGTCATCACCGGGGAGACGGGTGCCGACCCGCGCTCCTACCGGGTGGACTTCTCCCGGTTCCGCGCGGCGATCCCCGGCTTCGACTGCGCATGGACGGTGAAGCGGGGCGCGCTGGAACTCGCCGACGCCTACCGGACGCACGGGCTGACCCGGGAGGCGTTCGAGCAGCGGTTCACCCGGCTGGCCGTGCTGCGCGCGGCGTCCGACGCGGGTGAGGTCGACGACACCCTGCGGTGGCGGTCGTGACCACGCCCGGCGAGGAGATGCACGCCCTGGTGCGGCGGCTGTACCCGCTGTGCCGGAGCATCACCGGCGACGGGGTGCGCGCCACCCTGGACGTCGTCGGCGAGTACCTGCCGCTGGAGGTGCGCGAGGTGCCCACCGGCACGCAGGTGCTCGACTGGACGGTGCCGCAGGAGTGGAACATCCGGGAGGCGTGGATCGCCGACCCGTCCGGCCGGCGGGTCGTCGACTTCGCCGACTCCAGCCTGCACGTGCTGGGTTACAGCGTGCCGGTGTCGGCGAGGATGCCGCTGTCCGAGCTGCGCCCGCACCTGCACGCGCTGCCGGAGCACCCGAAGTGGATCCCGTACCGCACCAGTTACTACAAGCCGGACTGGGGCTTCTGTCTGACGCAGGAGACCCTGGACGCGCTGCCGGACGGCGAGTACGAGGTGCGCGTCGACTCCACCCTCGCCGACGGGCACCTCACCTACGCCGAGCACGTGGTGCCCGGGCAGGTGTCCGACGAGGTGATCGTCTCCAGTCACGTCTGCCACCCGTCGCTGGCCAACGACAACCTGGCCGGCATCGCGGTGGCGGCTTTCCTCGCCCGGTCGCTGGCGGAGCGCACGCCGTACCACACCTACCGGTTCCTGTTCGCGCCCGGCACCATCGGGGCGATCACCTGGCTCGCCCGCAACGCCGAGCGGGTGGAGCGGGTGAAGCACGGGCTGGTGCTGGCCTGCGCCGGCGACCGGGGCGCGCTGACGTACAAGCGGAGCCGGCGTGGGGACGCGGGGATCGACCGGGCGATGCGGCATGTGCTGGAGACCTCAGGACGGCCGCACTCGATACGGGAGTTCACGCCGTACGGCTACGACGAGCGGCAGTTCTGCTCGCCGGGCTTCGACCTCGGTGTGGGCTCGCTCAGCCGGACCCCGTACGCCGGTTATCCCGAGTACCACACCTCGGCGGACGACCCGGACCTCGTCTCCCCGGAGGCGATGGAGGACACCCTCGCCGTATGCCGCGAGGTGTTCGCGGTGCTGGACCGCGACCGGCGGTACGTGAACCTCAGCCCGTACGGGGAGCCGCAGTTGGGGCGGCGCGGGCTGTACGAGGCGCTGGGCGGCCGCAGTGACGCGCAGGAGGCCCAGATGGCGATGCTGTGGGTGCTCAGCCTCTCCGACGGGGAGCACGGACTGCTGGAGGTGGCCGAGCGGTCGGGTCTGCCGTTCGACACCGTGGCCGCCGCGGCCGACGCCCTGCACGGGGCCGGACTGGTCAAGGTGTGAGGCGGATGGCCACCGAGGGGGACAGGACGACGACGCCGGCGCGGCCGGCCCGCACCGTGACGCGGGCCGTCGCGGGGCGGCTGTCGTGGGGGCTGGCCGACCAGGCGGCCTCCAGCCTGTCCAACTTCGCCGTGGGCGTGTACGTGGCGCGCTCGCTGGGACTGACCGCGTTCGGCGTGTTCAGCCTGGCCTGGGTGACCTACGGCGTGGTGCTCAGCGTCTCCCGGGGAGTGGCCACCGACCCGCTCGTGGTGCGCTTCAGCGCCGTGTCCGATGCGTCCTGGCGGCAGGCGGTGGCCCGGTCGACGGGCACCTCGCTGGTCGTCGGTGCCGGCATCGGGACGCTGTGCCTGGCGTTGTGGCCGCTGCTCGGCGGCAGCGTGGGCGCCGCCTTCGCCTGTCTCGGCGTCGTCCTGCCGGGGCTGCTGCTGCAGGACGCCTGGCGGTACTCGTTCTTCGCGGCCGGCGTCGGCCGGAAGGCGTTCGTCAACGACGTGGTGTGGGGTGTGGCGCTGATCCCCGCCATGGTCGTGGCGGCCCAGGTGGGCACCGTGCCCGCGTTCGTGCTCGCCTGGGGCGGGTCGGCGGCGGTGGCGGGCGCGTACGGCTGGCTCCAGTCCCGCATCCGGCCGCGGCCCGCGGGGGCGCGGCCGTGGGTCCGCGACCACCGTGACCTCGGCTTCCGGTACCTGGTCGAGAACACGTGCGTGAGCGGAGCGAGCCAGCTGCGCGCGTACGGGCTCGGCGCGATCGTCGGCGTCGGCGCGGTCGGTGTCGTCCGGGGCGCCGAACTGCTGCAGGGTCCGTTCACGGCCGTGCTGATGGGGCTGACGCTGGTCACCGTCGCGGAGGCGGCGCGGATGCTGCGGCAGGCCCCGCACCGGCTGGGCCGGTTCTGTCTGCTCCTGGGCGGCGGTCAGGCGGTCGCCGCCCTGCTGTGGGGCGGCGTGCTGCTGCTGATGCCGGACCCGGCTGGGGAGCTGGTCCTGGGAGACGTCTGGCCCGCCGCCAAGGAACTCATTGTTCCGGCCACCCTCAGTGTCGCGGGGGCCGGTGTCGGTACCGGAGCGGCCGCCGGGCTGCGCGCGCTCGGCGCGGCCCGGCTCAGTCTCCGGTGCCAGGTCTTCGCCTCGGTCTGCTACGTGGGCCTCGGGATCGGCGGTGCGGCCCTCGGCGGCACCGTCGGCTCGGCCTGGGGGGCCGCCGCCGCATCGGTGTGCGGATCGGCCGCGTGGTGGCTGCACCTGAAGATCGCACTGCGCGAGCACCACCGAGATCTCTCATCCGTGAAGTGAGGACGTCATGACCGCGCAACCACGGCTGAGCATCGGCCTTCCCGTGTACAACGGCGAGGAGTACCTCGCCGAGTCGCTGGAGGCCCTGCTCGGCCAGACGTACGAGGACTTCGAGTTGGTCATTTCCGACAACGCGTCGACCGACGGGACCGAGGACATCTGCCGGCGCTACGCCGGGCAGGACTCGCGGATCCGGTACATCCGGCTGCCCCGGAACATCGGCGCCGCGCCGAACCACAACTACGTCTTCACCGAGTGCCGTGGCGAGCTGTTCAAGTGGGCCTCGCACGACGACCTGTACGCCCGTGACCTGCTGAGGCGCTGCGTGGAGGCGCTGGACGAACGCCCGGACGTGATCCTCGCGCACAGCGACCAGGCCGTCATCGACCAGGACGGCAAGGTCAAGGTGCCCTACGCGTACACGCTGAACACCGGCTCACCGCACGCTCCGGAGCGCTTCCGCAGCCTGCTGTTCGAGCCCGGCGGTGACGACTTCTACGGCGTGATGCGGGCCGACGTGCTGCGGCGGGTGAAGCCGCACGACAGCTACCACCACGCGGACCGCACGTTCGTCGCCGAGATCACCCTGCACGGCCCCTTCCACCAGGTGCCGGAGCTGCTGTACTTCCGCCGCGACCACCCCACCCGCGCCGAGCGGGCCAACCCCTCCAAGCGCGCCCGCTGCGTCAACCTGGACCCGCGCCGGGCCGGGCCCCTGCACCCGACACCCCGGCTGCTCGCCGAGTACGCCTGGGGTTTCGTGTCGGCGGTCAAGCGGGCGCCGCTGTCCGCCGCCGACCGGCGCGCCTGCTACCGGCATCTGGCCGCGTGGGCGACCAGCCGCGTCCGGCCGGGCGCCGGCGAGCGGGTCGAGGACCGGGCCCTGGTGGATCCGGCCGAGCACGCGGTCTCCGTCGACGCCCTGGTCGCCGGACGCGAGAGGGGGGACGTGTGACGTCCCCTCGTGTGGGCATCTTCGGCCTGTTCGGCTCGGGGAACGTCGGCAACGACGGGTCGCTCGAAGCCGTGCTGGACCACCTGCGTGCCGCGCACCCGGACGCGGTCGTGGACGCCCTGTGCGGCGGACCCGAGACCGTCACGGCGCGGTACGGGATTCCGGCGACCCGGCTGCACTGGTACCGCGGCGAGTACCGCACCGCCTCGCGGCTGAAGGACATCGCGGGCAAGGGCCTGGGCAAGCTCGTGGACGCCTTCCGCATCGCGGCCTGGGTGCGCCGGCACGACGTGGTGGTCGTGCCGGGCACCGGCATCCTGGAGAGCACGCTGCCGCTGCGGCCCTGGGGCCTGCCGTACTCGCTGTTCCTGCTGTGCGGGTGGGGCCGGGTGCTGAGCGCCCGGGTCGCGCTCGTCGCCGTCGGTGCCTCCGGGACCGGCAGCCGGCCGGTGCGGCTGCTGACCCGGTGGGCGGCGCGGCTGGCCGCGTACCGCTCGTACCGGGACACCCTGTCCCGCGACGCGATGCGGGCCATGGGCGTGGACACCACGGGCGACCAGGTCCACACGGACCTGGTGTTCGCCCTGCCGACCCCGCCGCGGGGCGAGCTGTCGGGCCCGCCCGGGCCGGTCTGCGTCGGCATCATGGACTTCCACGGCAGCAACGACGAGCGGGACCGGGCGGAGGAACTGAACGGCCGTTACCTGGACGGCATCACGCGGTTCGTCGGCGCGCTGGCCGCGGAGGGCAGGCCGGTGCGGCTGCTGACCGGTGACGACGTGGACCGGCCGGTGGCCGAGGCGATCATCGAGGCGGTGGACTCGCCGATGGTCACCGCGGCCGCGACGGCGTCCCTGGGCGACCTGATGAAGGAGATGACGGTCGCCGACGCGGTGGTGGCGACCCGCTACCACAACCTGGTCTGCGCGCTGAAGGTCGGCACCCCGGCGCTCGCCGTGAGCTACGCGGCCAAGAGCGACCGGCTGATGGCGGACATGGGCGTGGGCGCCTACTGCCACTCGGCGCGCGAGATCGACGCCGACCGGCTGCTGGAGCAGTTCCGGGAGCTGGAGCGGGACCGGTCGCGGGTGCGGCGGATCCTCGCCGAACGCAACCCGGTGCTCGTGGGGCGGGTCCGGCAGCAGTTCGCCGCGCTGTCCGCCCTGTTACCCGGGTCCGACCCCGCCCCGGCCCCCGTACGACAGGAGACCCCATGAAGGTGACCGAGGTCCCGGCGATCGCCGGGGCGTTTCTGTTCGAGCCGACGCCGTTCGCCGACGAACGCGGCTTCTTCTGCCGGACGTTCGACGCGGACGTGGTGCGTTCCGCGGGCATCGACCCGGACGCCTTCGTCCAGGACAGCCTGTCCCGCTCGGTGCGGGGTGTGGTGCGCGGCATGCACCTGCGGTCCGGCGCCGGCGAGGCCAAGCTGGTGCGCTGCTCGTCCGGGCGGATCTTCGACGTGGTCGTGGACCTGCGGCCCGGCTCGCCGACGTACCTGGGCCGGGCCACGTTCGAGCTGTCCGGCGAGACGCAGGCGACCCTGTACGTCCCGGCGGGCTGCGCGCACGGCTTCCAGGCGCTGACGGAGACCGCCGACACCTCGTACCGCATCGACCGGCCGCACGATCCGGCCGAGGACGTGACGATCGCCTTCGACGACCCCGAACTGGCCGTCCCCTGGCCGCTGCCCGTCACGGCGACGTCCGCACGCGACCGCAAGGCGCCGGGACTGGCCGAGGCGCTGAGGACGCTGGAGGCGCGGCGGGCGGGGGTGAAGCAGGCGTGAGTGGCGAGGAATTGCGGCTGCCCCGGTCGCAGGCGGTCAACGAGCGGCTGCACGCCCTGATCCCCGGCGGCGCGCACACCTATGCCAAGGGCGACGACCAGTACCCGCAGGACCTGGCTCCGGTCATCAGTCACGGGCGGGGCGCCCATGTGTGGGACGTCGACGGCAACCGCTACATCGAGTACGGCTCGGGGCTCAGGTCGGTGAGTCTCGGCCACGCCCATCCCCGGGTCCTCGAGGCGGTACGGCGGGAGCTCGACCGCGGCGGCAACTTCGTGCGGCCGTCCGTGGTGGAGGCGGAGGCGGCGGAGCGGTTCCTCGCCACGGTGCCGACCGCCGAGATGGTGAAGTTCGCGAAGAACGGCTCGGACGCGACCACGGCGGCGGTGCGCCTCGCGCGCGCCGTCACCGGACGCGCCCGGGTGGCGCTCTGCGCCGACCATCCGTTCTTCTCCGTCGACGACTGGTTCATCGGCACCACGCCGATGTCCGCGGGCATCCCGGCGGAGACCACCGAGCTGACCGTGACGTTCCCCTACGGCGACCTGGCCGCCACGGAGGAGCTGCTCGACCGGTACCGGGGCGAGATCGCCTGCCTGATCCTGGAGCCGGCCGCGCAGACCGAGCCGCCGCCCGGCTACCTCGCCGGGCTGCGCGAGCTGGCCGACCGGCACGGCTGCGTGCTCGTCTTCGACGAGATGATCACCGGTTTCCGCTGGTCGGAGGCGGGCGCCCAGGGCCTGTACGGGGTGGTCCCCGACCTGTCCACGTTCGGCAAGGCGCTGGGCAACGGCTTCGCGGTGTCCGCGCTGGCCGGGCGCCGCGCGCTGATGGAGCGGGGCGGGCTGCGCCACGACGAGGACCGGGTCTTCCTGCTGTCCACCACGCACGGCGCGGAGACGCACGCCCTGGCGGCGGCGATGGCCGTGCAGGCCACCTACACCGAGGAGGGCGTCACCGCGCGGCTGCACGCGCTGGGCGAGCGGCTGGCCGCCGGGGTGCGGGACGCGGCGGCCGCGATGGGCGTGGACGGCCATGTGGTGGTGCGGGGCCGGGCCAGCAACCTGGTCTACGCCACTCTGGACGAGCGGGGGCGGCCGTCGCAGGAGTACCGGACGCTGTTCCTGCGCCGGCTGCTGACGGGCGGGGTGCTGGCGCCGTCGTTCGTGGTGAGCGCCGCGCTCGACGAGGCCGATGTCGACCGCACGGTGGACGTGGTGGGCCAGGCGTGCGCGGTGTACCGGAAGGCGCTGGACGCGGGCGACCCGACGCCGTGGCTGGGGGGACGGCCGGTGCGGCCGGTGTTCCGCCGGCGGGCGTGAGGCGCCGGGTCGGGTGAGGTCCCGTCAGCCGGTCCGGTGGCGGCAGGCGTCGGCCGTCCGGTCGACCGCCCACGCCACCACCGGCACCACCGCGAGCGCGGTGCCCCAGCCGCCGACGGTGTCGGTCGGGTAGTGCGCTCCGGTGGCGACCTGCGCCCATCCCATGGCGGCTCCGGCGGCCGAGGCGGCGCCCAGTACGAGCGCCGTCCCGGCCGTGGGCCCGAGGCCGAGCCGGCCCGTCGCGAGCAGCGCGACGGTGAGGGCGAACGCGGTGAGGAAGGCGGTGTGGCCGCTGGGGAAGGCGAGGTTGTCGTCGCCGTTGATGGTGCGGGCGGCCAGCGGCTTCAGCAGTTTGGTCACGCCGACGGCGGCACCGCTGCCGGCGACGAGCAGCACGGCCGCGCGCTGCCACCGCAGCAGCAGGCAGCCCGTCACGCCGGCCGCGAGCAGGAGCAGGGCGCCCGCCGGGTCGCCGAGGAAGTCCGTCGCGGAGGCGATGTGCCACCACGGGGCGCCGGCCCCGTACGCCGCCTCCCCGATCCGGGCGTCCGTCCGGCCGGGCCCGGCGTCACCGGCGTAACGCATGCCGAGCACGAGGACCACCAGCGCGGCGAGCGCGGCCACGGCCGCGAGCCGTCCGCGGAGCGCCGCCGGAACCACCGGCGGCACGACCGCCCTGCCGTCCGTCACCGTCACCGTGCCGCCCACCCCCGCGAAACGTCCCTAGTCAGCCTAACCGACGCCGGGATGCGGGGAGTTGGCGGACGGACTGCGTCAGGGGGCGGGCGGCGCGAACAGGTGGTACCCGGACACCGTGGTGAACTCCAGGCGCCGGTAGAGCGGTTCGCCCGCGGGACTGGCGACGAGGGCCGCGTGGCGCATGCCGCGGTCGCGCCCGGCGCGCAGGGCCGCCTCGGTCAGGGCCGCGCCGATCCCGCGACGGCGGTACTCCTCGGCGACATGGACGAGGAAGATCCCCGCCACGTCGTACGCCGAGATCACCGTGGCGGTCCCGATCACGCGCCCTTCGTCGAGTGCGGCCAGCCGGTCGATGACCCCGTTGTCGGCACGCCGCGCCTCGATGCGCGCCAGGTCGGGCTCGATACCGGGGACGGCGCCCATCGACGTGCTGTAGACGCGCACCACGTCCGCGAGCAGGCCGGGCCCGGCCTCGGGAACGATCCGTACGCC
Source organism: Streptomyces sp. NPDC085937 (assembly GCF_044540535.1). Classification (NCBI taxonomy): domain Bacteria; kingdom Bacillati; phylum Actinomycetota; class Actinomycetes; order Kitasatosporales; family Streptomycetaceae; genus Streptomyces; species Streptomyces sp. NPDC085937. The sequence continues at coordinate 208,078 of NZ_JBITSH010000001.1, read as the reverse complement.
CTCCGGTGTGCGCGGTGCGGGGCCGAGCCGGTCGAGGGGGCGCGCCATCACCGGGAGGGACCCCAGTTCGGTCATGCCGTGCCGGGTGAGCGCCTCCCGCGTGCCCACGGGACTGTCCTCCCCCACCCACCACCACCAGGGCACCCCCGCGAGCGCCTCGCCCGCTGCGGTGACCGCCTCCCCCGCCTCCGCCGGTCGCCGCAGCCGGACCACCCCGTTGAACTGCGGCTGGGCGAGGCCGCTGCGGAAGTGGTCGGTGACGCCCGTCGCCCGCACCTCTTCTCCCCAGCCTGTCAGGTACTGGCGGAAGTTGGCGTACACCCGGTCCAGAAGTCCGGCGTGCCGGGTGTCCGGTCCGGCGTCCGTGCGCACGGTGTCGTTCATGCTGGTCGTCCTTCTCGTCAGCGCCTACGGCGTCACGATGCGGTAGTCGGCCACCGGCCGGTAACCGATGCGCAGGTAGAGGCGGTTGCTCACCGGGTTGGACAGGTCGGTGAACAGCAGTACGTGCTCCGCGCCCGCGTCGCGCGCGGCGCGGGACACGGCGATGGTGACCGCCGCGCCGTACCCGCGCCCACGGTGCGGGGGCGGCACGTACACCGGGGTGATGCGGGCGGTGGCGGCCACGACGGTGGTCGTGGCGGCCGTCGCGACGGGCTCGCCGTCGACCGACCAGATCCGCCAGCCGCCCTCGGCGATCCGCTCGTCGACGAACCGGTCCAGATCCGCGCCGAGCGATCCCGCCTCGGCGACGAAGCGGTCGCACCAGGCGCGCAGCAGGGCCCGGTCGTCCCCGGTCGCCACGCGTGCCGCTCCCGGCGGCGCGTCGACGGGCGGGGCGAGCCGGTCCAGCCGGTGCAGACGCAGGCGGGGCCCGGCGCCCGGGGCCGCGCCCGTCTCCTTCTCCCAGGCCTCCTCGAAGGCGCGCACGGACGCTTCGTCGCTCATCAGCCCGGCGTGCGGGTGGGCGTGGGTGAGGAGTGACCGGGCCAGGTCGCGCACGGCGTCCGGCGGGAGGGCGGTGGCGACCGTGAGGTGCGGCGTCCCGACGAACGCGGCCGTCACCGGGGCGTCGGACGCCTCACGCCACCAGCCCAGGCGGGCGGCCGTCCCGGCGCCGGCGAGCGGGGCGCGTTCGAGCGAGTCGAGCGCGGACAACAGCATCGTGTGCCGGTCGGGCCGCGCGGAGACGAAGGCGCCGGCCTCCCGCCGGAACAGTTCGGGACTGCCGGTGACGGACCATGCCATCGTCGCGCTCTCCTGCTGTCGGTGCCGGGGTGCGGAGGTCGCCCCCGTGAAGGGTCCGCCGCACGCCGTGGGGGTGTGCACGGCGTACAGCGACCGCCGTCATTCTGCCTCCGGCACGCGCGCACCGTCCACGTGATAGATGTCATACATAATCCATTTGCGCCTACGGCCCACAGCCTGCGTCCAGCTCTCCGGTGCCCGGGCACGCGCGAGGGGCGCGCCGTGGCTCACGGCGCGCCCCTCCTCGGTCGACGACTTCTCAGGCCGGATGGTCCGGCTGCTGCTCCGGGGGCTTGCCGCCGCCCCGGCCGCCGCCCTTGTTGCCGCGGTCGGTGCCGTGGGCGTGGCCTCCGGCTCCCCGGCCGGGCTGGGACGCCTTGCGGGCCTCGCTGTCCTGCGGAGTGGCCCCGCCCTTGTCACTGCGCCGCAGCTCGGGCTGTTGCGGGTTCGACATCGGCTTCCTCCTTGCGTCGCCTGCGCCTCGATGGCCTGCCGCTCACCGGGTGACTCGTGGTCCCGCGCCGAAACACCCGGCCCGGACGCGTCCCCGGATCACTTCTGTCCGGAGCCCTCGCCGTCCCCCGTCCCCGGCTCGGCCATCCGCCGGTGGGCCGCCGCCTTCACCCCGTCGGGCAGTACCTTCCCGGCCAGGCCCTGTGCCTTGGTCATCAGCGACCCGGTGACGGCCTTCTTCTCACCCTTCACGATCGCCTCGAACGCCTGCTCGGCCACCTGCGCGGGGGCGTCCTTCTTCATGGAGCCCATGCGGGTGTCCTCGCTCATGTCCGCCCGGTCGAAGAACTCGGTCTCCGTCGGACCCGGCATGAAGGACGTGACGGTCACACCCGTGTCCTTCACCTCCTCCGCCAGCGCCTGGGCGAAGGACTGCACGAACGATTTGGACGCGTTGTAGACCGGCTGGAAGGAGCCGGGCATCTGCGAGGCGACGGACGAGGTGAAGGCGAGCCGCCCCTCGCCGCGCGCCACCATCGCCCGCAGCAGCGGCTTGGCCAGCCGGACGGTCGCGGTGACGTTGAGGTCGATGACCTCCTGGTCGTCGGTGAGGTCGGTGTCGACGAAGGCGCCGCCCTGGCCGACCCCGGCGTTCAGCGCGGCGACGTCGACCGTCAGGCCGTCGAGCGCGTCCAGGAGCAGGAACCGTCCCTCGCCGGTCCGCAGATCGGCGCGCACCGCGCGCACCTCCGCGCCCGACTCCCGCAGCTCCCGGGCGGCGGACTCCAGCTCGTCGTCCTCGGCGTTGACCACGAGGTCGTAGCCGTGCGACGCGAACTGCCGGGCCAGCTCGAGGCCGATGCCGCTGGACGCGCCGGTGATCAGTGCGAGTGGCCGTGTGTCAGTCATGCCGGACGAGTAACCCCGCCGGTCCGGGTCACGCACCCCGTCCGGCGCGGGCGACGTTTCCCGCCCACCCGCTCGGTTACCCGCGCGGTGGCGCACCCCGCACGCCGGGACCGCGCCGCACCCCCACGTCCGGCGCCGGGGACGGTCGTCCGCCGGCGGGAGCAGAGACGGAGCTCGCATGGCCAGTACGAAGGTGTCCGACTTCATCCTCCAGCGCCTGCGCGACTGGGATGTCGACCACGTCTTCGGCTACGCGGGCGACGGGATCAACGGGCTGCTGGCCGCCTGGGGCCGCGCCGACAACAAGCCGAAGTTCGTGCAGGCACGGCACGAGGAGATGGCCGCCTTCCAGGCGGTCGGCTACGCCAAGTTCTCCGGCAAGGCCGGCGTGTGCGCGGCGACCTCGGGACCCGGCGCCATCCACCTGCTGAACGGGCTGTACGACGCCAAGCTGGACCACGTGCCGGTGGTGGCGCTGGTCGGGCAGACCAACCGCAGCGCGATGGGCGGCTCCTACCAGCAGGAGGTCGACCTCGCCGCGCTGTTCAAGGACGTGGCGTCCGACTTCTGCGAGACGGCGACGGTCCCCGAGCAGCTGCCGAACCTGATCGACCGGGCGTTCCGCACCGCCTACGCCCGCCGCACGGTCACCGCGGTCATCCTCCCCGGTGACGTGCAGGAACTGGACTACAGCCCGCCCACGCACGCCTTCAAGATGGTGCCCTCCAGCCTGGGCCTCGGCCGGTCGGCGCCGGTCCCCGCGGACGAGGACCTGCAGCGGGCCGCCGACGTGCTGAACGCGGGTGAGAAGGTCGCCGTCCTGATCGGGCAGGGCGCGCGCGGCGCCCGCGAGGAGGTCGAGCGGCTGGCGGACGTGCTGGGCGCCGGGGTGGCCAAGGCGCTGCTCGGCAAGGACGCCCTGCCCGACGACCTGCCCTACGTGACCGGCTCCATCGGGCTGCTGGGCACCCGCCCCTCCTACGAGCTGATGCAGGGGTGCGACACGCTGCTGATGATCGGCTCCAGCTTCCCGTACACGCAGTTCCTGCCGGAGCTGGACCAGGCACGGGCCGTGCAGATCGACATCGACCCGCACATGATCGGCCTGCGCTACCCGAACGAGGTGAACCTGGTCGGCGACGCCCGCGAGACCCTGCGGCGGCTGCTGCCGCGCCTGCACCGCAAGGAGGACCGGACCTGGCGGGAGGGGGTCGAGAAGAACGTCGCCCGCTGGTGGGAGGTGATGCAGCGGCGCGCCGCCGTCAGCGCCGACCCGGTCAACCCGGAGTACGTCGTCCACGCCCTGGACGGCCGGCTGCCCGACGACGTGATCCTCGCCGCCGACTCCGGTTCGGCCGCCAACTGGTACGCCCGGCACCTGCGCCTGCGCGGCCGGATGCGCGGCTCGCTGTCCGGCACCCTCGCCACGATGGGCCCCGGTGTGCCGTACTGCATCGGTGCGAAGTTCGCCCATCCCGACCGGCCGGCCGTCGCCCTGGTCGGGGACGGGGCGATGCAGATGAACGGGATGATGGAGATGGTCACGGCCGCGAAGTACTACCGCGAGTGGTCCGACCCGCGGCTGGTCGTCGCCGTGCTGAACAACGGCGACCTCAACCAGGTCACGTGGGAGATGCGCGCCATGTCCGGCGCCCCGCAGTTCGAGGAGTCGCAGCACATCCCGGACCTCCCCTACGCGGACCTCGCCCGGAGCATGGGCCTGGACGGGGTGCGGGTGGAGAAGCCGAAGCAGGTCGAGGACGCCTGGGACCGGGCGCTCGCCGCGGACCGGCCGTTCGTCATCGACTTCCGCACCGACCCGGCGGTGCCGCCCGTCCCGCCGCACGCGTCCCTGGACCAGATCGAGGCGGCGGCCACCGCGATCCTCAAGGGCGACAGCGACCGCGGCTCCATGGTGAGGCAGGGCCTGAAGGCCAAGGTCCAGGAGATGCTGCCCGGCACCCGCCACCGCTCCGACCGCCCCGGCGCCGGACCGGACGACAGCGGCGGGGGGAACGGGTGACGCGCCCGGCGCCCGGCCTGACGCCGTGACCGTCGCCGTGGTCCTGTTCACCGCGGACCTGCGCCTGCGCGACCATCCGCCGCTGCACGCGGCGCTGCGGTCGGCGGACGAGGTGGTGCCGTTGTTCGTGCTCGATCCCGGCATCCACACGGCCGGCTTCGACGCGCCGAACCGGCGGGCCTTCCTCGCCGACTGCCTGGGCGACCTCGACGCCGGCCTGCGGCGCCGCGGCGGCCGGCTGGTGGTCCGCTCAGGGCCGGTCGTCCGGGAGGTACGCGCGGTGGCCACCGCGTGCGGGGCCGCCGAGGTGCACCTGGCCGCGGGCGTCACCGCGTACGCCCACCGCCGTGAGGAGCGGCTGCGCCGGGAGCTCGGCACCGCCGGCGTGGCCCTGCGGGTGCACGAGACGGTGATCACCGCCGTCGCCCCGGGTGCGGTGACCCCGGCCGGCTCGGACCACTTCGCCGTGTTCACCCCGTACTCCCGCCGCTGGTCGGAGCGGCGGCTCCGCGAGCCGCTCGCGGCCCCTCGCGCCGTGCGCGTGCCCGACGGGGTGCGCGGTGAGCCGCTGCCCGGCCGCGCGGACGTGCCGGGCACCTCCCCCGGTCTGCCGGCGGGAGGGGAGACGGCCGGCCGGGACCGGCTCGCGCGGTGGACACGCTCCGGGGGCATGGCCGCCTACGAGGAACGGCACGACGACCTCGCGGGCGACGCCACCTCGCGGCTGTCGCCGTACTTCCATTTCGGGGCGCTGTCCCCGGCGGAGGCGATCCACCGGGCGCGCGGGCTCGGAGGTCCGGGCGCGGAGGCGTTCGTCCGTCAGCTGTGCTGGCGGGACTTCCACCACCAGGTGCTGGCGGCCCGGCCCGAGGCGTCCTGGCGGGACTACCGCACACGCGACGACCGGTGGCGCGGCGAGGACGACGCCGCCGAGGACATCGCCGCGTGGCGGGACGGGCGGACCGGCTACCCGATCGTCGACGCGGCCATGCGCCAGCTGCGTCACGAGGGCTGGATGCACAACCGGGCGCGTCTGCTGACGGCGAGTTTCCTCAGCAAGACGCTGTACGTCGACTGGCGGATCGGTGCCCGGCACTTCCTGGACCTGCTCGTGGACGGCGACGTCGTCAACAACCAGCTCAACTGGCAGTGGGCCGCCGGCACGGGCACCGACACCCGTCCCCACCGGGTCCTCAATCCCACGGTCCAGGCCAAGCGGTTCGACCCGGACGGCGCGTACGTGCGCCGCTGGGTCCCGGAACTCGCGGACGTCGCCGGCGGGCGGATCCACGAACCGTGGCGGTTGCCGGAGGACGCCCGTACGGCGCTCGCCTACCCGGCCCCGATCGTCGACCTCGCCGACGCCCTCACCCGCTTCCGGCACGCGCGGGGCCGTGACTGAGGGGCGAGTCCCCCGCCGTCCGTCTGCCTCCAGGGGCGTCGGCGCGGACGCCCCGTCCCGGCCGACCGACACCCCGTCCGTGTGCAGCCCCCGCACCCGGACGCGTCACACGCTCAGCGCGGCCCGCACCGTCCCTTCCGCCGCCGCACCGCCCTCCCCCGAGGAGGTGACGCGTCCGGCCTCCAGGACGTAGTAGCGCTGCGCCGCCCGCATGGCGAAGCCGACGTGCTGTTCGACGAGGAGGACGGAGAGACCGCCCCGCCGGGTCAGGGCGAGGACCGTCTCCTCGATCTCGGCGACGACGGACGGCTGGATGCCCTCGGTCGGTTCGTCCAGGAGCAGCAGCCGGGGCCGGGTGATCAGCGCCCGGGCGATGGCGAGCTGCTGGCGCTGGCCGCCGGAGAGCAGGCCGGCGCGGCGGCCGGACAGCTCCCGCAGCACCGGGAAGAGGTCCAGCGCCTCGGCGACGGCCTCCTTGCCGTCCGGGCGTCCGTCGGCGACGAGCTGGAGGTTCTCCGCGGTGGTGAGGTGCGGGAAGGACTGCTGGCCCTGCGGGACGTACGCCACGCCGCGGGCGACCCGCCGGTGCGGGGCGAGGCGGGTGATGTCCTCGCCGTCCAGCAGCACCGTGCCGCCGGTCGGCACGATCAGCCCCATGACCGCGCGCAGCAGGGTGCTCTTCCCGGCGCCGTTGTGGCCGAGGACGGCGGCGACCCCGTCCCTGGGCACCTCGACGGTCACGCCGTGCAGCACGGTGGTGCGGTCGTAGCCGGCCCGGACGGTGTTGATCTGCAGCATGCGCGTCACGCCTCCTCGGCGACGGGAACGGCGGCCGGCACGGGACCGGGTGCGGCGCCGGGCGCGGGTGCGGGACCGGGCACGGGTGCGGGTTCCGCGTCGGGTGCGGGTTCCGCGTCGGGTGCCGGTTCGGAGGCGCGGCCCAGGTAGACCTCCTGCACCTTGGCGTCGGCCTGCACCTCGGTGACCGAGCCCTCGCTGAGCACCTTGCCCGCGTGCAGCACACTCACGCTGCGGGCGAAGGAGCGCATGAAGTCCATGTCGTGCTCGATGACGACGACCGTGCGCTCCTCGCCGACCCGCCGCAGCAGCTCTCCGGTGGCCTCGCGCTCGTCGTGGCTCATTCCGGCGACCGGCTCGTCGAGCAGCAGCAGCTTCACGTCCTTGACCAGCAGCATGCCGATCTCCAGCCACTGCTTCTGGCCGTGGGCGAGCACGCCCGCCGGCCGGTCCCGCAGGGCGGTGAGCCCGGTGGTCTCCAGGGCCCGCGTCACCTCCTCGGGGACACCCTTGCGGCGCCGCAGCATGGTCAGCGGGCCGCGCCCGGCGCCGGCGGCGATGTCGAGGTTCTGCAGGACGGTCAGCTCCTCGAAGACCGTGGCGGTCTGGAAGGTGCGGCCGATCCCGAGGCGGGCGATCCGGTGCACGGGCCTGCCCAGCAGTTCCTCACCGCCGAAGCGGACCGACCCGCTCGCCCTCACCAGCCCGGTGACCGCGTCGACCAGGGTGGTCTTCCCGGCGCCGTTCGGTCCGATGAGGAAACGCAGGTCGCCCGGGCGGATGTCCAGGTCCACGCCGTCGACGGCCGTGAACCCGTCGAACGTCACCCGCAGGCCGCGTACGGTCAGTCCCTCGCCGCTCATGCCGTCCCTCCGGTGCCCGGGGTGGTGATGGGGGTGCGCCGTTTCCGCCGTACGACGGTGACCAGGGAGGCGAGTCCGCCGGGCAGGAAGCCGACCGCCACCACGAAGAGCAGGCCCTGGAGGTAGGTCCACGCGGCGGGGTAGGCGTCCGACAGCGTGCTCTGCGTCCAGGCCACCGCGACCGCGCCGAGCACCGCGCCCGTCAGGCTGGCCCGCCCGCCGACCGCGGCGCCGATGACGAAGCCGATGGACGGCACGATCCCGATCAGCGCCGGGGAGATGATGCCGACGGCGGGCACGAAGAGGGCGCCGGCGAGGCCCGCCATGCCGGCGGCGACGACGTACGCCACCAGCTTGACGTTGGCGGGGTCGTAGCCGAGGAAGCGCACCCGCTCCTCGGAGTCCCGCACGGCGACGAGGAGTTCGCCGTAGCGGCTGACGAACAGCTGGCGGGCGGCGGCCATCAGCAGCAGCAGGACGGCGGCGACCACGAAGTACACCATCCGCTGGTTGACCGGGTCGCCCAGGTCGTAGCCGAAGAAGCCCTGGATGTCGGTCAGGCCGTTGGTGCCGCCCGTGGTGGCCTGCTGGCCGACGAGCCAGATGGCGAACGCGGCGGCCAGCGCCTGGCTCAGGATCGCGAAGTAGGCGCCCTTCACCCGGCGGCGGAACACGAAGAAGCCGAGCAGCGCGGCCACCGCCATCGGCAGCAGCACGGTCATGGCGAGGGCGAAGGCGGGGTTCGTGAACGGCTCCCACCACCAGGGCAGCGCGTCGCCGGTGCCGTACAGCTGCATGAAGTCGGGGAGGGTCTGGCCGGTGACGGCGGCGTCGGCGAGCTTCAGGTGCATCGCCATGGCGTAGCCGCCGAGCCCGAAGAAGACGCCCTGGCCGAGGACCAGCAGCCCGCCGCGGCCCCAGGCGAGACTCACCCCGACCGCGACGATCGCGTAACACAGGTACTTGGCGAGGAGGTTGAGGCGGAAGTCGGAGAGGGCGAGCGGGGCGACCCCGAGCAGGAGCAGGGCGCCGAGGAGGAAGGCGCCGGGGACGCGGACGCGTGCCAGGAACGGGGCCGGGGATTCCGTGACGGGCGGTTCGGTGGCCGTCCTGTCGACGGGGGGTGTCGTTGTCGTCATGCCAGGCTCCTGGTGCGCAGGGTGTACAGGCCCTGGGGCCGCCACTGGAGGAAGACGACGATCGCCACGAGCACGACGACCTTGGCGACGCTGACGGTCGTCGAGTACTCCAGCACCGACTGGAGCACGCCGAGCGCGAAGGCCGTGATGACGCTGCCCTTGAGCTGGGCGATGCCGCCGACGACCACCACCAGGAAGGCGTCGACGATGTAGTTGGTGCCCATCGTCGGGCCGATCGGGCCGACCAGGGTGAGCGCGACGCCGGCCACGCCCGCGAGGCCCGAGCCGATGAAGAAGGTGGTGCGGTCGACGCGTCCGGTGGCGATGCCGGACACCTCGGCGAGGTCGCGGTTCTGGACGACGGCCCGGATGCGGCGCCCGAGCGGGGTGAGCCGCAGGATCAGCGTGAGGGCGAGGACGCACAGCAGGGCGAGGCCGAGGATGAACAGCCGGTTGTTGGCGAGGGTGACACCGCCGACGGAGATGTTGCCGGTGAGCAGGTCCGGCGCCGTGGTCTGCACGTTGGGGGCGCCGAAGACGTCCCGGGCGAGCTGCTGGAGCATCAGGGAGACGCCCCAGGTGACCAGCAGGGTGTCCAGCGGGCGGGTGTAGAGGCGCCGGATGAGCAGCCACTCCAGGAGGGCGCCCAAGGTCCCGGCGACGAGGAAGGCCAGCGGCAGGGCGACGAGCAGGGAGACGCCCGCGCCGCTGACGGACTGCTGAAGGACGTACGTGGTGTAGGCGCCGGCCATGATGAACTCGCCGTGCGCCATGTTGATGACGCCCATCTGCCCGAAGGTCAGGGTGAGTCCGAGGGCGATGAGCAGCAGGACGGCACCGATGCTGATACCGGTGAAGGACTGGTTGAGGACGACCGTCATGAGGCGGCTCCGGGTCGGGGACGGGGAGTGCGGGCGCGCGGGGCGGACCCGGCCGGTGAGGGGGCCGGGTCCCGCCGCGAGGGGCCGTACGGGCTCAGGAGAGGCCGGCCGCCCAGGAGTAGCCCTTGAGGTACGGGTCCGGCTTGATCGGCTTGCCCGAGTTCCACACCTCGGTGATCAGACCGTCCGCGCCGACCTTGCCGATGCGGGCCGTCTTGTGGACGTGCTGGGTGGCGCCGTCGACGATGACGGTGCCCTCGGGGGCGTCGAACGTGATGCCGTCCGCGGCGGCCTTCACCTCGGCCACGTCGAACGAGCCCGCCTTCTCGACCATCGCCTTCCACAGGTGGACGGAGATGTACGCGGCCTCCATCGGGTCCGAGGTCGGCTTGTCCTTGCCGTACGCGGCCTGGTACGCCCGCACGAACTTCTCGTTCGCGGCGCCGGGAGTGGTCTGGTAGTAGTTCCAGGCGGTCAGCTGGCCCTCCAGGTACTGGGTGCCGATGCTCTTGACCTCCTCCTCGGCGATCGACACCGACAGCACCGGCAGGCTCTTCGCGGTGAGCCCGGCGGACTTGTACTCCTTGAAGAAGGCCACGTTGCTGTCGCCGTTGAGGGTGTTGAACACGGCGTCCGCGCCGGCGCCCTTGACCTTGTTCACGATGGTGCTGAACTCGGTGGAGCCGAGGGGGGCGTAGTCCTCGCCGACCACCTCCATGCCGTTGGCCTTCGCGTAGGCCCGGATCTCCTTGTTGGCGGTGCGCGGGAAGACGTAGTCGCTGCCGACCAGGTAGAGCCTCGTCAGCCCCTGCTTCTTGAGGTAGTCCAGGCCGGGCACGATCTGCTGGTTGGTGGTGGCGCCCACGTAGAAGATGTACGGGGACTGCTCCAGGCCCTCGTACTGCACGGGGTAGAACAGCAGCGACCTGTTCCGCTCGAAGACCGGTTTGACGGCCTTGCGGCTGGCGGAGGTCCAGCAGCCGAAGGTGACGACGACCTTGGAGTCCGTGATCAGGGTCTGCGCCTTCTCGGCGAAGGTGGGCCAGTCGGAGGCGCCGTCCTGGCTGACCGGGTCGAGTTTCTTGCCCAGGACACCGCCGGCGGCGTTGATCTCCTTGACGGCGAGAAGAAGCGCGTTGTGCACGGTCACCTCGCTGATGGCCATGGTGCCGGACAGCGAATTCAGCAGGCCCACTTTCACGCTGTCACCGGAGGTGTCGGCTTTCGCGCCGGAGGCGGAGGACGTGTCGCTCCCGGTCTTGGCGCCGCATGCGCCGAGAGCGGCGGAGGTACCGAGGACGGAGAGACCGGTCAGAAGACCGCGCCTGCTGATGCCGAGGCCGGACATGCGGAACCTCCTTGCCCAGAAGGGCGATTGAGGGAAGTGGGGACGGAGTGGGGGGACCCTCCGGGCCGGTCGCCGAAGTGCGTCCACAGCCTGGGGCGGAACTGTTTCCCCGGCGTTTCGGCGCAATTGACGAACCGTATCCAACGGCTTTTCGGCGCGCCTTTATTGCTTCCCCGGGAAAGGATCAGTTCGTGTCAATGCCCTGTAACGGAGGCGCGGTTGGCAGGTACGCTCGACGCGTCCCCAGGGCGGGGGCGTACCCCGGACGCATGCTGAGGAGTGCGATGGCGAGGCGGCCCCGGCGGCCCGAGGAACTGCTTCATCTGCTGACGCGGGCCGAGCGCCTCTCGGTGGAGCGGATCCGGTCCGTGCTCGACGAGTTCGGCTGTTCCGTGGAGGCGTGGCGGGTGCTCGGCCTGCTCTCCGACGGCGCGGGACACCACATGACCGCCGTCGCCGACCACACGTTCCTGCCGGCGCCGACGCTGACGAAGCTGGTCGACCAGCTCGTCGACGACAACCTGGTGTTCCGCCGCATCGACCCGGCGGACCGGCGCCGTGTCCTGGCGCAGCTCACCCCGCGGGGCCTGGAGCGCTGGCAGCGGGTGTCGCGCGCGGTGCGGGCGCAGTGGGCGGAGGCGGAGCCCTTGGCCCCGGAGGACGAGGACGCGCTGCGGACCCTGCTGGCCCGGCTCGGCGACGCGTGGGAGGAGGCGTCGGACGGGATCACGACAGTTCGTGAGGGGCGCGCAGTTGGGCGAGGACGGTGAAGTCCAGCCCGTCCGCCCGCGCGAGATAGATGCGCTGGCGCACATGCCGTCCGTCGAGGCCGAGCAGCCCGCGCGGTCCTTCGTAGCGGACGTCGCCGGCGGTCGCGCCGATGGCGGACACGTCGAGGGTGCGGGCCCGCTCGACGAGCGCGGCGAGCAGCAGCACGCCCTCGTAGCAGGACTCGCCGAGGCTGCCGGGCACGGGCGCGTCGACGCCGAAGCGGGCGGCGTGGCGTCCGTGGAAGTCGAGGGTGTTGCGGTCGGCGAGCGAGGCGAAGTACCCGGCCGTGCTGTAGAGGTCGACGGTGGCCTCGGGGCCGCCGGCGAGGAGCATGTTCTCGTCCATGAGGGTGGACAGCCGCAGACAGCGCCGGTCGAGTCCGGCGGCGGCGAACGCGCGGTTGAAGCGGACGGCGTCACTGCCGACCAGGAGCACGATCACGCCGTCGGCGTCGGCGCGCTCGATGCGCCGCAGCAGCCCGGCGAACTCGTCGGTGCCGAGCGGAAGATACGCCTCTCCGCAGACGCGCCCCCGGCTGCCGCGGGCGTACCGCCTGGCGGCGCGGGCGGTGTGCCGGGGCCAGACGTAGTCGTTGCCGACGACGAACCAGCGGCGCACGCCCCGCTCCTCGGCGAGCAGCCGCATCGCCGGGAGCAGCTGCCAGGAGGGCGTCTCGCCGGCGAGGTAGACCCCGTCGGTGCGCTCGCCGCCCTCGTACAGGGCGGTGTAGACGTACGGCACACGGTGCGCGATCCGCGGGGCGACGGCCTGCCGTACGGAGGAGATGTGCCAGCCGGTGACCCCGTGCACGGCGCCGGTGGCGACGAGGGCCTCGACCTCGTCGGCGACCTGCCGGGGACCGGCGCCCCCGTCGACCTCCACCAGCCGCAGTTCCCTGCCGAGCACACCGCCGGCCCGGTTGACCTCCTCGGCGGCGAGCCGCGCGCAGGACGCGCAGGTGGGCCCGAAGATGCCTGCGGGCCCTCGCATCGGATAGACGAGGGCGACGTTCAGGACCGACCCGTCGGCCGTGAACCACTCGGGGGTGCGGAGACGGGGCGGCGGCCTGTGCATGGCCCACATGATGGCGGCCGAGGTGGAGCTCCCCAACCGGCGGTTCGCAGGGTGAGACCGCCGGCCGGGGAGGGCGTGGTGTCCGGCGTCAGCCGGAGACGGTGATGGTGGAGCTGCCGCTGCTCTGGTAGCCCTCGGTCGCCATGATCATGTAGTACCGGAACTGTCCGAGGTTCATCCCGGCGCGTGCCCAGGCGTCGAAGTGGTTGCCGGTGGTGATGGTGCCGGAGCCACTGGTCACCTTCTGCTGCCGGACGCTCCAGTACTGGTCGAAGGTGCGGGTGCCCTCGACCGAGGGGGCGTTGTACCGGGTCGTCCTGTAGATGTCGTACGTGCCGCCGTCGCTGGAGACGGTGCCCCGGAACTCACCCGTGGGCCGGTAGCTGCCCCAGTTGTCGACGATGTAGTACTCGACCAGAGGGTTCGAGGTCCAGCCGTAGAGGCAGCCGTAGCCGTTGCCCGACGGGTTGAAGTAGCCGTTGTAGCGGACCGTCCTGCGTCCGCCGTTGCCCCAGCCCTTGCCGGCGACGAAGTTGCCGCAGTTGGTCCACCGGGTGCTGTAGCTGCCGCCGCCGTTGAGCGTCATGGAGACGGAGCCGCCGCCGTCGGTCCAGAACGAGTAGTACATGCCGTCGTAGCCGGTCTGGTTGGTGGTGATGGTGGTGGCGGCGTGCGCGGTGCCGGGCAGTACCAGCCCCGACGCGGTGGCGAGCGCGGCGGCGCCGGCCCCGGCGCCGACGAGGAAGCCGCGGCGGCTCAGGCCGCTGAAGGGGGCGGGGTTGTGCTGGGTCTCGTGCCGCTTGCCGTCCTGGTACATGCGTCCTCCCGATGAAGGCCGGTGGGGGGCCGGGCGGCTGCTGCCACCCGCTGCCTTGCATGGCCGACCACCGTCCCCGGCGGCAAGTGACGCCTGGGGCACGGGGGTTGGCTGTCGTGCGGTGGCCACAGTGTTCGTAGAGCGACATGAGCGTGTCAACAGTTTCGACGCACTTTCGGAAACTTGCCCTTTGCGGGCGAGGTCTTGACTTGACCATATGCGCTGGTCAGGCACGACCACCCACGACCTTTCGCGCGAGGCGGCACCGGATTCCCGAAGATGGCACCGTAAGCCCGAGCCAGAAGGGCGAAACTTTCGGGCGCTCGCGGACGGGTCGGCGGTCACCCGACGCGACACCGGCGCGGCAACCCACCCGCCCGGAGCCCCGCGAAAGTAACGACAGCCCCCCGAGCTCCCGCGAGAACCAGCCACCGGCACAGGCCTGGACGCACCGCACGCCGGTCCGGCGCCGCCACTTCGCGGCACTCGGCGCCCCGATCCCCCAGCGCACCCCGTAGCCTCCCGCGCTTCGGCCCCCCCTCTCGCCACCAACGCATTCACGCCAATCCAAGCCACCCGGCACTTCGTTACCGACCGCGCTACAACCATTCCACTGCGTGACGCACATCACGGCGGAGAACCGATGGTTGCCCCGGTTTCCGCCTCTTTATCGGGTTGGACGAGCCTTCAAGATCCGGTTTCCATTAGGGCCCTGAACCGCGGGGGCGGGACCTCCCGTGGGAGCCGAGAAGGGGGTCTCGATGCCACAGGCACGAGGGATATTCAGCAGACGTCAGTCATTGGCCATCTTCGGTGGCATCGCGGCAGGCACCGCGGTGCCCCTGAGTCTTTTCGGGTCCTCCCGGCCCGCGTACGCGGCGGCCGCCGTGACGGACGACGGCGGCCCCCGGCTGCCCGACACCGACCGCGGCAAGGCCGTGCAGGCGTACCGGACCGGCGGCCGCGCGGTACGCACGGCCGCGGCGGCGGCGCTCGTGGGCGGCACGGACGACGTGACCACGTTCCTCAGCACCCGGTTGCCGGCGGCCACGGCCGAGGACAACCGGTTCACCCTCACCCAGGCCCTGGTCAACGCGGGCAAGGCGACGCGTACCGGGATCGGACAGGCGCTGTCCGGCGGGGACGCGGCGGTGGCCGCCTACCTCGAGGGAGGCTTCCAGCCGTCGGTGCGCGAGGACCTCCGGGTCGCCGTGACCACCGTCAACGCGCACGGCGGCAAGGCCGTGAAGCGTGAGTCCTCCGAGGCCCTGGCGACCGGAACGGACTTCGCGCTGCGGCGCTTCCTCAGCACCGGGCAGTACGACGCGCACGACGAGGACCAGCGCGTCCAGGTGACCTCCATCCTCGTGACCGCTTCACCGCAGGTGCGGGAGTACGCGTCACGGGCGCTCGACGACGGGTCGCCGCGGGCGATCCAGTGGTTCCTGACGACGGGGCAGTACATCGCCCGGGCGCGGGACGAGGAGTCGGCGACGATCCAGCAGTTGGTCAAGATCGTGGAGTCGGAGGGGCAGCTCGCCGAACGCAAGACCGACGAAGCCGTCGAGCTGTCCCAGCAGGCGGTCCAGGCCGCCGAGAAGGCCAAGGCGGCCGCGCTGGAGGCGAAGGCCGAGGCGCAGGCCGCCGAGCAGGATGTGCAGCGCTCGGCGAGGGCTGCGAACAAGGCGGCGCGGGCCGCCCAGGGTGCCGCGGCCGCCGCGTCGACGGCGGTGTCCGCCTCGCGCACCGCGCAGGCCGCGGCCCGGCGTTCGGTGTCCGCCGCGAACGCCGCCGCGGCAGCCGCCGCAGCGGCGGGGCGCGCCGCGTCGCGTGCCTATCACGCCGCGATCAGCGCGTCGAAGAACGCGAACATGGCGGAGGCCGCCAACCAGGCGGCGCAGGCCGCGCGGGCCATGGTCAGCTGGGTGCGGTCGGTGGCCGCGAAGGCCAAGCTCGCCGCCCTCTCCTCCGACGCGGCGGAGGCCGCGGGCATCGCCGCCGCGGGTGCCGCGGTCAACTCGGCCGCCGCCGCGCGCGCTTCCGCCGACGCCGCCGTGGCGTCCGGTGCCGCGCAGTCCGAAGCCGCCGAGGCGCAGCGCCAGGCCGCCGTCGCGGAGGCCGCCGCCGGCCGGGCCACCGCGGCCGCGAGCCGGGCCTCGACCCTGTCCCGCAGGTCGGCCGCGGCCGCGCGCACCGCGTCCGCAGCCGCCGACAGCGCGGCCGACCACGCGGAGAAGGCTGCCGACGCCGCCGAGGAAGCGGCCCGCAACGCCGGCAAGGCCGTGGACTACGCCAACCGCTCCACCGCAGCCGCGAAGGCCGCCCTGGAAGCCGCGACCAAGGCGTACGACGCCGTCACCGAGGCGCGGGAGGTCGAGATGGAGGCCCGTGAGGCCGAGATCGCCCGGCTGAACGAGGAGACCGAGGAAGCCGTCGAGGTCGCCAGGCAGCAGCGGCGTGAGGAGACCGACCGCCTGGAGCGCGCCAACCGGGAGCGCACGCAGGAGGCGCGACTGTCCGAGGAACTCGTCGCGCTGATCACGGCGATGGAGACGGCCCTCGCCGACGGCAGGACCGGGGAGGCCGTGAGCAAGGGACGGCAGGCCGCCGTCCTGCTCCTCGACCGGTCCGGCACGTGGACCCGGGAGGCAGCGGAGTTCGCGCTGGCCGGCTCGGACGAGGACGTACTGCGTTGGATCGAGGCCGACCGGATCATCGCACTGGAGCAGGACAACGCCGAGAACGCCGCGGCCGTCTCCGCTGTCTCCACGCAGAACGTGGCCGAGGCCGCCGCGACCGCGCTGCGCAGCGAGGACGCCGCCGTCATCCGGGCCTTCCTGGAGAAGGGCGCGGTCGAGGCGGCCAGGGACGACAACGAGGTGGAGATCACCACGCTCCTCGCAGCCCCCACCACCGGCACCGCCGTGCGGCGGGCCGCCGAGGCCGCCCTGACGGACGGTTCCGCCGAGGCGTTGCACACCTTCCTGCACGTGGAGCGCGCCGCGGCCGTCCATGAGGACGACAGGGTGGCGGCCACCACGCTCCTGGCGAACGGCGGTCCGTACGTGCGGGCGGCGGCGCAGGTCGCACTCGAAGGCGACACGCACATGCTGCGCCAGTTCATCGGAACGACGCAGCACGAGTTCGCGCGCATCGACCACGATCACTCCACGCACATCAGCGCTGTCCGTGCGGCGATCGCACGGGCGGCCAAGATCGCGCAGGACGCGCTCGAGGACGCGGCGCGCGCCTCCGAGGCAGCGGCCGTCGCCCGGGATGCCGCCGAGGAGGCCACCACGTGGTCGAACAAGGCCAAGGGCTGGGCGGCCGACGCCAAGAATTCCGCCGAGGAGGCCCGCGAGAATGCGGAGGCCGCAGAGGCCTCGGCCGCCTCCGCCGCCAAGTCCGCGCAGACCGCGGCGAACGCGGCCGCGGCGGCCCGGAAGGCGAGCGGTGTGGCACGGGACGCGGCCAACCGGGCCGTGCGCTCCGCGTCGACCGCCGCCGCCTACGCCGCCGACGCGCAGGCCTCCGCGACGAAGGCCCGGCAGGCAGAGCTGGCGGCGGGCAAGTCCCACGCCCAGGCGGCCAGGGCCGCCACGGAGGCGCGGATCCTGGTCGTCCAGGCCGCCATCCGGCAGGCGATCCAGGACGCGATCGACAACTCGAAGGTGCCGATCGACGGCAAGACCGGGCTCCCCGACGGCGCCGAAAGCTGCCTGACGCCGTTCGGCGACCCGATCGAGCACAGCAACAGCACCAACCCGTGGGAGTTGGGCTGGAGCTGGCTGAGCGGCACCGGTCCCCGGTCGCAGTGCTTCGGCCCGGACGACGAGTTCACCCGGCTCTACCGCGAGCACGCGCACACCAAGGGCGCCATCGACTACTTCCTCAGGGAGTGGCAGCGCACCGGGAAGTACCAACTGGGCCGCACCTACATGTACGACTACATGCTCAGCGGCTTCGACGGTGCCGGCAAGTACGTCACCGACTACGGCACGCTCACCACGGCCGGGCTCACCGGGAACCTCGCGTACACCTTCCTCGGTTCGCACCAGGTCCGTATGACGCCCATCCGGGAGAACGCGGACGGCTCGGTCACCTGGCGCTACACCGCGTACAACGAGTCGGACATCGAGTCGGCTACGCACCCGCCGGTCATCGGGTACACGGACTGGTGGAGCGACACCGTGGGCGCGTTCGTCGACAAGGTGGTCGGCGACGAGGGGCCGATGTCACCCAAGACCCAGGTGATCGAGTTCGACGTCACGTTGGGCCCGTGACGCGCGGGAGGGGGGCCGGACGGTGGCTCCTCGCCGTGCTCTCCGCGTCCGTCCTGCCGCTCGCGGGGTGCTCCGAGGCCGTCGACCCCCAGAAGCTGACCGGTGTGTACCGGAACGACGACGGCGGGCAGATCGAACTCTCGGCGGACGGCACGTTCTCGGCCACCCGCGTGACGACGGGTGAGGGCGCGGGCCCGGTCGACCTCACCGGCACCTGGGACTACGAGGACCCGGACGCAGGAAGCGACTTCGTGTACCTGGGGATCGAGGACGGCGGGCTCGACGGCATCGGCGGTATCCAGCTCTACGTGGACGACCAGGACACGCTGTACTTCCGATTCGATCCGGACGGCCCGGTCACGCAGACGTTCGACAGGACGGAGTGAGCCGCCGGGCGGCGCCGGACCGTCAAGGCCCCGGCGCCGCGCCACCATCCTTCACCGGGCGGGTGCGGATCACGACGACGGTCCGCACCCACCGGTCACCGCCCCCTGCCCGTTTCGGCGCGCGATCGGACGTGCTCTCCATCTGCCCGCACTCATACGGGGCTTGAACGCAGACAATCCCAACCTTCTAGGACTGTGATGAAAACACGCAACACATTCGTGCGCGTACTGGGCTCCGCGGCCGCCGCCGGCGCCCTGGCCTGGACGGTGCTCGACCAGGGCCCCGCGGGAGCCGCCTCCGGCCCCTCGGCCGAGGCCGTCGCCGACGCCGCGCCCGGCTACGCCGTCGAGGACTACGCCTACCCGAACGCCGACAAGATCCTCACCGAGCACGACGTGCTCCTCAAGCGCGGCGACGGTCACATCGTGCTCACCGACTGCGCTGCCGGGGGCAACCTCCTGCAGTTCCTCACCCGCGATCACGACGACGTCTGCTTCGAGGTCACCGCCGACGAGGGCTTCCTGACCCTGGAACTGCCCGCGGTGCACGGCGTGAAGACGGAGGACTCGGCCAACACCCACCTGGAGATGACCGCCGAGGACGACCAGGTCGAGTACGACATCCCCGCCAACACGTGGGAGGGCGTCGGCGAGTCCGTCGACGGCCGCGAGCACGTGCTGGTCGAGATCACCGTCACCAACTGAGTCACGCGATCCCGTGATTGAGGAACCCACTCTTATGTCTCTCATCAGACGTCCCCGGACGGCCGCGCTCGGTGCGGTCCTGGCCGCCGGGTCGCTCGCGCTGGGCGCGGCACCCGCGGTCGCCGTCACCGGCGGCACACCGGTCGCCGGCTCGGACACCACCTACGCCTACACGGCGAAGATCACCGTGGGCGCCCACGACCGCGGCTGCTCAGCCGTCCTCGTCGACGCCGAATGGCTGCTCACCGCGGCCAGTTGCTTCGCCGACGACCCGGCCGCCTCGCTCGCCGTCCCGGCCGGCGTCCCCTCCAGGACGACCACCGCCGTCATCGGCCGGCCCGACCTCTCCGGCACGCAGGGCGCCGAGCGCCGCGTCGTCGAGATCGTGCCGCGCACGGACCGCGACGTGGTCCTGGCCCGCCTCAGCCGGCCCGTCCTCGACGTGACCCCCGCCCCCTTCGCCACCACGGCGCCCGTGTCCGGTGCGGAGCTCACCTTCGCCGGATACGGCCGTACCGACACCGTGTGGGCGCCGCCGAAGCTGCACACCGGCACCTACACCGTGGACTCCACCGAGGCCACCTCCGCGAACGTCACCGGCAAGGACGCCGCCGCCTGCATGGGCGACACCGGGGGCCCGGTCGTCTCCGCCGGCAAGCTCGTCGGGCTCACCAGCCGGTCCTTCCAGGGCGGCTGCCTCGGCACCGACGAGGCCCAGACCTCCACCGCGGGTGTCGTCGCGCGGGTCGACGACCTCGCTTCCTGGGTCGAGGAGAAGGCCGGCGCCACCCGTGTCGTCGACTTCAACGGCGACGCCGTCGAGGACATCGCGATCGGCGACCCGATGGCCACGGTCGGCGGCGACACCACCGCGGGTCTCGTCCGCGTCGTCCTTGGCGGCGGCAAGGGCACCGCCGAGATCACCCAGGACCTCGACTGGGTGCCCGGCGGCTCGGAGGCCGGGGACCACTTCGGCAACCACCTCGCGACCGTCGACTACAACGAGGACGGCTACACCGACCTCGTGGTGTCCGCGTCCGAGGAGGACCTCGGCAGCGCGGTCGACGCCGGCTTCGTCGACATCCTGTTCGGAGGCAAGGGCGGCCTCGGCAGCGGCCCGGCTGCCCGCCACCTCGAACAGGGCGCCGGTACCGGCTCCATCGGTACCGCCAAGCCCGAGAGCAACGACCGGATGGGCGCC
Organism: Streptomyces sp. NPDC085937; assembly: GCF_044540535.1. Classification (NCBI taxonomy): domain Bacteria; kingdom Bacillati; phylum Actinomycetota; class Actinomycetes; order Kitasatosporales; family Streptomycetaceae; genus Streptomyces; species Streptomyces sp. NPDC085937. The sequence goes on along the minus strand of NZ_JBITSH010000001.1, from coordinate 187,777 downwards.
GCCCTCGAGGCGGGCACCACCGCCGAGGGCAGGCCGTGGGTCCTGATCGGCGTGCCGGGCGAGGCGATCGGTTCGCTCGCCAAGGCGGGCGGCGCCTACTACGTGCACGGCGACACCAGCATCAACATCACGCAGGACTCCCCCGACGTCCCCGGCGCTGCCGAGGCGAACGACGGCTTCGGCACCGCCGTAGCGGGCGACTCCAACTTCATCGCCGTCGGCGCTCCCAACGACGCCATCGGCGGCGACGCGAACGCGGGCAACCTCGCCGTGTTCAGCCACAAGCTGGACAGCGCCGGACGGCCCACCGTGGTCACGGGACTGGACCAGGACAACGCGGAGATCAACGCCGGGGCCGAGGCAGGTGACAAGTTCGGCCAGGCACTCGCGCTGGTCGCCTACCGCCCGGCCGGCGCGGCCACGGCCACCGACTCGATCCTCGCGGTCGGCGCGCCCGGCGAGGCCCTGGCCGCCACGAGCGGCGGCCCGCAGCTGGCCGGCGCGGGCAACGTCCTCCTCCTGCACTTCAAGGCGGACGGCGGCTGGGAGTACCTGCGCGCACTGAACCAGGGCTCCGGGACCGACGACCGCTCCGGCACGATCGAGGCGGGCGACCAGACCGGAGCGTCCCTCAGCGCGGTCAACATCGCGCCCCGGCAGGTCGGTTCGGCCGAGACGCTGAAGATCGCCGTGGGCACCCCCGGCGAGGACCTCGCGGGTGTCACCGACGCCGGCGCCATCCACACCTTCTCCCTGATGGGGGCGGCGGGAGCCAACGATCTGTGGATCGAGGCGGGTGACGGCGACGGCGTTCCCGGTCCCCCGAGTGCGGGTGCCAAGCTGGGCACGAGCATCCACTTCACCTCACGGAACCTCTACGCCGGAATGCCCTACGGGCCCGTGCCCACCGGTGCCCTGCACGTCCTGCCGTACCCGAACGCCGTGACGGGCGGCACGAGCAGGCCCGCGACCACGTACCAGCCGGGCCAGGGCGGACTCCCCTCCCACGGCGAGTACTTCGGGTACGCGGTGCGCTAACGGCCACCGCCGTAAGGCACGCTCGTCGGCCCCGCCGGGCTTCGGCCCGGCGGGGCCTCGCGCGCCTACCGCATACCCGCCGACGGCCCGTCCGCCGTGACGACCAGCGCCGCCTGGTCGTCGTCGACCGTGTGGCCGCACATGAACGCCCGGATGTCCTCCGTCAGCGTCCGTACGACGTCGGCCGCGGTCGGGCGGGAAGGGGCGGACGCCAGGGCGTCGGCCAGTCGCGCGTCCCCGTACTGCTCCGTGCCCGCGGCCCGGCACTCGGTGATGCCGTCGGTGTACAGCACCAGGCTCTCCGTGGGACGCAGGGTGAAGCGGACCGCCTCGAGCGTGGGCGGGATGCCGATGCCGATCAGACCGCCGGGGGCCTCGACGGGGGTCACCGTGTGGCCGGCGTCCAGCAGGAGGGGCGGTGTGTGGCCCGCCCTCACCAGGTCGACGGCGAGTCCGTCGGCGGCCGGCGTGAGATGGCCGTAGACGAGCGTCACGAAACCGTTGTTCTGGTGGGCGTTGCGGTCGTTCAGCGCTCTGTCGACGGCCTTCACGATGCCGACCGGTTCGTCGATCAGCGGGGCGACGGCACGAGCGGTGTGCCGGACCAGGGCCGTCGTGGTGGCCGCCCTCGCCCCGCGCCCGCACACGTCACCGAGGACGAAGGACCAGCTGCCGTCGCCGCGGGGGAAGACGTCGTAGAAGTCGCCCCCGATGTCGAGCCCTTGGCCCGCAGGGCGGTAGAGGGCGGCCAGCTGCGCGCCGGGGACGTCGGGCAGGTCCGGCAGCAGCAGGCCGGTCTGGAGGTCACGGGCGAGGGCGGCGCGCTGCGCGTACTGGCGGGCGTTGCGCGCGGCCGAGGCGGCGCGGCGGGCCACTTCCTCCGCCAGGGCGATCCGGTGGCCGTCGAGGGAGGAGTCGTCCGTCGCGAACAGGCTCAGGACGCCGAACGGCCGCTCCCGGTCCATGAGCGGCACGCAGACGTATCCGGTGACGCCCAGCTCCCGCCAGAGTCCGGGACCGACCGGGGTGCGGCGGGCCACCTCGGTGAGGCCGGTGGCCAGGACCCGTGCGACGGCGTCGTCCCCGGTCTCCCTCAGGGCACCGTGCGAGGCGAGCAGTTCGCGGGCGTGCCCGGTCGTGGCGGCGACCGCCACCCGGTGCACGCGCCCGGCCTCCACGACGTCCACGGCGGCGAGCGGGGCCAGCACCGGGACCGCCAGGTCGGCCACGCGTTGGAGGGTCTGCCCCTCGTCCAGCGGGCCGGCCAGCGCGGTGCTGACGTTCAGCAGGAAGGAGAGGTCGTCGCGTGCCGCCTTCTCCCGGGCGTCGGCCACCCGCCGGGCCTGCTCGGCGTGGTGCCGCTCGATGGCGAGGCCGGCGGTGTCGACGAACAGGCGGGCCAGCGCCAGGTCGGTGTCCTGGGGGGCGCGCGGTGTGCGGTGGTACATCGCGAAGGTGCCCAGCACCCGCCCGTCACGGGCGAGGATCGGCGTGGACCAGCACGCGGCCAGCCCCGCCCGGACGGCCAGGTCACGGAAGTCGTCCCACAGGGGGTCGGTGGCGATGTCGGTGACGATCACCTTGCGCCGCCGGTGGGCGGCCGTGCCGCACGAGCCGGCGCCCTCACCTGTGGCGATGCCGTCGATGGCCTGGTTGTAGAAGACGGGCAGGCTGGGCGCGGCGCCGTGGTGCAGGTGGCGGCCCTCCTCGTCCGCCAGCAGCACCGAGACGATGACCCCGGGAGACAGCTCCTCGATCACCCGGCACATGCCCTCCAGCACCTCGGGCAGCGGCGCCTGGCGGGCGATCTGTTCGAGCAGGGCGCGCTGCTCGGCGGCCAGGCGCCGGGCGTGCTTGGCCTGGGTGGTCTCCACGCCGATCATGCGGACGCCGATGACGTTGCCGCCGGCGTCGCGGCGGGCCTCGTAGGTGAAGTCGACGAACGCCTCACGGGCCTGGCTGCCGACGCCGAGGACGACGCGGGTGTCCCGGCCGACGTGCCGCTCCCCCGTCCGGTAGACCTGGTCGAGCAGCGCGAGGAAGCCCTGGGCCTTCAGCTCGGGCATCAGATCGCCCAGGGGCACACCGGTGCGTTCCCGCCGCTCGCCCCCGATCGCGGTGAAGAACGCCGGGTTCGCGGCCTCCAGCACATGGGCGGGTCCCGCCATGGAGGCGAACAGCGCGGTCGACGTCCCGAACAGCAGCGACAGGTCCTCGTCCGAGGCCCGTGCCTCCGGTGACGGGCGCGCCCCCCGCGGTGACCGCGTTTCCCGTTCAGCTCTCATCTCGCCCCTCCGCCGGCGCGTGCGGCGCGCCGGCACTCGTTCCCCCCGGCACCGGCCCCTGCCTCCCGCGGGACCCTGTGTCCTGGCGTCCCGGCTGCCCGGCACGCCGCCGGTCATGACGGGGTGTGGCGCAACGAACGCGGAAGCGGCACCCCGGCCGGGCCGTACAGGACGGCACGGAGAACCGGTCCGCCCGTGAGGGACGGGTCACCGGGACGGGCCGGTGCCGTCGGCGGCGCCGCCCGCGGCGAGGGCGGCCAGCGCGTCGGCGACCGTGTCGTGCAGGGGGAGCAGCTGGGAGATGCCGGTCATGGTCACCATGCGCACGAGACGGTCGGGAACGCTCGCGATGCGGAGCGACCCGCCGGCCTCCTGGGTGGCGTGCATCAGGACGATGAGGGTGCTGAGGCCGGTGGAGTCGACGAAGTCCACCTGGGCCATGTCCAGGACGAGGTGCGGAGCACCTTGTCCCACGGCGGTGAGCGCCTGCGCCCGCAGCACGGGCGCGGTGTGCAGGTCGACGTCTCCGGTGACGACGACGACGGCGGTGCGCTCCCCGGTGTAGCTGATGTTCGTGTCGAGGGTGTCACTCACGTGAGACATCACTCCTGGACGGGCGGCTCTGATACGGCTGGCGGGTGCGGAGGCGGGGTCACCGCCGCCCGGTCGCCGGGAGAGGACGGGCAAAGGTGCGCATTCCCCCACCGGGCCGGGTCAACCCTGCGGTCCGTTCCGGGTGCCGGAGCTGTGGACGGCGGGGACGAGATCGGCGAGACCCGAGACGGTGAGCACGGGTTCGAGCAGCGGGGGGACGACCAGTTCCAGCCGCTCGGCGTGGGCGAACAGCACGCTCAGCCCGGCGCTGTCGAGGTACTCCACCTCCGTCAGGTCCAGGACGAGGGGGCCCGCTGCTCCGTCCAGGGCTTCGGCGAGATGACCGACGTTGCTCATGTCGATCTCGCCGCTGACGGCGAGCCGGACGGTGCCGTCGGGGCTCCGTCCGGGTATGAGCGTGAGCGGGGTTGTCATCAGGCGATCCTCATCTGCATGTCGACGGTGGTGCCGGACGGGCCGGGAGAGACGGTGACGTGCTGCATCAGCGCGTGCATCAGGGACATGCCCCGGCCGCGGTGAGCGTTGTTCTCGGGCTGCGGGACCTTCCACCGGCCGCTGTCGGCCACCGTCACGCGCAGGGTGTCCACCAGGGCCACGGCGCGCAGCCGTACGTCTTCTCCCGGGGCGTTCCGATGGCCGTGCTCGATCGCGTTCGCGCACGCCTCACCGGCGGCGACGAGTACGTTCTGCACCGTGTTCGGCGGCAGGTCGCACTGGGCGAGCCAGCTGCGCAGCGCCTTGCGGACGGGTGCCAGCTGGGAGGACTCGGCCGGGAAGGTGATCTCCAGCGGCGCCGGGTGACGGTACAGCAGCAGCGCCACGTCGTCGTCGTACCCGCCGGCCGGCGCGAGCCGCGACATCACCGCGCTGGCGAGGTCCTCGACCGGCATCTCGCGGCCCTCCTGCATGGCGTCGCCGGCCTGCTCGATGCCCGTGCTGAGGGGACGCCGCCGGCGTTCGACGAGACCGTCGGTGTACAGCAGCAGCGTGGCCCGGGCGGGAAGGGAGCACGAGGCCTCCGGGCGCGGCCGGCCCGGCCGTACGGCCAGGGGCAGCGCGCGTCCCTCCTCCAGCAGCCGGGTGGTGCCGTCGGGATGCACCAGGATGCCCGGCGGGTGCCCGGCGCTGGAGTAGGTGAGCTCTCCGGTGGCCGGGTCGAGCACACCGCAGAACACGGTCGTGCACAGCGCGCCGGCCACGCTCGCCGCGAACTGGTCGAGCGCCGTCAGCGTCCGGGCGGGGCTGGGGTCCTGGAGCAGCAGGGCGCGGCACGCGCTGCGCAGCTGCCCCATGACGCTGGCGGCCTCCAGGCCGCGTCCGACGCAGTCACCCACGACGATGCCGATGCGCCCGTCCGGCAGGGCGACGGTGTCGTACCAGTCGCCGCCCACCTCCAGGGGGCGCGTGGCCGGTTCGTACCGCACGGCGAAGCCGTCGGGGAGCTGTGCGGGGCCCAGGATGGCGCGCTGGAGCGCGATCGCGGCCTCGCGCTGCTGGTCGATCTGGTGCGCCCGCACCAGGCCCTGCGCGAGGTGCCCGGCGAGCAGCGACAGCAGCAGCTGGTCCTCGGAGCTGAAGGGTCGGTGTCCGCCCAGGTCGGCCCACAGGGCCAGCGGGCCCTGCGGGTGTTCCAGCAGGACGCCCGCTCCGCTGTCCTCCGTCACCACGGTGAGCGGGGGCCGGCTGCGCAGCGCCGCGAGCAGTTCCCGGCGCTCGGCCGGCAGGTCCTCCCACCGCAGGTCCGCGTCGGTGGCCGTGAGCGACGGTGTGTCGTCGCTGCCGAAGACGGCGGCCACCACGACGTCCGCGTGCCACAGCGACCGCAGCTGGTCCAGTGCGCCGGACAGCGCCTCGGGCATGTTGGAGGCGCGGGACAACGAGGTGCTCAGCGCCGCGAGCGCCGACTCGCGCTGGATGGCGTAGTGCTCGGCGGTGACGTCGCGGAAGGTGCCGACCGTGACCCGGCGCCCCGTGTCCGGGTCCTCGGCCTTGTTGTAGGTCACGGCTATCCACAGCCGACGGCCGTCGCGGCTGGTGACCGGCACGGTGTACGAGCCCTGCGCGTTCACCAGCAGGCCGGCGAAGGCGTCGCCGACCTCCTCGTGCGCGCCCGGGTCGGAGACCGCGTCCGGCCACCACGGGTGCACCGGGGCGTACGGCAGGTCCTCGGGCCCGTAGCCGAGGATGTCGGTGAAGGCGGCGTTGATCTCCACGACGGCCCCGGACTCGTCGCAGACGAAGAACGCCTCCTGGAGCGAGTCGATGAGGGCGGTGCGCCAGCGCAGGTGGTGGCCGCGCAGCCGGGCCAGTTCGACGTTGGCGCGGACCCGGGCGAGCAGTTCGGCGGCGGCGAAGGGCTTCACCAGGTAGTCGTCGGCGCCGGCCTGCAGTCCCTCGATCGACGCCTCCTGCCCGGCCCTGGCCGACAGCAGCAGCACCGGCACGGAGGCCGTACGGGGGTCACCCCGCAGGCGTGACACCAGCTCCAGGCCGTCCAGCCGGGGCATCATCACGTCGCTGACGACGAGGTCGGGGGTGCGGCGGCGGGCGGCGTCGAGCGCTTCGACGCCGTCGGTGACCGCGGTGACCTCGTACCCTCCGGCGGTCAGGATGCGGGTGAGGTACTCGCGCATGTCGGCGTTGTCGTCGGCCACCAGCACCCGCGCGCTGCGCGTGGGACCGGCGTCCGACCCGAGCGGGGCGGCGCCCTCCGGCTCCGGGCCGTCGTCTGCCGCGGCGCCCGGCGCGCTCTCCGGGAGCCAGCGGAGGGCCTCGTGGACGTAGGGGTCGGCGGTGGCCGAGGCCGGGGTGCCGGCGGGAGCGGCCACGACGGAGTCGGCGGGCAGGTGCTCGGTGCCGAACGGCACCCGGATGGTGAAGGTGGTGCCCTCCCCCTCGGCGCTCTCGGCGTCGATCGTGCCGCCGTGCAGGCCGACGAGTTCGCGCACCAGGGCCAGCCCGATGCCGCTCCCCTCGTTCGACCGGGAGCGGGCGTTCTCGATGCGGTGGAAGCGCTCGAACAGCCGGGGCATCTCCGCCTCCGGCACGCCTGTCCCGGTGTCGGCCACCGTGACCACGGCGTGGGAGCCGGACCGCCGCACGGCGACGCGGACCGTTCCCTCGAAGGTGAACTTCAGCGCGTTGCTCAGCAGGTTCAGGACCACCTTCTCCCACATGGTGCGGTCCACGTACACCGGCTCGTCCAGCGGGGAGCAGTCCACGTCGAAGGTGAGCCCGGCCCGCTCCACGGCCGAGCGGAAGACGCTGGCCAGTTCCGCCGTGACCGCGCCCAGTTCGACCGGTTCGTAGCTGGCCTGCATCCGGCCGGCCTCAATGCGGGAGAAGTCCAGGAGCGTGTTGACCAGCTTGCCCAGCCGCAGCCCGTTGCGGTGGATGACGTCGAGTTCGGCGCGTATCTCCTCGCCCGCGTCGGTGAGCCGGGTGCGCAGTTCCTCGACCGGTCCCGTGATCAGGGTCAGGGGGGTGCGGAGCTCGTGGCTGATGTTCGAGAAGAAGGTGGTCTTGGCCCGGTCCAGCTCCGCCAGTTCCTCCGCGCGCCGCTGCTGCGCCTCGTAGCTGCGGGCGCTGCCGATGCCGGACGCGATGTGTCCGGCCGCCAGCTCGATGAACCCGCGGTAGCGCTCGTCCAGCTCGCGGTAGCGGTTCAGGGCGGCAACGAGGAAGCCGTACGGCGCGCTGCCCTGCTGCAGCAGGGGCACCACGAGTGCCTCCTCGGGAGGCTCGGGCCAGTCGCCGCCGGGCAGACCGTCGAACGGTGCGCCGGTCAGCGGGACCACCCGCGCCTCGCCCTCGGCCAGCGCCGCGGCGGGCCAGGGGCCCTCGGAGCCGGCCCCGGGGAGAGAGCGGGGTGCGAGGGGCAGGCCGGGGGTGACGCCGGTCGCACCGGCCAGCCGGGCGTCGTCGCCGTCGAACAGGTAGGTCAGGGTGAAGGGCAGGTCCTTGCGGTTGCGGGACAGCTGCCGGTCGGCGAAGGCCAGCACCTCCTGCTCGGTGCGGATCACGCTCGGGTCGGAGCCCAGGTCACGCAGGGTGGCCATGCGCCGCTCGCCGATCACCCGCTCGGTCTCCTCGCTGACTACGCAGAGCATGCCGACGATGTCACCGGCGTCGTCCCGCAGCGGGCTGTAGGAGAACGTGTGGTACGTCTCCTCGGTGTAGCCGGAACGCTCCAGGAAGAGGAGCAGTCCCTCGTCCCACGTGGCCTGCCCCGTGCCGAGCACGGCCTCGATGCGCGGGCCGATGTCCCCCCAGATCTCCGCCCACACCTCGCTCGCGGGCCGGCCCAGCGCCCAGGGGTACTTGCGGCCGAGGGTGTCGCGCCGGTAGGCCGCGTTGCAGAAGAACGTCAGCTCCTCGCCCCACGCCATCCACATCGGGAACCGGGAGGAGAGCAGGATGCTGACGGCCGTCTGCAGACTCTGCGGCCACTGCTGCGGCGGGCCGAGCGGTGTGGCCGCCCAGTCGACCTCGGCGAGGTCCCTGCCCACCTCCGGGTCGGCGGTGAACACCTGTGCGTCGATTCCGTCCCGCGACCCGTTCACCGACCGGCCTGCACGCTCCACGCGACACCCTTTCCCTCATGCCGGCCCACGTCCTCGGCCACGTCCCTGCCCACCCGTGCGGTTCGCCCCGTCACCCCTCAAGGGGATGCGCCCCACCCACAGGCCACCGGTCGCGGAGCTCAGGATAATGCGGGCCCTCACGACACCTGCGCGGGAGGTACACCAACGGGACACATGACGGCGGCGGGGAGTCCGTCACCCCCTCGGCCGCCGCCGGCCAGGGGCCGGGAACCGTCCCGTTGACCTTCGTCCTCGTGGGGTGTTTCCGCGCCGGATCACGGCAAACGCGGGGTTTCCAGGGGCCGGCGGCGGAAAGCGGGTTCGGGGGTGGCTGAGTCCGGCGCCCCGCGCCCGAGATGCGCCGGCGGAAGGCCCGGGCGAGTCCGCATTGCACCGGTGCGGGACTCGCCGGGCCTGCGCACTACAGGAACTCGCTCCGGTAGACCGGGGCCAGCTCGGCGGCGAGGCGACGGCGTTCGGCGGCCTCGTCCTCCGTCAGCTCGGGGGCCGGCGCGTCCATGCCGGCGACGACGTCCCCGATGCGCATGAAGTACTCGTCCTGGCCGGCCGGGGTGCACATGCACAGCATGCGGGCCGGCGCACCCGAGACGTTACGGAAGTGGTGCGGCGCGTTGGCCGGGACGTTGACCGTGGTACCGGCCCGTACCGTGTGCTTCTCGCCGCGGAAGGTGAACTCGATCTCGCCTTCGAGGATCGTGAACATCTCCTCGAAGTCGTGCCGGTGCGGCGGCGGGCCGCCGCCGTCAGGGACGTGCATCTCGATCAGGCAGTACCGGCCGTCGGTCCGGTCGCCGGTGACCAGCATGGCGTACGTGTTGCCCACGAGGGAGACGTACGTCGTGTCGCGGTCGTCGGGGGCCGCCACGGTCAGCGAACGGGACGGGTCGTCGTCGGGGATCATCGTGGTCGCCTCCTGGAAGGTCGGGTGGGCGTCAGGCGCCGACGCGCAGGTCCCCGCGGTCGACGAGTTCCACCAGGTGCGCCAACTGATGCGCGTCGCTGCGCACGAACAGGTCGATGCCGCGTACGCCGCGCCCCTCGTCGGCCGGCGCCGGCGACAGGTACGCCTACGACGCCGACGGCAACACCACCGAACGCCCGGACGGCAGCACCACCCAGCAACTCGACCGGAACAGCGAGGGCAAGCTCAGCCGCCTGACCGAGGACCCGGACGGCGCCGCCCGCGCCACCGACTACATCTACGGCGCCGACGGCAGCCTGCTCATCCGCCGGGACACCTCGGCCGGCGGCGAGACAGTCCTCTACCTCGGCGCCACCGAGGTGCACCTGAAGGGCGGCAAGACCTGGGCCAACCGCTACTACACCCACGGCGGCGAGACCGTCGCCCTGTGCACCAACCAGTCCGGCACGGCCAAGACCAGCTACCTCACCGGCGACCAGCACGGCACCGGCACGGTGGCGATCACCTCCGACGACCAGGCCCTCACCAAGCGCTACCTGAGCCCCTTCGGCGCGGAACGCGGCGACACCACCGCGAACTGGCCCGACGACAAGGCGTTCCTCGACAATCCCACCGACACCACCACCGGCCTCACCCACGTCGGCGCCCGCGAGTACGACGCCGCGATCGGCCAGTTCATCAGCGTCGACCCACTACTGCAGACGGACATCCCGCAGACCCTCAACCGCTACGGCTACGCCGCCCAGAAGCCCGTCACCCAGGCGGACACCAGCGACTCGGCCTGGCCTGCGGCCTCCGGTTCGGCGTCGCCTGCCCGACCCGCCCCGACGGCACCCCCGGCAACGGCCGCCCCAACGAGGCCGTCAAGCCGGTGTACGCCTGCCCGAGCCTGATCAACCCGCAGTGCCCGGAGTACACGGGCGGCACCTCGGGCGGCGGCGGCCACAGCGGCGGTAGCCAGGCCGGATCCTTCGGTGGCGGCACCTCCACGAGCAACGCCTCCCAGCAGAAAGCCGTCCAGGTCAACGACGGCTGCAAGGACTGGGGTTTCCTGTCCAGTGTCTGCCGCAGCGTCGGAGAGGTCTCCTACGGCGCCATCAGCAACGTCCCGCACGCAGTCGAGTACGCCGGCTGGCTCTGGGACGAGGACTGCTGGGGCGGTGGGCCGGGAACGCCGGGCTGTGACTACGGGGCGCAGTTCGACCAGTGGGTGGCCGAGCAGGGGCTACGACATCTCCAGCGACGAGTACCAGGCGCCTTCGGCACTGGCGGCGATCTTCGCGCACAACGGCGTACGCAAGCCCAAGCCGACCGGCGACGTGGGCCCGGGCTGGTTCCCGTACGGCAGCGGAAAGATCCCCGGGGGATGGAGCGGTCCCGACATGACAAGGAAGTACCGCAAGGACGCCAATAAACCCGGCTTTGTATGGCGTGCCCCCAAGGGCCAGGACAGTGTACGCATCGACAAGGGCGACCCTAATTCGGCGCACGCCACTCAGCAGGTGGATCACGTCGTGATCAACTCAGGCGGCAGGACCGTGGGACGCAATGGCGTGCTGCTGCCTCCCAACGCGAGAATCCAGGACTACCCGGTCGAAGCGCACGTACCACTGAGCGAGTGGCAGACATGGAGGAGCTGGAATGCCCCCTGAGGGCCCTGATGACACGGACCTGCAGACACCCTGGTTGCGTGACCAGCTTGTCGACTGGCTCCGGCAGCTCGGGGACAGGAGCCAACTAGAAACGCTCCGCGTTCCGTCCGGAAGCGAGTCCCTGGACCACCTGCTGGACTTCTTCGACGACACCGGGGTGCTGGACGACCCCGGGGCACGCATCGGCTACCTGCTCCGTGACGAGAGAGAGGCGGAAGCCATGCGAAGGCTGGGCCTCGTCCTCGACGAGGCGTTGCACTCACAGAAGTGGGGACCGGTCATGGCGAATGCCCGGGAGGCTCTGGAGGTCATGGAGGTGAGTACTCCTTACGATGACTGAGGGCGGTGCGGTCGTGGAACACGTCGGCGGTTGGCTGCGGCGAGACAACCTGAAGGGATTCCTCGTCGCCCTGTCGGAGGTCATCGGGTACCGCTTCGACGGCTCCGACTGGGGAGCCGTCGAAGCGGGGCTGGAGGTGGGGGCGGGCGGCGACGGCTGGTTCGGTTATCCGCTGGGCGACGACGCCGCTCTTGAGGTCGCCATGTCCCGGGTCGTGGAGGAAGGGGAGACGGAGGTCAGGGTCGTTGTGGCCGAAGGGCTGGCCTGCCTGCGGGAGCAGGTGCGGGTGGCTTGGATGATCTTCAATCGGTTCGAGGTGTCGCCCGAGGTGGAGATGGCCGACTGAGACAGGGCTGGCCCGGCTCCGGATCTCGGTCCGGGGTCGGGGTCGGGGTGGTCGCGGCCCGGGGCACGTCGCGGACCAGTTCCACCGCGTCCGGCCCGTACGCCTGGGAGTTGACCACCTTCAGCAGCAGCACGAACGCGCCGCCGCCGCGCTTGCCGTTCACCGGTGGTCAGCCGGGCCAGCAGTACATACTCGGAGACCCCCCCGGGTCCATGCGGTGGCGCTCACACCTGCCTGGAAGGCGCCCCGGCCCAGGGCCCGGCTCCGGGGCCACATTGACCCGCGCCCTGGCAGCATCGCCGCTATGTTGTCCGCCTACTCGTCTGAATGCACCCCCGAGTACGAGTTTCCGTGCACCACTGCTCAGGCCACGTCGGTGTCCCGCTCGATGGCCTGGAGGCGGTTCTTGAGCCGGCAGCTGTCGCCCGTTGATCGGCACGATCTGGCAGTGGCGCAGGAGGCGGTCAAGGGATCGTGGTGGCCAGGGCGTCGTCGCCGAGGCCCCTACTCATGTGGGGATGGCACTTGTTCCTTCACCCTCACGGGGGATGTCGTTGCCACCTGGCCGTATTCCCATTCCTCGCTCCTCCGCGGCTAGCGGCCAGCCAATCGGAATCCACGGAGCCAGCACCACTTTCCAGACCTCGTTCCGACTCCCCACCGCACGACACCGCACGTCAGGAAACGGGGAACCAGGTCGAGAGGCGCTTGGCGACAACGGTTACATCGATGTTGTCCTGTGCAACGTCCTCGACGAACGGGCCGGCAACGGAGACGGGCGGCGGGACGGTGCCGGCGCTCACGCCGTTGAACCGCAGGAAGACACGCATGGCGAGCCAGGCGGTCCGCTTGTTGCCATCGATCAACGCGTGATTACGGGCTACGGAGTGCAGCAGTGCCGCAGCCTTCTCGTGCAGCGTGGGATACAGCTCGGCCCCGAACACATTCGTGCGTGGTCTCTCGATCGCCGAGACCAGAAGCCCCATGTCACGCACACTGTGCTCGGTACCGTTGACCGCGCGGGCGATGGCCAGGATCTCGTCGATCTGGAGGTAGCGCACGTCCGTCACTTCAGGTAGTCCAGAATCTCCGCATCACTGTCCATCAGCTCGGCCAGAACGTCATCGACCTTCAGCTCGGCCCGGTCCTGGGCATCACGGATGGCCTCGATAGCAAGCTCCTGCTTGCTACGGCCTTCCCGACGAGCCCGCTCGGACAGCTTCGCGTCAAGGTCATCAGGCAGTCGGAGTGTCATCGCCATACAGTCATGATACCTGACCGGTATCACGGCTGTCTCGGTCGAGTCGCGATCCCCGAAGACGGAGGGCCCAAGGCGGCGGCGCACAGCACCTCAGGAGGGGCAGCAGAGGCTTCTGCTGCGAGCGTCATCCGAGCGTCAAGAATCTCCGAACGCCCCTCAAAGACGTCGCCGGTGCAACGCACCTCGCTCACGAATCTGCAGGTCAGCGAGTTATAGAGATCGATCCGCCCGCTCGAACCGCCGCGCTTCGGAAAACAGGTCGAATACGACCAGCCGCGTATGAGAAACCCAGGAAAACGGCAGGTCAGAGCCCCTTTGCAGCAGGCTCCAAAATAGCCACGCACTCCACATGCGAGGTCATCGAAAAGGCGTCAACCTAAGCAAGTTATACAAAAGGCCAGGTCAGGGCAGCTTTTCCGGCTCGCTGAGCAGCGTGAGGGCACCCAGAGCGTCAAATGAGCGTCACACCTGGCCGTACGCACCCACCTTTTCCCACCTCACGCCGAGGCGTGAGGTGGGAAAAGACACGGACGAGCCTCGGCCCTGGTGTCCATGTCTCGGGGACGAGTTCAGCGTCAGCTCGCGGCACATCAGGGCGCCGCTACCTTGTTGCGGCGACCTTGCGTAGGGCGGCCTGTGCGGCCCAGTAGCCCGACATGCCGTGTGCACCGGCTCCGGGGGGCGTGGCGGCCGAGCAGATGAAGACCCCGTCGACCCCGGTGGCGTAAGGGTGCAGCGTGACGCGAGGGCGGAACACGAGCTGTAGGGGGTCGTTGGAGCCCGACACGATGTCGCCGCCGACGTAGTTGGCGTTCTTGCGGGACATTTCGGTGGTGCTGCATACGGCCGTGCCGCGGATGCGGTCGTGGAAGCCGGGCGCGAAGCGCTCGATCTGGGCGATGATCGCTTCCGTCGCGTCCCCGGCGTAGCCGGCCGGCACGTGGGCGTAGGTGTAGAACGGGTGCACACCGTCGACGGACCGCGACGGGTCGGCGACGTACTGCTGTGCCGCCAGGACGAATGGCCGGTCCGGCATGCGGCCGCGGGCGACGGTCGCCTCGGCCGACGCGATCTCCTCGAACGTCCCGCCGACGTGCACCGTGCCGGCGTGCCGGCTCGGCTCATGTGTCCACGGCACACCGCCCTCGACGGCGAAGTCGACCTTGAAGGCGCCCGGGCCGTGGCGGTAGGCGCGGTACGCGCGTGCCACGTGTCGTGGAAGTCGGTCGCCGATGATGTCGGCTGCGGCGCCGGGGGCGGTGTCGAGCATGACCAGGTCGACGGGTCCGAGCTCGTCGAGGTTGGTGACCGTGCGCCCGGTCTCGAACAGCACGCCCCGCTGCTTGGCCGCGGCGATCATCGCCGTGGCGATGGCGGCCGAGCCGCCGACGGCGGCACCCCAGCCGTACCGGTGCGCGGCCGTGCCGAGTGCCACGCCGATGGCGGAGGACGCGAGGGCGCCGAACGGGCGGAAGGCGTGCGCGGCGAGCCCGGCGAGCAGGGCGCGGGCCTCGTCGTGGTGCCAGCGTCGGGCCAGGAGCGAGGCGGGCAGCCCGGCGTACAACCCGAACCGGCCGAGGTGGAGCGGGTGCCTCGGGATGTGGAGGACCGGTTGCAGGAACTCGTCGGCGATGGTGTCGAAGCGGTCGGTCAGCGAGCCGAACACGCGGCTCCAGGTGCGGCCGTCGCACCCACCGAGGTGACGGCCGGTCTCCTCGACGGAGCGGTAGGCGGCGGCGCCGCATCCGTGGTCAAGCGGGTGGGAGTACTGCACCGGCGGCTCCGCCCACGACAAGCCGTGCTCGGCGAGGCCGAACGCCTTGGAGAACCGCGTGGTGACCGCCAGTGGGTGGATCGCCGCGCACACGTCGTGCACGAGTCCCGGAAGGGTCAGTTCCGCCGAGCGCGTGCCGCCCCCCAGAGTGTCGGCGGCCTCGACGACGCGTACCCGGACCCCGGCGTCGGCCAGTACGAGCGCGGCTGCGAGACCGTTGGGACCGCTGCCGACGACGACAGCGGTCGTCACGACGGCTCCTGGTCGGGGCTCACGGCTCGGGCGCCCGTGGACGCGACGGTGGTGCGCCGTCGCGTCTTGTCGAACCTGCCGACCGCGACCACCGTGCCGCGAGCCACCCCGTGGGTCGCGAGCACGCGTGACGCTGCCTCGACCCGTGTGGCGAATGCCTGGTCGGTGAGCGTACCGACGGTCTCGTCGGAGAGGCACGGGCTGTCGGGCCGGGCGCAGGCGTCGGAATCATGCGCTGCAGTTGGTCGATCTGGTTCTCCACCCCGGGCAGCTCGTTGAGCCGCTCCTCCACGCCGGGCTTCACCGCCCACACGGACGAGGCCCAGTTCCCGGCGTACTGGCGCATGGAGGGCAGGAAGGAGACGAGGTCGGGACGCAGGTTGCCCAGGACCGGCCCGAACATCAGCAGCGCGAGGACCGGGACGAGCAGGAGTGGCTGCGAGAAGTTCCAGACGCTGTACGTGCCGGGATCGAACCCGACCCACAGGACGATCGTGATGAACCCGAAGAAGACGTTCCACTCCAATGGGACGGCGAGCGGGAAGGTCGAGGTGATGAAGATGTGGAAGGCCAGCATGCAGAGCGCGCCGATCAGGGCCACCGGCGCGCTCGTCGTGAGCAGCAGGGTGACGGGGACGACGATCTCGACGGCGATGCCGCCGGCGTGCGCCATGAACCAGGCGACGCGGGAGGGGTGCAGATCGTCCGGGGCGTCCCGGTAGTGCAGACGTTTGAGGGCTCGTCCTGGCATGGCCGGGCTGTTGGAGACCATGGGCGGCACGACGTTCTTGAAGTGGGCACCGAACTTGGACACGCCGGCCCCGATCCATACGACGCAGATCACGATCTTGAACACCACGACGAGGTCGATGAAGTCCGCGGTGCTGCCGATGCTCCCCATCAGCGCGGAGAACAGCATGATCGGCAGGTACTGCTCGGACCGGCCGGCCAGGAAGACGACCTTGTCACGCAGACCCATCAGGGGCATGAGGACGAGCACCGGGAGGAAGCAGTGCGGCGCGATGAGCTCCTGCGTGCCGGTGCCCGCCGGAAGGAACGCGCTCGGCACGGGCTCGGCCGACGCGGCCAGCGGGTAGACGAGGCCGGCGAGCACGCCGACGAAGAGCGCCACATCGAACCAGGTGCGCTCGTCGCCGCCGGTCAGCGGCACGCGGCTGCCCCAGGGCGCCATGCGGATGGTGCCGGGTCGGATCCAGTACCGGATGTTGCCGATCATCGGGCGGAAGTGGCCGCACAAGGGGCCGAACGCACCGCCGAGTCCGATCACCTCCAGCAGCATCAGCCACACGGCGAGCTTCTGGTACACGACGATGTTGTGGTACCAGCTGCCGATGTCGGTGAACTCGATCCCGGACGTCGCCGACGCGATCCAGATGCCGACGCCGAAGTAGAGGCCGAGCATCTTGACGATGTACACGATGTGCAGCACGCGCGGTGTGCCGAAGCCGTCGTCGACCCAGTGGGTGCTGAGGATGCGAACGCGTTCGCGCAGGGGAAGCCTCAGGAAGACCGTCGGCTCGACCGGCTGCGGAGACGGTCTGATGAATCCCAATGGGTGCTCCTCATCGTGGTGGTCCGGGCGCATCGGTGGCCACCCGCCAGGGATGGCACGCCGTCGGCTTCCGAGGTCGCGTCACGCGATCCGGACGCACGAACTTTAGGGAGACGGGGAGACCTGGGACACTGTGCGCGCGAACCGAAAGAGCGGGTGGGGATTGGTCTCCGTGCCTCCCGCTCCTGGCCACCGTTCCGGCAGTGACGGCCCGAGTGCCCACCACACACCTGTGCCCGGGGACCAACACCGGAGGGAGCGTCGACCATGGATCCCTGGGCGGACCGCGAGGAGATCGCCCGCCGTGCGGCCGCCCGCGTCGCCGACATCGCCGCGGCCTCGAGCGCGCAGCTCGACGAGGTGGCGCGCCTGCTGCAGACCGAGCTCGCCGGGTCGATCTCGGAGCTTCGCGGGGACCAGCTGATGCTCGACCTCCTCCACGCGAGTGTGGAGAGCAACGTGAAGACGTTCTTCCACATCGCGCGGTACGGAGTCCCGGTCGACACGGTGGAGGCACCCTGGCCGGCCGTCGAGTACGCGCGACGCCTTGCGCAGCGCGAGATCTCCTCGAACGCCCTGCTGCGGGCGTACCGCCTCGGTCACCGGCGCGTCCTTGAGTGGGTGGCCGGGGAGCTGGCCGTCGTCGAGCCGGACGGCAGGATCTCCTTCGCCGCGTTGCAGATGCTCCAGGACGCCGCCTTCGCCTACATCGACCGGGTTTCCGAGCAGGTCGTCGCGGAGTACGAGACCGAGCGGGAGCGGTGGCTGGCCAATCGCAGCACGATCCGCACGGCCACGCTGAGCGCGCTCCTCGCCGGGGAGGAGGTGGACGTGGACGCGGCGGAGCAGGTACTCGGCTATCGGCTCCGCCAGGAACACCTCGGACTCGTCCTCTGGTCGGACGAACGGATGGCCTCGACGGGACCGCTGGCGCGTCTTGGGCAACTGACCGGCGAGATGGCCCAGGAAATTGGTTCGGAGGCATCGCCGCTGTTCGTCCCGCAGGACCGCTCGCTCGGCTGGGGCTGGGTGCCGCTGCCCGCAGGGGCGAGCATCGACCTCGACCGCTTGGCCCGATGCCTCGGTGGGGCAGGGAATGAGGTGAAGGCGGCGATCGGCGCGGTCGGGACGGGACCGGCGGGCTTCCGTGCGACACATCGTCAGGCATTGCAAGCTCACCAGGTCGCCGTCGCCGGAGCTGAGCGGGCCCACCGGATCACCTCGTTCACCGCCCCCGGCCTCCGGGCGGCCGCGATCCTCGCAGGCGACCTCACCACCGCCCGCGACCTCGTCACATCGATGCTCGGGGGGCTGGCGCAGGACGACGAAGGTGTCGAGCGGCTGCGTGAGACACTCACCGTCTTCCTCCAGGAGAACCAGAGCTTCGTCGCAACCGCCGCGAAGGTTCACCTTCACAAGAACACGGTCAAGTACCGGGTGGACAAAGCGGTGCGGCTGCGGGGGCGGCCGCTCGACGAGGACCGGTTCGACCTCGAGCTCGCGCTCGCCGCGTGCCGCTGGCTCGGACCTGCCGTGCTCCCCCGATCTCCGTGATCCCCACCGGATCCCCGCACGGATGAGAACGGATTGGTCCACGACCACGGAGCGAGCCGCTCTTTTTGGTGTGTCCGGCCGAGGACTTCTTCGTCCGCACGGGCGATTCTGGGCCTCTCGCCGGGGCGGAGGCGACGCCGTGAGCACTGCGCGGATCACCAGCACGGGCGTGCTTCGCGAGGCTCCCGGCTCTTCCGGGGCGATCGTCGCGACGTCCATGACGCCGTGGTGGCGCGGCGACTGCCGAAGTGGCGCGCCCTAGCGGCGTGGACCGGCGTCCGCCGGTCGAGAACCGCCCGTCGCCTTGGACATCGTCAAGACGACGCAGTCAGATGAGGAGTGCACCATGGCCGAGTCGCACGACGGCACGTACACGACGTCGGAG
The DNA here is from genome assembly GCF_044540535.1 of Streptomyces sp. NPDC085937. Classification (NCBI taxonomy): domain Bacteria; kingdom Bacillati; phylum Actinomycetota; class Actinomycetes; order Kitasatosporales; family Streptomycetaceae; genus Streptomyces; species Streptomyces sp. NPDC085937. The sequence continues at coordinate 169,176 of NZ_JBITSH010000001.1, read as the reverse complement.
GAGTGGTTCGACTCCGGCGGCACCCGCTGCGCCGCACGCGTCTACCGGCCCACCACCGCAGATCAACCGCCGCCCGTCGTCGTGATGGCGCACGGTTTCGGCGCGGTGCGTGCGCTGCGGCTCTACGCCTACGCCGAGCGCTTCGCCGCCGCCGGATACGCCGTCGTGGTCTTCGACTACCGAAATTTCGGGGAGAGCGAGGGTGCGCCGCGCCAGGTCCTGGACATCGCGATGCAGCACGCGGACTGGCGCGCCGCCCTCCGCTACGCCAGGTCACTTGAGGGCATCGACCCCGCACGAGTCGTGGCGTGGGGTACCTCGTTCGCCGGCGGCCACGTCATCACCATCGCCGGCCAAGGAGAGCCCCTCGCCGCCGTCATCGCTCAGGTCCCGCACGTCAGCGGCCCGGCAGCGGTGAGGTCGACCGGCCTGCGGGCCGCTCTCCGGGTCGGCGTGCCGGGGATGCGTGACGCGATCGCCTCCCGGCTCGGTCGTGAACCTGTTTACGTCCAGAGCGTCGGCCTTCCCGGCCGCACCGCGATGATGACCTCGCCGGACGCCTATCCAGGCATGCACACGCTCCTCCGCAAGTCGGGGCTGAAGGAGGACGCCTACCCCCACACCGTGGCGGCCCGCATCGCGCTGAAGATCGGCCTCTACTCACCCCGGCGTTGGGCCGACGACATCGAGTGCCCGGTCCTGGTCCAGATCGTCGCGCAGGACGCGATCACCCCCCGGCGCGTCGCCGAACGCGCAGCGGGCAAGATGCGGCACTCCACGGTCCGCGTCTACGAGGGCGGCCACTTCGATCCCTACGTCGAGCCCCTGTTCGACACCGTCATCGCAGACCAGATCACGTTCCTGCACCGACACGTCCCCTCTCTGCCAAGGAGGCACGCATGAATCCCGCCCCGAACCGCTCTCGTCACCAGATCACCTCCGGGGCGGAAGCCGTCGCCGTCGGCGGGGCTCCTCAGCCCCTCGTACAGGGCACCGTTCTTGGCGGGTGACGGCTTCGGCGTCAGAGCCGCCGGCAATCCAGTCCGGCCGTCGTATCGAGCGTCAGATGTGCGTCAAGATTCCTGGTGTTTTGGCAGGCGACCTCTCGCGTGCGCATCCCGGCAGCGGAAAACCGCAGGTGGGGCGGATGTACCCCGCCCCACCTGTTGTGCATGGCAGAACACGTCGATAACCGACCCGGGACAGAGAACCCGCAGGTCAGACGTCCTTCTTCACCGGCTCCAGGATCGCCACGCACTCCACGTGCGACGTCATCGAAAGGACGTCAGCCGGAACCGCATCCGGGAAACTGCAGGTCAGATAGGTTTTCCCGCCTCATCGGAGAGTCCACGCGCGCCGCGAGCGTCATGCGAGCGTCACGACCCACGGAATCTGACGACACAGCCGGACAGATCCGACATCAGATCGGAAGGTCGTCTGGCAGCACCCGGAACGCCTTGTGCCGGCCCAACGGGCGCACAGCCCGGAAATCGCGACGGTCGAGCGTGAGTACCGCGTCGGTGTCGTACTCAGCGGCTAGGGCCACGTTCACCGCATCCGCGAGGTCCAGGTCCAAGTCGCGATAGCGGGCGCGCACCGACTGGGCGACACCCAGGTGATCCTCCGTGATCTCGGGTAGAACGACACGGCCTCGGCGCACCCAGTGGCGGATGTCGTCGACCGCACTGAGGGCCGCTTCACGACCGAGCTCGCGCGTGGCGACGTGGTCGATCTCCGCGAGCAGCAGCGGGCGATGCATCCCGATCGTGCAGCAGAACCGGCCCCCCGCCTGACGCATCCAATGCCGCAGCACCCGGCCGGCGCCGAGCGTAAGAACCTGCGCAGCACAGAGCCGGAGCACCACACGCCACCCCAAGGCTCCGCCCCAAACTGCACTGATGTATCTGGAGGTGAGTCTGCCGCCCTTGGCGATGTCGGCAGTGCAACGCGCAGGCATTCCGATGGCGCATCTTGCATGCCTACGCGCCTCTGCGCGCCCCCACATGCACCCTCGTTGCGCCCCACCCTCCCCTCCTACGGTCGTGGAAAGCGAGGGCTGGAATGAAGTCCGGCCCCGACGGGAGCAAGGTGCGGCAGATAGCCGCACCGACCTGACGTCGGCCGGATCTGCCCGCCTTGGGGATGGGGCGGTATGAGTTCCCGACGCAGGATCCATGACAGCTTCGAGCAGGCAGTCCAATCCGCTGTGTCCGCGTTTGGAGCGGAGGTCATGCCGAAGCTGAGAGGCAGCGGGTGGCAGGAGGACCAGCTTCGGGGGCCGCTGGAGAACATGATCCGGTCCGTGTGCCGTGGCCTCGGTCTGGACGTCACCCTCATCGGCGAGGTTCCGCTCGTCGACATGGGAGCCCGCCCTGACTATGCGGTTGAGGTCGGCGGCGCTCTCGTCGGTTACATCGAGCTCAAGAAGCCGGGCAGCCAGGCCGACCCGTCCGTCTACACAGGCCGCAACGCCGAACAGTGGGCGAAACTGCGGCTGCTCAACAACGTACTGCTCTGTGACGGAAACGAGTTCTCCGTCCACCAGCAGGGCCAGCAGATTGGCGAAGTGGCCTACCTGCGCGGCTCGGTCCTCACCTCCGGCGCCCGGCTTACGCCCGCCGACGGGGCGCTTGCGCGGGTGTTGTACGACTTCCTGACCTGGGAGCCGCAGACACCCCGCACCACCAGTCAGCTCATCCGAGCAGTCGCCGGGCTATGCCAACTTCTGTCGGAAGAGGTCGGTGAGGCGATCGAGCAGGAAAAGAGCCGACGCCGTCTGCCGGCCTTCACGAAACTGGCCAAGGACTGGCGGCACTTGCTGTTCCCGGAGGCTACCGACGCCGAGTTCGTCGAACAGTACGGTCAAGCCGTCGTGTTCGCCCTTCTGCTGGCTCGGGTGGAGGAGATCACCTTCGAGGGCGAGACCATGCACAGTATCGCCACGAAGCTGGGCAAGAAGCACTCGCTGATGGGCCAGGCACTGGACGCCCTCGCCGGAGACTCGGTCGCTGGGCTGTCCACCACGCTCAACACACTGCTCCGTGTCATCGGCGCGGTCAGATGGGACGTGCTGGACGACGGAACGGGCGACGCCTATTTCCTGCTCTACGAGCACTTCCTCCATATCTACGACCCTGATCTGCGGATACGCACTGGCTCGTACTACACACCGCGTGGTGTCGTCTCGGCCATGGCACGGCTGGTCGAGGACGTCCTGAGACGGGAGGGATTCCGTATCCCGTCCGGCTTCGCTTCTCCCGATGTGGTCCTTGTCGATCCGGCCATGGGTACCGGCACTTTCCTGTTGTCGGCGCTAGAGCTCGCTGCCGAGACCATCGCCGAAGAAGAGGGTCCGGGCGCGGTGGGACCGCGTCTGCGAGAAATGGTGGGACGTCGGCTGGTCGGTTTCGAGATGCAGGTCGGTCCGTTCGCCGTCGCAGAACTGCGTATGCACGCCATGCTCAAGCAGTACGGGTCCGCGGCCCCCTCCCAAGGTCTCAGACTGCTGGTGGCTGATGCTCTGGACAGCCCGACAGCCGAGTTCAACTGGATCCCTCATACCTACCGGGCGCTCGCCGAATCCCGCCGCCAGGCCAACCAGGTCAAGCGGGACGAGCGTGTCATGGTCGTCATGGGCAACCCCCCTCACGACGCTGTAAGTCGAGGCGCCGGCAAGTGGGTGGAACGGGGGGAACCCGAGGCGGACATCCCCGCCCCGCTGGGGGCCTTCCGGCAACCCGGTAACGGTAGGTACGAGTCGAAGATCGCCAACCTTTACGTCTACTTCTGGCGCTGGGCCACGTGGAAGGTCTTCGACGCACACGACGACGCGCCATTCGGTGTGGTCGCGCTGATCACGCCGAAGGCATGGCTCAAGGGGCGGGCGTTCGCCGGAATGCGGCGTTACCTGCGTGAAACCGCCGATGAGGGCTGGATCATCGATCTGTCCCCCGAGGGCCACCGCGCAGATGGCGCGACCCGTATCTTCCCCGAGGTCGCCCAGGAGTTGTGCATCGCGATCTTCGTACGATGGCGGGACAGCCCCAGGCCGCGGACAGACCGGCAGGCCGCAGAAGTAAGACACCTCAAGATCGGCGGGCGCCGCGGCGAGAAGGTCGAACGCCTGACGACCCTCAGGCTCGATGACCCGGAATGGCGCGAGTGCGCCACAGGCGAGACAGACGCCTTCCTGCCACCCGGCAGCGACCTGTGGGAGTCCTGCCCGCAGCTGAGAGACCTGATGCCGTGGTCGTCGCGTGGCGTCACCCCCGGGCGCATGTGGGTCTATGCACCGGACGAGGACACGCTCCATGAACGGTGGCGGCGGTTTGTCGCCGCGGACACCGACCGGCGCACCGAGATGCTCGGACCCTCTGGCGAGCGAACGCCTGGAGACAATGTCCCGCCCCTGCCCGGGGTTGAATCCCACGGGCGGATACCACTCGCCGCCGAGCACAGGACAAACACTCAAACGGTGCGCATCGGGTTCCGGTCGTTCGACCGGCAGTATGTACTGCCGGACAGTCGATTGATGGAACGAGGCAGGGCAGACCTCTGGCGAGTCCGCAGCGACCGCCAGATCTACACCGTAGAGCAGAACGCCCACCCGGTGGCCAACGGTCCGGCACTGGTCTTCAGCGCCCTCATTCCCGACATGCACTACTTCAACAACCGCAGCGGTTGCGCCCGTCCTCTCCACCGCAACGCTGCCGGTACGCTGCCCAACGTCACGCCCGGTCTGCTCCCCCTGCTCGCCGGGCGGCTCGGCATACCGGTCGTCGCCGAAGACCTGCTGGCCTACATCGCCGCGATCGCGTCCCACCCGGAGTACACAGCTCGATTCCAGGAAGACCTCGAAGTCCCGGGCGCACGGATACCCCTCACCGCCGCCCCTTGCCTGTGGGAGCGGGCGGTTGCCATCGGCCGCCGAGTTCTGTGGCTGCACACCTACGGCGAGCGGTACGCCGACGAGACGGCCGGGAGGCCGTACGGCAGGGTGCTGCTACCACGCGACCGTCCCCGATGCGTCACGGAGATCCCAGACGATGTGGAAGCCATGCCGGAGAAACTGGCATACGACCCCGTGACGCAGGACCTGTGCGTCGGCAGTGGACGGATCAGTCCGGTACCTCGCACGGTCCGGGAATACGAAGTGTCCGGGATGAACGTTCTCGACAAGTGGTTCGGCTACCGCCGGAGGAATCCCGCCGGCAAGCGACGCCTCGAACTGGACCACGTGGTGGCTACGCGCTGGCTTCCCTCCTGGACCACGGAACTGCTGGAGTTGCTGAACGTCCTCGGCCTGCTCATACGGGAGGAGCCAGCGCAGGCTGACCTCTTGAACGAGGTGTGCGCGGGCCCGCTGATCACGGTGACGGACCTGACCACAGCGGGCATCCTTCCCGTGCCCACAGAGGCAACCAAGGCACTGCAGGCGAAGTCGGACGCGGGCGATGCACTATTCGACCTGTGAGCGAAGCAGCGGCTCGTCGGCAGTGGACCGCTGAATCATTGACACATGAGCCGAACGCCCCTGACCGTCGCCCTCATACACATCTGACGCCCCGGCAGAAAGAGCGTCAAACGAGCGTCGAGATTGTCTTGCGCTGGCTCCGCGGTAACCGGAGGACGTCACTGCGATCCCCCCGTTCCCTGGTCGAAACCGCAGGTCAGAAGTGTTTGCCCGACAAGCGACGCACGTTCACGTCGTATGCCCATGGAAACATGTGGGCGCGACCCACCCGAAACTGGACAATCAGCAAACTAGCAGGTCAGCGGCCCTTTTCAGCAGGCTCAAGGATCGCCACGCACTCCACATGGTGGGTCATCGGGAACAGGTCGAACACGCGCAGCGTCCGCACCTTGTACCCGCCGTCCCGGAAGTACGCCAGGTCGCGGGCGAGGGCGGCCGGGTCGCAGGCCACGTACGCGACGCGGCGGGCGCCCAGGGACGTCAGGTGCTCGACCGTCTTGCGGCCGGCGCCCGCGCGGGGCGGGTCGAGGACGACCAGGTCGACCTCGGTGATGCCGGTGCGGGGCAGGACCGACTCGACCTTGCCCTGCTCGATCCGCACGCGCGGGAACTCCGCGAGGTTGTGCCGGGCGTCCTCCACCGCGCGCTTGCCGGACTCGATGCCGAGGACGGCACCCTGCTCGCCGACCCGGTCGGCCAGCGCGCCGGCGAACAGGCCGACGCCGCAGTACAGGTCGAGCGCCATGTCGCCCTTGCGGGGCAGCAGGCCCTGCATGACCGCCGTCACGAGGGTGTCGGCGGCCTTCGGGTGCACCTGCCAGAAGCCGCCGTTGCCGACCCGGTGGGTGCGGCCGTCGGCGCGCTCGCGGACGAAGGGGCGGCCGTGCACGCGGTGCACCTGGCCGTTGCGCTCGTCGATGCGCAGCACCGACACCGGGCGGTCCAGCTCCACCAGCGGGAGGCGGGCGCCGGGCTTGGGGGTCAGGACGACCTGGCGGTCCTGGGAGCCGGTCGCGGCGATCGCCTCGACCGAGTCCATGCCGGTCCAGTCCCGCTTCTCGATGCCCAGCTCGCTGACGCCCTCGGCGGCGATCAGGCAGTGGTCGATCGGCTCCACCTCGTGCGAGCGGTGCCGGCGCAGACCCGCGCGGCCGTCGGCCGTGACCGCGTACTGCACGCGCGTGCGCCACGACGGGACCTGGCCGGCCGGTACCTTGTCGCCCTCGGCGGGCATCACCGTGCCGTCCCAGCCGGCCTCCTCGGGCGTCAGCCCGGCCAGCCGCTGAAGCTGCTCGGCGACGACCTCGCCCTTGAGGCGCCGCTGGGCACCGGGCTTGGCGTGCTGCCAGTCGCAGCCTCCGCAGCGGCCGGGGCCGGCGAACGGGCAGGGGGCGTCGATGCGGTCCTTGGAGGCGTCCAGCACCGTCACCGCGTCCGCGCGCAGGAACCGCGCGCCCTCCTCGCCCTCGGTGACCCGGGCGACGACCCGCTCTCCGGGCAGCGCGTGCCGGACGAAGAGGACCTGCCCCTCCGACGTACGGGCGATGCAGTGGCCGCCGTGGGCGACGGGGCCGATCTCGACCTCGTACTCCTCCCCCACCAGTGACTTCTTCGGTTCTGCCTGCATGGCGGGGTGACTCCACAACATCGGGTACGGGCGGCCGGGCCTCGCGGCCCGGGACAACAGCCCACCAGTCTACGTGCGCGGGGAGGTGTCCTTCGTCCGCTCAGCCGGGCCCCGGCGCACGGAGCCGGGCGCGGACCAGTTCTGCCGCCTGCGCGCCCGCAGTTTCGCGGCCTCGGACGACTCCAGCTGGTAGGGCACCGAGGTGACCATCACACCGGGCGTGAACAGCAGCCGGCCCTTCAGCCGCAGCGCGCTCTGGTTGTGCAGGAAGTGCTCGTACCAGTGGCCGACCACGTACTCGGGGATGATCACGGACACCACGTCGCGCGGCGACTGCGCGCGCAGGCTCTTGACGTACTCGATCACCGGACGGGTGACCTCCCGGTACGGCGAGTCGAGCACCTTCAGGGGGACGTCGATGCCGCGCCGCTCCCACTCCTCGCGCAGTGCCCGGGTCTCCTCGGCGTCCACGTTGACGCTGACCGCCTCCAGGGTGTCGGAGCGCAGCAGCTTGGCGTAGCCGAGGGCGCGCAGGGCGGGGCGGTGGACCTTGGAGACCAGGACCACGGAGTGGACGCGGGACGGCCGCACCGTGTCCTCGCTCGGGGCGTCCGGCGCGGCGATCTCCTCGGCGACCCGGTCGTAGTGGCGGCGGATCGCGGTCATCGTCGCGTAGAAGATGCACATGCCGAGCAGGGCGACCCAGGCGCCGTGGGTGAACTTGGTCAGCAGCACGACGACCAGGACCAGGCCGGTGAAGAAGGCACCGAAGGCGTTGATGGCCCGGGAGCGGATCATGTGCCGGCGCTTGGCCTGGTCCCTCTCCGTGGCCAGCAGGCGGTTCCAGTGCCGCACCATGCCGGTCTGGCTGAGGGTGAAGGACACGAACACGCCGACGATGTACAGCTGGATCAGCCGGGTGGAGTCGGCGCCGTAGACCCACACCAGCAGTCCGGCGGCGCCGGCGAGCAGCAGGATGCCGTTGGAGAAGGCGAGGCGGTCGCCGCGGGTGTGCAGCTGGCGGGGCAGGTAGCGGTCCTGGGCGAGGATCGAGCCGAGCAGCGGGAAGCCGTTGTAGGCGGTGTTCGCGGCGAGGAACAGCACCAGGGCGGTGGCGGCGGCGAGGACGACGAACAGGAAGGTGCCGCTGCCGAAGACGGCCTCGGCGACCTGGGAGATCACCGGGTCCTGGACGTAGGCGGGGCCGAGGGGTACGCCGTTGTGGACCAGGTCCTTGCCCGGGTTCTCGGCCATCCGCACATCGGTGGCGGAGGCCAGCGCGATGATGCCGCAGAACATGGTGACGGCGAGCAGGCCCATCAGGGCGAGGGTGGTCGCCGCGTTGCGCGACTTGGGCTTGCGGAAGCCGGGCACGCCGTTGGAGATCGCCTCGACGCCGGTGAGGGCGGCGCAGCCGGAGGAGAAGGCGCGCAGCAGCAGGAAGACGAGGGCGAAGCCGGCGAGTCCGGGGTGCTCGGGTTTGATCTCGAAGTCGGCGGTCGGCGCCCGCATGTCGTCGCCGAGGACGACCCCGCGGAACGCGCCCCACGCGATCATCAGGAAGACGCCCGCGACGAAGACGTAGGTGGGGATCGCGAAGAGTGTGCCCGACTCCCGGACCCCGCGCAGGTTCATCACCGTCAGCAGCACGATGACGCCGATCGCGCAGGGCACCTTGTTCTCGATGACGAAGGGGACGGCGGAGCCGAGGTTCTCGATGCCGGAGGAGATCGACACGGCGACGGTGAGGACGTAGTCGACGAGCAAGGCGCTCGCGACGGTGAGGCCGGCCTTCGGGCCGAGGTTGGTGGTGGCCACCTCGTAGTCGCCGCCGCCGCTCGGGTAGGCGTGCACGTTCTGCCGGTAGGAGGCGACCACGGTGAACATCAGCACGACGACCGCGACCGCGATCCAGGGGCTGAAGTGGTACGCCGACAGGCCCGCGATGGACAGGACCAGCAGTACCTCGCCCGGTGCGTACGCCACGGAGGACAGCGGGTCGGACGCGAAGACGGGGAGTGCGACGCGCTTCGGCAGGAGGGTTTCCCCCAGCCGGTCGCTGCGCAGTGCGCGCCCGATGAGGATGCGTTTGGGCACGTCGGTCAGTTTGGACACAAGTGTGGATCGTAAGGCGTCCGCCGGGAAGTGACGCACGCGCCACCCCACATCCATACGGCATCCATACGGCCGCTGCCCTCCGGGTGAAAAGTGCGGGCAGCGGGCTGCGGACGGGGCGGGCCGGGGGAGTCCCATGCCTGTACGACCACATGTCCGGCCGTTGTCGCCACGCCTCGTGGAGGGTTCCATGCACACGACCGCAGAACTGATCGGCGCGGCGGCCGGACTCGTCGTCCTCGGCATCCTGGCGGTGGCGAGCGTGCGCAGCATCACGCGCCGCTAGGTGTTGGGTGGCCCGTGTCCCGCCGTGGCGGTTCAGGCCGCACGCGGGTGCGGGTCGTCGTGGGTTGCTCGCGCAGTTCCCCGCGCCCCTTCCGGGCGCGTTCACCGCAGCGCCCTCGGGGGCGCGGGGAACTGCGCGCCAAGCCCTCACCGCGCCGCGGACGGAATCGAACCGAACCGCCCCCCCCGCCGGGGGGAGCGGCCCCATGGTGGCGCCACGCCCGCGCCCGTCCTACCGCCGGTGACGGTGACCGCGCGTACCGTCGGTTACGGCGGGCAGAGCGCCCCCGAGGGGCGTCAGGGTGCACGGACCCCGGCATGATGTTGCCCGGCGGCCCGCACGCAGGCCGCGACGTGTTGCCTGGCGAGCCGAAAGAGAGACATGAGCACGAAGGTCATGAAGGTCGGAAGGCCTGCAGGAAGCGCGGTGTGACGCGATGCATATTGTCATCATGGGCTGCGGAAGGGTTGGCTCCGCCTTGGCCCAGGCCCTGGAGGAGCAGGGGCACACCATCGCCGTGATCGACCAGGACCCCACCGCGTTCCGCCGGCTGGGCTCCTCGTTCGGGGGCCGCCGGGTCACCGGCGTCGGCTTCGACCAGGACACCCTGCGCGAGGCGGGCATCGAGGACGCGGGCGCCTTCGCCGCCGTGTCCAGCGGCGACAACTCCAACATCATCGCCGCCCGGGTGGCCCGCGAGATGTTCGGCATCGAGAACGTCGCCGCCCGCATCTACGACCCCCGCCGCGCGGAGGTCTACCAGCGCCTGGGCATTCCCACCGTCGCCACCGTCCGCTGGACGGCCGACCAGATGCTGCGCCGGCTGCTCCCCTCGGGCGCCGAGCCCCTGTGGCGCGACCCCACGGGCGGGGTGCAGCTCGCCGAGGTGCACACCTCCACGGCGTGGGTGGGACACCGCATCTCCCGGCTCCAGGACGAGACGGGCGTGCGGGTCGCGTTCCTGACCCGGCTCGGCGAGGCCATCCTGCCCAGCTCGCAGACGGTGCTGCAGGACGGGGACCTGGTGCACGTGATGATGCGTACGGACGAGATCGACCGGGTCGAGGCGGCCTTCGCCAAGGGACCCGACGAGGAGGGCGGTCGCTGATGAGGGTCGCCATCGCCGGAGCCGGCGCCGTGGGCCGTTCGATCGCGGGCGAACTGCTGGAGAACGGCCACGAGGTCCTGCTGATCGACAAGGCGCCGACCGCCATCTCGGTGGAGCGGGTGCCGCAGGCGGAGTGGCTGCTGGCCGACGCCTGCGAGATCACGTCCCTGGACGAGGCGGCGCTCCAGCGCTGCAACGTCGTCATCGCCGCGACCGGCGACGACAAGGTCAACCTGGTCGTCTCGCTGCTCGCCAAGACCGAGTACGGTGTGCCGCGCGTCGTCGCCCGGGTGAACAACCCGAAGAACGAGTGGCTGTTCAACGAGTCCTGGGGCGTGGACGTCGCCGTGTCCACCCCGCGTCTGATGTCGGCGCTGGTGGAGGAGGCGGTGAGCGTCGGCGACCTGGTCCGGCTGCTGCGCTTCAGCCACGGCGACGCCAACCTGGTGGAGCTGACGCTCCCGGAGGAGTCCGCGCTGGCGGGCACGCAGGTCGGGGACGTGGAGTGGCCGCAGGACACCTCGCTGGTCACCATCATCCGCGGCACGCGGGTGCTGACCCCGACCCGCGAGGACTCCCTGGAGGCGGGTGACGAACTGCTCTTCGTCGCCGCGCAGGCCCGGGAGGAGCAGCTGGAGGACCTGCTCTCGGTCCGCAAGCAGGCATAGCCGTACGCGCGTGTGCCCAGGTACTGGTGAGGGGCGCCCGGGGAGGATCTCTCCGGGCGCCCCTCATGTCGTCGCCGGTCAGGACTCGCGGCGGTGCCGGCCGGCCGGTGCCCCTTCGCTCTCGCCCGCGGCGGCCGCCGCCTTGCGCTCCTCCTCGGCGCGCTCCTCCGCCTCCATCTCGGCGAAGACGTCGATCGGCGGCGGCGCCTTCGCCAGGAACACCCAGGTCAGGTAGACCGCAAGCAGGAACGGCGGGATCTTCAGCGCCACCAGCACCCAGCCCAGCTGGGTGGTGTCCGCCCACCAGTACAGCGGGAAGAGGATCGCGCACTTGGCGAGCAGGATCAGGCCCCAGGCCCAGCTGGCCTTGGTGTACGCCTTCTTGCGGCCGGGGTTGCGGGTGCGCCAGGAGAGGTTCTCCTTGAAGACCGGGCCCAGCATCAGGCCGATCAGCGGGACGCCCGCCATCGCCGTGACGATGTACGCCACGGCCAGGCCCAGCGTGTAGAGCATGCCCGGCAGGTAGAAGTCCTTGGCGTTGCCGGTCATCATCGCGAAGACCACACCGAAGCCGACGCCGAAGACGCCGCTGAACGCGTGCTTCACGGTGTCCCTGCGGACCAGCCGGACCACGACCATCGCCAGCGCCACACCGAGCGCCGCGAGCGCCGACATGTGCAGGTTCTTGTTGACCGTGTAGATGCTGACGAACAGCAGCCCCGGCAGCACCGTCTCGACCATGCCCCGGACACCGCCGAACGCCTCGAACAGGGCGGCTTCCGTCACCGCCCGGGCGTCGTCCGCGGACGTGTCCGCGGATGTCTCTTCGGTTGTCGGCTTGTCGAGCGACGTCACCGGCTACTCCCGTCCGAGGGGTCTCAGTTCGTATTTCGGATTGAACAGCACCCGGCGGCCGTGGCTCATGGCGATCCGGCCCGATGCGATCAGCTTGCGCCCCGGCTCTATCCCCACGATGGAGCGCCTGCCGAGCCACACCACGTCCAGCGCGGCCGTACCGTCGAAGAGCTCGGCCTCCAGGGCCGGGACTCCCGCACGCGGCCGCAGCGTGACCGTGCGCAAGGTACCAGTAACGGTAACGACCTGCCGGTCCTGGCAGTCACCTATCCGCGTGCACCCGGCAGTCGCGGCGTCCTCGCGCAGCTCCTCCGACTCCAGGTCCTCCTGCGAGGACGAGAGCCGGTCGAGCATGCGCCGGAACCGGCCTGCCGGCTTCTCTGGTCGAGGAACAGCACTCATATCTGAAGCGTACCGGGGCGCACTGACGGTTACGTACCCCCTGCTTGCCCGGTCCGAACGGGCCTGCCTCACTTCTCGAAGCGGTATCCCATGCCGGGCTCGGTGATGAGGTGCCGCGGACGCGACGGGTCGGCCTCCAGTTTGCGGCGCAGCTGGGCCATGTACACGCGCAGGTAGTTGGTCTCCGTCCCGTACGACGGCCCCCACACCTCCCGCAGCAGCTGCTTCTGCGCCACCAGCCTCCCGCCGCCACGCACCAGCACCTCCAGCAGGTGCCACTCGGTGGGCGTCAGCCGTACGTCCCCGCCGTCGCGGTGCACCTTCTTGGCGGCCAGGTCGACGGTGAACGCCTCGGTCTCCACGACCAGGTCTCCCTCGTCGCCGACGGGCTCCGCGCGGCGTACGGCGGCCCGCAGCCGGGCCAGCAGCTCGTCCATGCCGAAGGGCTTGGTGACGTAGTCGTCGGCGCCGGCGTCCAGCGCCTGCACCTTCTCGGCGGAGGCGTGCCGCGCGGACAGCACCAGGACCGGCACCCGGGTCCACTCGCGCAGGCGCCGGATCACCTCGACGCCGTCCATGTCGGGCAGGCCCAGGTCGAGGACGACCACGTCCGGGTGGCGGGCGGTCGCCGCGCGCAGGGCACCGGCACCGTCCTGCGCGGAGTCGACGTCGTACGACCGTGCCTTGAGGTTGATCACCAGGGCACGCACGATGGCCGGGTCGTCGTCGACCACCAGCACACGGGTCATGACAACCGCCTCCCCTTCTCCACGTCCGCACGACCGCACACGGGATCTCCGTCCTCCCGGCCACCCACAAAGTCCTCGCCCGCCCGACCAGGCCCGACGCCGCCGGGCCGTCCCGCCGCGCTCCCGGGCCGGGGCGCCGTGTCCGGCGCCGGGCGGCCGGGTTCGGCGGGCGGGGGTGGGGCCGGCGGGCGGGTGGCGGTCGCGCGCAGGGTGAGGGCCATGGTGAGCCCCCCACCGGGGGTGTCCTCCGCATTCAGGGTGCCGCCCATCGCCTCCGTGAAGCCCCGGGCGACCGCCAGGCCGAGGCCGACGCCCGCACCGCGCGGGGCGTCGCCGTGCCGTTGGAAGGGCTCGAAGATGCTGTCCTTGGCCTCGTCGGGGACGCCGGGGCCGCGGTCGACGACCCGCACCTCGACCCGGTCGGCGAGGGCGCTGGCGGCCACCAGGACCCTCTCCCCCGGCGGGCTGTACTTCACGGCGTTCTCGATCACGTTGGCCATCGCCCGCTCCAGCAGTCCGGGGTCCGCGGCGACCATGGGCAGCGCCTCGGGCACGTCCAGGGCGACGCTGCCCTCCGGCACCCCGCCGAGCGCGCGCGGCACCACCTCGTCCAGGTCGGTCCCGCGCATCAGGGGCGCGACGGTGCCGGTGTGCAGGCGGGACATGTCCAGCAGGTTGCCCACCAGGTGGTCCAGCCGGTCCGCGCCGTCCTCGATGCCTTCGAGCAGTTCGGCCCGGTCCTCGTCCGACCACTCGACGTCCTCGGAGCGCAGCGAGGAGACGGCTGCCTTGATCCCGGCCAGCGGGGTGCGCAGGTCGTGGCTGACGGCGGCGAGCAGCGCGGTGCGGATGCGGTTGCGCTCGGCGAGGGCGAGGGCGCGGTCGGCCTCCTCCCGCAGCCGCCGGCGGTCCAGGACCACGGCGGCCTGCGCGGCGAACGCGGCCAGCACCCTGCGGTCCTCGGCGGGCGGCACCCGGCCGGTCAGCGCGAGCGCCATGTGGTCCCCGACGGGTACCTCGACGTCCGCGTCCTCGGGCCGTTCGACCGGCCTCCCCCGGCCGGCCCGTCCCGCGCAGGTCCACGGCTCGACGTCGCCCGCGCGTTCCAGCAGCGCGGCGGACTCCATGCCGAAGGTCTCGCGGACCCGCTCCAGCAGGTCCTCCAGACCGGTCTCGCCGCGCAGCACGTTGCCCGCGAGGAAGGACAGGATCTCCGACTCGGCGCGCAGCCGGGCCGCCTGGTGGGTGCGCCGGGCTGCGAGGTCGACCACGGACGCCACCGACGACCCGACCGCGACGAAGATCACGATGGCGATGATGTTCCGCGGGCTGGAGACGCTCCAGGTGTGCAGGGGCGGGGTGTAGAGGAAGTTGAGCAGCAGCGAGCCGACCGCCGCCGAGGCGAGCGCCGGCCACAGTCCGCCGAGCAGCGCCGCGGCCACCGTCACCGCCAGGAACAGCAGCATGTCGATGGCGAGGCCCGGGTCGACGGCGCTCAGCAGCACCGCCAGGGCCACGGGCCCGGCCGTCCCGACCGCCCAGCCCCAGGCGAGCCGCAGGCGTCCCAGCCGGGCACCGCGGGCGACGGGCAGGCCGCGTCCCTTGGCGACCTCCTCGTGGGTGACGATGTGCACGTCCATGTCGGGCCCGCAGTCCCGCGCGACCGTCGCGCCGACGCCGGGGCCGAAGACGTACTGCCAGGCCCTGCGGCGGGAGGAGCCCAGCACGATCTGGGTGGCGTTGGCGCCGCGCGCGAAGTCCAGCAGGGCGGCGGGTATGTCGTCGCCGACGACGTGGTGGAAGCTGCCGCCGAGGTCCTCCACGAGGGTGCGCTGGGCGGCCAGCTCCCCGGGCGAGGCGGAGGTGAGCCCGTCGCTGCGGGATATGTACACGGCGAGCAGCTGCCCGCCGGCGCCCTTCTCCGCGAGCCGCGCGGCCCGCCGGATGAGCGTGCGGCCCTCGGGTCCGCCGGTCAGACCGACCACGATCCGCTCGCGGGAGCCCCAGATCGCCGAGACCTCGTGCTCGCTGCGGTAGCGCTGGAGGTGGGCGTCGACCCGGTCGGCGACCCACAGCAGGGCCAGTTCGCGCAGGGCGGCGAGGTTGCCGGGGCGGAAGTAGTTGGAGAGGGCGGCGTCGACCTGGTCGGGCTGGTGGATGTTGCCGTGCGCCATGCGGCGGCGCAGCGCCTCGGGCGTCATGTCGACCAGTTCCACCTGGTCGGCCCGGCGCACCACCTCGTCCGGCACGGTCTCCCGCTCCCGTACGCCGGTGATGGACTCGACGACGTCGCCCAGCGACTCCAGGTGCTGGATGTCGACGGTGGACAGCACGTCGATCCCGGCGGCCAGCAGCTCCTCCACGTCCTGCCAGCGCTTGGCGTTGCGAGAGCCGGGGACGTTGGTGTGGGCGAGCTCGTCGACCAGGGCGACCCGGGGGCGCCGGGCGAGGACGGCGTCCAGGTCCATCTCCGTGACGACGGCGCCGCCGTGCTCCAGCTCCCGGTACGGGACGCGTTCCAGCCCGGTCAGCAGCGCCTCGGTGCGGGGCCTGCCGTGCGTCTCGACGAAGGCGACGACGCAGTCGGTGCCCCGCTCGGCACGCCGGTGCGCCTCGGCGAGCATCGCGTAGGTCTTGCCCACGCCCGGTGCCGCGCCGAGGTGGATCCGAAGCTTGCCGCGTCCCATGGCCCCATTGTCTTCCGCTCCTGTGTCGCGGAGTCGACCTTAGGTCGCCGTACGCGCGGGACGGGCGGTGGGAGGGGCCCGCGGACCGTCCTTGACGCAACCCTGACGCCGGGACGGTCCCGGCCGGGCGGTCAGTGCTCGACGATCTCGCCGTCGCCGAGCTCCAGGACCCGGTCGGCCAGGTCGAGCAGCGTGGCGTCGTGGGTGGCGACGAGCGCGGTGACGTTCTCGCTGCGGACGACCGCGCGCAGCAGCTCCATCACGGCGTGCCCGGTCTCGGCGTCGAGCTGCCCGGTGGGCTCGTCGGCGATGAGGAGGGAGGGGTTGTTGGCGAGGGCGCGGGCGATGGCGACTCGCTGCTGCTGGCCGCCGGAGAGTTCGCCGGGCCGCTGGGCGGCGTGGTCGGCGAGGCCGACGAGGGACAGCAGCAGGTCCACGCGCTCCTCGCGCTCGCGCGGGTCGGCCCCGCGCAGGCGCAGCGGGACGCCCACGTTCTCGGCGGCGCTGAGGATGGGGATGAGCCCGAAGGACTGGAAGACGAAGCCGACGTGGTCGCGGCGCAGGGCGAGCAGGCCGTTCTCGTCGAGGCCGGCGAGGTCGCGTCCGCCGACGTCGACCCGGCCCCGGTCGGGGGTGTCCAGGCCGCCGACGATGTTCAGCAGTGTGGTCTTGCCCGATCCGGAGCGTCCCTTGAGGGCGACGAGTTCGCCGCGCGGGATCTCGAAGGAGACGCCGCGCAGCGCGTGCACCGCGGCGGCCCCGGTGCCGTACGACTTGTGCACGTCCTCGACGCGCACCATGGTCTCGGTGACCGTCCGACCCATGTGTGCCTGCCCTCCCCGTGAACCGGGCGCCAGTATCGCTGTCCGGCGCCCGGCTGATCAACGGGGTCAGGCCGGGTTGTCCCCGTGTGTGAGGGTTTCCCACGCGACGAACAGGTTGTTGGTGCCGGCGGGGCGGGTGCCTTCGGTCAGCGCCTGGGTGTTGGTCATGGCGTGGCCGAGGCGGTTGTGCAGGGCGTTGTAGCCGACTTCGGTGACCGGGCCGAGGCCGCGGTGCAGGGTGCCTCCGCACAGCCAGCCGGGAGCGGCCTCTCCCCGCTCGTACTTCGCCTGGAAGCCGAGTCCGTGCCGCAGTCGCTCGCCGACGTCGGTGCCGTAGAGGTCCTGGCCCTGGATGCGGCTGGTCTCGGCGATGTGGGAGATCGAGGAGAGGCCGTACCCGGTGTGGGTGAAGTCGCGGCAGGTCTCCTGGGTGAGGCCGGTGACGAAGGTGGACTGGTTCTGCCAGTACCTGACGATCTTGTCCCGGGTGTCGAGGTTCTGGCTCGGCACGGTCTTCGGCAGGGCGCCGTCGGAGGCCAGGTACACGTAGGCGGCGGTGCGGGTGCGGAACGTCGCCATGGCCTTGTCGTAGGAGGCGCGGTCCTCCAGGTGGACGGAGATGCCGACGGCGGCCTCCATCATCGTCAGCTCCCAGTTCCCGTTGGAATGGGAGCCGTTGATGATCTCGGGCAGGTAGACGTCGCGGAGCGTGGTGGCGAAGCGGCCCGCGCCGGGCCAGCCGCCGGTGTAGGTGTGCTTGACGATCTCGGCGGCCTTGGCCCAGGAGGAGCCGGCCCAGCCGGTCTGCAGGGGCGCGTTGCTGTTGGTGTGGTCGCGGATCACGGCGGACCAGGCGTCCATCAGCTGGATGGCCTTCTGGGCGTGGCGGTCGTCGCGGGTGACGTACCACAGGAGCGCCTGGGTGTACGCGGCGATCGCGTCCTCGCGCTCGTCGGTGCAGCCGAGGTTGGGGTTGGAGTACGAGCCGCACTCCACGACCGCGCGGGGCCGGGGCGTGCGGTTCAGGTCGGCGTACTTGCTCGCCGCCATCCGGTCGTAGGCGTTCTTCCATGGCTGGGCGCCTGCCTGGACCTTGCTCCGCGCGAAGTCCAGCTGGCCCCGGGAGACGGTGACGCCGGGGTGCGTGAAGGTGGCGGGGGCCGCCGCGACGGGGGCGGCGTCGGCGGGCGGGGCGTCGGGACGGAGGACGAGGGTGCCGACCAGCGCGGTGGTCAGCAGGGCGAACAGGGTGGCACGAGCTCTGCGGCGGTGACGTGGGGGTGCAGCGGACATGTGGGGGCCATCCGTTCTCGTACGTGAACAGAGGGCGTCCTTTTGAACGCCCGGATGACCCGGCACGGTAGGTCCAGACCAATTCACCGTCAAGGGTCCGCGCACGCATACGGGGACGGCGGCTTCCGGACGGGACCCGCGCCGTCGACGTCAGTCCAGCGTCTGCGTCAGCTCGCCGCGCCCCGGTGCGTGCACGACGCGGCCGCGGGCTCCGTTGACGATCGGCAGGTAGGGCGGGACGTGGCCGCACTCGACGTCCGCGACGATCGGCACGCCCAGGGAGCCGATGGCGTCGAGGACGGCGTCGTGCTGGCTGAGGGAGGCACCGTCCGGCGCGCCGGTACGGCCGACGAGGATCGCGTTGGCGTGGTCGAAGAACCCGGCCAGCCGCATGCCGTGCAGGTACCGGCAGATGGTGTAGGCGTTGTCCTCGGCCGCCTCCACGTACACGAGGAGCCCTTCCGGCGCCTCGTCGCGGGCGAAGGCCGAGACGTCGAGGTACGGCGTGCCCGCGAGGTTGCACAGCGTCTCGACGCACCCGCCGATCAGCCTGCCCTCGGCCTCCACGGGGCCGTCGCCGTCGAGCCGGGTCCAGGAGCCCCGCGCGTCGAGCGTGTACTCCCGTACGTCGGGGAAGGCGGCGAAGTCGTCGAAGCCGACGGTCCGGTGGCGGCCGGGCGGGGTCTGCGTGAACCGGTGACCGGTGGGGGCGGCTACGACGTCGAGCCACGACAGCAGCCCCTCGGACACGCGATGGGGCGTGTCCATCAGGTTGTTGCCGTGCAGCGTCGCCGTGCCGGTGAGCAGCGTCAGCGGGGTCATCAGGGTCGAGAGGTCGGAGAAGCCGACGAGCCAGGTCGGCTCCGCCTCACGCAGCCGGTCCCAGTCGAGCAGCCGGATCAGGTCGATGGCGGTCTCCCCGCCCCACGGCGGCACGACGGCCCTGATGGCGGGGTCGGTCAGCATCGCCGTCAGCTCGCGCGCACGGTCGGCGGCCGGGGCGCTGACGTGCCCGGAGCCGTCCAGGCACTCCCCGACGACGACCTCGTACCCGCGTGCGCGCAGGTCCTGGAGGGCGACGTCCAGCCGCGCGAGCAGGGGCTTCGGGACACCGCTCGACGGAGCGGTCACACCGACACGGTCACCGGGGCGCAGGGGGCGCGGGTAGCGGACTGACATGCGCCGGATCCTGACACGACGCCGACACGCGCCGACAGCGGATTTCGCGCCCGCACCACCTTGTCAACGCGGCCGAGTTGAGCCACCGGCCCCTGCGGCCCGGACCTCCACTCCGCCACTCGCACGCCCGCCACCAGGCCCCGCATCCAGGGCGATCAACCCCCAGCGCCGCCTTGGCCCTCCGGGCGCACCCGCCGACGATAACAGCCCCTGCCCGGCATCCGCCGACAGCGACCGGGGCCGGAGGGCGGTCGAAGGGACCGAGCCGGAGCGAGCGGCACTGCACCCGCTCCGGCGCGGGCTCAGCGGACCTCGGTGATCTCCGGGCCGCGCTGGAGGCGGCTCATGCCGCCGGCGAAGCGGGAGCCGCCCTCGTCCTGCTGCACGTTCTCGGGGACCATCTGCGCGTCGTTCGGCAGCTTCAGGACGATCGGGTCGCGCGGGGCCATCGGGCCCTCACCGCGCACCACCACGGTGTCCCGGAAGATCTGCTCCAGCAGTCCGGCGGCCTGCGGCTGGACCGCGCCCTGACCGGAGATCACACCGCGCAGGAACCAGCGGGGGCCGTCCACGCCGACGAACCGCACGACCTGGAAGCCGCCGGTGCCGTCCGGCAGCTGCACCGGCACCTGGGCGCGGAGCTCCCAGCCGAGCGGGCCCTCGACCTCGTCGATGATGCCGCCCTGCTGGGTGATGCCGGTCGCGATCTCCTCGCGCACCTCGCCCCAGATGCCCTCGCGCTTGGGCGCGGCGAAGGCCTGCAGCTGGATGGCGCTGTCGCGCAGCACGACGGTCGCCGCGACGATCGCGTCGCCCGCGACCTCCACGCGCAGTTCCATGCCGTCCACGCCGGGCACGAACAGGCCGCCCAGATCGACCCGGCCCTCACCGGGTTCGCGGACCTCGGAGCTGTCCCAGGGCCCGTCGGGCCGCGGCGCGGGCTCGAGCCTCAGCCGCCCGGCCTCCCCGTCCGCCTCCGCGTCGACACCGTCGACGACCTGCTCGGCCTCGCCGGCCGCACCGTCGGCGGCATCCGTCTTCTTGCGACGTCCGAACACGTCACTGTCCTTCCCGGTCGGATACGACCGAAGCGTATCGATTCCCACCCGCTGCACCGCCCACGGCGGCCTGAACGCTTGTGCCGCTCTTACCTTCCACCGCGGCATGGCCGCCGGTGGATCCGAAGCCCCCCTCGGCCCTGGCCGAGACGGGAAGCTCCGCGACCGACACGAAGCGCACCCTCTCGACCTTCTGCACGACCAGTTGGGCAATCCGGTCGAAGCGCTCGAACCGCACGGTCTCGCGCGGGTCGAGATTCACCACGATCACCTTGATCTCCCCACGGTACCCGGCATCAATCGTCCCCGGGGCATTCACCAGGGCGACGCCACAGCGGGCGGCGAGACCGGATCGCGGGTGCACGAAGGCCGCGTACCCCTCGGGGAGTGCGACAGACACCCCGGTGGGCAGCACGGCCCGCTCACCGGGTTCCAGCAGGCATGCCTCGGTGGTGCGCAGATCGGCCCCCGCGTCGCCCGGGTGCTCGTACGCCGGAAGCGGTACGTCCGGGTCGACGCGCCGGATCCGCACCTCGAGCGCGCCGCCGGCCGGCTCGCTCACGGGTTCACCTCGAAGGCGCGGGCCCGGCGGACCTGGTCGGGGTCCTCCATGGCGGCCTGGATCTCCTCCTGCCGGCCGTGGTCGATGAAGTGGTCGACCTTGACCTCGATGAACAGCGCGTCCGCGCGGACGGCGACGGGGCCCTGGGGGCCGCCGATCCGCCCGGTGGCGGTGCAGTAGATCTTGCGTCCCGCCACGGCCGTCACCTCCGCCTCCAGGTGCAGCACGGTGCCGACCGGGACGGGCTGCACGAAGTCGGTCTCCAGCCGGCCGGTCACCGCGATCGTGCGCAGCAGCCAGTTGAGCGAGCCGAGCGCCTCGTCCAGGGCGGTGGCCAGCACGCCGCCGTGGGCGAGTCCGGGGGCGCCCTGGTGGGCGGACTGGACGGTGAACTCGGCGGTGATCGACACGCCTTCACCGGCGCGCGCCTCGAGGTGCAGCCCGTGGGGCTGCTCGTCGCCGCATCCGAAGCACTGCCCGTAGTGCGCGCCCAGGAGCTCACCGGGTGCGGGGGCGTCGGGGTGACGGACGGGCGGTACGGCGTCGGCGGGGGGCTGAAGAGCTGCGGAATTACCACTCACAGGCGCGAACCTTACCCGCCCGCCCCGTGGGTGCTCCGCACGCGCCCGCCCTGGAGCCGGACGCCCGCGGGGAGCGTGCCAAGCTTGGGTTCATGCAGCTCTCCGCCGCCCCGTACGAAGAACGTCTCACCGCGCCCCGCTCCTGGTGGTTCCTGTCCCTCCTGGCCGGGTTCTCCCTCGCGTTGATCATGCTGCCGTTCGGCACCCTGCCGATGCTGGCCGGGCTGGCCGGCGGCACCGCCGCGGCAGCGGTCGTGGTGAGCGCGTACGGCTCGGTGCGGATCCGCGTCGTGAACGGTCATCTGATCGCGGGCGACGCGAAGATTCCGGTGGCGGCGCTCGGTACCGCGGAAATCCTGGACGCGGAGGAGGCCCGTGCCTGGCGCGGCCCCAAGGCCGACCCGCGCGCCTTCATGCTGCTGCGCGCGTACATTCCCGGTGCGCTGCGCGTGGACGTCACGGACCCGGCGGACCCCACTCCCTACGTCTTCCTGTCGACCCGCGAGCCCGAGCGGCTGACGCAGGCGCTCCGGGCGGCGAAGGACGCGGCGGACGCCTCGTAGGCGCCCGGGCACACAGAAGGAGCGCCGCGCCCACAGGAGGAGCGGCGCGCGCACGGGAGGGACGTGCGGGCGGGGTGTCGCCCGCACGGGGGAGTTCTCAGGGGGCGGAGTGCCCGTCGTCCTTCCGGGGACGGCCACCGAGCTCCTTCAGGGCGTCCTCGGGCAGGACGTCGTCGGGACGCTCCAGCGCCGGGAGCGCGGGCAGCGCGTCCCAGGGCACCTGGATCTTGCGCAGGTCGTCACGGATGCGGGTGGCGAGCTTTCTGGTGTCGCGCCGGTTCATGACGGCGCCCACGGCCGCGCCCACGAGGAACGGCATCAGGTTCGGCAGGTTGCGTACCGTGCGCTTCATGATCCGCTGGCGCAGCTCGCGCTTCATGCGGCTGTTCAGCGCCGCGCTCACGGTGGAGGGCTTGGTCGCCTCGACCCCTCGCTCCTGCGACCAGGAGTTGAGGTAGACGGTGCTGCGCTGGGCCAGGCCGCCCGCCGGGCGTACGCCGTAGACCTCGTGCAGTTCGGCGATGAGCTTCAGCTCGATCGCGGCGACGCCGGTGATCTCCGCCGCCAGTTCCGTCGGCATCGCGGGCGGTACGGGCATCATGGCCGCCGCGCCGACTCCGGCCCCGACCGTCGCGGTGGCCTTCGCGGCGCCCGCCACGAGCTTGTCGGCGAGCTCCTCGGGCCCGAGCCCGGGGAACTGCTCCCGCAGTGTCGCGAGGTCCCGTACGGGCACGCGCGGGGCGATGTCGATGATCCGGTCGGCGAGGTGCGCCAACGCCGCGCGGGCGCGGGTGCCGCCCTTGCGGACGCCTTCCCGGGCCTTGTCACGGACGACGGCGGCACGTCTGCGCGCCACGGGCGCGGTGACCTCCAGGGACGCCGGGAGGTCACCCCGGCCGGCCGGCGCTTCGAGCGAGGCCGACCCGGATCCGGTCCAGCCTCGCTCTCGGTCACGCGTGTCGTGCTGTGGGTCCTCGGAGGACCCTTGGTCCGCTCCCTTCGAGAAGAAGCGGCGCTTCCGCGGTGGGGTCGAGCCAGTCACGGCCGACCCCGCCTCAGTCGCAGTCGCGGCAGATCGGCTGGCCGTTCTTCTCGCGGGCCAGCTGGCTGCGGTGGTGCACCAGGAAGCAGCTCATGCAGGTGAACTCGTCCTGCTGCTTGGGCAGGACCCGGACGGCCAGCTCTTCGTTCGAGAGGTCCGCACCGGGCAGTTCCAGGCCTTCCGCGGCCTCGAACTCGTCGACATCCACGGCCGAGGCCGACTTGTCGTTCCGCCGGGCCTTCAGCTCTTCCAAGCTGTCCGAGTCGACGTCGTCGTCGGTCTTGCGTGGAGTGTCGTAGTCGGTAGCCATGTCGCTCTCCCCCTCTGGGTGTATGCGGTGTCTCCAGCGCACGTAACGCGTGAGAGGCCGGACTTGTGCCCGACCTGAGGCGGAGATTTTGCCTCACATCAAGGTCTGTTACTCAATCGACACCCAACCGGACTCCTCACGAGTGATCGGCTTGGATGGCGAAGGGGACCGTACACGGTCCCGATGCCGCACTTCAAAGGCACCTCACCGTGTACTTCCCGTGATGGGGGCCCCTGAAAACCGGGACTTTTCCGGCCTTACAGCGGCACCCATGATCACGGAGAGTAGATGGCCGAATCGGCGCGTCTGTGATCGATCACACATGAATTCGATTGCGGAGCGACTCGAAAATTCCGCGCAGAGCGAACACATGTCGGGGACGGGGCATGATGTCAGATCGGCAGGGTGACACGCATCACGAGCCCGCCTCCCTCTCTCGGCTGGGCGTAGATGTGCCCGCCGTGCGCCCGGGCGACCGACCGCACGATGGACAGACCCAGTCCCACGCCCTTGTCGCTGCCCGTCCTCTCGGTGCGCAGCCTGCGGAACGGCTCGAAGAGGTTCTCGATCTCGTACGCGGGGACGACCGGGCCCGTGTTGGACACCACGAGGATCGCCTGCCCGTGCTGGACCTCGGTGGTGACCTCCACCCAGCCGTCCTCCGGCACGTTGTACCGCACCGCGTTCTGCACCAGGTTCAGGGCGATCCGCTCCAGCAGCACGCCGTTGCCCTGGACGACCGCCGGGCGGCGGCTGCTGCGGATCGCCACGTGGCGGGCGTCCGCCTCCGTGGTCACCTGGTCGATGGCCTGCCCGGCCACCTCGGCGAGGTCGACGGGACCCCGCTCGACGATCTGGTTGTCGCTGCGGGCGAGCAGCAGCAGACCCTCGACGAGCTGTTCGCTGCGCTCGTTGGTGGCCAGCAGCGTCTTGCCGAGCTGCTGGAGCTCCACCGGTGCCTGGGGGTCGGAGAGGTGCACCTCCAGCAGCGTGCGGTTGATCGCCAGCGGGGTGCGCAGCTCGTGGGAGGCGTTGCCCACGAAGCGCTGCTGGGCCGTGAACGCGCGCTGGAGACGCTCCAGCATGTCGTCGAAGGTGTCGGCCAGCTCCTTCAGCTCGTCGTCCGGGCCGTCCAGCTCGATCCGGCGGGAGAGGTCGGAGCCGGCCACCGCGCGGGCGGTGCGGGTGATGCGGCCCAGCGGCGACAGCACCCGGCCCGCCATGGCGTAGCCGAAGGCGAACGCGATGACGGCGAGGCCGAGCAGGGCCAGCAGGGAGCGGCTGAGCAGGTTGTCCAGGGCGCCCTGGCGCTGGTGGTCGATGCACTCGCTGATCGCGGAGTTGAACTCGGACAGTGAGAGGTTGCCGTCGGCGATGCCCGGACAGTCGTTGCTGGAGACCTTGAGGCCGTCGAAGTCGACGATCTTGAACAGCGGCTGGCTGCCGGTGCGCAGGGCCTGCGCGGCGAGCAGGTAGATGATCGACAGCAGCAGGATGCCGGCGATCAGGAACATGCCGCCGTACAGCAGCGTGAGCCGTATGCGGATGGTGGGACGCAGCCAGGGCAGCGGGGTGGGCGACCGAGGGTCCCAGGTGGGCTTGGGGGGCGCCGTGGGGGGCGCGGGGGTGGCAGCCATGGTCAGTTGATCAGATCCGGTATCCGGAGCCGGGCACGGTCACGATGACCGGCGGCTCGCCCAGCTTGCGGCGCAGGGTCATGACGGTCACCCGCACCACGTTGGTGAACGGGTCGGTGTTCTCGTCCCAGGCCTTCTCCAGCAGCTGCTCCGCGGAGACCACGGCGCCCTCGCTGCGCATGAGGACCTCGAGCACGGCGAACTCCTTCGGTGCGAGCTGCACCTCCTTGCCGTCGCGGAAGACCTCGCGGCGGTTGGGGTCGAGCTTGATCCCGGCCCGTTCCAGGACGGGCGGCAGGGGGACGCTCGTACGCCGGCCGAGGGCCCGCACGCGGGCGATCAGCTCGCTGAACGCGAAGGGCTTGGGAAGGTAGTCGTCGGCGCCGATCTCCAGGCCCTCGACGCGGTCGCTGACGTCGCCGGAGGCGGTGAGCATCAGCACGCGGGTCGGCATGCCGAGCTCGACGATCTTGCGGCAGACGTCGTCGCCGTGCACGAGGGGGAGGTCGCGGTCGAGGACGACCACGTCGTAGTCGTTGACACCGATGCGTTCCAGGGCGGCCGCGCCGTCGTACACGACGTCGACGGCCATGGCCTCCCGGCGCAGTCCGGTGGCCACCGCATCGGCGAGCAGTTGCTCGTCCTCGACGACGAGTACACGCACGTCGCTAGTCCTTCCTCATGACCGGCCCGGCGGCCTTCGGCAGCGCGCACTCGGGCAGGGGTACGGGTGGGTGTGTTGCCTCCATCCTGCCCTTTTCGACCGTAAGTCGGCTGTAAGGCGGCCGGGCCCGGGGTTGGCCGGCGGCCCGGGACCGGGGAACCTGCGGGCGAACGGGCCGGGAATACGAGAATTTCTCGCGCGGTTAGGTTTCCGCGGAAGGGAGCTTGGGGAGGACGGGTTTTACATCCCGCGATCACGCTCTGCATGTACCGCACCACCATGCGGTGCACACGGTCCGCTTCCGCAGAGCGGGCGTGGATGTCCGGTACCGTCGCCGCCCGGCCAGCGGCGCTGGGCATCCGCCACGGACGTGATCATCCCTTCCGACGGCACACCCCCGTGCCACCGACCCACCGACCCAGGACGAGGGGGCGCAGCATGGACGCATTCACCGCAGGACTTCTGCAGCGCATAAAGGCGACCGAGTCCGATCTGTCGCGTGCCCGCGACGAGGGCGACGACTTCCTCGTCGAAGTGGAGCAGGGCGAACTCGACGACCTGCGCCGCCTCGCCGCCGAGCACGGCGTGGAAGTCGGCGCGTACAGCGTCTGACCAGCCGGCACCGCACCAAGGGCGGGCCCCGGCGGATCCAGCCGCCGGGGCCCGCCCTTGTGCACCCACCCGTGCGTGCGCGACCACCGACGCAAGGCGCCGGCCACCTGACGACGTCCGCCCGGCCGGGCCGTGCGGACGGCTCAGCAGACCGGTGCCCGGCTCGGCACCAGGGGTTGTGGCGTGGTGGACGGTGCGTGCCGGCGCCCTCGCGCCATAGGGCCCCGGCGCTGGGATCAGCGGCGGGGCCCTTTGGCCGTGGGGCGGTGTTCGGGGGTGCTTCGTCGGGCGGCTCAGGGCGGTGGTCCGCCCGTCACCTCAGTCGTGCCACGCGCCGAAGTCCTCCAGGAGGTGGAGGAGGGGGTCGAAGACGCCCGGGGAGGCCGCCACCGCGAGCTCGCCGGACGGCGCGCTGCCGGGGTGACGGCCGCCGGTGCGGGCGCCCGCCTCCCGCGCTATGAGGTCGCCCGCGGCGAGGTCCCACGGGTGCAGCCCGCGCTCGAAGTAGCCGTCGAGCCGGCCGGCGGCCACGTCGCACAGGTCGATCGCCGCCGAGCCGCCGCGCCGGATGTCCCGCACCAGCGGGATCAGCCGGCGCGCCACCTCGGCCTGGTGGTCGCGGACCTCGGCGACGTAGTTGAAGCCGGTGGATACAAGCGCCTGGTCGAGCGGCGGCGACGGCCGGCAGGCCAGGCGCCGCTCGCCCTCCCAGGCGCCCGTGACCCAGGCCCCGCCGCCCAGCACCGCGTGGTACGCCTCGCCGCGCATCGGGGCGAACACCGCGCCGGCCACGGTCACCCCGTCCTGCTCGGCCGCGATCGAGACGGCCCAGGTCGGCAGCCCGTACAGGTAGTTCACCGTGCCGTCGAGGGGGTCGACGACCCAGCGGACGCCGCTGCTGCCGGCCGTGGAGGCACCCTCCTCGCCGAGGATGCCGTCCTCCGGGCGGCGCTCGGCGATCAGCCCGGTGATCAGCTTCTCCGCAGCGATGTCCATCTCGGTGACGACGTCGACCGCGCTGGACTTGGTGGCGGCGACCGCGAGGTCGGCGGGGCGGCCGTCGCGCAGCAGCTCACCCGCGCGCCGGGCGGCCTCCCGGGCCAGCTCCAGCAGTTCCGCGTGCAGGGGGTCGGTCACGGGGCTCCTCAGGCGTAGGGACTGTCGGCGCCCGCGGCGGCGGGGCGCGGGGCGCGGGCCGGGCAGCAGCCCACCGGGCACAGGTCGTGGCTGGCGCCGAGCGCGCCCAGGGCGCACGGGGTGATCTGCCGCCCGCTCTCGGTGGCCGCGCGCTCCAGGACCAGTTCACGGACGGCCGCGGCGAACCGGGGGTCGTCGCCGACGGTCGCGGATCGCCGCACGGGCAGGCCCAGTTCCTCCGCCTTGGCCGTGGCCTCGGTGTCGAGGTCGTAGAGGACCTCCATGTGGTCGGAGACGAAGCCGATGGGCGCCATCACCACGGCCGGGACCCCGGCCGCGTGCCGCTCCTCAAGGTGGTCGCAGATGTCGGGCTCCAGCCACGGGATGTGCGGGGCGCCGGAGCGGGACTGGTAGACGAGCTGCCAGGGGTGGTCGACACCGGTGCGCTCGCGGACGGCGTCGGCGATCAGCCGGGCCACGTCCAGGTGCTGGGCGACGTACGCCCCGCCGTCGCCGTGCGCCTCGACCGGGCCCGAGGTGTCCGCGGCCGCGTCGGGGATGGAGTGGGTGCAGAAGGCGATGTGCGCGCCGTCCCGGACGTCCTCGGGGAGATCGGCGAGCGACCGGATCACCCCGTCGACCATGGGCTCGACGAAGCCGGGGTGGTTGAAGTAGTGGCGCAGCTTGTCGATCTTCGGCAGCTCCAGCCCCTCCTTCTCCAGCGTGGCCAGCGCGTCGGCGAGGTTCTCGCGGTACTGGCGGCAGCCGGAGTAGGAGGCGTAGGCGCTGGTGGCGAGGACCAGGACGCGGCGGCGGCCGTCGCGGACCATCTCGCGCAGGGTGTCGGTGAGGTAGGGGGCCCAGTTGCGGTTGCCCCAGTACACCGGCAGGTCGAGGCCGTGCTCGGCGAAGTCCTTGCGCAGCGCGTCCAGCAGGGCGCGGTTCTGGTCGTTGATGGGGCTGACCCCGCCGAACAGGAAGTAGTGCTGTCCGACCTCCTTGAGGCGTTCCTTGGGGATGCCCCGCCCGCGGGTCACGTTCTCCAGGAACGGGACCACGTCGTCCGGGCCTTCCGGGCCGCCGAAGGAGAGCAGGAGCAGGGCGTCGTAGGGACTGGCATCGAGCACGTCAGACATGTCTCGATCCTCCCACCCGGCACCGGCGGCCGGGACAGGGCCCGGGGGTGTCGCCGGAGGTGCCGCGGATCACCGGAGCAACCGGGTGACGCCGCCAGTAAGCTGTATCGACTGCGGTAGCACCTTACTGATCTTCCGGAGAACCCCGTGCCCAGCCCCTATCGCGCCCTGTTCGCCGCCCCCGGCAGCAGGGCCTTCTCCGCCGCGGGGTTCCTCGGCCGGATGCCGCTGTCGATGATGGGCATCGGCGTGGTCACGATGATCTCCCAGGTGACCGGCCGGTACGGCCTGGCCGGCGCCCTCTCGGCCACCATCGCGCTCTCCGCCGCGCTGGCGGGCCCGCAGGTGTCGCGCCTGGTCGACCGGTACGGCCAGCGCCGGGTGCTGCGCCCGGCCACACTCCTCTCGCTGTCCGGCGCCGCGGTGCTGCTGTGCGCCGCGCACTACGGCTGGCCGGAGTGGGTGCTGTTCGTCGCGTGCGTCGGGATCGGCTGCGTGCCGAGTCTCGGCGCCATGGTCCGGGCGCGCTGGGCCGCCCTGTACCGGGGCACGCCCCGGCTGCACACCGCGTACTCGTTCGAGTCGGTGGTGGACGAGGTCTGCTTCATCGTCGGCCCGATCGTCTCCATCGGTCTGTCCACGGCCTGGTTCCCGGAGGCCGGCCCGCTGCTGGCGGCCTGCTTCCTGGCGGTGGGCGTCTTCTGGCTGACCGCCCAGCGCGCCACCGAGCCCGCGCCGCACCCCCGCGAGCAGCAGGGCGGCGGCTCGGCGCTGCGGTCGCGGGGTCTTCAGGTGCTGGTCGCGACGTTCGCGGCGACGGGGACGATCTTCGGCGCGGTCGACGTGGTCACGGTGGCCTTCGCCGAGGAGGAGGGTCGCAAGGCCGCGGCCAGCGTGGTGCTCGCCGTGTACGCCCTCGGTTCCTGCGTGGCCGGGCTGGTGTTCGGGCTGCTGCACTTCGCGGGGGCACCGGAACGCCGGTGGTTGCTGGGCGTTTGCGCCATGGCCGTGAGTATGATCCCACTCCTACTGGTCGGGAACTTGCCGTTTCTGGCCGTGGCGCTGTTCGTTGCGGGTCTGTCCATCGCTCCCACGATGATCACGACCATGTCCCTCATCGAAGAGCACGTACCACGCGCGCAGCTCACCGAGGGCATGACCTGGGTGAGCACCGGGCTCGCGGTCGGGGTCGCCCTCGGCTCCTCCGCGGGCGGCTGGGTGATCGACGCGGCCGGGGCGCGCGCCGGGTACGGGGTTCCGGCGGTGGCCGGGGCCGTCGCGGTCGCGGTCGGTTTCCTCGGGTACCGCCGGCTCGAGAGGCCGGCACCGGGTCGGGGAGGCTTCGTTGGGCAGCACGACGAGCACGAGGAACCGCACGTGGCGTAACTGGGGAGGCACCGTCTCCGTCCGGCCCGCCCGGGAGGTCACGCCTGCCTCCGTCGACGAACTGGCCGCGGCGGTGCGCCGGGCCGCCGCGGACGGGCTGCCGGTGAAGGCGGTCGGCACCGGCCACTCCTTCACCTCCATCGCCGCCACCGACGGCCTGATGATCCGCCCCGAGCTGCTGACGGGGATCCGGCGGATCGACCGCGAGGCGGGCACCGTCACGGTCGAGGCGGGCACCCCGCTGAAGCGGCTCAACGTGGCCCTCGCGCGGGAGGGCCTGTCGCTGACCAACATGGGCGACATCATGGAGCAGACGGTCTCCGGCGCCACCAGCACCGGCACCCACGGCACCGGCCGCGACTCCGCCTCCCTCGCCGCCCAGATCAAGGGCCTGGAACTGGTCACCGCCGACGGCTCGGTGCTCACCTGCTCCGAGAAGGAGAACCCGGACGTCTTCGCCGCCGCCCGGATCGGCCTCGGGGCCCTCGGCGTGGTCACCGCGGTCACCTTCGCCGTGGAGCCGCTCTTCCTCCTCACCGCGCGCGAGGAGCCCATGACGTTCGACCGCGTGTGCGCCGAGTTCGACGCGCTGCACGCCGAGAACGAGCACTTCGAGTTCTACTGGTTCCCGCACACCGGCAACACCAACACCAAACGCAACAACCGCAGCGCGGGCCCCGAGCGCCCGGTGCCGCCGCTGCGGGGCTGGTTCGAGGACGAGTTCCTCTCCAACGGCGTCTTCCAGGTGGCCAACTGGGTGGGCCGCGCCGCGCCGGTGAGCATTCCGGCCGTCGCGCAGATCTCCAGCCGGGCGCTGTCCGCGCGGACGTACACCGACATCCCCTACAAGGTGTTCACCTCCCCGCGCCGGGTGCGCTTCGTGGAGATGGAGTACGCCGTCCCGCGCGAGGCGCTGGTGGAGACACTGCGGGAGCTGAAGGCGATGGTCGACCGGTCCGGGCTGCGGATCAGCTTCCCCGTCGAGGTGCGCACCGCGCCGGCCGACGACATCGCGCTGTCCACGGCGTCCGGCCGGGAGAGCGCCTACATCGCGGTCCACATGT
The DNA here is from genome assembly GCF_044540535.1 of Streptomyces sp. NPDC085937. Classification (NCBI taxonomy): domain Bacteria; kingdom Bacillati; phylum Actinomycetota; class Actinomycetes; order Kitasatosporales; family Streptomycetaceae; genus Streptomyces; species Streptomyces sp. NPDC085937. The sequence goes on along the minus strand of NZ_JBITSH010000001.1, from coordinate 138,158 downwards.
ACAAGGGCACGCCGTACCAGCGCTACTTCACCGCCGCCGAGCGGATTTTCACCGCCCATGAGGGGCGACCCCATTGGGGGAAGGTCCACACACGGGACACGGAGTACCTCTCACGGGTGTATCCGCGTTTCGAGGAGTTCGTCGCGCTCCGGGAACGGCTCGATCCGGAACGGCGGTTCCGCAACGACTACTTGCGGAGGGTCCTGGGGGCGTAGACATGCCTCCGTTTCCGGCGATTGCGTGAAGTTCCCCACAAGTCCGCCATGTTCAGGGCCGGATGAGTGGGGCAACCACGGCCAAGTCCCACCCCTTGCGCGAACTCGGGCGGCGTGCCAATCCACGCACGTGGCCCAAATGGAGTACTGTGACGAACCCTGGGTCCGGACTCCCGTCAGGGTGCCCGGGTCCTCGGAGGACCGCCGGGAGGGGGCTAGTTGCACAGGGTGACGCATTTGGTCACTTAGCGTTGCGAATAGGTAACCGTGCCATAACGGCGATCCAGGGCCCGCGCCCGACACGCCGGGCAACTCGGCAAGGTTGTGGCAGGCTGCACCCGGGCAGGCCACACTCGACTAGCGGAAGCAGCGACGCACGTGACGTCGGCAGGCACCACCCGGGAGGTCCCCATGCCCGAACTGCGTGTCGTGGCCGTCTCGAATGACGGCACACGGCTGGTGCTGAAGGCTGCGGACAGCACGGAGTACACGCTTCCGATCGACGAACGGCTCCGCGCCGCCGTGCGCGGCGACCGTCCCCGCCTCGGCCAGATCGAGATCGAGGTGGAGAGCCATCTCCGCCCCCGCGACATCCAGGCCCGTATAAGGGCCGGTGCGACCGCGGAAGAGGTCGCCCAGATGGCCGGCATCCCCGTCGACCGCGTCCGCCGCTTCGAAGGCCCCGTCCTCGCCGAGCGCGCCTTCATGGCCGAGCGCGCCCGCAAGACGCCCGTCCGCCGCCCCGGGGAGAACTCCGGTCCCCCGCTGGGCGAGGCCGTGCAGGAGCGGCTGCTGCTGCGCGGCGCGGAGAAGGACACCGTCCAGTGGGACTCCTGGCGCCGCGACGACGGCACCTGGGAAGTACTGCTGGTCTACCGGGTCGCGGGCGAGCCGCACTCGGCGAGCTGGACGTACGACCCGCCCCGCAGGCTGGTCCAGGCCGTCGACGAGGAGGCGCGCTCGCTGATCGGCGAGTCCGACGACCTCGCCGCGCCCGAGCCCAGCTTCCCGTTCGTGCCGCGCATCGCCCGGCTGCCGCGCGACCGCCCGCTGGACCGCCCCGGCGACCGCGAGCGGCCGAGCCTGCCCGCGCAGGCGTCCGAGCCGGCCGAGGAGTCCACCGCGGCCGCGGCCTCCGGTGAACGCGACTCCCTGACCAGCCTCCTGGAGGCGGTACCGAGCTTCCGCGGCGACCTGGTGGTGCCGGAGCGCACCCCCGAACCGTCCGCCGAGGAACCGGAGTCCGAGCCCGAGGCGGAGGAACCGCCGGCGCCCGCCGCCTCCGCGGGTTCCGCGTATGCGGACGTGCTGATGCCCCGTTCGGTGGGCAGCCACCGGGACCGTCTCATCGGCTCGACCGACCGTCAGGCCGAGGCGGACGGCGTCCGTCCGGGCCGTCGAGCGGCGGTGCCGAGCTGGGACGAGATCGTGTTCGGGACGCGCCGCAAGAAGCAGGAGTAAGGCCGGCCCGCCGGCCCGTAGCCCCTGAAGGGCGCTGCCCTTACGCACCTCTCCGGGACAGCCCGCCGCCTTGTCGGCCCTGACGGGCCTCGTCCTCAAACGCCGGACGGGCTGAAATCAGCCCCTCCGGCGTTTGAGGAGCGGGGTCCGGGGCGGAGCCCCGGGGCGGGAAGGGGCGGCTACCGCGGGTCCGGTCCCACCGCCACCGGTCGGTCCGGGTCGGAGGACCACTCCGACCAGGAGCCGACGTACAGAGCCGCCGGGACACCGGCGACCGCCAGGGCCAGCACCTCGTGCGCCGCCGACACGCCCGAGCCGCAGTACACGCCGACCGGTGCCTCCGGCGTCACACCCAGCTCACCGAAGCGGGCGCGCAGCTCGTCGGCGGGCCGGAACCGGCCGTCGGCGCCCACGTTGTCGGAGGTCGGCGCGGACAGGGCACCCGGGATGTGGCCGCCGACCGGGTCGATGGGCTCCACCTCGCCCCGGTACCTCTCCCCCGCACGGGCGTCCAGCAGCACCCCCGTACGGGCGAGATCCGCCGCACCGTCCGCGTCCAGCACCCCGGTGTCCCCCGGCTCCGGCACGAAGTCGCCCTCGGCCGGCTCCGGCACCGCCGTCTCCAACGGCCCCTCCCAGGCGGACAGTCCGCCGTCCAGGACCCGCACGTCCGGGTGACCCGTCCAGCGCAGCAGCCACCAGGCGCGGGCGGCCGCCCAGCCGATGCCGCCGTCGTACACCACCACGGGCGTCCCCGCGGACACCCCGGCACGGCGCATCGCGGCACCGAACACCGCGAGGTCCGGCAGCGGATGGCGCCCCTGCGGGCCGGGCGCGGACGCCAACTCCCGGTCCAGGTCGACGAAGACGGCGCCGGGCAGATGGCCCGCCGCGTAGGCGGCTCGCCCGTCGAACGGCGGTTCGCCGTTGGCGGCCGCCGTGCTGAGCTGCCAGCGGATGTCGAGCAGGACCGGCGGGCGGTCCGTCTGCAGCGCGGCCGCGAGTTCGGATGCGGAGATGATGGCGTTCATGGTCACCATCCTCGCGCACGGGGTGGCCGACTCGTCCCGCTCCGACTACTCTGCTCGGCCGGGCACATCCGGTCACCGGGCGTACGGGATCGGGCACATACGGTGTCGGCCGCGATGCGGGAACGATCCGCCGGGCGGACGCGAGACGGCCCCGCAGGGGCGAGCAGACCACGGCCGACGTACGAGCGGCCGAGAAGAGAGTGACGATGACCGACGCACGGGGGAACGCCCGCCCGAACGGCGACGGGTCCGGTCGGCACACGCCCGGCACACCCTGCTGGGTGAGTCTGATGGCGCGCGGACTGGCCACGACCGAGAAGTTCTACGGAGCGCTGTTCGGATGGGAGTTCCGGCCGGGCCCGCAGCCGCTCGGCCCCTACGTGCGTGCCGTGCTCGACGGGCACGCGGTGGCCGGGATCGGGGTGCTGCCGCCCGATCGCCGGCTGCCCGTCGCCTGGACGCCCTACTTCGCCTCGGACGACGTGGACCGGACGGCCGAGGTGGTGCGTTCGTGCGGCGGCACGGTCGGCGTGGGGCCGCTGGACGCCGCCGACGCCGGGCGGATGGCGCTGGCCTCGGACCCGTGCGGCGCGGTCTTCGGCATCTGGCAGGCGGGCCCGGGAGCCGGCCGGGGCGTCACCGGCCGGCCCGGCACCCCGGCGTGGAACGAGCTGACGACCTACGAGACGCCCCATGTCGCCAAGTTCTACGAGACCGTGTTCGGCTACGACGAGGATCCGGTCGTCTCGGCCGACCTCGACTATGTGACGCTGCGCCTGGACGGCCGCCCGGTGACCGGCGTCCACGGCGTGGGCAACGCGCTGCCCCGCGACCGGGGGCCGCACTGGACGACGTACTTCACGGTGGAGGACACAGACGACGCGGTGGACCAGGTCCTCCACCTCGGTGGCCAGGTGCTCACCGGGCCCCGGGAGACCGAGCACGGCCGCGTCGCCACGGTGGCCGACCCGGAGGGGGCGCGGTTCGCGCTGGTACGGGGGCCGCGCTGACGCGACTGTGTCGGGTGGCCGCGGCTGTCGCGCCCGGGCACGGGGCGAGTCGGTCGACTGTACGGCCGAGCCCCCGGGACGCACCCGGATCTGGGCGATGTGGCGGCGGACGCCGGCGCCCCGGGTCCGCCGCCATCGCTCTCAGTCCAGGGCCCTCAGCAGACTGCCGACGAGACGGCCTGCCATCGTCCCGAGCGAACTCGCCACGGCGTTGACCAGACGGCTCGTCCAGGCGCGGAACGACGCGTCACCCGCGCGGCGGATGTCCGCCAGGTCCCGAGCCTGCTGAGCCAACACCTGTGCCAGCAAGGACGCGACGCGGATGATCTCCCGAACGGCCTCCTCCACTTCCTGTGCCTCGAACCGGCGTCCGCAGGGGCAGTGGAAGTTCGTCTCCCACACCCCCCACGTCCGCCGGCAGCCCGAGCAGCGCACGCGCGACCGGTCGGGCTCCACCTCCAGACTGCCGCCACCGCTCCCGGCGTCACTCCCCGCGTCTCCCGGGCAGTTGCGATGCCGGCTCACGGCCCACGAGCGGGAGCAAGCCGGGCACTGCGGGAACGCGAACTCGACCCACGTCATGGTGACCGTCGCGGGTCGTCCGGGACGCGGCGGGCCCTGCGGTACGCGTCCCGGTAGGACCGCTTCCCCGTCTCGACCATGCGGGCCGCGATCGACGCGAGGTCGTCGATGAAGGCACTGACCCGCGCCAGGGAGACGCCGGCGACCGCCGCGAGCCGGCCGGCCACTTTGTTGAGCCACAGTCGGAACGACGCCTCCGACAACCGGTCGATCTCCCGCAGGTCCTCCATCTGCTCCTGGATGACCGAGCGCAGGGCGTTCACCACCGCGTCGAACTCGGCTCCCGTACGCGGTTCGGCGTTCATCGGCTCTGCCCCCGCTCCACACGGCGTACGTACTCCTCGAACCGAGCCCGGTCGGCGTACAGCTCTCGCCACTGGGCGTCGGAGAGTTCCGCCAGCGCGTCGGCGACGGACCGAGGCTCGTGCGGATCGGGCTGTCGCGTCCGGTCCTGGGGCGTCTGCTGCGGGACGGGTGGGGTCGGATCGCCTTCCGGAATCTCGGCCAGGGTCCTCGCCGTGGCGGCCCGAAGCAGTTTGCGGTCCACCAGAGCCGTGAAGTCCGCCAGGGCCATGCGCTGTTCCAGAACCCACCGGCGCTGCTCGGGGACGGCGTACATCATCTCCTTGAACAGGGCCGTCAGGTTGAAGAACCGGCCGGCCGCGTAGCACACCGCCCGGCCCCGCCAGGACGGCAGCACGCGGGCGATGCTGCGGGTGAACTCCTCCTCCCGCTCCCGTAGCGCGGTCCGCTGCAGTTCGGAGGGCAGGTTCGCGTGCCTGTTCCAGTCGTGCGGACCGATCTCGTCGGCCTTGTTGAGGCCGAACACCAGGCGGCCGACCAGTTCGGGACTGTTCCCGAAGACGTCCGCCAGCGCCTGCTGCACGAGCTGGACCGTCCGGTCCTCGGCCGGGTGTATCCACACGATGGCGTCCGCGGTCGGCAGGATCTGCCGGTACAGGTCCAGGTAGCGGCGGTAGTTCGCGATGTCGTCACCGAGGCCGGGCATGTCGACGACCTCCAGGGCGCCCTTGCACCCACTGACCTCCTGCACCGGGATCGTCCAGGCCCTGTCCGTGGTCGCCTTGCTGTGCCCGACCTCCTGTCCGGCGTTGAAGAGGGCGTTGACCGTCGTGGACTTGCCGACACCGGTCTGGCCGATGAGGACCAGCCGGGGCGGGCCTTCCTTGCCGAGCGCCTCCTCGTAGCCTTCAAGGACCGCCTTCTTCTGGGCGGGTGTGAGGTCCTCGGACTGCTCGACCGACGTGGTGAACCGCCTCAGGCGGTCGCGGATGGTTCCGGACATGACCGTCCCCTTCTGGATCGCCGGGGCCCCGCGCCCCGGTACCGCGATCGTCCCGGTAAGGGGATCGTGCCGTCTGTCCCCGCCGACGGGGACACGGTCGACGGGCGCGGGGTCAGGGAGCGCGAACGGCTGCTTCCACGTAGGTGGAGGTGTCGGAGTTCAGCACGTCGGCGTCCGTTCGGGCACCGCCGGCCGAGAGCGCGTCTTCCAGCGCCCGGGCCCGCTGCCGGTCTCCTGGGAGCACGACGAGGGAGGCCCGTAAGGTGCCCGTCACGGCGTTGACGGTAAGGATGATCTCGCGCGGCGCGGGGCCGCTGGTCAGCGCCGTACTCAGCAACAGCCGCAGAAGAGCGGGCGGATGCAGGTCGTCGGAGTCCGACTGAATGGCGACGGTGCATCCCGCCCGGCGGGCGGACGCCAACAGGTCACGCACGGTCCGGTCGAGGACGCCAGGAAGCTGGAGCTCGTCGCGGACGGCACCGGACAGCAGACGGGCCCGGTTCCTGATTCCCGGGTCGTCGGGCGCGCACCGGCCGGAGCCCACTTCGGTCAGCAGTGGAAGGATCTCCTCGCCGAGCAGGGCCAGTCGTTCACGGTGCAGTTCCTCCCGGGCCCGCCGCGCCGCCTCGGTGGCCAGCAAGGCCGACCGGGCAGACTCCGCCCGGGCGGTCACCCCGCCCAGGTGGGCGATGGTGCGTCCGATGACGAGGCCCGTGAGGACGCCGAGTGCGGGCGCGAAGAGGGCGGGCAGCACGACGGCGACGGTTGCGCCGGGCGAGGAGGCGATCGGCGGGCCGGTGGCTACGAGTACGACGATGCCCGCCTGTTCCAGCGCCAGTGCCGTCAGCGCTTCCCAGGCAGGACGGACGATCACCAGCAGAGTCAGCAGCGGTGTCACGGCGCCGACCGGCCAGGAATCGAAGTCCTTGAGGGCGGAGAGAGGAAGGAACAGGAAGCTGCCGAGCACGCCGGAAACGGCGAAACAGCAGGCCGCGCCGGCCGCGTACCGGGAGATGCCCGCATCCGCCCGCCGGAGCAGCGCCACGGTCAGGCCCGCGAGCAGCGCGTACCAGACCAGGAGCGGGCCGGTGCCCGGGCTGCGGGAGGCATGTATGACCGCGACGATCCCCATGGCCGAGAGGAACGGCAGACATACGGCGGCCAGGGGGCGCCGCACGTCCCCCACGGCGGCCCGCATCCGTGCGAGCGTCGCCTCGGCGGTTCCGTCCCGGGCGCCGGCCAGTTCTTCCGCGTCCGCCGGAGCTGCGGCCGGCGGGTGCCACTCCAGCCGCACGGTGGTGCCGCGTCCAGGGGTACTGCGAATGTCCGCCCGTCCTCCGGCCTCGTCCATGCGCCGGATGACCGAACGCTGTAAGCCCACCGAGGACGGGGCGATCTCCCCGGCGGAGAAACCCGTCCCGTCGTCCGTGACGCTCAGCCGGAAACCCGCGCCCCTCCCGGTGTCAGGACGGTCCTGTCCGCCCACGCTGTGCAGACGTACGCGTACGGTCCGGGCCCCGGCATGCTCCTCGACGTTGCGCAGCGCCTCGCGGGCGGCGCCGGCCACGGCCTCGGCGACGTGTGCCGGAACGTGAAGCGCGTCGGGTGTCTCGACCGTCAGCTCCGTCCCTGCGGGCGGCCGGAGTCCGCGGACCGGAGCCGTCAGGTCCACCATGCCGGCGCCGGCCGGCCGCACCGGGTAGGCCGCGAGCGCCGCCACGGCTCCCGCAGCCGCCTCCCGCAGCCGGAGCAACGGGACGCCGGGCAGGGTGATGGCCTGCAGTGCGGTACTGACCTCGTCGTGCAGCACGCCCTGGAAGTTGCGGTGGGCCTCACGTCGGCCGGCCTCGCGGCCGGCAGCCGCTCGTACCGCCCGTACCCGCTCACGTGCTCGGTCGGCCCGGTCGCCCGCCCCGCGCATGAGCGGAGCAAGCACATCACCGGCCACCGCCGTCGCCACCAGCGGCCAGACGCCCTCGACGGCGCCCGCCGGGCCGTCCGCCGGCCAACAGGTGACGACCTGCGCACCGATCACCACCGCGTACGTCCACCGCCGGGCACGGCCCGGCAGCACCGCTGCGGCGAGCAGCACGGCGGGAGTGGTCAGCAGGCAACGCTGCCCGATCACGACGCGGGAGGTCCCCTCGGCGGCGAGTACCGCCGGTCCCACCAGCGCCAGGCCGACCGCCATGCCGAGGTCCCCACGCGAAAGGTGCACCCGTGCGCCGCGTACGACCGTCACCACAGCTTGCGCGAGCGACACCAGTGCCACCGCGCGGACATCTGGCCATGGCTCCGCGGCTCCCGACAGCAGGAATCCGGACCAGCTCAGAGCGAACAGGGCCGACAGAGCGGCCACCGCGCGGGACAGCCCGCACTCCACCCCGTACCGGTAGGACCCCGGTCTCAGGGGACGGTCCGTTCCGGCAGGTCCGGGCCGATGTCGATGTGCCCGTCGGCCACAGCTCGGTACACGAGCTCGCTGGTGCCTCCCACCTGGTCGTCAGCCACCTTGGCGTAGGCCTCGACCGCCCTCTTGCGGTGGGTGTGCAAGGTGTCCTCGGTGATGTGCAGCATGCGTGCGATGTCCGCGTAGGGCAGGCCCCGGGCGATCAGTCGCAGCACCTCCAGCTGGCGGGCGGACAGCCGGACCTCGCCCCGCGGATCGGTCACGATCGAGTGGGCGAGGCGGCTGGACACGTAGATTTCGCCCGAGTCCGCCGTGCGGATCGCGTCGACGAGCCGTTCCTGCGGATCCTCCTTCAGCACAAGGCCGAGCGCTCCCTCGTCGAGCGCCCGACGCACCAGGGCGGGGCGCTGCTCGGCGGTGAAGACCAGCACGCGCGCCCCCGTGGCCCGTAGCCGTCGGACATTCGAGGCGACGTCACTGCCGTCGCGCAGGCGCAGGTCGAGCAGAACAACGGATGCCGTGGTGTCACCGGCGAGTGCCGCGAGCAGGAGGTCGACGTTCTCGGCCGTGGCCACGAGCCGGATACCGGGCGCATGAGCAGCGAAGTACGCCGCGATGCCGTCGAGCAGGATGGGGTGGTCGTCCACGGCGGCCACCCCGATCACCGGGCTGCCCCCGTCCTCCGCGCCTGGTCCCATGCCATCGCCCCGCCCCCGTCGCGCATCCCGGAGCCCTGATGCGCACTCGATTCCCCGGAGGGGCATCGTAGGCCGTGCCACGGCGGGTCGGGGCGGCTTCGTGCGGAACTCCCGGTATCTCGGGCCGTTACGACGAGGAGCGTGCCGGCAGCCGCCGACCGAGCGCTGTCAAAGCTGTCGTGACGGGCTGAGCCTCGTCACGGCCTCCGGGGCCCGCTGAGTTCCACGTCGAGGCGGTAGCGGGACTGGACCGCGAGGGCGGCGGCCATGAGGAGGGCGGGCAGGAGCGTGAAGCCGAGCAGGATGGCCGTGTGCGCGCCGCCCGACTGGGTGACCTCCTCCCCGGCCCGCGCGGCCGCGTACCCGCCGAGGGCCAGGGCCGCCGAGTACAGGTAAGGACCGGCCGCGGCGCCCGTCGCCTCCGTCGCGGTCCACACCCCCGTGTAGGCGCCGGTCCGGTCGGTTTCGGCGCCGCCGCCCGCGCGGACGGTGTCCGGGACCATCGAGAACGGGAAGAGCTGCAGGCCCGCGAAGCACACGCCGAGCACGAGGGTGCACAGGACGGGCACCCCGAGCCCGGCCCCCTTCCCCGCCGCGAGGCCGAGCGCCCCGGCGACGAAGAACGCCTGGCACAGCAGCAGGCAGCGCTGCTTGCCCCAGCTCCGCGACAGGCGGAACCACACGGGCGTGGTGAGCAGCGCGGGGGCGACGAACGCGGCCATGAGGACGGTGGTGAAGCCGGGGCGGTCCAGTACGTGCCGGGCGTAGTACGGCAGACCGGCGAGGACCAGGTGGGTCGTCGTGGAGACCAGGAGGTAGCAGGAGACCAGCACCCGGAAGGGGCGGTTGCGGCGCAGCACGTCCCGGACCTGGGCGAGGGCCGGACCGTGCGGGGCCCGTTCCGGGGCCCGCCCGCCGGGTCCGGGGGCGGGCAGGAGGTCGCGGACGCCGCCGACGCCGACGAACTGGAAGACCACGGTGAACGCGCCGAGGACCACGGCCATGCTCACGTACCGGCCGACCGAGTCGCCCTCCCCCGCCAGCAGCGGGGCCAGCGCGCCGCCGACGAGGATGCCGACGGTGAGGACCACCATCCGGAAGGACAGCACCCGGGTCCGGCCGTGGTAGCCGACGGTCATGTCGGTGGGGGTGGCGAGATAGGGCACCTGGTACGCGGCGAACAGGGCGTTGGCGACGACGAACCAGCCGGCGACCCAGAGGGCGGCGGCCCAGGTCCGGTCGGCCACCGGCCCGGGGACGGCGAACAGCGCGACGAAGGCGGGCGCGAGGGCGCAGCCCCCCTTCAGGAGCCGCAGCCTGGTCCCCCGGCTGGCACGCTCCCGGTCGGAAAGCGAGCCGACGTACGGGTGCAGGACGATGTCCACGGCCTTGGGGACCAGCAGCGCCAGGCCGGCCAGCCAGGGGGCGACGCCGAGGGTGTCGGTCAGGAAGTACAGGAGCAGCAGCCCCGGGACGGTGACGTAGACGCCCATGCCGGCCGAGCCGAGCGCGTAGCGCACGAGCGCGGGGCGGGGCACGTCGGCGCCGTCCCCGGCGTCCGCCACGGCGGCGGGGGCGCGCTCGTCGGGGAGAGGGGCTTCGGATCCTGTGGCGGCGTTCATGAATCCCTCAGATGTTGGATTGCGAGGTCTGCGGATCCTAGCCAGACTGTGCCGGATGAGGAAGAGCAGCGAGACATCCCCCGACGAGCGGCCCGCCCGGCGCGGTCCGGGACGGCCCCGGCGCGCGGAGCGGGACGGGCCCTCCACGCGCGAGCGGATCCTGCGGGAGGCCACGGAACTGTTCGCCGCCCGGGGGCCGGAGGGGACCTCGCTGCGCGACATCGCGGCGCGGGTGGGCATCGACGTGTCGAGCCTGCACCACCACTTCCCCGCCAAGGAGGCCCTGTACGACGCCTGTTTCGAGCGGGTGCACGCGGCCGAGCGGGCGGCGCTCGCCCCGCTGGTGGCCGATCTGGACCGGGCCGCGGCGGCCGGCGGCGAGCCCCTCGGCGCGGCGCTGCGCGCGCTCGCGGAGGGCTTCGTCGACTTCCTTGAGGAGCATCCGCACACCACGTTCCTGTGGCTGCGCCGGTGGCTCGACCCGACGCGCGGCGCGGGCCTGGACCGGGCGTACGCGCTGCCGCTGTACGGCGACGTGGAGCGGGCGCTGCTGGAGGCCGCCCAGGCGGGGACCGTGCGCGAGACCACGCCGCACGTCACGGTGCGCAGCCTGGTGTGGGCGGCGCACGGTCACGTCACCGCGCTGGCCGCCGCCTCCCCCGCCGAACGGGAGCGGGAGCGCTACGAGTTCCGGCTCTGGGTGCGCCGTTTCCTCGACGCCCTGTACGGGACGGACGGGAGCGCGGCCGGGACGGGGTCTGGTGCCGGCGAGGGAAGTGACGTAATAATCCATCACACGTTGGAATAACTTCACGGGACAGCCGCGCGTGACGGCTGCACGGCTCGGGGAAGGGCGCGGACGCGATGGGCGCAGGGCGGGGCACGGCGGGACCGGGACGGGTGGCCGTCGTCGGCGGCGGCATAGCGGGCATCGCGGCCGTGAAGGCGCTGCTCCGGGCGGGCGTCGAGGTGTTCGGCGTGGAGCGCGCCGACGAGCTGGGCGGACTGTGGCGACTGGCCCCGGACACCGCCGCGTACGAGGGGCTGCGGCTCAACACGTCGAGGCCCCGCACCGAGTTCGCCGACCACCCGATGCCCGCGGAGTGGGGGGACTACCCCTCACGCGGCCAACTGCTGTCGTACGTCCAGGACTACGCCGGACGCTTCGGGGTGACGGAGCACTTCCGTACCGGCACGGAACTCGCCGCCGCCCGGCGCACCGAGGACGGCTGGCTCCTCGAACTGAACGGCCCCGACGGCGCGTACGAGGAGTCGGTCGCCCATCTCGTGGTCGCCAACGGGCACAACCACACCCCGCGTCTGCCCGAACCGCCGTACCCCGGCACCTTCGAGGGGACCACCTCGCACGCGCACGCCTACCGCGAGCCGTCGGAGTTCGCGGGTCGCCGGGTGCTGGTCGTCGGCACCGGCAACTCCGCGATGGACATCGCGACGGAGTTGGCGGAGCAGGCGGACGAGGTGCTGATCTCGGCTCGGCGCGGCGTATGGGTGCTGCCCAAGCGGCTGTTCGGCCGCCCGACCGACCAGTGGAACGGCGCGCTGGCGGCCGTCCTGCCGTGGCGGCTGCGCCAGCGGCTCTCCCAGACGATGCTGCGGCTCGCGGCCCGCGGCACTGAGGGGCCGGCGCTGCCCCCGTCCCCCGAGGGCGTGCTCCAGGACCATCCGACGCTGAGCGACACGGTCCCCGCGCTGGTGCGGGCCGGGAAGATCGGCGTACGGGCGGGCATCGAACGCTTCGACGGGCGCCGGGTGCGCTTCACGGACGGGCGGGAGGACGAGGTGGACCACGTGCTGTGGTGCACCGGGTACCGGGCGACCGTGCCGTTCCTCGACCCGGCACTGGTTCCCGACCCGGCCCGGCTGCCGCTGTACCGGCACGTGTTCCCTCTGGACGACGACGCCCTGTCCTTCGTGGGCCTGATGCAGTCGACGGGGTCGGCGCTGCCGGTGGTGGAGGCGCAGAGCCGGCTGCTCGCCGCGCACCTGACCGGACGGCTGCGCAGGCCGCCGCGCGACCGGATGCTGGCGTCGGTCACCGCGGAGCTGCACGCGGCGCGGGAACGCTGGGGCGACAAGCGGCCCCACATGCGGATCGACGTCGACCAGTACCTGCGCCAGGTGGCGCGGGACCTGGACGGCGGACGGGACGTGACGCCGCTCGCGGGACGGCGGGTGCTCGTGACGGGCGCGGCGGGGACCTTCGGCAGCGCGCTGGGGGCGCGGTTCACCGAGCTCGGCGCCCGCGTGGTCGGCCTGGACCTGCACGCCGACGCCTCGGCCCCGGTGCCGGTGGTGGGCTGCGACCTGACCGATCCGGAGTCGGTGACCAAGGGAGTCGAGGAGGCCGTGCGGCTGCTCGGCGGGGGCGTGGACGTCCTGGTCAACAACGCGGGCCGGGGCGGTCCGGCACCCGCGGAGCTGCGGCCGTCGGCGGAGGTGCACGCCCAGCTGGACCTGAACCTGCTCGCCGCCTGGGACGTGACGGCGGCGGCCCTCCCCCATCTCGAACGGGCGCGCGGCAGGGTGGTGTTCATCGCCTCGCGGATGGCGGTGATGCCGCTGCCGCTGGCCGCCGCCTACGGGGTCTCCAAGCGGGCCCTCGCCGCGTACGCGGACACGCTGCGGCTGGAGGTCGGCACGCATGTGGGGGTGACGACCGTCTACCCGAGCATGGTGCGCAGCCCGATCCACGACAGCACGCGGGAGGCGGGGCTCTCCCTGGACGGGGTGTCGCGGCCGGAGCCGCTGGAGGGTGTGGTGGCCGCGGTGGTCTCGGCGGTCACCGCCCGCCGTGCCCCGCGCGACGTGGCGACGACCCGCCGCGGCCGGGCCGAGATGGCGCTGGCCCGGCACGCCCCGGCGCTGACCGACCGGATCGTCCGCCGCACGGTCGCGGCCCGGGTGGCGGCGGGCGCCTTCGCCAAGGCCCCGCTGGCGGAGGGGTTGCGGCGGCGGTACGGGCGGGAGGGCTAGGTCCTGTCCGGCACGATCCGCCGGGCTGGGCTTACGAGGGTGACGGCCGGCCGGTCCCGGCGCGGCTGTCGTAGGCGGCCCGGGCGGCCGCGATGCCGTCCAGGTTGTGGGTGGACCACTCCAGCAGAGGCGCGGTCGCCTGTCGCAGGGTCACGCCCATCGGGGTGAGCTCGTAACTGACGTGCGGCGGCATGACGTTGTGGACCGTACGCGTGAGGATGCCGTCGCGCTCCAGGCTGCGCAGGGTGACGGTCAGCATGCGCTGGCTGATGCCGGTGGTGGCGCGCTTGAGCTCGGTGAAGCGGCGCGGCCCCTGGCTGAGGTTGCGGACGACCAGCAGGGACCACTTGTCGCCGACGATGTTCAGCACGTCGGCCGTCCGGCACGGGTCCTGCCGGCGTACCGGCTCTGACGGGCCGTCGGGTGGGGTCATGGTTACCTCCGGGGAACCGGGTCACCGCAATGTGCCTTATTGCCCGTGACCGGGCGGGTGCACCACGATGAACGAGCGGTTCCCGAAGCGTACCGAGGCACGGAAGGGAACCGCTCCCCTCCCTTGCCCCTGCGCGAAAGGCACCCTTGTGTCGACCTACCTCCTTGTCCACGGCGCCTGGCACGACGGACGGTGCTGGGAGCGGGTGGCCCCGCTGCTGGAAGCGGCCGGCCACCGCGTGTTCCACCCCTCCCTGACCGGCTACGGCGACAAGGCGCACCTGCTCGGGCCCGAGGTGGGCCTGGACACGCATCTCGAGGACGTCGTCCGGCTGATCAAGGACGAGGACCTGACCGACGTGATCCTGGTCGGCCACAGCTACGCGGGACTGGTGATTACGTCGGCGGCGAACGAGGTCCCGGAACGGGTCGCGCACCTGGTGTATCTGGACGCGATGGTGCCGGAGGACGGCGAGACCGCGGTCGACGCGCAGCCCGTCACCCAAAGCCTGATCGACCTCGCCGCGTCCACGGACGCCCCGTGGCGCATCCCGCCGCTGGCGGAACTGCCGCCGCCTTTCGGCCTGTTCGGCGTGACCGATCCGGCGGACGCGGCGTGGCTGCGCGGAATACTCTCGGACCACCCGGTCCGCTGCCTGCAACAGCCGGCCCGCCTGGACAACCCGGCCCTGCGGCAGGTCGCCCGCACCCACATTCACTGCGTGGGCGCGGCTCCGGAGGGCATCGTCCGGCGCCCCGTCCCCGCGACCCAGCCCAACGGGTCCCCGTCCCGCGTGCGGGAACTGCCCACCGGGCACGACTGCATGATCACGATGCCGGAGGAACTCACCGAGCTGCTGCTGGAGGTGGCGGGCTGATACGGCCCCGTGGGCCCGTCAGCTCGACGACACCGGCAGCACGTCCGGTGCCAGGGCCGCCGCCCGCGCCGTCGCCGCCGTCATGCGGCGGCGGTGGTGGCGGCGGCAGAGGACCTCGTAACCGATCTCGTCCGCGGAGCCGGTGACGTCGCCGACGACGACCTGGGCGCCCTCGACGACCATCACGCCGCCGACCGTGCGGGCGTTGTGCGTGGCGCGGGCGCCGCACCAGCACAGGGCCTCGACCTGGAGGACCTCGACACGGTCGGCGAGTTCGACCAGGCGCTGGGAGCCGGGGAACAGCTTGGAGCGGAAGTCGGTGGTGATGCCGAAGGCGTAGACGTCGAGCTCCAGGTCGTCCACCACGCGCGCGAGCTGGTCTATCTGCTCGGGCGCAAGGAACTGCGCCTCGTCGGCGATCACGTAGTCCGCGCGCCGCCCCTGCGAGAGGTGGTCGACGAGGTGGGCGTACAGGTCGGCGCCGTCACCGACCTCCACCGCGTCGGTGACCAGGCCCAGGCGGGAGGACAGCTTGCCCTCGCCGGCCCGGTCGTTCCGCGTGAAGATCATGCCGACCAGGCCGCGGGCCGACCGGTTGTGCTCGATCTGCAGAGCGAGCGTCGACTTCCCGCAGTCCATCGTTCCGCAGAAGAACACCAGCTCGGACATGGGGGGTCGGGCACCTTTCGGCAGGGATCAGTAGCGGGGGCGCGCGTCAGGAGCGTACTTCGAGCAGGGGGACCAGCTGCTCGGCAGGGGTCATGGAACCGTGGTTGCCGACCATCGCCGACTCCCGTGGCTCCCGCTCGGAGGCGATGAGCAGGACGTCGTCCCGGGCGGCCGCGACCACGTCGCCGATCCGGTGGTACACGCGCTCGTCGACCGCCGGGCCGAACCAGCCCGCGTCGATCGCCTCGTCGCGCGAGGCCACCCAGAACTGCTCGCCGAGCACCTCGCGCCAGCAGGCCAGCACGTCCCCGGCAGCGCCGGGCACCGCGTAGACGTGACGCGCGCGGCCCTCGCCGCCGAGCAGGGCGACGCCCGCCTTCAGCTCCCAGTCCTCGTCGAAGTCGATCCGGTGCTGCTCGTCGAAGGGCACGTCGATCATGCCGTGGTCGGCGGTGACGTACAGGGCGCTGCGCGGCGGCAGCTGCTCGGCCAGGCGCTGCACCAGGCGGTCGACGTACATCAGCTGACCGCGCCAGGTGTCGGAGTCGACGCCGAAGCGGTGACCGGCCCCGTCGACCTCGGCGTAGTACGTGTAGACCAGCGAGCGGTCGGCGGCGGCCAGCTGCTCCGCCGCGGTGTCCATGCGGTCCTCCCCGGACAGCCGTCCCTGGAAGGTGCCGCCGCTGAGCGCGACCTTGGTCAGCGGGGTGTTGACGAAGTGCGGGGAGGACACCTGCGCGGCGTGCACACCCGCGCGGTGCGCCAGTTCGAAGACGGTCGGGTACGGCTGCCAGGCGCCGGGCGGGGTCCAGGGCTGCCAGCGCAGCTGGTTCATCAGCTCGCCGGTGTCCGGGTCGCGCACGGTGTAGCCGGGCAGGCCGTGGGCGCCCGGCGGCAGCCCGGTGCCGACGGAGGCCAGGGAGGTCGCGGTGGTCGCCGGGTATCCGGCGGTGATCGGGCGTCCGGTGCCGCCGCGCGAGGCGGCCAGCAGGGACGTCATGAACGGCGCTTCCTCCGGGTGGGCCTTCAGCTGCTCCCAGCCGAGGCCGTCGATGAGGAAGACGCAGTTGCGGTCGGCGGGGGTGAGCTCACCGATGCCGACGGTCATGCCGGGGACGCCGAGGCCGGCGGCGAGGGTGGGCAGCAGGTCGGCGAGGGAGCCGGTGCCGTACGCCGGTACGGGGGCGGAGTCGACGGGGAGCGGCTCCGGGTGGGTGTCCCAGGGGTGCGCTGCCGGGTGCCCCCGGTCGTGGGCGGCGGGCGGGGGGTGAGCCATCAGCGCAGGTCCGCGGTCGCCTCGGACAGGGCCTGGGCGAAGACCAGGGCCTGGCGCACCGTCTCCGGGCCGTCACCGGCCTCGCTGACGCGCAGGCTCAGGTCGTCGGCCGTGGAGTTGCCGGTGTAGCCGTGGTCGGCCTCGCAGTCGGGGTCGCCGCAGGCGGCCGGCTCCAGGTCGATGCGGGAGACCGCGCCCCAGCCGATGGTGAGCACGATCTCGCGCGGCAGCGTGCCCGGCGTGTAGGACTCCGGGTTGGCGACGACGCGGCTGACCACGATCGACGAGATCCGGCCGAGCTTCACCGATTCGGTGGAGGTGGTGGCGTAGGGGGTGGAGGAGGTGCTGTCCGCGGCCTGCTCGTCGGTGTGGCTGACGATGAAGCGGTTGCCGGTGAGGACGAGCACGGTCACGTGCCGTCGCACCTCGTTCTGGTCGAACGTCGTCTCCTGATGGACCAGGTACGACCGGACGGGCTCGCCGCCCACGGCGGCCTCCACCGCCTCGGCCACGAGAGCCGGGTAGTAGCCGCTGCGTTCGATCGCCGCCCGCAGCCCCTGGGTCGTCGTACTGGTCTTGGCCATGTCGCCCATCCTACGGGTGGCCACCGACTGCGAGGCACCGCTCGCCCCCGGTCAGTACGTGGGCAGGGTCCGGGGCCCGTGGTCGTCGCGGGCGGGCGGCGGGGCCAGGCGCACGGAGGCACCCAGGACGCTCACGCCGTGCGGGGCGACGACGACCGGCTCCAGGGTGACGGCGACGACCTCCGGATGGTCGTGGACCAGCCGCGACACCCGCAGCATCAGCTCCTCCAGCGCGGGGGTGTCGACGGGTGCCGAGCCGCGCCAGCCGAACAGGAGGGGCGCGGTACGGATCGACCGCACCAGCGAGGTCGCGTCCCGGTCGGTGACCGGGATCAGGCGGTGCGCCATGTCGCCCAGCAGCTGGGAGGCGGCCCCGGCGAGCCCGAACGACAGCACGGCGCCGGCCGCCGGGTCGATGACCGCGCGGACGACGGTGTCGACACCGCGCGGGGCCATGCGCTGCACCACCGGGCGCAGTTCCTCCGGGCCGCCGAACAGCTCGGTCAGCTCGCCGTAGGCCCGGCGCAGCTGTTCCTCGTCGGCCAGGTCCAGGCGGACGCCGCCCAGGTCGGCGCGGTGCCTCAGGTGCGGGGCGGTCGCCTTCAGGGCGACCGGGTAGCCGAGGGTGCGGGCGGCCTCGGTGGCCGCGTCCGGGGTGGACGCGGGCAGGGCGCGGTGCACGTGGATGCCGTAGGAGGCGAGCAGTTCGCAGGTGGCGTGGGTGGTGAGGGTGAGGCCCTGGCCGCGGGAGAGCAGCCCCTTGATGAGGGCGGCGGCGCCGCGTTCGTCGATGTCCTCGTACTCGGGCACCTTGCCGGGGTCGGCGGCCTCACGCCGCCACTGCCCGTACGCCACGGCGTGCGCGAGCGCCCGTACGGCACGCTCGGCGGCCGGGTAGGCGGGGATGAGGTGGGCGCCCTCGGGCGGCGGGACCGGGGCGGCCGGGGCAAAGGTCGCGGCGCCCTGGGGCCCGGCGCCGCCGTCCGCCTCCGTGCCGCCGTCCGTTGCCGCGCCGCCGCCGTCCGCCGTCGCGCCCCCGCCGGCCGGGACCGGGCCGGAGGCCGCGCCCGGCTGGGGTGCCGTGCTGGTCGCGGCCGACAGGGCCTCCGCGAGGCCGCCCAGCTCCACGTGAACCACGAGGACGGGCTTGGTCGGTGCCGCGGCGGCCGCCGAGCGCAGAGCCTCGGCGAGGGCGGCGTCGCCCACCGAGCCCTCCCCCACGGCCGGGATCGCGGTGACGACCACGGCGTCGGAGGTGTCGTCGGCCAGCGCGCGGGAGAGCGCGGCGTGGAAGTCCGCCGCCGAGGCGGCCGTGGAGAGGTCCTGCGGGGGGTGCGGGCGCAGACCCTCGGCGAGGCACGCGTCGTAGGTGAGCAGGCCCAGGGACTCGGAGTTGCCGAGGATCGCCACCCGGGGCCCGGCCGGCAGCGGCTGGCGGGCGAGCAGCAGCCCCGCGTCGACCAGGTCGGTGATGGTGTCCACGCGGATCACTCCGGCCTGCCGCAGCAGCGCCGACACGGTCGCGTGGGGCAGCTGGGTCGCGCGGACGGCGTGCCCGCGCGGTCCCGCTCCGTGGCGTGCGCCCTGGACGACGACCAGGGGCTTCGCCGCGGCGGTGCGGCGGGCGAGGCGGGTGAACTTGCGGGGGTTGCCGATGGACTCCAGGTACATGAGGGTGACGTCGGTGTCGGCGTCCTCGTACCAGTACTGCAGGACGTCGTTGCCGGAGACGTCCGCGCGGTTGCCGGAGGAGACGAACGTGGAGACGCCCGTCACGCCCGTGACGCCGCCCCCGCGTCGGTGCAGGCGCGACAGCAGGGCGACCCCGATGGCGCCGGACTGGGCGAACAGCCCGATCCGGCCGGGGCGGGGCATGTCGGGGGCGAGCGAGGCGTTCAGCCGGACCTCGGGCGAGGTGTTGATGACGCCGAAGGAGTTCGGCCCGATGATGCGCATGCCGTAGCTGCGGGCCTGCCGGACCAGGGCGCGCTGGCGTTCCTTGCCCTCGGGGCCGGACTCGGCGTAGCCGGCGGAGACCACCACGAGCCCCTGGACGTCGTGCTCGCCGCACGCGGCGACCACCTCGGGGACCCGTTCGGCGGGCACCGCGACGACCGCCAGGTCCACGGGCCCGTCGATGTCGCGCACCGAGCGGAAGGCGGGCACGCCGTCGAGTTCCTTCTGACCCTCCGGCAGCGCCCCGTTCACGGCGTAGAGGCGGCCGGTGAACCCGGCGTCCCGGATGTTGTCCAGGATGCTGCGTCCCACGCCCCCGGGGGTGCGGCCGGTGCCGATGACGGCCACCGCGCCGGGCGCGAGCAGCCGCTGCACCGAGCGCGCCTCCGCGCGCTGTTCGCGCGCGTACTGCACGGCGAGGGAGCGGTCGGTGGGTTCGAGGTCGAACTCCAGGCGCACGACGCCGTCCTCGAAGCTGCGCTTCTGGGTGTACCCGGCGTCGGTGAACACCTTGATCATCTTGGTGTTGGCGGGCAGCACCTCGGCGGCGAACCTGCGGATGCCGCGCTCGCGGGCGACGGCGGCGATGTGCTCCAGCAGGGCGGACGCGACGCCCCGGCCCTGGTGGGCGTCCTGCACCAGGAAGGCGACCTCGGCCTCGTCGGCGTCCGCTCCGCTCGCGGGCCGGCCGCCGGCGCCGATGCGGTCGTAGCGCACGGTGGCGATGAACTCGCCGCCGATGGTCGCTGCGAGCCCCACCCGGTCCACGAAGTCGTGGTGGGTGAAGCGGTGGACGTCCTTGGCGGACAGCCGCGGGTAGGGGGCGAAGAAGCGGTAGTACTTCGACTCGTCCGACACCTGCTCGTAGAAGCTGACCAGCCGCTCGGCGTCGTCGGCCGTGATGGGGCGGACGCGCGCGGTGCCGCCGTCGCGCAGCACCACGTCGGCCTCCCAGTGGGCGGGGTACTCGTGGCGGTCCGACGAGGTCTGCATGCGCCCCAGACTACGGCTCGCGTCCGACGGCGGCGCGAGGCAGTCTGTGGTGGACGACCGCCGGGCCGAGGCCGCGGCCCGGGGGCCGCCGGGGCCGTTCCGGACGCCGCTCCGGGCACGCGCCACGATATGGAAGACTGGTCTAGACAACCCTGAACTGCGAAGGGCAGCAACACATGGCTGAGCGCCGCGTCAACGTCGGCTGGGCCGAGGGTCTCCACGCCCGCCCCGCCTCCATCTTCGTCCGAGCCGCCACGGCCGCAGGCGTCCCGGTGACGATCGCCAAGGCCGGGGGCACCCCCGTGAACGCGGCCTCGATGCTGGCCGTCCTGGGCCTGGGCGCCCAGGGCGGTGAGGAGATCGTCCTCGCCTCCGACGCCGAGGGCGCGGACGCCGCCCTGGACCGTCTGGCGAAGCTGGTCGCCGAGGGGCTCGAGGAGCTTCCCGAGACCGTCTGAGCAGAAGAGCCGGACGGACGACCGCGGGGAAATTCCCCCAGGTCGGCCACACGGCATCGAAAGGCCCGTCCGGATCACCGGGCGGGCCTTTTGCATTTCTCTTTCCGGGCAGCAGAAATAGCCCCCACGAATTATCCGCTCTTTGTATACGGGACCCGTGTTAATGGCGCAGGCTCGGCATGTTTACGGGATGTTGCGAGTTCCTCACACGCTCCGCGCGTACGGCACGCTCGGCCCCGGAGGCGAACCGCAGCCGGTGTCCGGCGCCCGCGTGCTCGGTGTGCAGCGCCGTGAGGGTCCGCGCCCGGTCGCCGTCGCCACGGGCCACGGCGTCCACGATCGCGCCGTGCTCCGCCCAGTACGCGACCGGATCCGCCGGCCCCTCGACCGCGTACATCCAGGCGATCTTGTGCCGCAACTGCGTCAGCATCGAGGTCAGCGCGGGACTCCCCGAGGCCTGGGCGAGCGTCTCGTGGAACCAGCCGCCCAGCGAGCGCAGGTCGTCGCTGTTGCCCTGACGTGCGCGTTCCTGCCCCAGTCTGACCAGACCGCGCAGCACCTTCAGATGGGCGTCGGTGCGCCGCTGGGCCGCCCGGGAGGCGCCCAAGGGTTCCAGGAGCTGGCGCATCTCCAGCAGGTCGGCGGCCTCCTGCTCGGTGGGCTCCGCGACGCACGCGCCCGCGTGCCGCCGGGTCACCACGAAGCCCTCGGCCTCCAGCGTGCGCAGCGCCTCGCGCACGGGGACGCGGGAGACGCCGTATCGGCGGGCGAGCAGTTCCTCGGTCAGCCGGCCACCGCGCTCGTAGACACCGGCGACGATGTCGTCCCGGATCGCCGTGCACACCGAGTGCGCGGGAATACGCATGACCGACCTCCGCATTAATCCCCGTGAAACGTCGTCGATTGACGTCCGTTCGTGACTCTATTGCAATCGGCGACAATTTCCGACGGCGGGCGGGAATCCATACATATTTTTTGGACAGACGGCGGGCTGACGGTTGTGCCCCGAAACGGCGAAAGTCCCGGCTCACGGGGAGCCGGGGCGGGAGGGCGGACGTGCGCGCCCTGGACGTTCCCTAGATGTTCACGCCGTGCGACCGGAGGTAGGCGACCGGGTCGAGGTCGGAGCCGTAGTCCGCGGACATCCGCGCCTCGAAGTGCAGATGGGCGCCCGTGACGTTGCCGGTGGCGCCGGAGACGCCGATCTGCTGGCCCGCGGCGACCTCCTGGCCCACCGACACGGCGAGGGAGGACAGGTGGGCGTACTGGGTGTAGGTGCCGTCGTGCATCTTGATCACGACCTGGTTCCCGTACGCGCCGCCCCAGCCGGCCTCGACGACGGTGCCGACGCCGACCGACTGGACGGGCGTGCCACTCGCGGCGTGGAAGTCGATCCCGGTGTGGCTGCCGGACGACCAGATGGCGCCGCCGCTCTGGTAGGCCGTCGAGACGTAGGAGCCGGGGATCGGGGAGACGAAGGTGTTGAGGCGCTTGCGCTCGGCCTCGCGCGCAGCGCGCTCCTTCTCCGCACGGGCCTTCTCGGCCTCCTCGGCCGCCCGCTCCCGGGCCGCCTCCTCGGCGGCCTTGCGCGCGGCGGCCTCGGCCGCCTCACGGGCTGCCTCGTGCTGGGCGGCCGCCTGGGCGTCGACGCGGTCGGCGACCACGCCGCCCAGCGTGACGACGGGGGTGAGGCCGGTCTGCGCCGCGGCGGGCTCGGCGGCGAGTGCGGGGGCCGCGAGCGAGCCGACGACGCCGGTGCCCGCGAGGGCCGCGACGCCCGCGGCGCGGGCGGTGCCGCGCTGGACGCGGCTGGGACGACGGTGCTTCCCGGTGGCGCGCGTGAACGCCATGTACAGGCTGTTCCTTTCCTTCCCTCTCGCCTACCGGGTTAGCTGACGGGTTCGGAGCAGGAAGGTCTCCTACGGGCACCCTCGCGACACGCGCGGGCGTCCGATTCACCCCAGGGACTACAGGTGGGTCCCCGGCTCCCCTGGCTCGCGCCGTACGGGGACTCGGCGATGACTGTCCGGTGCCGCGGATGCGGCGCACTGCCCGACGAACAGCCCGCATGAAACTAAGCGGGGCATCTCTCAATCCTCAAACGAATCCCCGTTTTTGTAGCGCATCCCACAGGGCAGACAGGCAACCTCCGCCCCAATTCGGGCATAAGGGAGCCCTGGTGACGTTCCCGCCACCAGGGCTCCTCGCGCCCGCGTGTCCCGGCCGGTCCCTACTCGGCCGTCACGACGGTGACTTCACCGATTCCCAGGGCCTCCACGGGCGCCTTGATCTGCGCGGCGTCACCGACGAGGACGGTCACCAGACGGTCCACCGGGAAGGCGTTCACCACCGCGGCCGTGGCCTCCACGGTGCCGGTCGCGGCCAACTGCCGGTACAGGTCGGCCTGGTAGTGGTCGGGCAGGTGCTGCTCGACCTGGTCGGCCAGGGTGCCGGCGACGGCCGCGGCGGTCTCGTACTTGAGCGGCGCCACGCCCACGAGGTTCTGCACCGCGACGTCGCGCTCCTCGTCGGTGAGGCCCTCGGCGGCCAGCGTGCGCAGCACGGTCCACAGGTCGTCCAGCGCCGGGCCGGTGTTGGGGGTGTCGACGGAACCGCTGATGGCCAGCATCGACGCCCCCGTGCCGTCCGGGGCCGACCGGAGCACCTGGCCGAACGCCCGCACGCCGTAGGTGTATCCCTTCTCCTCGCGCAGGACGCGGTCCAGGCGGGAGGTCAGGGTGCCGCCGAGGCAGTACGTGCCGAGGACCTGCGCGGGCCACACGCGGTCGTGCCGGTCCGGGCCGATGCGGCCGATGAGCAGCTGCGTCTGGACGGCGCCGGGCCGGTCCACGATGACGACGCGGCCGGAGTCGTCGGCGACCACCGGCGGCACGGGCCGCGGCTGGGCCTGCGAGCCGGTCCAGGCGCCCAGGGTGTCGGCGAGCAGCCCGTCCAGGTCGATGCCGGTGAGGTCACCGACCACCACGACGGTGGCCGTGGCCGGGCGGACGTGCTTCTCGTAGAAGCCGCGCACGGCCGCGGAGTCGATGCGCTCGACGGTCTCCTCGGTGCCCTGGCGCGGGCGCGACATGCGTGCACTCGCCGGGAACAGCTCCTTGGCGAGCTCCTTCGCGGCACGGCGGGACGGGTTCGCCAGCTCGTGCGGGATCTCGTCGAGGCGGTTGCGGACCAGCCGTTCGACCTCGCTGTCGGCGAACGCGGGCGCCCGCAGCGCGTCGGCGACCAGCCCGAGCCCCTTGGCGAGCCGCGAGGCGGGGACCTCGAGGCTGAGGCGGACGCCGGGGTGGTCGGCGTGCGCGTCCAGGGTGGCGCCGCAGCGCTCCAGTTCGGCGGCGAACTCCTCGGCGGTGTGCTTGTCGGTGCCCTCGGAGAAGGCCCGCGCCATGATCGTGGCGACGCCGTCCAGACCGTCCGGCTCCGCGTCCAGGGGCGCGTCGAGGGACACCTCGACGGCGACGACCTGCTGGCCGGGGCGGTGGCAGCGCAGGACGGTCAGGCCGTTGTCGAGCGCGCCGCGCTCGGGGGCCGGGAAGGCCCAGGGCTTGGCCTCGCCCGCCTGCGGCCGGGGGTGGAAGTCCATCGTGGCGAGCTCGGTCACTTCGCCGCCTCCTCGTTCTCGTCGGCGCCGGCGGCTGCGGCGGCTTCCTCGGTTGCGTCGGTGCCGTCCCCGGCCTCCGGGGCGACGGGCTCGTAGACGAGCACCGCGCGGTTGTCGGGCCGCAGGCGGGCCTTGGCGACCTCCTGGACCTCCTCGGCCGTCACCTCCAGGACCCGGCTCACGGCCGTGAGGGCGAGCTGCGGGTCGCCGAACAGCACGGCGTAGCGGCACAGTTCGTCGGCGCGGCCGGCGACCGTGCCGAGCCGGTCCAGCCACTCGCGCTCCAGCTGGGCCTGGGCGCGCTCCATCTCCTCGTCGGTGGGGCCCTCCTCGGCGAACCGGGCGAGCTCCTCGTCGATGGCGGACTCGATGACCGGCACCTCGACGTCACCGGACGTCTTGACGTCGAGCCAGCCGAGCGACGGCGCACCGGCCAGCCGCAGCAGGCCGAACCCGGCCGCCACGGCCGTACGGTCGCGCCGCACCAGCCGGTTGTAGAGCCGGGAGGACTCGCCGCCGCCGAGGATGGTGAGCGCCACGTCGGCCGCGTCGCTCGCGCGGGTGCCGTCCTCCGGGAGCCGGTAGGCGGCCATCAGCGCACGCGCGGGGACCTCCTCCTCGACGACCTCGCGCAGCTCCCCGCCCATGACGTCGGGCAGCGCGCCGTCACGCGGGGCGGGCTTGCCGTCGTGGGACGGGATGGAGCCGAAGTACTTCTCGATCCAGGCGAGCGTCTGCTCCGGGTCGATGTCACCGACCACCGACAGCACCGCGTTGTTCGGCGCGTAGTAGGTGCGGAAGAACTGGCGGGCGTCCTCCAGGGTCGCCGCGTCCAGGTCCGCCATCGACCCGATGGGCGTGTGGTGGTACGGGTGGCCCTCCGGGTAGGCGAGGGCGGTGAGCTTCTCGAAGGCGGTGCCGTAGGGGACGTTGTCGTACCGCTGGCGGCGCTCGTTCTTCACGACGTCCCGCTGGTTCTCCATGGACTCCTCGTCCAGGGCGGTCAGCAGGGAGCCCATGCGGTCGGCCTCCAGCCAGAGGGCGAGCTCCAGCTGGTGGGCCGGCATGGTCTCGAAGTAGTTGGTGCGCTCGAAGCTGGTGGTGCCGTTCAGCGAGCCGCCGGCGCCCTGGACCAGTTCGAAGTGTCCGTTGCCCTTCACCTGGGCGGACCCCTGGAACATCAGGTGCTCGAAAAGGTGAGCCAGACCGGTGCGTCCCTTGACTTCGTGCCGTGAGCCGACGTCGTACCAGAGGCACACCGCGGCGACCGGGGTCAGGTGGTCCTCGGAGAGCACCACGCGCAGGCCGTTGGCCAGGCGGTGTTCGGTCGCTGTCAGGCCTCCGGAGCCTGCCTGGGCTGTGGCCGTGTGACCCATGGGCATGTACGTCCCTTCGATCGCGGAGGCGGTCGTCGTCGACACCGCCCGTTTCTGCCGGTCCTGCCACTGTATGCAAGCGCGCGGACGGTCGGCGGAGTTCCCGCCCCGGGCGGCTACGCCGAGAGCGAGAACCTGGTGGGACGGGTGGTACGGGGGTGCGCGGTGGGGCGCGACAGGGCGCGGGCGGGCCCGCACTCTCCGTGCACGGGCGTGCGCCGCGGGGTTTCGGGGGCGGGGTGCGGGCGGCTTGGCGAGGGGGTGCCGCAACAGGTGCGGACGGCAGCTCTTCGCGGGGCGCTGGGGGCGCGGCAGGGAACGGGCGAGGGTGCCGACGGCAGCCCCTTGCGGGGCGTTCGGGGGCGCGGCAGGGGCCGCGCGGGGCGCCGGCACCGGCTCGCCGGGGGCACGAGGTGGGCCGGCACACGTCCCGTGCCGCTGCCCAAGGCGCGTGCCCGGCAGGGTGGTCGTGGTCCTGGGCGGCGGGCCGGCCGTCGCCCGCGGCAACGCCCCCGCGGGACGTGGGCGGACCGCGCGGCGTACCCTGCTCGCGCCGCCGCACCGCGTCGAACAGGGCTGCCGGACCCGGGTCCTGGTCCCGCCCTGTCAGTGCGAAGGTCCACAATGGTCCGCGTCAGATCCCGTCCACGCTCAGCAAGGAGCCGGCAGCGATGGCCCGCCGCAGCACGAAGACCCCGCCGCCCGACGACCCGTTCGAGGAGAAGATCCTCGACATCGACGTCGTCGACGAGATGCAGGGCTCCTTCCTCGAGTACGCGTACTCGGTCATCTACTCCCGCGCCCTGCCCGACGCGCGTGACGGTCTCAAGCCGGTGCACCGCCGCATCGTCTACCAGATGAACGAGATGGGTCTGCGCCCCGAGCGCGGGTACGTGAAGTGCGCCCGCGTCGTCGGCGAGGTCATGGGCAAGCTGCATCCGCACGGCGACGCGTCGATCTACGACGCCCTGGTCCGCATGGCCCAGTCGTTCTCGATGCGCGTGCCCCTGGTCGACGGCCACGGCAACTTCGGCTCCCTGGGCAACGACGACCCGCCGGCCGCCATGCGGTACACCGAGTGCCGGATGACCGAGGCCACGAGCCTCATGACCGAGTCCATCGACGAGGACACGGTCGACTTCGCGCCGAACTACGACGGCCAGGAGCAGGAACCGGTGGCGCTGCCCGCCGCGTTCCCGAACCTCCTGGTCAACGGCGCGTCGGGCATCGCCGTCGGTATGGCCACCAACATGCCGCCGCACAACCTGCGCGAGGTCGTCGCCGCCGCGCGGCACCTGATCCGGTACCCGAACGCCGACCTCGACGCGCTGATGAAGCACGTCCCCGGCCCCGACCTGCCCACCGGCGGCCGGATCGTCGGCCTCTCCGGCATCCGGGACGCCTACGAGAGCGGCCGCGGCACGTTCAAGATCCGCGCCACGGTGACCGTGGAGGACGTGACGGCCCGCCGCAAGGGCCTGGTCGTCACCGAGCTGCCGTTCACGGTCGGCCCGGAGAAGGTGATCGCCAAGATCAAGGACCTGGTCGGGTCGAAGAAGCTCCAGGGCATCGCCGACGTCAAGGACCTGACCGACCGCGCGCACGGACTGCGCCTGGTCATCGAGATCAAGAACGGCTTCGTGCCGGAGGCCGTGCTGGAGCAGCTGTACAAGCTGACGCCGATGGAGGAGTCCTTCGGCATCAACAACGTGGCGCTGGTCGACGGCCAGCCGCTCACCCTCGGCCTCAAGGAGCTGCTGGAGGTCTACCTCGACCACCGCTTCACCGTGGTGCGCCGGCGTTCGGAGTTCCGCCGCGGCAAGAAGCGCGACCGGCTGCACCTGGTCGAGGGTCTGCTCACGGCCCTGGTCGACATCGACGAGGTCATCCGCCTCATCCGCTCCAGCGAGAACTCCGCGCAGGCCAAGCAGCGGCTGATCGAGCGCTTCTCCCTGAGCGACGTCCAGACCCAGTACATCCTGGACACGCCGCTGCGCCGCCTCACCAAGTACGACCGCATCGAGCTGGAGGGCGAGAAGGACCGGCTGACCGCGGAGATCGAGGAGCTGACCCGCATCCTCGACTCGGACGCGGAACTGCGCAAGCTGGTCTCCGCCGAACTGGCCTCCGTGGCGAAGAGGTTCGGCAACGACCGGCGCACGCTGCTGCTGGAGTCGGCCGGCGTCCCGGCCGCGGTGCCGCTGCAGGTGGCGGACGACCCGTGCCGTGTGCTGCTGTCGTCCACGGGGCTGCTGGCGCGCACCGCCGACGACCGGCCGCTCGGCGGCGCCTCCGCCGCCAAGCGGGTCAAGCACGACGTGATCGTCTCGGCGGTGCCGGCCACGGCGCGCGGCGAGATCGGCGTGATCACCTCGTCCGGCCGGCTGCTCCGGGTGAACGTGGTCGACCTGCCGACGCTCCCGGAGTCGATGCCGACACCCAGCCTGTCGGGCGGCGCGCCGCTGGCGGAGTTCGTGTCCCTGGAGGACGACGAGCTGGTGGTGTGCCTGACCACGCTCGACGAGTCCTCGCCCGGACTGGCGATCGGCACCCAGCAGGGCGTGGTCAAGCGGGTGGTGCCCGACTATCCCTCCAACAAGGAGGAGCTCGAGGTCATCACCCTCAAGGACGGCGACCGGATCGTCGGCGCGGTCGAGCTGCGCACCGGCGAGGAGGACCTGGTCTTCATCACCGACGACGCCCAGCTGCTGCGCTACCAGGCGGCGCAGGTCCGCCCGCAGGGGCGGCCCGCGGGCGGTATGACGGGCATCAAGCTCGCCGACGGCGCGAAGGTCATCAGCTTCACGGCGGTCGATCCGGCGGTGGACGCGGTGGTGTTCACGGTCGCGGGATCGCGGGGCACGCTGGACGACTCGGTCCAGACGACGGCCAAGCTGACGCCGTTCGACCAGTACCCGCGCAAGGGCCGGGCCACCGGCGGTGTGCGCTGCCAGCGGTTCCTGAAGGGTGAGGACTGCCTGTCCCTGGCCTGGGCGGGCCCGGCACCGGCGCGCGCCGCGCAGAAGAACGGCACCGCGGTGGACCTCCCGGAGCCCGACCCGCGCCGGGACGGCTCGGGCGTGTCCCTGCCCAAGACGGTGTCCGTGGTGGCCGGTCCGGTCTAGGCCCCCGGGTCCTCCGCCTCCTGGACGTAGCGCAGGACGCCCCACATGCCGGCCTCGTCGGCGTGTGGGGCGCCGTCGCTCACACACCCGTCCAGCGCGCCGCGCAGGGCGCCGGTGTCGAGGCCGGTGCCGATCAGCACGAGCTGCGTCGCACGCCCGGCCCCGGCCGGCCACGGCTCCGGGTAGAAGCGCAGGAAACGGCCGACGGCGTGCACGGCGTACCGGTTGCGCACGTCGTACGGCCCGAAGTCGACGTATCCCTTGATGCGGTACAGCCCCTGCGGTCTGCTGTCGAGGAACGCGATGAGCCGCCGCGGGTCGAGGGGCTGCCCGGACTCGAACGACAGGCTGTCGTACCCGGCGTGCAGGTGGGTGTGACGGCCGTGCTCGCGGTCGTCGCGGTGGAGGTCGTCGAAGGACAGCTGCCCGACGCGCTCCTCGCCCGGCCGGCAGTCGAAGAGGAACTCGGGGTCGACGCGGCCGTGCGTGGCGGTCACCACGGCGGCGCGGTCGACGAGGTCTCCGACCGTCTTCAGCACGGGTCCCGGGTCGTCCACCCGGTCGGTCTTGTTCACGACCACGAGATCGGCGAGCGCCAGGTGCCGGTCGATGCCGGGGTGCGCGGACCGGGTCTCGTCGAACTCGGCGGCGTCGACGACCTCGACGAGTCCGCCGTAGACGATGTCCGGCAGTTCGCTGGCGAGGACCATGCGGACCAGTTCCTGCGGTTCGGCGAGACCGCTGGCCTCGATGACGATGACGTCGATCCCGGCGGAGGGCCGGGCGAGCCGCTCGAGGTACTCGTCCAGTTCACTCGCGTCGACGGCACAGCACAGGCAGCCGTTGCCGAGGGACACGGTGGAGTCGCCGAGCGCCCCGGCGACGGCCATCGCGTCGATCTCGACGGCCCCGAAGTCGTTCACGATCGCGCCGATGCGGCTGCCGCCGCTGCGGTGGAGAAGGTGGTTGAGCAAGGTGGTCTTCCCCGAGCCGAGGAATCCGGCCAGGACGACCACCGGAATCTGCCGCCCGCTGCTCCGCTCCGACACACGACCCCTCTCACACCTGTGCGCACACCGGCTCGCTGACGGCGTGCGCACGGACGAACGACTGACGCTCCAGGATACGAGCCTGCGCCCCGACGCCTCCGCTCGTTGCGCGCCGTCCGTTTTGCACGTAGGCGCGTGGGAAACGTCCCCCCTACGACGAGGGGGGACCGGTGGCACACCACAACTTACGCCGCTCGGCGATCGCGCTCAGCGCATGGGCCGGGGCCGCAGCGCTCTGCATACTCGCAGTGGGGGTGGCATCGGTGACGATCAGTGGGTGGATGGTCAGCGGCGTGGAAAGCGCGAATGGGGATTCGCGCACAGCCGTCGAGCGAAGCGCCCTCGGCGACTATTTCGGGGGCGTGAACGCGGTTTTCTCCGGTCTCGCCCTTCTCCTGCTGGTCGTGGCCCTGTTCTTCCAGCAACGCGAGCTCCGGTCACAGCGTGAGGAACTGGCGTTGCAGCGGCAAGAACTCGTGGCTTCCCGAGAGGAGCTACGCAGAAGCGCGGAGGCTGACCTCCGAGGGTTGCACGTGCAGCTTACGGAGATGGCAATGGCTGACCCGTCGTTGGCCGAGGTCTGGAACGACCTGCCCCGCGCACCAGCGGGAACGGTACGCCAGCATCTATTCGCCAACCTGGCGTTCAGCCACTACGTGCTTATGCACAGTTGGGGACACATGTCTGAGGAGCAGATACTCGCGTACGCCAGCAGCCTGCTGCGGAGTCCCGCGTTCCGCCAGTATTGGGAGGCTGCCCGAGCCATCAAGAACAGCCTCCCCGCAGACACGTCCGAGGGACAAGTGTTCCGCATCTTCGAGCGAGCGATGACCGACTTGGACTGAAGCGATCAACGCCCACTCGCCTTGGCTAAGCCTCCGGTATGTCAGCCCTCGCCTTGATCAACGTCTCCCTGGTGATCACCACGATGCGCTCGTGGTCGGCGCGGGCAGCGTCAGCGGGCAGTTGCGATTCAAGCGAATCAGTGGCATCCGTACCGATGACGGCGAAATTGCCGTCGGCCAGCTCGAAGAGGTCGGGGCAGGTTGCCCCGGTAGCACTGCCTCGAAGACGCGGAGCGACGCCGAGACGGCGAACGATCTGACTCACTGGCTTCCTCTGTTCTCTTGGCACGAGCACCAGCGCTCGATGCCGCGCTAAGCGCGAGGGCATTCTGGCAGGACTCCCCTCCCCACGGGAAACAGCGCGCAGGAGTAGTCTCCTGCGCACTCTGGGCGCGACACGGCACATCAGTGCCTTGGCCTGGGCCGACAAGGCGCCGGAGGGGAAGTCAGGTTAGGCTCACCTGTGTGAGTAGCACGTGCTCAACCGTCTCCCGCGAGCTCGACGAGCCCGTCGCGGGAACCGCGGCCACCGCGACGACCTGGCTGCTGCTGGAGCAGCCCGGCCCGTGGGGTGCCAAGGCGCTCACGTCGAGCCACCTGGACCCCGCGCTGGGCCGCGCCCTGGAGGCCGCCGCGAAGAACACGGGCGTACGCATCGCCCTCATCCGGCGCCCCGGACGTCACGCGGACAGCCGCATGCCGGCCTCACGCCACGTGTACGTGGCCCACACCGTGCCGGGCAACGTCTGGTTCCACGAGGCCACCACCGCCGACCCCGCCCGCCTGCTCGACCTCGACTTCCCGGCCCTCGGCCGAGGCGACGCCGCCGGCTTCGGCTCGGTGCTCGGCGGGGTCCCCCACCGGGGCGATCCCCTCGCCCTCGTCTGCACCAACGGCAAGCGTGACCGCTGCTGCGCCCTGCTCGGCAGGCCCCTTGCGGCCGAGCTGGCGTCGTCCGGTGTCGAGGGCGTCTGGGAGGTCACCCACCTGGGCGGTCACCGCTTCTCCCCCACCGTGCTCGTGCTGCCGTACGGCTACGCGTACGGCAGGGCGGAGGCGCATGCCGTCAAGGAGGTGCTGCACGGCGCGCGGAAGGGCCGGATCGTCACCGAGGGATGCCGGGGCGCTTCCGCGTGGGAGCGGCCCGGTCAGGCGGCCGAGCTGGCCGTACGGCGTGCCATCGGCGAAGACGCCGCGCAGGTGCTGAGCGTCGTACGCACCGAGGGCGCGGCGCCCCGCTGGGAGGTGACCGTCGCCCATGCGGACGGGCGGCGCTGGCGGGTGGAGGTCGACCAGGGGGCGTCCCTTCCACCCCGGCCGGAGAGCTGCGGCTCGGTGCTGGGTTCACCCGCGCGGATGGACGTCGTGGCCGTCCGCGAGCTGACCACGGCGGCCCTGGCGAGCTGACCGCGCCGGGCGGGCAAGTACCGCGGGAGAAGCACGTCACACCCCCTACGGCACTCCCGCCTCCCCCACGTACCGTCGGGGCATGACCCCCACATCCCCCGCTCGCCGCCTGCGCCTCGGCCTGCCGCGGCGGGTGTTCTCCCAGGTCCTGCTGATGCAGGTGGCGATCGCCGCGGGAGTCGCGGTGCTGGCGACCGGCCTGTTCCTCGCACCGCTCGGCGAGCAGCTGGACGACCAGGCGATGCGCCGCGCCCTCGCGATCGCGCAGACCGCCGCCCAGCAGCCCGGGATCGTGGAGGATCTGCGCGCCACGGAACCGACGCCCGACGGGCCGGTGCAGCTGGAGGCGGAGCGGGTCCGGCGGGCCACCGGCGCGGAGTACGTCGTGATCCTCGACCGGCGGGGCGTGCGCTGGTCGCACACCGACCCGGAGCGGATCGGTGCCCCGGTGTCGACCGACCCGAGCGAGGCGCTGGCCGGCCGCGAGGTCATGGAGATCGACGAGGGCACCCTCGGACGCTCCGCACGCGGCAAGGTCCCGCTGAGGGACGCGGCCGGCGAGGTCGTCGGCGCGGTCTCGGTCGGCATCGCCTACGACAGTGTCCGGGCGCGGTTGATCCACGCGATCCCCGGCCTGTTCGCGTACGCGGGCGGTGCCCTGGCGGTGGGTGCGCTCGCGGCCTGGCTGATCTCCCGGCGGGTCCAGCGGCAGACACGTGACCTGGCCTTCTCCGACATCGCCGCGCTGCTCGCGGAGCGCGAGGCGATGCTGCACGGCATCCGGGAGGGTGTCGTGGCGCTGGACCGCACCGGGCGCGTCCGCCTGCTCAACGACGAGGCGCAGCGGCTGCTCGGCATCGGCGAGGAGGCGGTCGGCAATTCGCCCGACGAGGCACTGGGCCGAGGCCGTACCGCGGACGTGCTGGCCGGGCGGGTGAGCGGCACCGATCTGCTCACCGTCCGCGGGCAGCGCGTGCTGGTCGCGAACCGCATGCCGACCGACGACGGCGGCGCGGTGGCGACCCTGCGCGACCGGACCGAGCTGGACCAGCTGAGCCGGGAGCTCGACTCCACGCGCGGGCTGATCGACGCGCTGCGCGCCCAGGACCACGAGCACGCGAACCGCATGCACACCCTGCTGGGGCTGCTGGAGCTGGAGATGTACGAGGACGCGGTGGAGTTCGTCGGCGAGGTGGTGGGTGAGCACCGGGCGACGTCGGAACAGGTCACCGAGAAGATCCGGGACCCGCTGCTGGCGGCGCTGCTGGTGGGCAAGGCGACGGTGGCGGCCGAGCGCGGCGCGGCCCTGCGGATGTCGGACCGGACCGGCCTGCCGGACCGCCTGGTCGACCCGCGTGGTCTGGTGACCGTCGTGGGGAACCTGGTGGACAACGCGCTGGACGCCGTCGCGGGCACCCCGGACGCGCGCGTGGAGGTCGAGTTGCGTGCCGAGGGCCGTACGGCGGTGCTGGTGGTGCGGGACACGGGTCCCGGGGTCCCACCCGAGCGGCGTGAGCTGATCTTCACCGAGGGCTGGTCCACCAAGGTGCCGCCCGGCCACCGCGAGCGGGGCATCGGGCTGCCGCTGGTGCGCCGGCTCGCCCACCGCCACGGAGGCAGTGCGCGCGTGGGCGAGGCGCCGGGCGGAGGCGCCGAGTTCACCGTCGTGCTGCCCGAGGCCCTGGCGGAGCCGGACGCGCGGCCTGCCCTCGCCGGAGCCCGCGTCCGGTCCACCGGACCGGAGGGGGCGCGGTGAT
The DNA here is from genome assembly GCF_044540535.1 of Streptomyces sp. NPDC085937. Lineage (NCBI taxonomy): Bacteria > Bacillati > Actinomycetota > Actinomycetes > Kitasatosporales > Streptomycetaceae > Streptomyces > Streptomyces sp. NPDC085937. The sequence continues at coordinate 104,405 of NZ_JBITSH010000001.1, read as the reverse complement.
CGAGGTGCTCGTCGTGGACGACGACGTGCGGGTGGCGCGGGTCAACGCGGCGTACGTCGACAAGGTGCCCGGTTTCCGGGCCGTGCCCCCGGCGCACAGCGCGGCCGAGGCGCTCGACCGGGTGGAGACGCTTCCCCGGGTGGACCTCGTCCTGATGGACCACTACCTGCCCGACGAGACGGGCCTGGAGGTGGTCCGGGAAATGCGCCGGCGCGGCCACCAGGCGGACGTGATCATGGTGACGGCGGCCCGGGACGTCTCGACGGTGCAGGCGGCGATGCGGCACGGCGCGCTGCAGTACCTGGTCAAGCCGTTCGCCTTCGCCGGGCTGCGCGGCAAGCTGGAGGCGTACGCGCGGCTGCGCCGCACCCTGGACGGCGGCGGCGAGGCGGAACAGGCCGAGGTGGACCGCATCTTCGGCGCCCTGTCGGAGTCCACCGAGCCGCAGCTCCCCAAGGGCCACTCCCCCACCACGGCGGAGCTCGTACGGCGGGCGCTGATGGCCGCCGAGAGCCCGCTGTCGGCCCAGGAGATCGCCGAACGCACGGGAGTGAGCCGGCAGACCGCCCAGCGCTATCTCAAGCTCCTGGAGCGCACGGGACGGGCCACGCTGACCCTGCGCTACGGCGACGCGGGCCGCCCGGAACACCGTTACGTGTGGGCGACCCGCGCCTGAGGCACGGCTCGTGGGGGCGGGGGAAGGGAACCGTGCCCTTCCCTCATACGGACGCGGGCGCCGTACGTCTCCGAGTGCAGTTTTTCGTCACGCCGCGCCCGCGCCCGTGAGCGAGCGCACCTCGGTTTCCGCGTGCCGGGCCTCGTCGGGCACCTCGGGGGAGGTGACCGTGCCGAGCCAGCCCGCGAGGAAGCCCAGCGGGATGGAGACCAGACCCGGGTTCTGCAGCGGGAAGAGCTGGAAGTCGGCTTCGGGGAAGAGGGAGTCGGGGCCGCCGGACACCACCGGGGACAGCAGCACCAGCACGACCGCCGGGATCAGGCCGCCGTAGACGGACCACACGGCGCCGCGGGTGGTGAACCCGCGCCAGAACAGCGAGTAGAGCAGCACGGGCAGGTTCGCGGAGGCGGCCGCGGCGAAGGCGAGGCCCACCAGGAACGCGACGTTGAGGTCGCGGGCGAGGAGGCCGAGGGCGATGGCGACCACGCCGATGCCGACGGCGGCGACGCGCGCGACGGCCACCTCGCTGCGCGGCCTGCCGCCCGGGCGGCGCAGGGAGGCGTACAGGTCGTGGGCCACGGAGGCCGAGGAGGCGAGGGTGATCCCGGCGACCACGGCGAGGATCGTGGCGAAGGCGACCGCGGCGACGACCGCGAAGAGCACCGTGCCGCCCGTGGTGCCGGCGCCGCCGCCGAGGTCGAGCGCGAGCAACGGGACCGCCGTGTTCCCCGAGGCGTGCGAGGCGCGTACGGCGTCCGGGCCGATGAGGGCGGCGGCACCGAAGCCGAGCACGATCGTCATCAGGTAGAAGCCCCCGATGAGGCCGATCGCCCAGACCACCGAGCGCCGGGCGGCCCGCGCGGTGGGGACGGTGTAGAAGCGGGACAGGATGTGCGGCAGGCCCGCCGTCCCCAGGACCAGCGCGAGTCCGAGGCTGATGAAGTCGAAACGGGCGGTCCAGTCGCCGCCGTAGGCGAGGCCGGGGGCGAGGAACGCGTCGCCGTGGCCGCTGCGTTCCGCGGCGGTGTGCAGCATGCGGTTGATGTCGCCGTGGAAGCGCAGCAGGACGAGGACGGTCAGGGTGATGGTGCCGCCGAGCAGCAGGACCGCCTTGACGATCTGGATCCAGGTGGTGGCGCGCATGCCGCCGAGCGACACGTAGATCACCATGAGCGCGCCGACGCCGACGACGGTCCAGGCCTGTACGGCCTCTCCGGTGCCGCCGAGCAGCAGCGCGACCAGGCTGCCCGCGCCGACCATCTGCGCCACCAGGTACAGCACCGAGACGGTGACGGAGGAGGTGCCTGCGGCGATGCGCACCGGCCGCTCCCGCATGCGGGCGGCGACCACGTCGGCGAGGGTGAACCGTCCGCAGTTGCGGACCAGTTCGGCGACCAGGAACAGGACGACGAGCCAGGCCACGAGGAAGCCGACGGAGTAGAGCATCCCGTCGTAGCCGACGAGGGCGATGAGTCCGGAGATGCCGAGGAAGGAAGCGGCGGACATGTAGTCGCCCGCGATGGCAAAACCATTTTCCAGGGGCGAGAAGAGGCGGCCGCCCGCGTAGAACTCCTCGGCGGAGCCCTGCCGGTGGCGGCTGACCCAGGTGGTGATGCCGAGGGTGACGGCGACGAACGCGCTGAACAGCAGCAGTGCGGTGGTCTGGTGGTCGGTGGTCACGCCGCACCGCCTCTGCCGCGCGCCAACTCCTGGGTGTCCCAGCGCAGTTCCAGCGCGGCACGGTCGCGCCGCAGCCGGGCGTGGCGCACGTAGGCCCAGGTGAGCAGGAAGGTGGTGAGGAACTGGCCGAGCCCGGCGAGCATGCCCACGTTCACCGCGCCGGCGACGGGGCGTGCCATCAGCCCGGGCGCGGTGGTGGCGGTCACGACGTACGCGACGTACCAGACGAGGAAGGCGAGGGCCCCGGGGACCACGAAGCGCCGGTAGCGGCTGCGTACTTCCTGGAAGGCCGCGCTGCGCTGCACCTCGAGGTAGATGTCGGCCGCCGGCACGGCGTCCGGCGCGGGCCGCCTCGGTGGTGCTTCCGCCGCTCCCGTCGCCTCGGCCGACTCGCCCCAGCCCGAGGCCAGGGCGTCGTACCAGGGATCGTCGTAGGTCACGTCCCCCGCATTGCTTCGCTGCATGCCCAAGGATGGACAGAACGGGAACTTCCCTGACTCTTCTTCCCGTTCCGGTTCACTCCATCAGGTGACTGGAGCGTGCAGGCACCTCCGGAAGCGGCCAGGACGACGGCGCCGCCCCGGAGCGGGGCGGCGCCGTCGTCCTGACACTCTTCGCCAGGCGTCCGTCCTAGGCGTCGATGCGGGAGCGGTCGAGCGTGGCCGCGGAGCTGGAGATGAACTCCTTGCGCGGGGCCACGTCGTTGCCCATGAGGAGGTCGAAGACCTGCTCGGCGGCCTCCAGATCGGTGAGGTTGATCCGGCGCAGGGTGCGGTGACGCGGGTCCATGGTGGTCTCGGCGAGCTGGTCGGCGTCCATCTCGCCCAGACCCTTGTAGCGCTGGATCGAGTCCTTGTAGCGGACGCCCTTGCTCTGGAACTCCATGAGCTTGTCGCGCAGCTCCCGGTCCGAGTAGGTGTAGACGTACTTGTCCTGCCCCTTCTTCGGCTGGACGATCTCGATCCGGTGCAGCGGCGGCACGGCGGCGAAGACCCGCCCGGCCTCGACCATGGGCCGCATGTAGCGGTGGAAGAGGGTCAGGAGCAGGGTGCGGATGTGGGAGCCGTCCACATCGGCGTCGGTCATCATGATGATCTTGCCGTAGCGCGCCGCGTCGATGTCGAAGGTCCGGCCGGACCCGGCTCCTATGACCTGGATGATCGCCCCGCACTCGGCGTTCTTCAGCATGTCCGTGACGGACGACTTCTGCACGTTGAGGATCTTGCCGCGGATCGGCAGCAGCGCCTGGAACTCGGAGTTCCGGGCGAGCTTGGCCGTGCCGAGCGCGGAGTCACCCTCGACGATGAACAGCTCGCTGCGGTCGACGTCGTCGCTGCGGCAGTCGGCGAGCTTGGCGGGCAGCGTGGAGGACTCCAGGGCCGTCTTGCGGCGCTGTGCGTCCTTGTGCTGGCGGGCCGCGATGCGGGTGCGGGCCGCGGCGACGACCTTCTCCATGACCGTACGGGCCTGCTGGGCGCCGTCCCGCTTGGTCGAGGTCAGGAACGCCTTGAGCTCCTTGGAGATCACGTTGTTCACGATGCGGCGGGCCGCCGAGGTGCCGAGCACCTCCTTGGTCTGGCCTTCGAACTGCGGTTCGGCCAGGCGGACGGTGACCACCGCGGTGAGGCCCTCGAGGGCGTCGTCCTTGACGATGTCGTCCTCGGCCACGCGCAGCATCTTCTTGGCCCGCAGCACCTCGTTCATCGTCTTGGCGACGGCCTGCTCGAAGCCCGCGACGTGGGTGCCGCCCTTGGGGGTGGCGATGATGTTGACGAACGAGCGAAGGGTCGTCTCGTAGCCGGTCCCCCAGCGCAGCGCGACGTCGACGCCGAGCTCGCGGGTGACCTCGGTGGGCGTCATCTGGCCGTGCTCGTCCAGGACCGGGACCGTCTCCTTGAAGGCACCCTGTCCGGTGAAGCGGAGCGTGTCGCAGACCGGCCGGTCGGAGGCCAGGAACTCGCAGAACTCGCTGATCCCTCCGTCGAAGCGGAAGGATTCCTCACCCTTGCTGCCGCCCTCGCCGAGCCCGTACTCGTCCCGGACCACGATGGTCAGGCCGGGCACCAGGAACGCGGTCTGCCGGGCGCGCTGGTGCAGGGTGTCCAGGGCGAGCTTGGCGTCCTTGAGGAAGATCTGGCGGTCGGCCCAGTAGCGCACCCGGGTGCCGCTGCGGGTCTTGGGGATCTTCTTGGCCTTGCGCAGCCCGCTCTTGGCCTCGAACTTGGCGTCCGGGCCCTGGCCGGTGAAGGCGCCGGGAACACCGCGCCGGAAGCTGATCGCGTGGGTGTGCCCCCCGCGGTCCACCTCCACGTCGAGCCGCGCGGAGAGCGCGTTCACCACGGACGCGCCGACGCCGTGCAGACCGCCGGAGGCCGCGTAGGAGCCGCCGCCGAACTTGCCGCCGGCGTGCAGCTTGGTCATGACGACCTCGACACCCGAGAGGCCGGTCTTGGGCTCGACGTCGACCGGGATGCCCCGGCCGTTGTCCCGGACCTCGACCGAGCCGTCGTCATGGAGCACGACCTCGATGTGGTCGCAGTAGCCGCCGAGAGCCTCGTCGACGGAGTTGTCGATGATCTCCCAGAGGCAGTGCATCAGGCCACGGCTGTCGGTGGACCCGATGTACATACCGGGGCGCTTCCGCACGGCCTCGAGCCCCTCGAGGACGAGCAGGTGCCGCGCGGTGTAGTTGGAACCGTCCCGGTCTGCTCCTGCCAGCAGCGCTGTGGACGGCACGGACGTCTCGGCGGTCACGCGGTTCGCTCCTCGCTGAATTTCAGATGGGGCCCTGGTGGGTAAGGGCGCGGCTTGGTTCACCGGTGAGAGGGTACCGAGGCCTGGTAGAGCCGTTGTAACGCCACCCTCGTCTCCGGCCCACCCTAGTCGAGAGTCGTATGGGTGTTCGATCCCTCGGAGGAGTGAAGCACACATCACGTTCCCTTCGAGGCATGAACCATTTAGGCTCCGGGCACGTCCTCATGAACAACCGGCAACCCAGCCGGGAGGGCCGACCACCGATACGACGCGAATCCGTACGACACAGAGACACGCACTACGGCACATTCGCCGCCAACCGGCAGCAGCCGGCCGCCTCGGAAACTTTTTTCGAGGAAAAGCCTCGAGCGGGAACGTTTTGGGGCTGGTTGGATGTTGACCCTGGTACGACAGCTCGTCGAGCTAGAGAAGAGGCGACGTGACTACTGTTCTGACCCCCGCGAGCCCCCTGACGGCCGCCGATCGCTGCGACCGCTGCGGCGCCCAGGCTTACCTGCGCGTCGTCCTGCTGAGCGGCGGAGAACTGCTCTTCTGCGCCCACCACGGTCGCAAGTTCGAGCCGGAACTCAAGAAGATCGCCGCTGAGATACAGGACGAGTCGGAGCGGCTGACCGCTCCGAAGGCAGCTCCCGAAGAGGAGCGCTGAGACTTCGCGTCCACATACGACGAGCAGCCGAACCGGCACAGGCCGGCGAGCGGGCGGCGTCCTCCCCGGTGGAGGACGCCGCCCGTCTTGCGTTCTCCTAGGCGTCCAGGCCCTGTACGGGGCGGTGCGAACGGCGGTCGGCGTGCTGCAGCGGCGCGGAGGCGCCTTGGGGCGCTTCGACAAGCCTCCCGCCGTCGGGGCACACCGGCGTGGCGCCGCGTGCCCGTGCCTCACGGTGCGTGACCGGCGCACGTGGGCGCGACTCGGGTGCCCACTACGGAGCTCCCCGCGCCGGAAAAGCGCCTGCCCCCCTCGGACTGGCCGGCGGGCCCCGTGAGGGCCGGCCAGAGCCCTCAGGGGCGCCCGCTGCCGCCCTCTCAGGTGCGGGAGGCCGCAGACCAGCCCAGGGTGCGGAGGACGTCGGAGATGCGCGTGTAGACCCCCGGGCTGCCCGCCCAGCCGCATCCCGCTCCCCAGGACACCAGCCCTATCAGCCGCCCCTCCGCGACCAGCGGCCCGCCGCTGTCGCCCTGGCAGGCGTCCCGCCCCCCGGCCACCTCACCCGCGCACAGCATCGTCTCGGCGCGGTAGGTGCCGTGGGAACCGCCCGGGTACGCCTGCTCGCACAGCGCGTCGGGCTGCACCCGTACCCGGGCGCCGTGCAGGCTGCCCGCATAGCTGCCGGAGCCCGTGGTGTCCCCCCAGCCGTAGACCGTGGCGGCCGTACCCGCGCGGTACGCCGGATCACCCGCCCCGGCCATGCCTATGACCGCGGTCGCCGGCAGCGGTTCGGCCAGACTCAGTACGGCGAAGTCCCCGGAGTTGGTGTCGCCGTCGTACTTCGGGTTCACCCAGATCGCGCGTACGGCGATCTCCTGGCCCCGGTCCGAGAGGAGCTCGGTGCGTCCCGCGATCACCCTGAGGTCGCGCAGCCGCTCCGGGGCGGTGCCGAGCACCTCCTTGTCCATGCAGTGGGCGGCGGTGAGCACGGTGGTCCGCCCGACCGCCACACCCCCGCAGAACTGTCCCGCCCGCGTACCTCCGAACCGGTCACGGCTGGAGAGAGCCACGGTGTACGGGCTCTGTGACACATCGACGGGGAAGCCGCCGACGACGATGCTGTCGGCGGCCACCGGAGCGGCCGTGGCCAGTGGTATGACGGCCCCCGCGGCCACGAGGGTCAGCGGCAGGGCCAGGGCCCTGGCAAGTCGACGTCGCATGCGCGCTCCTCACACTGGGGTGATCCTCAGCCACCCACAGTGAGGGAAGCGGTCGGCGCACGCACCCGCGCGACAGCGTGAAGGCCCGGCCCCCTGGACGGGGGCCGGGCCTTCACGGACGGCGGTGCACGACGGGTCGTCGTGCGAGATCGACCGCTTAGTCGAGGTAGTCGCGCAGCACCTGCGAACGCGACGGGTGGCGCAGCTTCGACATGGTCTTGGACTCGATCTGGCGGATGCGCTCACGCGTGACGCCGTACACCTTGCCGATCTCGTCGAGGGTCTTCGGCTGACCGTCGGTGAGACCGAACCGCATCGAGACGACGCCCGCCTCGCGCTCCGACAGGGTGTCGAGCACGGAGTGCAGCTGCTCCTGCAGCAGCGTGAAGCTGACGGCGTCGGCCGGGACGACGGCCTCGGAGTCCTCGATGAGGTCACCGAACTCGCTGTCGCCGTCCTCGCCCAGCGGGGTGTGCAGGGAGATGGGCTCGCGGCCGTACTTCTGGACCTCGATGACCTTCTCGGGGGTCATGTCGAGTTCCTTGGCCAGCTCCTCCGGGGTGGGCTCGCGGCCCAGGTCCTGGAGCATCTGGCGCTGCACGCGCGCGAGCTTGTTGATGACCTCGACCATGTGCACCGGGATACGGATGGTGCGGGCCTGGTCGGCCATGGCGCGGGTGATCGCCTGACGGATCCACCAGGTGGCGTACGTGGAGAACTTGTAGCCCTTGGTGTAGTCGAACTTCTCCACCGCGCGGATCAGACCGAGGTTGCCCTCCTGGATGAGGTCCAGGAACAGCATGCCGCGGCCGGTGTAGCGCTTGGCCAGCGAGACGACCAGTCGGAGGTTGGCCTCCAGCAGGTGGTTCTTGGCCCGGCGGCCGTCCTCCGCGATGATCTCCAGCTCGCGCTTGAGCTTCGGCGCCAGCTTGTCGGAGTTCGCCAGCTTGTCCTCGGCGAAGAGGCCTGCCTCGATGCGCTTGGCCAGCTCCACCTCCTGCTCGGCGTTGAGGAGGGGGACCTTGCCGATCTGCTTGAGGTAGTCCTTGACCGGGTCGGCGGTGGCACCGGCTGCGGCGACCTGCTGGGCCGGAGCGTCGTCCTCGTCCTCGTCGGAGAGCACGAAACCGGCGTTCTCGGTGCCCTCGGGCTCGTCCGCCGCCTTGGTCTCCTCGATGGCCTCCTCGTCGACCAGCTCGGCGTCGTCCTTCTTGCCCGCGGTCTTCTTGGCGGCGGTCTTCTTCGCCGTGGTCTTCTTGGCCGTCGCCTTCTTGGCGGTGGTCTTCTTGGCGGCCGCCTTCTTGGCGGGCGTCTCTTCCTCGGCGGCGGGGTCGGCGGCGGGAGCCGCCGGTGCGGCGGCGGTGGTCTTCCGCGGGGTCGCCGTCTTGGCCGCGACGGTCTTGGTGGCGGTGCGCTTGGCGGGACTCTTCGCTGCGACGCTCTTGCGGGTGCGCTTGGGCTCTGCGGCACTGACCATCAGCGTCACACCCTCTTCCTCGAGGATCTGGTTGAGGCTGCGCAGTACGTTCTTCCACTGAGTGGCCGGAATCTGGTCAGCTTCGAAGGCCCGACGCACGTCATCGCCGGCGATCTGCCCCTCAGCCTTTCCCCGCTCGATGAGCGCCATGACAGAGACGGACTCGGCGATCTCCGGCGGGAGCGTACGGGATGTGCTGGCCGACACGAACAACCTCTCGGAACGTTGGAAAACGGCTTCCGGCCCCGTCCACAGTGGACAGGGGCCGACCGCCGGCTTGGGGATGGGCCGACGGCGCGGGCGGGGGCCGGGAAGATGCACAGCGCCGTGAACGGCGTCCGTATTCCCTCCGCGGCTGTCACCTCTTAGGTCATCGCGTTCTCCCCGGGAGCGTTACGCCCAATCCGCGTGGCCCGAGTCACACCACGTAATCAGTCAGAACCTGACAGACGAGGACAAAATCGTGCACCGGGGGCGAGGAGGTCGCCCGCCCAGGCGCCGATCCGCCTTTTCAGGCCGTCGGACCCCACGGGATCGCCGATGATCCCGCAGGGTCCGACGAGGGACGGCTCACGGATGCGACGTTGCCACAGGAGGGGGGTGGCAGGCCGGACCGCGCCGTCAGGGGAACCCGGTCAGTGCTCGCGCGGTGCGGGCACCACGCGCTCCACCTCGGGGTGGACCGTGAGGAGCTGCCGCATGGCCGTCTCGGCTGCCGCGCCGTCTCCGGCGGCCAGGGCGTCGACGATCCGGCCGTGGTGGGCGAGCGAGGTCTCGTTCGGCCGCTCACAGCCCGTGACGGGGCCGCCCGAGACCTGCAGCGCGGCGGACACGATGCCGGACAAGTGCTCCAGCATGCGGTTGCCCGCGACCTGGATGAGCAGCGAGTGGAACTCGGAGTCGGCCCGGGCGAAGGTCAGCGCGTCGCCCTGGCCGAGGGCGTGCCCCATGATCTCCACCATGTCGGCGAGGCGCTGCTGGACGTCATCCCGGCCGTGACCCGCGGCCAGCCGGGCGGCGAGCGGCTCGATCGTCCAGCGCAGCTCGCTCAGCTCCCGGCGCTGGTCGTCCCGCTGCGGCCCGTAGGCCCGCCACTCGATGATGTCCGGGTCGAGGAGATTCCAGTCACTGACCGGGCGCACCCGCGTGCCCACGTTCGGCCGGGCGCTGACCAGGCCCTTGGCCTCCAGCACACGGAGCGACTCGCGGACGACGGTGCGGGAGACCTCGAAACGCTGACCGATCTCCTCCGGGACCAGCGGACGGTCGGCGCCCAGATCACCCGAGACGATCATCTGTCCCAGCTGCTGGACGAGTTGTCCGTGCAGTCCGCGTCCGCGGCTGCCCGCGGTCCGCCGGCCGACGCGACCCAGGTCCGGCTCCGCTCCGTCCCACACGGGGCTCCCGACACGGTCGACGCCGGGCGCCTCCGCGTAGGGGTAGCGGTCGAGTTCGCCCGGGGTCGCGAGGCCGGAGTCGGCGGAGCGGGCGGCGGTCATCATGGTGTGCGCAAGGGTACTCACGCTTCCTTTGTCGGCGTCGGCTCCAACTCCCTTGAGGTCTTTGGTGAAAAGCACACGAAAGGGTGATCGCTCACCCCGTCGCAATTGACGCCTTATCGGAAAGAAATGAGCTCTCCCCAGGGAGTTACGAGCAAAGAAAGGCCGAGAGAAGCAAATTCGGTCATCATCGGACTCTGCTCCGCAGGCCGGTGAACACATACGCACCCAGGAGCGCCACCACCGACAACGCCATTGCGCCGCCCACGGGTTGGGCGACCAGACGCAGCACCGCCTCCAGGTGCTGCTCGCCTCCGAAAGGCCACCGCAGCGGCAGACCGTCGCGCAACCGCTGCGAAAGCGGCTCCGGGGTACGCGCCGACGGCCCCTCCAGGAGCTTGTGCACGAGGGGTACGACGAGAAGGGGCACGGCGACGACCGCGGCCAGTCCGGCGGTGGTGGACCGGAAAACCCCCGCGGCCAGCACACCGGCCCAGGCGCAGCCCGTCATCAGGGCGAGCCAGCCGGCGGTCAGCGGAAGCCAGTCGGTGGGCACCGTGACCATTTCGCTCCCGTGGACGAGGTACAGCAGTTCGGCGTCGCATCCGATGGTCAGCACGGCCAGCACGAGCGCGGCGGCGGATGCGACGAGGAGCTTGGCCGTAAGCAGTCCCAGCCTGCGGGGCACCGTGCCACGGTCCGCCGCCAGCGCGGGATGACGGAACTCGTCCCCGAAGGCCAGCGCTCCGAGCAGGCCCGCCCCGAGCGCGGCGGGCGGCAGCGGCAACTCGGCGGGCCACGCGGCCAGCAAACGCGGTTGCGGGGTGTGGCCGATGCGGGCCAGCACCACGGCGGTGAGGGCGGACACGAGGAGCACGCATGCCCCGACGACGTACCCCGTGGCCACACCCGTGGCACGGCGGATCTCGTACCGGACGGGCCGCAGCGGGCGAGGCGCGGGACGGACGAGGACGGGGGGAGGGAGGGCGACGTGGGGGCGGGTCGAGCGGGGGGTGGAGGGGGCGGTGGTGCGGGTGGTGGAGGGGGCGGTGGTGCGTCGGGGGGCCGCCGTCTTGTGGGTTTCGGCTTCGGGTGGGGGGACTTCGTGTGGGGCGACTTCGGGTGGGGCGGCTTCGGGTGGGGCGGCTTCGGGTGGGGCGGCCGACTGGTCGGGGGCCAGGGGTTCGGCAGTGGGGGTGAGTGGTGGCCGTTCGTCCTTCTGCGGGTCTCCGGGCGCCTGCGCGGGCTGTCCATCCGTGACGGCCCCTGCCGAGACCCCAGCACCAACACCCGGGCCCATGTCACCGATCTCGTCAGCCAGTTGGTGGACGACGATGCCGTGGCGGAAGGCCGTCTCCCCCACCTCGGCGCAGGTACTGCCGTAGACGCAGAGGCGGTTGCCGCCCTCCCGTACGACCTCCACGGAGCGCCGGGCGGAGCGGGCCTCCTGCGTGAGCAGCGCGGACAGACGGACGGCGTGCGGACTGCGGACGGCGACACGGGGGCGCAGCCGGGTGCGGGCGAACTCGGCGGCTTCCTGGTCGGCGACGACCCTCCCGCCCTCCAACGTGACCACGTGGTCGGCGATCCGCGCCGCCTCTTTCGGATCGGCCGTGCTGCACAGGACCGTGCCACCCTGCGCCGCGTGCTCCCGCATCATGTCGTGCAGCCAGCGGCTCTCCCCCACGGACAGCCCCCGGGCGGGGTCGTCGAGCACGAGCGTGTGCGGGTCGGTGAGGAGGGCGCAGGCCAGACCGAGCCGGCGGTCCATCCCGCGCGACAGCGTTCCGAGCCGTTCGTCGCGCAGGCTCACGAGGCCCACCGCTTCGAGGACTTCGTCGGCCCGCCGGGCCGGGACACCCGAGGCCGCGCACAGCATGCGGAGATGACCGCGCACCGAACGGGCGGGGTGGCCCGGCACATCACCCAGCAGTACGCCGACCTCGTGGGCGGGGTGGGGGATGCGGTGCAGGGGACGGCCTCTGAAGTAGGTGACCCCACGCCCGCGTTGGAGTTCGAGCATGAGCTTGAGCACCGTCGTCTTGCCGGCGCCCGGCGCTCCGAGCAATGCGGTGACGCGGCCCGCATGCGCCTCGAAGGAGACGTCGTCGACGGCGGGCGGGAGCTCTTTGCGAGGGCTGCTGGTCAGTCCGATGGCCTGGATCACCCGATGCAAGATAGCGCGCCAAATCGGGTTTTTCGGGCACCGCAGGGCCCGTTGCCCGCTGTCCGTCGCCGGGAGGGAAGGACGTCCGGAGGCCTGCGCTCCGGCCCGCGCTTCCCGCCTCAGACCTCGGGGCGCAGCATGGGCGGGTTGAGCAGGGTGGCGCCGCCGGCCCGGAAGAGCTGGGCGGGGCGGCCGCCCTGGCGGGTGGTGGTGCCGCCGGTGGGGACGAGGAAGCCCGGCGTACCCGTCACCTTGCGGTGGAAGTTGCGCGGGTCGAGCGCCACACCCCACACCGCCTCGTAGACCCGGCGGAGCTCGCCGACCGTGAACTCGGACGGGCAGAAGGCCGTCGCCAGCGACGAGTACTCGATCTTGGAGCGGGCGCGCTCCACTCCGTCCCACAGGATTTGGGCGTGGTCGAAGGCGAGCGGCGCCACCGGCTCGCCGTCCCTGCCGTAACCACCCTGCTGCAGCAGCTCCTCCACCGGCGCCCAACGGGCGTTGCTGGCGTCACCGCCCGCCCGGGGCGCCGGCAGGTCGGGGGCGAGGGCGAGATGGGCGACGCTGACGACCCGCATCCGGGGGTCACGCTTGGGATCGCCGTAGGTGGCGAGCTGCTCCAGGTGGGCGCCGTGGTCCTGCGTGGGGGCGGCCGGGTCGTGCACCCGCAGCCCCGTCTCCTCCGCCAGTTCCCGGGCCGCCGCCTGCGCCAGGTCCTCGTCGGCCCGTACGAAGCCGCCGGGGAGTGCCCACCGTCCCTGGAAAGGGGGCTCGCCCCTCCGCACCGCCAGCGCGCACAGAGCGTGACGACGCACGGTGAGCACGACCAGGTCCACGGTGACGGCGAAAGGCGGAAAGGCTGACGGGTCGTAGGGCATGCGGCGATCATAGTCGTCTGCCTGACGATAAACACTCCCTTCGTCGGCCGCATCGGCGGCTGATCTTCTTCCTCACGGCTTTCCTTACGGCTCTCCTTCCCCATGGCGCGTTCGCGGCGGGTCGGCCTCGGCCTCCCGCTTCCGCTTGGGCCCGGGCGCGCCCGCTCCGAGCCACGCTCGGCGGGCCACTGTGTGCACCGCTGATGGCTGAGGCGTCCTCCTTTCACTCCTCCGCGTCCCCACGCGGCGAGGGAGCTTCGGCTCCGTCGTGGCGGTGTCCGCGTCGGCTCGTGGTTCCGGGTCCGGGCGCACCGGGGCGGGTCCCGCCGGTCTGGATCCCCCGCCGGTCCGTGCCGCCGGGGCGCACGGTGCCCTTCGCGGCGCCGCCCTCGGGCCGCGCACCGCCCGCCGCCATCCGAGGGCGCGGCAGTCGCCCGGCGACAGTGGGCTCGCGACGAGCCGACCGTGCCCCGCGGCCGGCCGCACGCATACGGCGCCTGCGGGAGAGCGGCTCCGTCTGTCGACCGGGCAGGGCGCTGCCCTCAGCCGGATGGGTGTGGGGGTCCCTGGTGTCCCCGGCCTCGGATTCCGTGCCTTGATCCGCCTCACCCGATGTCCGCTCCCCAGCCGGCTCCGCCCCACCCTCCTTCCGCCCCTCGCGTCGTCCCTCGCGGAGGCAGCGGCGGATGGACTCCGGGTCCAGTCCCTCGTTGCACGCCTGGTGCAGCAGACGGGCGAAGAGGTAGTCGGGGTCGGCGCCGAGGGCCATGGCGAGTGCCTCCCGGGCCTCCAGTTCGTCGCCGGAGGACCAGGCGACCCAGCCGGCCAGAGTCAGGGGTGCCGCGGCGTGCTCCCCGTACGGCCCGATGCAGCGGCGCGCCAGGGAGCGCCAGAGGCGGAGGGCCGGGGCAGCCTCGTCGCCCTCCATCCATGCGGCGGCGCGGTCGCGGGTGGTGCGGTCCTGGAGGCCCAGGATGAGCGTCGCCGCCTCGTCGTGCGTGATCAGTTCGTCGTCGCGGAGGTCCGCCGGGAGCATGCCCGGAACGGGAGGTGCGTCGGCGAGGCGGCACAGGAGGCGCTCGGCCAGCTCCAGCGTCTCCTCGGCGACCGCGCGCCGGTCCTGCTCGTCGACGATCCTGGGGATCAGCTTCGACCCGGCGGCGTCCAGCGCGCGCTGCTGGTCGACGGCGGCGGAGGTCTCCCAGGGCAGGAGCCGGGCGTGCAGTTCGCGCAGCGTGCCGCGGACCTGCAGTCCCGCATAGGTGGCCGCGGCGGCCAGTACCGAGGTGCCGGGCAGGCCCATCGGTGTCCCGTCGGCCGGGCAGCAGGCCTCGTCGTCGCAGCAGTAGGACCAGAAGCGGCCGTCGGAGACACAGAGGGCCTCCACCACCGGGACGTCCAGGGCGCCGCACTCCAGCCGCAGGGAGTGGGCCAGCGGTCCGAGCCGCTCCTTGACCTGCCGGCCGGACTCGCCCTGTCCCGGTTCCTGGCAGAGGAACACGACCATCTGCTCGGGCCGGGCGCCCCGGCGCTCGCAGCCGGTCACCAGGCCTTGGGCGAGCTGCCGGGCGGCGGAGGGCCAGTCGCCGGCGTCGGCGGGGATGCCGAGCCGGGCGCGGCCCCCGAACCTGCCCCGACCTCCGGTGTCGTGCAGGGAGACGAGCACGATGCTGTCCTCGGGTCGGTACCCGAGCAGGTAGGGCACCGCGTCGGCGAGCTCGGCCGGGGTGCGCAGGGTCACCTGCTGCTGGTCACCGTGACTCTCGTACGCGGTGCAGGACAGGTCCGCGGGGAGCGGAGGGCGGTCCGCCGGGTCCGGGGTCGCCGGGGGTTCGGTGCGGGCCACGGCAGCCTCCCGTCGTGGCTCCGCTTCCTCGCGTCCGCCCTGGCGCGGGATGTCACTGTTCTCGGAGGGACCGGTCGTCCCGCTGTGGTTCGTCATGCCGAGACAATCTCGCGGATTGCGACATTCCGCTTGAACCTGTGGATAAATCGCATCAGGTTCATGTCACCCACTGGTGTGCCGGCCGGCCTTCGTCCACAGCCCACGCCCTATGCCGGCGCCGTCCTGTTGTATGGGACCCATGGAGCACACGAGCAACACGGATCTCCGGACGGCCGCCGACGCGGTGCTCGCCCGTCTCGTCGGGGACGACACGGGCACCGCCCGGCTGCGCGACGACCAGTGGCGGGCGATCGAGGCGCTGGTCGCGGACAAGCGACGGGCCCTGGTCGTCCAGCGCACGGGCTGGGGCAAGTCAGCGGTGTACTTCGTGGCGACCGCGCTCCTGCGGGCCCAGGGCAGCGGACCCACCGTGATCGTCTCCCCGCTGCCGGCGCTGATGCGCAACCAGGTCGACGCGGCGGCCAGGGCCGGGGTCCGCGCCCGCACCATCAACTCCTCCAACAGCGAGGAGTTGGACACCATCCAGGCGGAGATCGAGGCGGGGGACGTCGATGTCCTGCTGGTGAGCCCCGAGCGGCTACGTCATCGGGGTGACCTTCGGACTCCAGGATGGTCAGCGGTTGGATCAGACACCGGATCCGGAACTTCGGTGCACCGGGATCAGGGAGTCGTGTGCCCTGCGTAGTCGCCAGCACGTCCATCGCATGCTCCTGGAGGCCGGACTCGCGCCAACGGGTCCAGCAGTCTGGAGAGTGGCTCGCCGGCCGAACAGTGAGGGGATCTCCTGCCACGGGGTGTCCGTCCGTACGGGCCTTGCCCCCGAAGAGTGGACACCCGTTCGTGTTGTTGTGCGGCGAGTGTCAGGGTAGCTGACTGCTGCTCGTAGACGTTCGGTGCCTGATGTCCGTTCGCCGAGTGCCGTCGGCGGGTGTTGTAGCGGGTGGTCCAGCGGAAGACCGCCAGGCGGCAGGCGCGGGCCCCGTCGAAGCGGCGGGCGCCACGGAGCGTCTCGCGTTTGAGGGCAGCGTTGAACGACTCGGCGAGTGCGTTGTCCGCGCTCGTGCCGACCGCGCCCATGGACTGCCGTACCCCCGACTCCCCACATACATTGGCGACTTCCCGAGAGGTGTACTGCGCCCCGTGATCGTTGTGGATCACCGCGCCGGCCAGGCTGCCGCGGGTCGCTTCGGCGGCCCGGAGTGCGTCGGTGACGAGCGAGGTGCGCATGTGGCCGGCGACCGACCAGCCCACCCGACGGCGCGAGAAGCAGTCGATCACCGTCGCCAGATACAGGTACTCGCCGTCGCCCACCGGCAGGTAGGTAATGTCCCCGACGCACTTCACGTGGCACCCCAATCGCCGCACTGGAGCTGCGGCACCGCCAGCGCGCACGAGCCGAGGACCGCATCCGGGCCGCTCGGGCCACCGGCGCAACCTGCCCCTCCACGACGCCGCACAGAATCAGATCTGGCAGGAGATCGTCCAAATCGCTCTCGATCTCCTCGCGTGGATGCCGATGCTCGCTCTCACCGGTGACGTCCGTCGGTGGGAACCCCGCCGGCTGAGGCTCCGACTGTTCTCCACCGCCGCACAACTCGTCACCACCGGTCGGCGCCGCATCCTCCGCCTCGCGGCCCACTGGCCCTGGACCGACCTGATCACCCAAGCCCTGCAACGGCTCGCGGCCCTGCCGAACCCAGGCTGACCAGCAGCTTCCCGTCCCTTCGAGCAGCACCACCCCGACCGGAACCGTGGAACCCGGCGCCCACCCGACGCGACAGACGGACCACCAGCCTGCCCACGCGCGGGAATCTCGGCCCGAACGAGCCGAAAGGGTCCGTCAGCAAGCTGACGGCCCCTCATGCAAGACGAGGCTAAGCGAACTTGAGACAACACTAGAACCCGCTCAGCGGTGCGTCCCCGAAAAGTACGGCTCCCACCGATTCGAAGTGCTTTGCGGAGTGGTTCGCGTGCTGGAGCGCGACCATGCCGTCACGGAATATCCGCTCCAAGGCTTCACTTCGGTAGATCGAGGCGGAGCTGCCCAACTCGTACATGTCGACCAAAACCTTCCGGCACACCTGTGCGGCGTGTGCCATGGCGGCCCACAAGTCGCTCTTCTGCTCGGTGCTGACCGTCCCTCCCAACTCCGCGACTGCCTGGAGGTCCCCCAGGACGGAGTGGAGAAGCAACCGCGCGGCGCGGAGGGACGTGTCCGACCGTGCGAGCGCGACCCGCGCCCGGTGTTGCTCGGAGAGCGCCTTCCCCGAGGGGTCCTTTTTGCCCGGTGCCATCCGCACCATTTCGTCAATGGCGGCTTGCGCGACGCCGAGCACGATCGCCGTGCAGCCGGGTACCACGAGCGATTGGGGATACCCCCGATACAGCGGGCGGTCGATCCGGGACGGTAGGTCCACCGGAGCCACGAGCTCGTCGGGCACAAAGGCGTCCTCGACGACGACGTCGTGGCTGCCGGAACCCCGCATGCCACTGACGTTCCAGGTGTCCAGCACGGTCAGCGCGTTCTTGTGCGTAAGGAAGAAGCGGACATCAGGTCCGCCGCTGCTGTTCGTCGCGGGCATGTCGCCGTCCATGACGATCGCAACCAGGGACACCCACTCGGCACGGTGCACCCCGCTCACGATCCGCCACCGGCCGGAGATACGGAAACCCCCGTCCGTCCGCTTTGCCCGGCCGGGCATGCCGGAGTTCGCAAAGGCCGGTTCGCCCGCAGCCCATAGCCGGGCGACCCCGGACTCGGGGAGCAGCGCGCCAAGGCAGCCGAAGTTCGCGTTCCACACGATCCACGCGACCGAGGCGTCGATGCGGCCGAACGCCTCGTAGACCTTCATGGTGGTGGTGAGCGGCGTCTCGAGGCCCCCCTGCTCCCGAGGGGTGAGCAACCGGAACGCGCCCGCATCCCGGAGCTCTGCGTACAGCTGCGCCGGTATGTCGCCACACCGCTCTGACTCGTCTGCGGCTGCTTCGATCGCGGGCCGCAACATTTCGGGGAGGTCAAGGGGGTCAACGGTGGGGGATTGGAACGTGGTGGAAGGCTGGGGCACCGAAGTCTCCTGGGATGATGTCGGTGGCGCGCCGGAAGGCGGCCGGGGGTGAGGACACCGACAAGATGGTGGAGCCCGGCGGAGAGTTCAGATCCGCTGCTGTGATCAGCACCACGCTGTCAGATCCCGGCGGGAGAGCGCGGACTCTGGCGCTCTGGGCCGTTCGTTTCCCAACTGTGCGCGGCGTGGCCCGTCGGCCCAGCGCTCCCTCCCACCGGACACCGCGTGAGGGTCCGCGGCCAACCTCCCAGGAGCTCACGACGGCGGGACGGGAGCGTCGACACTGGGGGCCGAGGACTTGCGGGGGTGGAAGAGGCGGAGCCGCTGAATCAGGGGACCCCGGTAGGATACGAGCCACAGCACCGAGGGCGGGCAGTGCTCAGGATCATCATCGGGGCTGATGAGATCGATCTCGAAGATGGTCTCGGCGCACCCGGCGACCACATGACCGAGCCTCCCACGCACACCCGCCGCAAGGTCCGCCTCCATGGAGCGTAGCAGGGAGGTTGTTCCTAGCCGACGCCCGTCCGAAGCGATCGTCAGTGCGTCGGACGACCACCGTTCGTCAAGCACTCGGCCGAAATCACCCTGGTGGGCGGCCTCCAGGATCTCCCTGCCCTCTTGCTGTCGGATCTTGGTCAGCCTGGCGGCATCACCGTAGGTCGCCGAGGCCGTCTCCAGGAGCGCTCCCGCCAGCTTCGCCCTCGCGTTGCTGAGACGGCTACGTACCGTGCCTATGGGGACCTCGCAGATCTCCGCCATGTGTTCGTACGATGCGACACTGCTGAAGTACCGAAGCATGAGCGCCACACGATGGGCGGACGGGAGTGTCTCCAGTGCCTGCCAGATCCAGTCACGCGCCGCGTGCCGATCGAGGATCTGCTCAGGGGTCGGTGTGGCGCTCGTAGATGCGGGGACCCATTCGGTGGGGATATCGCCAGGCGCGCGAAGGCGGGCGCGGCACAGGTTGCGCACGATCATCCGAAGCCATGCGCCCACCGCCGCGGGATCTCGTACCTCGCCTATTCGGCCAATGGCTATGACCGCGGCGTCCTGCACTGCATCTTCCGCGTCGGGGCCGTACCCCAGCAGACTGACCGCCACGCCGAGCATCCGCCCTTGATGTCGTGTCAGTACCAGGCCCAGAGCCGCGACGTCTCCGCGCTGGGCTTCCAGGGTCAGTTCCAGATCGGAAGGCGCTGCGGTGGACGCCATCTACCTCACTCCTCATCTCCGTGCGCCCGCGTCACGGCGCGCGAGCCCGGCCGGGACGCCGACCAAAGACCTAGGCGGGGAAGGTGAAGAGGCGGTACCGCGAGACCTCGACGAATCCGAAACGCCCCTACAGCGGCTCGCCGGCCGGGCTCGCGGCGTCGCCGCGGCCACGGAAAGGCGGCTCCGTGCAACGGATGTGGTGGCATCCACACAAAGGCGGCTGCCCTCGCGGGTTCATCCTCCTCGCGCCCCCAGCCCAGCACGCTGGGCGGCGTCGTCTCGCCCGGGCGCAGACGCTCGATGGTGTCGCGTCCGGACAGCAGCATGGTGTGCAGGTCGGGCCGTGCGGCGACAAGGGCACCCGCCTCGGATCGAAATACTTCGGGCTCGTCCGTGAAGAACCAGGTCACGATGAATCTCCTGCTCACCCAACGGGTGGCAACGCGCGGAGCCAGGAGTTGAAGATGCGCGGGTTTGTGCCACGCTCCGGGCACCAGCAACAGCGACGGCAGGGTCATTCGAACTCATAGAGCAGGGTGTGTTTGGGGAAGGGCGTGCGAGTCCATTATGTAAGCCCTCGCATCACATCGTCCACGTGATAGATTTCACTCATAATCTAAATTACTCGGTTAAGCGCCCCACTACTAGGGGAGGTTCCTCACCAGGGGCCGTTGCATGATCGCGTTTCGCCCGGAGTGCCGTGCTGGCCCGTCTATGGAGTGGACATGCCGGTTCGGGCGGGGGCGGACGCAGCGAGTGTCCTGGCCGGTGCCCGCTCACTCACCGCGATCGCGGAATGGATCAGCGACGTCCCCGCGTGGGCCTGCCGGGATCTCGGCTTCCCCACCAAGACCCGCTCTCCGGCACCGTGTCCGTCCCGCACCCCCACACCATGCGCCGCCTGCTCGTCCAACTCGACGGCGACGCCCTGGACCAGGCGATCGGCGACTTCCTCGCCGCCCGCGCCACCCCGGCCGGCCCCGACTGCGGGCGATCGCCGTTGACGGCAAGGCCCTGCGCGGCTCACGCACCCCCGTCACCGGGCACGTCACCCTGCTCGCCGCGATGGACCACACCGGTCACGTCCTGACCCAGTGCCAGGTCGCCCACAAGAGCGACGAGATCTCCGCCTTCCAGCCCCTGCTGGACAACGTCGACCTGACCGGCACGATCATCACCGCCGACGCGCTGCACACCCAGCACGCTCACGTCACCTACCTCCGCGAGCGCGGTGCCCGCTACATCGCCCAGGTCAAGGCCAACCATCCCGGCCTCTTCCACCGCATCCGCCGCCTGCCCTGGCGCGAGATCACACTCGACCACTACGACCGCACCCGGGCCCACCACCGCCTGGAGACCGGCGGCTGAAGACCACCGCCTTCGCCCACCTCGACTACCCCGACGCACGCCAGGCACTACAAGTCGTGCGCTGGAGGAAGGACCTCACCACCGGCAAGCAATCTTCTGGCGCCATGGCGCCGTCTCCAGCGCGTCCAGTGGCAGGTCGCGCATGTGGGTGGCGGCCTGCCAGCCCACCCCGGCAGACGGGATCGACCTCGAAGCCTTCGCGCAGGTGGTCGGTCACCTGCGCGGCCTCGTCCGGGGACGGTCGATCTCCTGGGCAGAAAAACCGAGGCGGCCTTGCGCAACGAGACGACCGGTCGAGCGGATCTCGCGAACGGCACGCTCGCGGAGCTCATCGGGGTACTTACGGGGTGCTGGCACTGCTGGTAGTTCTTTTTCGCCTAAATCGAAACAGACCCAGACTTCAGGGACTCCACGAAGATCAGTGCAGCTCAGTACACCCTGCCCGACATCGTCCCGCAGGCGGGGCATGCGGCCCGCTCCGCCGATGTGCGGGCCCGCACAATGATCAACTCGTCGTCGCCACCACGTCTTCGATCACTATGCCTTCGACCTGGCGAAACCAAAGGTCCTGTAGGAACACATCACCCACGAGCGTTCATGATCGCGGTTGTGGTGACCCTCCGTGGCCCCTGCACTGAAAGTGGTCCAGAACCACGGTTTCACAGAACGCCGACATCTGTCGTGGACTCTCACCGCTGTTTGAGAGAAAGCACCTCCGACACAGGTCAGAGGCCCTTTACCAGGCGCAGCCGCAGGTAGCGGCTGGCGAGTCGAGCATTACGCCGGTTACAGGCCGGACAGGACAGTCAGCCCGCCGAAGCAAGTACCAGCGGGAGTACCTGTCCAGCCCCCGCCTGCCTCAGCAGGCGAGCGGCAACCGCGAGGGTCCAGCCGGAGTCGGTGTAGTCGTCCACGAGCAGGACGGGCCCACCGGCCAGGGCGCCGCCCAGGTCCTCGGGGAGGGTGAAGGCAGCGGCCAGTGACCGGAGCCGTTGGGCGGAGTTGCTGCGACGTGCCGCGTGCGCGCCGTTCGGCCCGGTGTACGTCAGCGTGCCCAGATAGGGCAGGCGGCCGATGGTCGCGATTCCCTGGGCGAGGGAGCCGACCAGTTGCGGGCGGGCCAGGGACGGCACGGCGACGACTCCCACCGGCCGGGCGGAGGCTTCCGGGACGTTGGATGCCCAGCCGCCCGGGGAGCGCGCCCAGTCGGCGAGAACCGCCACCGCGGCCCGCAGGACATCGTCGGGGACCGGACCATCGGGAGCGTTCTCGGCCAGCAGCGGGCGCAGTCGGTTGCCCCAGCCGATGTCCGAGAGCCGCCCCAGGGCGCGTCCGGTGGAGCACTGCTCGCCGGCGGGGATACGCCCCTTGAGGTCGATGCCCAGTGCGGGCATCCCGGTCGGCCACATCCGGCGGGGCTCAACCTCCACCCCTGGGCGGTCCAGTTCCTTCGCCGCCCCCGTCAGCATCTCTGCCGAGACGGAAGAGTCGGCCCAGGCTCCCGTGCAGTTGTCGCAGCGGCCGCAGGCGGTCGCCCCCTCGTCGTCCAGCTGTCGGCGCAGGAATTCCATGCGGCACTGGGGCGTGCTCGCATAATCGCGCATGGCCTGCTGCTCGGCGGCCCGCTGCCGCGCCACCCAGGCGTACCGCTCGGAGTCGTAGACCCACCGCTCACCGGTGGAGATCCAGCCGCCCTTGACCCGTTTGACCGCCCCGTCCACGTCGAGCACCTTGAGCATGGCCTCCAGACGGGTGCGCCGGAGGTCGACCACGGCTTCCAGGGCCGGCACGGACAGCGGCCGTCCGGCGCCGGCAAGGGCCGAGAGGGTCTGGCGGACCTGTTCCTCGGCCGGGAAGGCGGTATCGGCGAAGTAGCGCCAGATGGCCTCGTCCTCCTTGCCCGGCAGCAGCAGCACATCGGCGTGCTCCACACCGCGACCCGCACGCCCCACCTGCTGGTAGTAGGCGATCGGCGAGGACGGCGAGCCGAGGTGCACCACGAATCCCAGGTCCGGCTTGTCAAAGCCCATCCCCAGCGCCGAGGTAGCGACCAGCGCCTTGACCCGGTTCTCCAGCAGGTCGGCCTCGGCCTGCAGCCGGTCGGCGTTCTCCGTACGCCCCGTGTAGGAGGCGACCCGGAAGCCGCGCTGCCGCAGGAAGGCGGTGGCCTCCTCGGCCGCGGCCACCGTCAGCGTGTAGATGATCCCCGAACCCGGCAGCTCGTCCAGATGTTCGGCAAGCCAGGCCATGCGGTGCGCGGCGTCCGGCAGCTGGACCACACCCAGCCGCAGGCTCTCGCGCTCAAGCGGGCCCCGCAGCACCAGGGCCTCACCGGCGCCCGTACCCAACTGCTCGGCAACATCCGCAGTGACCCGCGCGTTGGCCGTCGCCGTCGTGGCCAGCACCGGCACGCCGGGGGCAAGCTCAGCAAGCATCGCCCGCAGCCGTCGGTAGTCAGGCCGGAAGTCGTGGCCCCAGTCGGAGATACAGTGCGCCTCATCGACCACCAGCAGACCGGTCGTGGCCGCGAGCTTGGGCAGCATCTGATCGCGAAAATCCACAGAATTAAGGCGTTCCGGACTTACGAGAAGAACGTCGGTCTCGCCTCGCTCGACCTCCTCGTGGATGGCGTCCCACTCCTCCGGGTTGGCCGAGTTGATCGTGCGTGCCCGGATACCGGCCCGCGCCGCCGCCTCGACCTGGTTACGCATCAATGCCAGCAGCGGCGAGACGATCACCGTGGGACCGGAGCCGCGCCGGCGCAGCAGAGCGGTAGCAACGAAGTACACCGCCGACTTGCCCCAGCCGGTGCGCTGCACCACCAGTGCGCGCCGGCGCTCCTCCACCAGAGCCGCCACCGCCTGCCACTGGTCTTCCCGTAGCCGCGCCGAACCCCCGGGGTCACCGACGAGCTCAGCGAGAATGGCGTCGGCTTCAGTGCGGAGCTCCAGGTTGTCCATGCCCCCATGCAACCCGATCGCAAGGACAATCAGCCACTTCACTCAGCGTGCCGGACATCTCACGTAAGGTCCGACGGCCACGCACTGATCGAGGATGGCCAAGGTCGAGTGCCCGGTCACGACCACCCTCGATCGACACGTTTGTCCAGGTCAGGGCCCCAGATGCGCCTGGAATGTGAATGCCGTCCCAGTTCTGCGGCCCCGAGCGGCTGAACAACCCCGACTTCCGCGACCAGGTGCTGCCCCGACTGGCCGCGGCGACCGGCCTCCTCTGGTCGACGAGGTGCACTGCATCTCCGACTGGGGCCACGACTTCCGCCCCGACTACCGGCGGCTGCGGACGATGCTGAGCGATCTCCCGGAAGGGGTGCCCGTCCTCGCCACGACCGCCACGGCCAACGCTCGGGTGACCGCCGACGTCGCCGACCAACTGGGCACGGGCGGCACCTCGGACGCGCTGGTGCTCCGGGGTCCGCTGGACCGGGAGAGCCTGAGCCTGAGCGTGCTGCGCCTGCCGGACGCCGCGCACCGCATGGCCTGGCTCGCCGACCACCTGGACCAGCTCCCCGGGTCGGGCATCACCTACACGCTGACCGTCGCCGTCGCCGAGGAGGTCACCGCCTTCCTGCGCCGCCGCGGGCACACCGTCGCCTCCTACACCGGCCGGACGGAGAACGCCGACCGGCAGCAGGCCGAGGAGGACCTGCTCGCCAACAAGGTGAAGGCTCTTGTCGCGACCTCCGCCCTCGGTATGGGATTCGACAAGCCGGACCTGGGTTTCGTGGTGCATCTGGGGTCGCCGTCCTCCCCGATCTCCTACTACCAGCAGGTCGGCCGTGCGGGCCGGCCGTACAGGGCTGACCCGTCGCGCCCACTCCAGAGGTGGGGATATTAGCCGCGGATCCACCGATACCGGTCCCCTGCCCCAATTGCTCGTTGCCGCATCCAAGTTCGACAGGAAGAATTGAACTACGCACCCGCACGGCTCGCCCGCCGACCAGGTAGGGCTCTGTTGCGCGCGCTCCCCCGAATCCGACCCGCCCGCAGTGTGGGCGTAGCCGAAGGGAGGACCGTGACCTTCGGATTCGCTCCGTCCTCGGCGGCATCGCTGTCGACGTCCGCCGCATCCGCCAACCGTCTGCTCGAGCCTGCGGAGTGGGCGGCCGCGGGAATTCCGCTGCTGCGCAGTCCACGCGAGGTCGTCAGCGGGCTGCATGCCCGGCATCGTCCCGGCCCGGCGACCGCGGTCGTCGCCGTGCTCGATCCGGACGAACGCCTGCGCGCGAGCGCGTCGTTCACCCGGCGCACCACGACCACCGCCGACGGCTGGATGTTCCGCAACGCGCTGCTGGCCCAGCTGCGCCGGGTCATCCCCCACGACCTGCGGCGCCGTACCCCGGTGCGCACCGCCGTGCTGCTCTACTGCCGTGACGGCGATGCCCGGTGGACCGAGGAGGACGGGGCGTGGATGTGGGGGCTGCGGGACGCCTGCACCCTTCACGGCCTGCGCTGCGGTGCGTACATCACGCTGACCCGAGACGGATGGCAGGTCCTCGGCGAAGGGCGGGGTGGCCGCCACCCGAGCGCCGACTCGGCGCCGGAACCGGTCGCCATGTCCGAGGCACCGCCGAGGATCCCCCGCACGGGCGGGGCGGCGTCGGAGGTGCTGCGGCGCGCGGCGGCCCGCTGAGGTCACGCGGTTCGGCCTACACACCCGGCCACCATGCATGCGGCACCAACGACCCGTTCGGCGAACCCATACGGCAGGCAAACCACACGCTCGGGAAACCACACGCTCGACGAACCGCGCGTAGGGCTCGCCGCATACGCGGCGTGCCCGACTGCGGAACGATATGCCGCTTCCGTGCCGTGGCGGACCGTGGCGTGCGCCTGGCCCGTCACAAGAACCGAACGCGCCGGTTCCCGCACGACCGGGCGCCCCACGCGGACACCACGACGCACGAGCACGCCAACGCCCGGCGCTCCGGCCATCGGCCCACCGGACACGGGCACACCCACACCCGCGGCCACGGGCACAGGCCCGTACCCGTGCACGCCGAAGATCCAGCGGCACGCGTCCACGCGACCGCCGGTGCTCGGGCGTACCCGGGGCACCGGCGTGCCGACGCGGTGGCGTCGGCTCAGACTCCGGTGCCCAGAACCGAGTTGATGCGCTGTGGGTCACCGCAGACGATCAGCAGGGCTCCGGCCCGGGCGTGGGCCGCCTTCAGTGCGGAGGCGGTCGCCGGTTCGGGGCCGCCGTTGGCGGCGACGACCACGACGGGACGGGTCTTGGCACGGTCCGCCACCTTGGCGTCCGTGTAGAAGACGTCGTCGCCGGCGTCGTGCTGGGCCCAGTAGGAGGCTTCGCCGAAGGACAGTTCGTGGGTCGCCCACGGATGCGGCTCACCGGTGGTGATCACCAGCACGTCGCCGGGGGCGCGACCCGAGTCCAGGAGCAGGTCGACGGCTTCCTCGGCGGCGTCGAGCGCCCCCTCGGCGGAGGCCGGGATCAGCTGGATCTGCGGACCGTTGGCTGCGGCGGACGGACCCGAGGGTCCGGGCTTGGCCGCGGGAGCCGCCTCTCGCGACGTGCGCTGCGCCGGAGGCGCCGGCCGCGGCGGGCCGGGACGACCGGGACGCGACGAAGCCGCGGGGCGGGGACCGGGTACGGGACGGGGGGTCGGCGCGGTGCGGGGACCCTGGGCACTCTCGTGAATCTGAGGCTCCTCGGGAATGAGAGGCATGAGCTGATTTTTATCAAACGTTGGCACGGTTGGCGCCGCCGGGTGGCACATCAGTGCGAGCGGTCCGTCAGAAGTCGAAGCCGAGCTGACCTTCGATCGCCGGAACGCGCCCTTCCGTCCAGGTGCGGACCTTCTTGAGGTGCCGCCACTGGGGCAGCGCATCAAGATACGCCCACGACAGCCGGTGGTACGGGGTGGGTCCCCGGACCTCCAGCGCGGCCCTGTGCACGGGGGACGGATACCCGGCGTTGTCCGCGAAAGCGAAGTCTGCATGGTCGAGGCCCAGTTCGGCCATCATTTTGTCGCGCTGGACCTTGGCGATGACCGACGCGGCCGCCACGGCCACGCACGACTGGTCGCCCTTGATGACCGTCCGGACCTGCCAGGGCGAGCCGAGATAGTCGTGCTTGCCGTCGAGGATGACCGCGTCGGGCCGGACCGGAAGCCCTTCCAGCGCACGGCAGGCCGCCAGCCGGAGCGCGGCGGTCATCCCCATGTCGTCGATCTCCTCGGGCGACGCGTGCCCCAGGGCGTACGACGTCACCCAGCTCCGCAGGATCTCGGCGAGTTCCGTGCGGCGCTTGACGGTGAGGAGCTTGGAGTCGGTGAGCCCCTCGGGGGGACGGCGCAGTCCGGTGATCGCCGCGCAGACGGTGACCGGGCCGGCCCACGCACCACGCCCCACCTCGTCGACACCTGCAACGATCTTCGCTCCGGTCGTGGCGCGGAGTGAGCGCTCGACGGTGTGAGTAGGTGGTTCGTACGGCATGGCGCCCTTAGCGTACGCCGCCCGGTTCGGCGCGCGACACCCCGGTTCCCTCAGCGCGGCCGTCACCGGGACCGGCGGGCGGATCAGGCGCCGCGCGGCCGCAGCAGCGGGACCATCAACTGGTCGATCATCTGCTCCAGATCCACGTCGGACCATTCACTGCCGCACATCTTCGAGCGGTACATCATCATCGCCGGCACGGCGTCCATCACGTAGCCGTTGGCCGCGTCGGCGCGCACCTCTCCCCGCTCGATTCCGCGCTCGATCACCTCGCGGAGCATGGTCAGAGTCGGCTCGACGACTCCGCTGAAGATCACCGCGTGGAAGCGTTCGGCCTCCGCGGTGTCGCACTCGTGAATGACCGCACGCAAAGCGAAGCCCGGCCGGGAGAACATCGCATCCCGGGCCCGGCGGCACAGCTCCAACAGGTCCGCACGCACGCTTCCCAGATCGGGCGCCTTGTCGAACTCGGGCAGCGCGGCCCTCAGGGCGTCCGCGACGAGGTCCTCCTTGGAGGGCCAGCGGCGGTAGACGGCGGCCTTTCCGGTCTGGGCGCCGGCGGCGACACCCTCCATCGTCAGGCCGTTCCAGCCGACCGTACTGAGCTGGTCCAGCGCGGACTCGAGGATCGCGCGTTCCAGTACGGCGCCACGGCGACGGGAGGCTGCCGTCTGAGCGTGGGCGTCCGCCCAGCTCGAAGTAACCATCGGACTCTCTCCACTGAGCAGAGGAAGCGGACATTCGGGGATGAAGCACTCGCCACGCGACGCCGAAGGGGGACACGCCAGGCGGCGACCTCTCAGTGAACGGTTGCGTTCACTGTCGGGGGCTTCTACGGTTGGCGCAACAGTGAACGCGCTCGTTCACTAACTCACTCGTGGGGGACCCATAGTGACCACCTCTCCTTTGCTTCAGGACCCGAAGCCGGGTGCGGCTCGCCGGCCAGGGCGCCCCGGCATCGCGCTCGCCGTCATCGCGGCCTGCCAACTCATGGTCGTACTCGACGCGACGATTGTGAATATCGCGCTCCCGCACATCCAGAATGCACTGCAGTTCAGCACCACCGATCTCACCTGGGTGGTCAGCGCCTACACCCTGACCTTCGGCGGTCTGCTGCTGCTCGGCGGCCGGGCCGGTGACATCCTCGGCCGCCGCCGCGTCTTCATGAGCGGCATCCTGCTCTTCACCGTCGCCTCGCTGCTCGGCGGGCTTGCCCAGGAGCCCTGGCAGCTGCTCGCGGCGCGTGTGCTGCAGGGCGTGGGCGGTGCGATCGCCTCGCCGACCTCGTTGGCGCTCATCACCACCACGTTCCCGGAGGGGCCCGAGCGCAACCGCGCCTTCGGCGTCTTCGCCGCGGTCTCGGCGGGCGGCGGCGCCATCGGCCTGCTCGCGGGCGGCATGCTCACCGAGTGGCTCGACTGGCGGTGGGTGCTCTTCGTCAACGTCCCGATCGGCCTGCTGATCGCCGTCCTCACGCCGATGTACATCAACGAGTCCGAACGGCACACCGGCCGCTTCGACATCGCGGGGGCGGTCACCTCGACGGCCGGTATGGCCACACTCGTCTACGGCTTCATCCGCGCCGCGGAAGAGGGCTGGCGGGACAGCGTCACCATCGGCTCGTTCGTCGCCTCGGTGATCCTGCTGGTGGGCTTCGCGCTGATCGAGTCCCGCGCCAAGGAGCCGATCACCCCACTGCGGATGTTCGCCGACCGCAACCGCTCGGGCACGTATGTGATCATGCTCAGCCTCGCCGCGGCGATGTTCGGCATGTTCTTCTACATCGTCCTCTTCGTGCAGAACGTGCTCGGCTACACCCCGATCGAGGCCGGTCTCGCCTTCCTGCCGGTGACGGTCGTGATCGCCATCGGAGCGGGGGTGTCGCAGCGGTTCCTCCCGGTGTTCGGGCCGAAGCCCTTCATGATCATCGGTTCGACCCTCGCCGCGACCGGTCTGGCCTGGCAGACGCTGATCAGCTCGGACAGCTCCTATGTCAGCGGGATCCTCGGACCGATGCTCATCTTCGGCCTGGGCATGGGCCTGAACTTCGTGACGCTGACGCTCACCGCGGTCTCCGGGGTCGCTCAGCACGAGGCCGGTGCGGCCTCCGGCCTGCTCAACGCCACCCAGCAGGTGGGCGGATCGGTGGGCCTGGCCCTGCTGACCACGGTGTTCGGCACCGCCAGCCGGGACGAGGCGGAGAAGCAGGTGCCGGACTTCCTCGCCGAGGGGACGGCGCAGCAGAAGGCGGAGTTCGCCCAGACCCAGCAGCTTCCCGCGCCCTGGGGGCACGAGGTGCTCGCGGAGGGCATCTCCTCGGCCTTCGTCCCGGCCGCCGCGATGGCGGTGCTGGCCCTGGCCGTCGCCTGGCTCGTCATCCGGGTCCGCAAGAGCGACCTGGAGGCGCTGTCCGGTTCGGCCGGACCCGGGATCGGCTGACGCGACTGACGCGGCCGACATCGCCGGCGGGAGGACCGCCCTAGGCATCCGGCCCGGCAACGTTCCGGCCGACTTCACGGGGGTCGGCCGGGCAACGCCGGGCCGGCCCGCGCGCCGGAGCGACAGGGCACGCAGGACGCCCAAGGCACCCAGAGTGAGCAGTACGCCCGTCCACTCCGTCATGCGGCCCCACCTCCCCCTTCCGACGAACGCCCCGCACCCGCGCCCGCGGCACGCCTACACGTGTCAGCCTCCCTCAGGACCTCAGGACCTCACACCACCCGCAGCGGACACACCGACAACGGCCGGCCGGTCACGGAGAGTTCCCGACACATACGGAGAGTTGGGAAAAAGGACCCGCTCCGGAACAGCCGACCGGAGTCTCAGCCCCCGACCCGTACCCACTCGGGCAACGGTTCCACCCGCTCGACCCACTCCGCGGGCGGCGCCCCCGCCGCCCCTGCGGCCAGCACCCCGCCCACGATGGCGCAGGTGGTGTCGACGTCCCCGCCCACCTGTGCGGTCGTCCAGAAGGCCCGCTCGTAGTCGCCCAGGGAGCGGGCGGCGGACCAGATCGCGAAGGGCACGGTGTCGTGCGCGGTCGTACGCCGCCCGCAGCCGAGGACGGCCGCGACGGTGGTCGCGTCGCTGTAGTCGAGCATGTCGCGGGCCCGGCGCAGTCCGGCGCCGACCGCGCTCCGCGCGGGCACCAGCCCGATGACCCCGTCGAGGAGTGCCTCGGCGCCGGGAGGACCGTCCGGCGCGGCGGCAAGTGCGGCTGCCGCCGCGACCGCCATGGCGCCGACCACGGCCTCGCGGTGCTGGTGCGTGGGGTAGGCGGAGATCTCCGCCTGGTGCGTGGCCTGCTCGGGGTCGTCGGCGTACCAGGCGCCCAGCGGGGCGATCCGCATCGCGGCGCCGTTGCCCCACGAGCCCTGCCCGTCGAAGAGGTCGGCGGCCAGTTCACGCCAGTCCCCGCCTTCGCGGACCAGGCGCAGCAGCCGGTTGACCGCGGGGCCGTACCCCCGGTCGAAGTCGTGGCGGTGGGCGAAGGAGTACGCCAGGGCGTCCTGGTCGATCCGGTGGTGCGCGGCGAGGACGGTGACGACGGAGCACGCCATCTCCGTGTCGTCGGTCCACTGCCAGGGGCCTTCGGGCAGTTCACGGCGCTTGAGCAGCGGGTAGTTCACCGGGACGAAGAACTGCGAGCCGAGCGCGTCCCCCACCGACAGGCCGCGCAGGCTCGCCAGGGCGCGCTCCAGGCGCCCCTCGGCGGACAGATCAGTGGTCATCGCCTCGCAACTCTCCCATCCGGCGCCCGCCGGCCCTCGCACATGTCGTCGTCCATCCGGTGACCCCCCATGATCTGGGTCATCCGGTGATCAGATCGTCCGGTGATCCGATCGCGTCATCCGGTGATTCCCGTGATCCCGTGGGACTCCGGATCACGCCACCGCTCGAACGGCCGGTCAAGGGCGTACTTCCCGTTCTCCCCCAGAACGAGCATCCTGACCTCGGCGTTCCCAGGGTTGGACAGGGACTCGAACTCCGCGACGGTCCAGTGGAACCACCGCATGCAGAACAGCCGCATGGCCAGACCGTGGGTGACGATGAGGACGTTCGGCGGGTGGTCCGGGTCCTCGAAGCTGCGGAACAGGCTCTCCAGGAAGCCCCCGACCCGGTCGTAGACGTCCGCGCCGGACTCGCCCTGGGCGAAGCGGTAGAAGAAGTGGCCGTAGGCGTCCCGATAGGCCTTCTGCAGCCGTACGTCCTCGCGGTCCTGCCAGTTGCCCCAGTCCTGCTCGCGCAGTCGCGGCTCCTCACGCACGCGTATCCGGTCCGGATCGAGACCGAAGGAGCCCAGCGTCTCGAGCGTCCGGCGGTAGGGGGACACGTAGACGCTGACACGCTCCTGGCCGAACAGGTCACGGAGCCGCTCGCCCGTCGCCTCGGCCTGCTTCCTGCCCCGCTCGGTGAGGCCCAGGGCGTGATCGGGTTCGCGCTCATAGACGGTGTCGTCAACATTGCCCGTTGATTCACCGTGCCGGACAAGGACGATGCGCCGTGGTCGTGCCATGCCAAAACCCTAGATCGGGTGACGGCACTTCGGGCACTCGTGCGGGTTCCGTACGGCATATGTCACACCTGTTCGTCCCGTACGCCCGCCGGTCCGCACGGCGCGATCCGCCGTTGGCCTCGTCGGTCTCACACCGTCCAGGCGGACTCCATGTCGACGATGTCCCCCGCGAGGGCCGCGACGTCCGCCTCCGTCTGGGCCCGCAGCGCCAGTCGCTCCACGCGCTCGGTGCGGTACTTCCCGTGTTCGGCGGCCGACCGCCACATCGACAGGATCATGTACTCGCTGCCCGGTGCCTCCCCGAACAGGCCCCGCACCATGCCGGGCGATCCGGCCATCGCCGGGTTCCACACCTTCTCCTGCATGAGGACGAAGTGTTCGGCGCGTTCCTCGTGCACGCGGCACAGCGCGACCCTGATCAGATCGGCGTCGGTGAAGCGGGGCTCGAAGCCCGTCTTCACGTCGAAACGGTGGTCGAAGAGCCTGACCTGGGCGTCCTTGAAGGTGCCGGCCTGGGAGGAGGCGAGCCGGTCGTGGGACCGGGCCATGAAGGAGTCGTAGAAGGCGCGGCTCTCCCAGAACGAGAAGATGTGCGCCACGTCCGGCCGCCCCCGGCTCCAGCCTCCGCCCTGCGCGCGAAACCCCGGCTCCCCCAGAAGCCCCGCCCACTTCCGCTGCGCCCGCTCGAACCCCCGACGGTCCACCACGGTGCAGCGAATCCACTTGACCAGCACCGCGCCATCGTAAGGCCAGGGAGCTCGACACCGTTGGCCCTCGCATCGACCGCACCCCGGCGCCCGGCGGCGCGTGCATGGCAGGATGGACAATCTGCCGGAAAAACGCGGCAGTTGGGGTGCCGGCAGGACGGTCACGAGGAAGGGGACAACGGGTGAACGGCCTCAACAAGGGGATCAGCAAGGTCGAAATCGCGCTGCGGTGGGATCCGAGTCCGACGGGAGAGCCCTCCACCGACCTCGATCTCGTCGCCGCGCCCTACCTGGCGGACGCCCCGAACGGCGAACCCGCCTACGTGGTGCACTTCGACAGTCGCTCCCCCGACGGCACCATCACGCTCAACCGGGACAGCCAGGACGGCAAGGGCTTCGGGTACGACGAGGTCATGACGTTGGAACTGGACCGCCTGGACGAGCGGTACGGGCGCGTGCTGGTCGGTGTCGTCATCCAGCAGTCGCAGGCCCCGCGGACCTTCTCCGGGGTGGGCAGCCCGGGGCTGCGCATCCGCGAGGGCTACGACGTCCTGGCCGAGGACGACTTCGGTGGCGTGCTGGGCGCGACGGCCGCGATCGTCGGCGAGTTCGTACGGGAAGGGTCCGGGCCCTGGGAGTTCCGCCCCGGTGTCCAGGGCTTCGACGGCGACCCGGCGGACTTCACCCGCGAAATGGGCGCGGCCCACCGGGCCTGAGCGACGGCACGGCGGGGAGCGGTACACGGCGGGCGGTGGCACGGGTGCCCCCGGCGCCACCGCCCGCGTGGACTCCCCCACGCGTCACGCCCGGCACACGATCACGGCTCGCCGTCCCGGCCGTCCCGGAAGGCACGCAGGTCGAGTTCGGGTGCCATGGAGCCCGCCAGCCAGGTCATCCGCCAGTCCCCGGCCGCGAGTCCCTCGCGCGCGACGTGGCACCAGTCCGCGCGGTCGGTGAGGTCGAGGTACGACATCCGAAGCCGTTCCCATCCCGCGCTCACCGCCAGGTCGTCGGACCAGGCGGGTGTCTGCGTGCTCAGGTACTGGGCGAGGCTCGCCGCCGTGAAATAACGCTCGGGTGTCGGCCCCAGGACCTTGATGTGGCGGGCGTGGGCCTCCATCACCGTGACCGCGTGCTCGTACTGGCGGAGTGAGGTCCCCATGCCCTCGCAGTGCTTCATGACATGGAGCAGCCGCCCCGCGTGGTCCACGACCTCGGCGTCGTCCCCGGACCGCGCGACGACTTCGTGGAGCGCGGTCGCCCGGGCCACCTCGGCCGCGAAGTAGGCGTTGAGGTGATCCCCGTCGACGGCCCTGCGCAGCAGCCAGGGCCGGACGGCCGGATGGTCGCCCACGCGCCGGAGAAGCCGGTTCACGGCGTGGACCCGGCCCCAGACGGTCACCCGCTCCGCCAGCCAGATCAGTGCCTCGACGCCGCCCGGCAGGCGGTCGAGAGCCATGACCGCCGCGGAACCGAAGGGCGCCGACAGGAGCCCGATGGTCTGGATGAGGGGGATGTCCCGCGCTGTGGCGACCTCGGTGAGCAGGGCGAGTCCGACGGCGACGGAGGTGGGCTCGGTCCCGTGCCGGACCAGCAGGCGACCGGCCTCCCGGACCCGGGCCGCCGGTGCCTGCAGAGCGACGGCCTTGATGCGTTCGTCGCTCCGGTAGGGGAACGGGAGATCGCGCAGTTCCCGGACCAGCCGAAACGACGGAGCGCGGTCGTCCGCGAAGTGGGCGGAAAGGATCTCGACGGCCCGGGTGGCTCCGGCTTCGGAGTCGTACGGAAGCCCCGACCGGCGGCGAGGACGCCCTTCGGCGTCAGGGAAAGGTTCCCCGCCACGGAAGAGAGGCGCGTCCGGCGTCAGTCGGTGAAGCCGCAGCGCGTGCTGGAACAGTGAGGTGGGGGCACCGGCGTTCCCGGCCCCTGACGTGACGCTCACCGGCGCGCGGGAGACTCGATTCTGTTGATCATGGCCTGGAGCATTCCACGGCGGGCGTTTCGGCGGCAAGCCCCTGGGCGGGGTGGCGGCCGGGACGCCGAGGGCGGTGAAGCCGGGAAAACGGCTCCACCGCCCTGGGCAGGAGATCTACGCCTCAGAGGCGCATCGCGTCAGCTGCAGCCGCTGGTCGAGCCGCAGCCCTCGCAGATGTAGCAGGAACCGGCCCGCTGCATCTTCGTACCGCAGGA
Source organism: Streptomyces sp. NPDC085937 (assembly GCF_044540535.1). Classification (NCBI taxonomy): domain Bacteria; kingdom Bacillati; phylum Actinomycetota; class Actinomycetes; order Kitasatosporales; family Streptomycetaceae; genus Streptomyces; species Streptomyces sp. NPDC085937. The sequence continues at coordinate 69,944 of NZ_JBITSH010000001.1, read as the reverse complement.
GAAGCAGAGCGGGGCGTCCGCCTGGATGCCCAGCTGCATCTCCACCAGCTCGGCACTGGTGTGGGCCTGCTTCGGGGCGGGCTTGGCCGCCTCGGTCTCGGCCTTCGGCGCGGCGACCGCCTTCAGCTCCTGGGCGCGCGGGGCCGACTGGGCCAGGCCCTCGACGTCGACCTCGTCGTCGGTCGGCTCGTAGGAGCCGGTCTCCAGGTGACGCTGGCGCTCCTCGGCGGAGTGGATGCCGAGCGCGGAGCGCGTCTCGAAGGGCAGGAAGTCCAGCGCCAGGCGGCGGAAGATGTAGTCGACGATCGACTGCGCCATCCGCACGTCCGGGTCGTCCGTCATGCCGGCCGGCTCGAAGCGCATGTTGGTGAACTTCGAGACGTACGTCTCCAGCGGCACGCCGTACTGGAGGCCCACCGAGACGGCGATGGAGAACGCGTCCATCATGCCCGCGAGCGTCGAGCCCTGCTTGGACATCTTCAGGAAGACCTCGCCGAGACCGTCGTCCGGGTAGGAGTTGGCGGTCATGTAGCCCTCGGCGCCGCCCACCGTGAAGGAGGTGGTGATGCCGGGACGGCCCTTGGGCAGGCGCTTGCGGACCGGGCGGTACTCGACCACCTTCTCGACCGCGGCACGGATCGTCTCCTCGGCCTTCTCCGTGACCTCGGCCTTCTCCTTCTCCTTGGTCTTCGCGGAGAGCGGCTGGCCGACCTTGCAGTTGTCGCGGTAGATGGCGAGCGCCTTGACGCCCAGCTTCCAGGCCTCGAAGTAGATCTCCTCGACCTCCTCGACGGTCGCCGTCTCCGGCATGTTGACCGTCTTGGAGATGGCACCGGAGATCCAGGGCTGGATCGCGGCCATCATGCGGACGTGGCCCATCGGGGAGATGGCGCGCTCGCCCATGGCGCAGTCGAACACCTCGTAGTGCTCGGGCTTGAGGCCGGGGGCGTCGATCACGTTGCCGTTCTCGGCGATGTGGGCGACGATCGCCTCGATCTGCTCCTCCTGGTAGCCCAGGCGGCGCAGGGCCTGCGGGACGGTGCCGTTGACGATCTGCATCGAGCCGCCGCCGACCAGCTTCTTGAACTTGACCAGCGCGAGGTCGGGCTCGACACCGGTGGTGTCGCAGGACATCGCCAGACCGATGGTGCCGGTCGGGGCGAGCACGGACGCCTGGGCGTTGCGGAAGCCGTTCTTCTCGCCGAGGCGCAGCACGTCCTGCCAGGCCTCGGTGGCGGCGGCCCACACCGGGGTGTCCAGGTCGTCCATGCGGACGGCCGTGCCGTTGGCGTCGGCGTGCTGCTTCATGACGCGCTTGTGCGCGTCGGAGTTGCGGGCGTAACCGTCGTACGGGCCGACGATCGCGGCGAGTTCCGCGGAGCGGCGGTAGGCGGTGCCGGTCATCAGGGAGGTGATGGACCCGGCGAGGGAGCGACCGCCGTCGGAGTCGTAGGCGTGACCGGTGGCCATCAGCAGGGCGCCGAGGTTGGCGTAGCCGATGCCGAGCTGGCGGAAGGCGCGGGTGTTCTCACCGATCTTCTCGGTGGGGAAGTCCGCGAAGCAGATCGAGATGTCCATCGCGGTGATGACCAGCTCGACGACCTTCTGGAAGCGCTCGGTCTGGAACGACTGGTTGCCCTTGCCGTCGTCCTTGAGGAACTTCATCAGGTTCAGCGAGGCGAGGTTGCAGGACGTGTTGTCCAGGTGCATGTACTCGCTGCACGGGTTCGACGCGGTGATCCGGCCGGACTCGGGGCAGGTGTGCCAGTTGTTGATGACGCCGTCGTACTGGATGCCCGGGTCGGCGCAGGCCCACGCGGCCTCGGCGAGCTTGCGGAAGAGCGCCTTGGCGTCGACCTCCTCGATGACCTCGCCGGTCATGCGGGCACGCAGGCCGAACTTGCCGCCCTTCTCGACCGCTTCCATGAACTCGTCGTTCACGCGGACCGAGTTGTTGGCGTTCTGGTACTGGACGGAGGCGATGTCGTCGCCGCCCAGGTCCATGTCGAAGCCCGCGTCACGCAGGACGCGGATCTTCTCCTCCTCCTTCACCTTGGTCTCGATGAAGTCCTCGATGTCCGGGTGGTCCACGTCGAGGACGACCATCTTGGCGGCGCGACGGGTGGCACCACCGGACTTGATGGTGCCGGCGGAGGCGTCGGCGCCGCGCATGAAGGAGACCGGGCCGGAGGCGTTGCCGCCGGAGGAGAGCAGCTCCTTGGAGGAGCGGATCCGGGAGAGGTTCAGGCCGGCACCGGAGCCGCCCTTGAAGATCATGCCCTCTTCCTTGTACCAGTCGAGGATCGACTCCATGGAGTCGTCGACGGACAGGATGAAGCAGGCGGAGACCTGCTGCGGCTGGGGCGTGCCCACGTTGAACCACACGGGGCTGTTGAAGCTGAAGATCTGGTGCAGGAGGGCGTAGGCCAGCTCGTGCTCGAAGATCTCGGCGTCGGCGGGCGAGGCGAAGTACTTGTTGTCCTCGCCGGCCTTCCGGTACGTCTTCACGATGCGGTCGATCAGCTGCCTGAGGCTGGTCTCGCGCTGCGGGGTGCCGACGGCACCCCGGAAGTACTTGCTGGTGACGATGTTGACCGCGTTCACCGACCAGAAGTCGGGGAACTCCACGCCGCGCTGCTCGAAGTTGACCGAGCCGTCGCGCCAGTTGGTCATGACGACGTCACGGCGCTCCCAGGCCACCTCGTCGTACGGGTGGACTCCAGGGGTGGTGTGGATGCGCTCGACCCGCAGTCCCTTGCCGGGCTTGGTCGCCTTGGCTCGGGAACTCCGTGCCGGACCGCTCGCCGTCTCTGTCATGCCGCCTCCCTGTACGGGCGAAAACGCCCTGAAGTGCCCCGATTGTTCCCGTGGCACGGTGTTCTGTCTGATGCTGCGGGCGCCCACTCACCTGCCCGCAACAGGTCTTCTCATCGCCGCCGGCCGAACCGGTCCCCAGGTCTCGCGCCCGGGGCCGGACCGCTGCTCAGCCGGCGGCGGGAGCGGGCGCGGGCACCTGCGTGGTCCCCGTCCGTCCGCTGTCGTCTTCCGGGCTCCCCGGGGCGGCCCCGTCGCCGCCCCCGTCGTCCGTGGCGGGCCGCTCCGCCCGCCTGAGTTCCGCGATCGCGGCCTCGAAGTCCTCCAGCGAGTCGAACGCCCGGTAGACGGACGCGAACCGCAGATAGGCCACGAGGTCCAGCTCCTGCAACGGGCCGAGTATGGCCAGTCCCACGTCATGGGTGGTCAGCTCGGCGCTCCCGGTGGCCCGCACCGCTTCCTCGACCCGCTGCCCGAGCTGGGCGAGGGCGTCCTCGGTCACGGGCCGTCCCTGGCACGCCTTGCGCACACCGTTGATGACCTTGGTGCGGCTGAACGGCTCGGTGACTCCCGACCGCTTGACCACCATGAGCGAACACGTCTCCACGGTCGTGAAACGACGGGAGCAGTCCGGACACTGGCGGCGCCTGCGGATCGACGTGCCGTCGTCGGTCGTACGACTGTCGACGACACGGCTGTCGGGATGCCTGCAGAAGGGGCAGTGCATGGATCCCAACCCTCCTCACAGCAGACTCAATGGCCTCGTCGGGCCTCAGGGGCCTCACGAAGCAGCACCAGCATAGGCGATCGCGGGGGCCTCGGAGACCGGGGGGACCACAACTTCTGGGCTGCTGCCGCAATCCAACCACTAGATGTGGGGATTGGCTCATACATTCAGGCTGGCACGCGTGTCGCACGCGGAAGGGGGAAGACGGGCTCGGGAGTTCTGTCCGTCGGGCTGCCCCCTGAGGAGAAGGCGTGCCGGATACGCGGAGGGGGCGTGCCACTCCGGAAGAGGACGGGGCCGCTTCACACACCGCGAGGCCCACGATGGCAGACTGAGTCCGCACGCCGCGAGGCCGCCGCCCCGGCGGGGACCTCGGCGGTGAAGAGTACAACAAATGGCCCGTTTGTCCGGCAGGAAGCGTGGCGACCCATACACGTCAGCAAAAGAACGCGTACCGCAATTCGCGATTTTTCACTCGAACGTGTGTTTGGCGCAACCTTTCGAAAGCATCTACCGTTGTGCTGCAGGGAGACCATCGAGAGGGGCCGACGTGACCACCACCGCAGACAGTGCCGCCATCACTGCCCAGGACCGCTCCCAGGGCCGCATCGAGCCGGTGCATGCGATGAACGAAGCCACGAATCCCGAGGCGCACAAGCGCTCCCTGCCGGGGCGACCTCCCGGCATCCGGGCGGACAGCTCCGGACTCACCGACCGCCAGCGCCGGGTCATCGAGGTCATCAGGGACTCGGTGCAGCGCCGGGGCTACCCGCCGTCGATGCGGGAGATCGGCCAGGCCGTCGGGCTGTCCAGTACCTCCTCCGTCGCGCACCAGCTCATGGCGCTGGAGCGCAAGGGTTTCCTGCGCCGTGACCCGCACCGCCCGCGCGCCTACGAGGTGCGGGGCTCCGACCAGGCCGCCTCCGTGCAGCCGACGGACACCGCGGGCAAGCCCGCCGCGTCGTACGTCCCTCTGGTCGGCCGGATCGCCGCCGGTGGCCCGATCCTCGCCGAGGAATCCGTCGAGGACGTCTTCCCGCTGCCCCGGCAGCTCGTCGGTGACGGTGAGCTGTTCGTGCTGAAGGTCGTGGGTGACTCCATGATCGAGGCCGCGATCTGCGACGGCGACTGGGTCACGGTCCGCCGCCAGCCGGTCGCCGAGAACGGCGACATCGTGGCGGCGATGCTCGACGGCGAGGCGACCGTCAAGCGCTTCAAGCGGGAGGACGGCCATGTGTGGCTCCTCCCGCACAACGCGGCCTACGAGCCGATCCCGGGTGACGACGCGACCATCCTCGGCAAGGTGGTGGCCGTACTGCGCCGCGTCTGACCCCCGGCGGGACGCCGGGCCGCCCCCGGCCCGCCCCGCCCACCGACCGGACCCCGGAACCCCTGCGCCGGTTCCGGGGTCCTGCACTGTCCGGGGCGCCGTATGCGGAGCCCCGGTCTCCGCAGCCAGCGGGAGGCCCTCCAGGGCCCCCGAAGCCGTGCGGGCGGCGCCGCCGCACCCGGCCTCCGCGCTGTCGGACCGGGATACACGCCTCGCACCCCGCACGGAGGATCGCTCCATTCACGGGACGTAAAACTGCGCGCGGGGCCGATCCCGGCCCGCCGCCCCCGGCACTGTCCGGGACGCCGTCTCCAGCTCCCGCGGCCGATCGCGCCCCAGGCCGTGCGAACGGCGCCGGAGGCACCCGGTCGCTGAGCTGTCGCGCCGGGATGCATGCCTCGCGCCCGCGCCGGGACAGCTGCGCCCGTGGAGCCAGGTTTTGGGCCCCCTGCTGGCTGAACGGCTGGAAGCGGCTTCCGGGGCCGCATCTCCCCGCCAGGACGGGTGAGTGCCGCCGGCGGCAAGGGGCGGACCCGTGCCGCACTCCCGCCCACGCGAAGCGACCCCCCAGGCGGCAGCCGGGGCCCGCCCCCGGTCGACGGGAGCGTGAGCCGCACCTCCGCTGGGGAGGGCGGGGCGGTCAGGCCCCGCCTACTCCGCCTGCTCCGTCTACTCCGCCTGCTTCGCCGCCGCGTCGATCGCCGACAGGGACTTCCGCACCTGGTTGCGGTCCGTGGTGTACCAGAAGTCCGGCATCGACGCCTTCAGGTAGCTGCCGTAGCGGGCCGTCGCCAGGCGGGGGTCGAGGACCGCGACCACGCCCCGGTCACCCGAGGCGCGTACCAGGCGGCCCGCGCCCTGGGCCATCAGCAGCGCCGCGTGCGTGGCGGCCACCGCCATGAAGCCGTTGCCCCCCGCCTCCTCCACCGCCTTCTGGCGGGCGCTCATCAGCGGGTCGTCCGGACGCGGGAAGGGGATCTTGTCCATGACCACCAGCTGGCAGCTGGGGCCCGGGACGTCCACGCCCTGCCAGAGCGACAGCGTACCGAAGAGGCACGTCCGGGGATCGGCCGCGAAGTTCTTGATCAGCTCGCCGAGCGTCTCCTCCCCCTGGAGGAGGATCGGATACTCGGGAATGCGCGACCGCAGTTCCTCCGCGGCGAGCTGGGCGCCCCGCATCGACGAGAACAGCCCCAGGGTGCGCCCGCCGGCCGCCTGGATCAGTTCCGTGAGCTCGTCCAGCATGTCGGCGCGGTCGCCGTCCCGCGCGGGGCGGGCCAGGTGCTTGGCGACGTAGAGGATGCCCTGCTTGGGGTAGTCGAACGGCGAACCGACGTCCACTCCCTTCCACTGCGGGAGGTCCTCGCCCTCGGCGCCCTCGGGGCCGAGTCCCAGGGACGCCCCCACGCCGTTGAAGTCGCCGCCCAGCTTCAGCGTCGCCGAGGTGAGCACGACGGAGCGGTCGGTGAACAGCTTCTCGCGCAGCAGCCCCGAGACCGACATGGGCGCCACCCGCAGCGAGGCGCCGAAACGGTCGTGGCGCTCGTACCAGACGACGTCCCACTCGGAGCCGTTGGTGATCCGCTCCGCGACGTCGTGCACGCTCTCCACCGAGGCGAGCGCCTGCTTGCGGACCGCGTCCTCGTCCTGGACCGACTTGTCGCGGGTGCCGCCGATCGCGGAGATCACCGTGCGGCAGGCGTCGCGCAGCGCCATGAGCGCGTAGGCGAGGTCCTCCGGGATCTCCTCGAGGCGGCCGGGCAGGGCCAGCTCCATCAGCCGTTCGAAGCCCTCGGCGGCCGTCTGCAGCTGGTCGGCCGCCTTCTCGTTCGCCAGCTTCGCCGCCCGGCGCACCGCGCGGTTCACCTGCCCCGGGGTGAGCTCACCGGTCGCCACCCCGGTGACCCGGGAGACCAGCTCGTGCGCCTCGTCCACGATCAGGACCTCGTGCTGCGGCAGCACCGGCGCGCCCTCGATGGCGTCGATCGCGAGCAGCGCGTGGTTGGTGACGATCACCTCGGCGAGCTTGGCGCGCTCGCGGGCCGCCTCCGCGAAGCACTCCGCGCCGTACGCGCACTTCGTGGCGCCCAGGCACTCCCGCGAGGACACCGACACCTGCGACCAGGCCCGGTCGGAGACGCCCGGGGTGAGGTCGTCCCGGTCGCCGGTCTCCGTCTCGTCCGACCAGTCGCGCAGCCGCAGCAGGTCCTGACCCAGTTTGCTGGTGGGCGCGGCCGCCTCGAACTGGTCGAAGAGGCCCTCCTCCTCGTCCTGCGGCACACCCTCGTGCAGCCGGTGCAGGCACAGGTAGTTCGAGCGGCCCTTGAGCATCGCGAACTCCGGGCGGCGGCGCAGCAGCGGGTGAAGCGCGTCCACCGTGCGCGGAAGGTCCCGCTCCACCAGCTGGCGCTGGAGCGCCAGGGTCGCCGTGGCCACGACGACTCTCTCCCCGTGCGCGAGCGCGGGCACCAGGTAGCCCAGGGACTTACCGGTGCCGGTGCCGGCCTGGACGAGCAGATGGGCGCCGTCGTCGATCGCCTCGGCGACGGCTTCGGCCATGGCCACCTGACCGGGGCGCTCCGTGCCGCCGACGGCAGTGACGGCAGCATGCAGGAGTTCGGGGAGTGAGGGCTTCGTCATAGCGCGACCACCCTACGGCCCCCCACCGACAAACGTGCGCGGACGCCGAGGGCGGCGGGGGCTCCCGGCGCCCGGCGCTCGCCGGACGCGGCACCCGCGCCCCCGAAGCGCCTCCCCGTACCCCGAGGCGCCGCCCCGCGTGCGCCCGGCGCGCGACAGTCCGAGAACGCCCCGGCCATGCTCCGCCGGCGCCCCGGCCCCGCTCCAGCTGCGACCCCCACGGGTGCCCCGCGCGGCGCCGGGGGGACGGTCGCCGCCACCACGCCCCGACCCCTCAAGCCCCCGCTCCACGAGACCCACACACGACCGGCCTGGTCAGACGCCTTGTAGCCGAACCGTTGCCGTTCCGTCGGACGGCTCCCACAGCGAACCCCTAGTGTGTGATGCCGTTCCCGAAAGCCGTCGGAGCGGCCAGGCGACCCGTCCCGGTCGCCCGTGAAGACGGCCGCAGCACCACATTCGTTCATTCCAGGGGGAGTTCAGATCATGCGATCCATACGGCCGTCGTCCACCGCTCGTCACGAGGGGAGGCGGTCACGGAGAACCTCCCCCGTCCTGGCGGCGGTAGCGCTCGCCTCCGCGCTCGCCCTGACCACGACCGCCTGCGAGTCGGGTGACACCGACGCGAACGCCGACACCTCCGCGACGGCCGCCGCCGACGACGGCAAGCTCAAGATCCCGGACGACATCGCGGACCGGCTCAAGGAGCACGGGATCGATCTCGACAAGTGGCGGGACGGCGCCTGGAAGGACTGGGACAAGGACAAGTGGCTGCGCGAGGCGCAGGACTTCGTCAACCCGATCATCGAGGGACTGTGGGACCCGGACCGCATGCGGGACGCCGATGAGCCCGACCAGCCGGAGGTCGACGAGAACGACATCTCCGGCGACCAGGGCGTGACCGACCCGACGCCGGACCCGGTGCAGGCGAAGGCCGTGGCGCCGTCGTACCACGAGAACGCGCCCACCGCGGGCAAGCTGCTCTTCGACTCGCCCGAGGGGACGATGGTCTGCTCGGCGACCGTGGTGGAGGACCCGGCCAACCCCGGCAAGTCCAACATGGTGTGGACGGCGGGCCACTGCGTGCACGCGGGCAAGAAGGGCGGCTGGTACCGCAACATCGCCTTTGTGCCGTCGTACAACGACTCGGGCATGTCGGCCAAGGAGATCGAGGGTGCCACCAAGGAGCAGATCGCTCCCTACGGTGTCTGGTGGGGCGACTGGGCCCAGACCTCGGACCAGTGGATCGAGCAGGGGGGAGCCACGGGCGGTGACGGCGCGTCCTACGACTTCGCGGTCATCCATGTGACGCCGGAGAAGGGCAGCGACGGCAAGTCGCTGGAGGAGACGGTCGGTTCGGCCATGCCGGTGGACTTCAACGCCCCCGCGGTGCCGAAGATCAAGGAGATGACGGCGATCGGCTACCCGGCCGCGCCGCCGTACGACGGTCAGACGATGTTCAACTGCGAGGACAAGCCGGGCCGGCTGTCGCTCACCGCGTCCGACCCGACGATGTACCGCATCGGCTGCAGCATGACCGCCGGTTCCTCCGGCGGAGGCTGGATCGCGACGGGCTCCGACGGGGAACCGGCGCTGGTGTCCAACACCTCGATCGGCCCGGTGACGTCCGGCTGGCTGGCCGGACCGCGGCTCGGCGACGAGGCCAAGGGCGTGTACGACGCGGTCAGCGAGAAGTTCGCCGGTCGGTGACCGGACCGTCCGCCCCGGGTGCCGCCGCGCACCCGGGGCAGGGCAGACCGGCACGGTGCCCACGTCGCCCGTTCACGGCCGTGCCGACGAGGTCGGCGTCGGTGCGGGACGGTCGGCGGCGCGTGCGTTCTTGAGGGTCTTCAGGCCGCGGTAGGCGGAGACGAGGAGCACGTCGAACAGCAGGGTCACGCTGAGCGTGAAGGTCCAGTCGGCCCACGCCCCGACGGAGCCCGCGCTCGGCGTGACGGCCGCGAACACCGCCTTGGCCGCCGGGTAGGTGGCACAGCTCAGGAGGATGATCCCCCACAGCGGCATGTTCCTGAGCGGGTTGCGCCACGCCACGGCGACCAGGGCCAGGAACGCGACCAGCGCGGTGATGACATCGATTCGGTCCATGCGTCCATGATCTCGACGAAGTACCTGCCTTGGCATCGACCACCAGGACGATCGCCGCCTAGGCCGCGCGATCTATACCCTCCTCGCCCGCGTCGGCCCGGCACCGCTTCCATGCCCTCCACCAGGCACTTCCGTGCCCGCTACTACACTTGTGTCAATGGTTCGAAGCAGCCGTTGGCTCCTGCCCCTCCTGCTGGCGGCCGTCCAGTCGGCCCTGTGGTCCGCCGAGGCACGCGCGACGGAACCGGCTGCGGGAGCCACCGCGTGGCTCACCGCTCTCACCGCCACGGCGCTCAGTGTGCTCGCCCTCGGACAGCGCAGGCGGGCACCGCTCGTCGCCCTGGCCGGGACCCTCACGGTGTCCGTCCTGGTCCAACTCCTCCTGCCTCCAGACACGTTGGCCTTGGTCACCGTGGTGGCGGTCCTGGTGGCGCTGTTCTCCGTCACCGCTCTGAGCGACCGGGGCCGGGGCCTGGGCGCGACCGCCGTCGCCTGCGCCGTCCAGTTCCTGCCGAGCGTCGCGCGGCACGGGTTCGGCGGCGCCTCCCTGCCCGACTGGTTCGTCACCGTCGGCCTCTGTTCGGTGGCGGCCGCTCTCGGCGCGGGCCATCGGCACCGGCGCGGCGAACGACGGCTGTCAAGGCTGCGGCTGGCCCGCGCCGAGCGGCAGAAGGAGCGGGCGGCTGTCGCCGAGCGGGAACGTCTGGCGCATGAGTTGCACGACATCAGCGCACACCACCTCACCTCCGTCGTGGTGTCCGTGGAGGCGGCCCGCCGACTCGGTGGCAGCAGACCCGATCTGGTCTCCGACGCCCTCACCTTCGCGAGCCGCACCGCCCAGGCGACCCGGTCCGCCCTCGGACGACTGGTGACGGTCATGCGGGCGGACGACTCGCCGGCCGTCCGGCCGATGACCGCGCCGATCGAGGAACTCGTCGCGGGATTCGGCAGGGTGGGGCGTCCCATCACGGTGTCCTTGCCCCCCGACCTCGCCGGACCCGCGGCCGAGGCGGCCCACGGCATCGTCCGCGAGGCCCTGACGAACGCCTTGCGTTACGCACCGGGCGCCCCGGTCTCCGTCCGGGCGGAACGGGCGGACGGCGCACTGCTGTTGACGGTCGACAACGGCAGGCCTCCCGGTGCCGCCGGCGACCGGCTGGACATCGGCTCCGGACGCGGGGTGGCGGGGATGCGGCGGCGGGCCACCGAGCTGGGCGGGCAGCTGACCGCCGGGCCCCGCCTCGACGGGGGCTGGCGCGTGCACGCCGTGCTCCCCGAACCGTCCTCGGCACGCGGGGCCCTCACCGGCAGGCGGCGCGATTTCACCCGTGAGCAGCGGATCGCGGACGTGGCGGTGTTCGGCTTCGTCACCATGGTCTCGGTGGGCGCCGCCCTGGAGGTGGCGGACCGCGCCGGTTCCGGGGCGCCGGTCCGCCTGCTGCTCGCACTGCTGCTGACCGTGCACGCCCTGCCCCTGCTCGGGCGGCGCCGCGCTCCGTGGCTGGTGCTCGCGGCGACCTGTGCCACGGCGCTGTTGTGGCCGGCGGCACTCGGCAGCGGAGTGCTGCCGCCGGCCGCCGCGAGCGCTCTCGTCTGGGGCGGATGCGCGGAACTGGCCGCCGTCTACGCGGTCGCCGCGTACGGCCGTGTCCTCGGGCCCCCGCCGAACGCCTGGCCGCCGGCCGCGGGGACGGCGTACCGGCCTCGTCCCCGACTGACGTATCTGGCTGTCCCCGCCGCCGTCCTGTCCTTCGCCGTGGCCGTCATGACGTCCTTCGCCGCCGACGGCCGGCTGCTCGGGGACCCCGTCGATCCGTTCACCGTGGCGTTCCTCCTCGCCCCGCTGCTGAGCGTCCTCGCTGTGGGATGCACCGTCGTGTGGCTGGCGGGATGGCTGATGCACAGGCGCCGCCGCCGGGAGCTGGACCGCGGGGAGGCGGCTCTCTCGGCGGTGCTGTGGAGCACGAGGGGTCTGGTCCACGACGAGCGGCGGAGGGTGGCGGACGGCCTGCGGGAGACGGTGCTCCGGGAGACCGACGGGATGATCTCCGCTGCCGCGGCGGGCAGTCTGGACGACGTGTACGCCGCGACGAGGGCAACCCTGTCCGCCATGCGCGGCCTGCTGGGGAGCCTCGACGCCGGCAAGGCCCCCCAGCAGCGGCACCGGGCGAGCGCGGCATCCGGCTCCGGCTCCCCTGTAGCAGAATGATCAGTTGAACGGCCCCCGGCGGGGGTGTGCGGCCCCTCGTGGGCGAGGAGAGGAGAAGTGCCATCAGCATCCGTGTGCTGGTCGCGGACGATCAGGCGATAGTGCGGGCGGGGTTCACGGCGATCCTCGCGGCCGAACCCGACATCACCGTGGTCGGAGAGGCGGCCGACGGCGGGGCGGCCGTGGCGATGGCTGCCGAGCTCGAACCCGACCTGGTGCTGATGGACATCCGCATGCCGGGCATGGACGGGTTGGCGGCCACCCGTCTCATCACGCGGAACAGCCGCCGGGTCCGGGTCCTCGTGCTCACCACCTTCGACCTGGACGCCTACGTCTACGACGCCCTGCGTGCCGGCTCCTCCGGTTATCTGCTCAAGGACTCCGAGCCGGACGCGTTGCTGCACGCCATCCGGGTCGTCGCCGCAGGCGACGGTGTCCTGGCGCCGGCGGTCACGGGACGTCTGATCGCCGCCTTCTCCCAGGGGGCACCGGTCCCCGCGGGGACGACGGCAGCCGTGGACAGCCTTACGTCCCGCGAACGTGAGGTGCTGACCCTGGTCGCCACGGGCCTGAGCAACGCGGAGATCGGGGACCGACTGGGGCTGGCGCTGGGCACGGTGAAGGTGCATGTGAGCGCCGTGCTCGGCAAGCTGAACCTGCGGGACCGTGTGCAGGCGACCATCTTCGCCTACGAGAGCGGCCTGATCCGCCCGTCGGGGGCGCTCGCCTCCTGACGCGCCCCGGGCCTCCGTCCGGCGCCTCGCCACCGCATGCGCGTCCCGGTTCCGGTCCAGGGACATCGGGCCGGTCCCTCCGGCACAGCCCGTCCCCGTAAGGAACCCCCGAGAGGCCGAGCCGCTGTCGCCTTCCGCGCGGCCCGTCCCCGTAAGGGGCCCCGGGGAACGGGACCCGCGGCGGGGGAACCCGGCGCGGGCGAGGCGCCGGGACGGTTCAGGACGGGACGAGTTCCAGGGCGACCACCCTGGACGCGGACGGAGTCGTCCGGACCATGGCGAGCCCGGCCCGCTGGAAGAGCCGCCCGAACTCGTCGAGGCTGCGCTCCCGTCCGGTCGACAGCGCCATCATGTTGAGGTCCATCAGCGGCTCCAGGCCGGGCGTGCCGACCTTGTCGACGAGGAGCTCCATCACCAGCACCCGCCCGCCGGGGCGCAGGGCTTCCCGGCAGTTGCGCAGGATACGGACGCAGGAGTCGTCGTCCCAGTCGTGCAGGACGAACTTCAGCAGGTGGACGTCCCCGGACGGCACCTCCTCGAAGAAGTCGCCGCCGACGAAGTCGAACCGGTCGGCGACGCCCAGCGCCTCCGCGGAGGCGTGGGCCTCGGGGGCCACGTGCGGGAGGTCGAGGACCAGACCGGTCAGGCCGGGGTGGCGCTGGAGGAGGGTCTGGACGAGGTTCCCGCCGGCGCCGCCGACGTCCACCACGACCTGGGCGTCCGCCAGGTCGATCACGTCGGCCAGCTTGTGGGCCAGGCCGCGGGTCATGGCGGTCATCGCGTTGGTGAAGACCTCGGCCTCCGCCGGTTCGCCGGCGAGCCAGTCGAAGACGGGCGCGCCCAGGGTCGCCTCCGTCTGCGGGGCGCCGGTGCGCACGGCGTCCGCGAGCCGTCCCCAGGGCAGCCAGTGCGACCGGGCGCCGCCCCACAGGGCCAGGTCCCGCAGGGAGTCGGGTGCGTCGGAGCGCAGGGTGTCGAGCAGGGGCGTACCGGTGAAGCGCTCGTCGTCGGCGGGGACGACCAGGCCGAGGGAGGCGCAGGTCCGCAGGAAGCGGAAGGTCGCATCGGGGTCCGCGGACTCCGCCTCGGCCACCTCGGCCGCGGTGGCGCCGGTGCCGTGCACATGGTCGGCGATGCGCAACTCAGCTGCCGTACACACCACTTGGGTGACCCAGTAACCGGTCACCATCTGGAGCATCCGCCCCGTGGCCCCCACCGGACGTTCGACGGAACCTGCTGCGACGAAATCGTGCTCGAACAAAGTCATGCAATCGATCATGTCGCCCGGCGCGGCCCGCGACGTCGTCCGCCATGACGAGTGGCGACTAGGCCGCGGGACATAGACGGCGCCTTACGGAACCGGCGGTCGGCCTCCGCGCCCCGGAGACCGCGCAGGGCGAAGGCCCGCCCCCGCTGGTCTGCGGGGGCGGGCCTTCGTCGTGTGCGTGTCCGGATCAGCCCGCCGTCGCGGGGACGTACGGCGTGAGTTCCGCGGCCAGTTCCTCGTGCACCCGCACCTTGAGCAGGGTGCCCTCCGGGGTGTGCTCCTCGGAGATCACCTCGCCCTCGTCGTGGGCGCGGGCGACCAGCTTGCCGTGGGTGTACGGCACGAGTGCCTCGATCTCCACCGACGGGCGGGGCAGCTCGGCATCGATCAGGGCGAGCAGCTCCGGGATGCCCCGGCCGGTGCGGGCCGAGACGGCGATGGAGCGCTTCTCCACCCGCAGCAGCCGCTGGAGCGTCAGCGGGTCCGCCGCGTCGGCCTTGTTGATCACGACGATCTCGGGCACACCGGTGGCGCCGACGTCCCGGATCACCTCGCGCACGGCGGCGAGCTGCTCCTCCGGGTTCGGGTGCGAACCGTCCACCACGTGCAGGATCAGGTCGGAGTCGCCGACCTCCTCCATGGTGGAGCGGAACGCCTCGACCAGGTGGTGGGGCAGGTGCCGGACGAAGCCGACGGTGTCGGCCAGCGTGTAGAGCCGGCCACTCGGGGTCTCGGCCCGGCGCACGGTCGGGTCGAGGGTGGCGAACAGGGCGTTCTCCACCAGCACACCCGCGCCGGTGAGGCGGTTGAGCAGCGAGGACTTGCCCGCGTTGGTGTAGCCCGCGATGGCGACGGACGGCACCTTGTTGCGCTTGCGCTCCTGGCGCTTGATCTCGCGGCCGGTCTTCATCTCCGCGATCTCCCGGCGCATCTTCGCCATCTTCTCGCGGATCCGGCGCCGGTCCGTCTCGATCTTGGTCTCACCGGGACCACGGGTGGCGAGACCGCCGCCCTTGCCGCCGCCCATCTGCCGGGACAGCGACTGACCCCAGCCGCGCAGTCGCGGCAGCATGTACTGCATCTGCGCGAGGGCGACCTGCGCCTTGCCCTCTCGGGACTTGGCGTGCTGGGCGAAGATGTCGAGGATCAGGGCCGTACGGTCGATGACCTTGACCTTGACGACGTCCTCGAGGTGGATGAGCTGACCGGGGCTGAGCTCACCATCGCAGATGACGGTGTCCGCGCCCGATTCGAGCACGACGTCGCGCAGCTCCTCGGCCTTGCCGGAGCCGATGTAGGTGGCCGCGTCCGGCTTGTCCCGGCGCTGGATCACGCCGTCGAGGACGAGGGCGCCCGCCGTCTCGGCGAGGGCGGCGAGCTCCGCGAGGGAGTTCTCGGCGTCCTGCGCGGTGCCCGAGGTCCACACCCCGACGAGCACGACGCGCTCCAGGCGGAGCTGCCGGTACTCGACCTCGGTGACGTCCTCGAGCTCGGTGGAGAGCCCGGCGACGCGGCGCAGCGCCGCGCGCTCGGAGCGGTCGAACTGGTCGCCGTCCCGCTCTCCGTCGATCTCGAGGCTCCAGGCGACGTCCTCTTCCATCAGGGCATCGGCCCGAAGACCCTCGGCCTGGCTGTGCGCGAAGCGGTTGGTGTCCTGGGAAGGGGAAGAAGAGGAGGTCATTGGGTCCTTACGTCGTTGGGTTGCCGTCTGCGGCGACGGAGCCGGCCGAGCGGCCCCCCGTCACTGTCCACAACGTCCGGGTACCCCGGGAGATTCCCGTTTCCCCTGTCGCGCGGACCCGACGATGGTCGCACGGTACGGCACGTCTCGTCACCGTGTTATTCCCCTCCCGGGTCGGGCCGATGCCCGTGCGGGCCGGGCAGGTGGCCGTGCCGGAGTTCGCGCGTGTCGGGACCGGGGGTGGTGTCCACGGACCGGTCGGCGGGCCGCCAGTCCGGGTGGCCGGGCATGGGCGGCGTCCCGGTGTCGTACAGCCAGGGGTGCAGGAAGCCGGTGAGGTCGCGGCCGGCCACCTCGGAGGCCAGCTTCACGAAGTCGGCGGTGGAGGCGTTGCCGTCGCGGTGCCGGGAGACCCACTCGCGCTCCAGCCGGTCGAACGCGACCTGTCCGATCTCCTGGCGCAGCGCGTAGAGCACCAGTGCGGCCCCGCCGTAGACGCCCGGACGGAAGATGCTGATCTTGCGGCCCGGGTCGGGCGGCTCGGGCGCGGCGGGCGGGCCGCCCGCCGCGCGCCAGCCGTCGGAGAACTCGTACGCGGCCCGCATCCGGGCCTCCAGGGACCTGCCCCCGCGCTCCTCGGCGTACAGCGCCTCGTACCAGGTGGCGTGGCCCTCGTTGAGCCACAGGTCGGACCAGGTGCGGGGGGTGACGCTGTCGCCGAACCACTGGTGGGCCAGCTCGTGCACCATGATCGACTCGACGTACCAGGCGGGGAGGGCGGGGTCGGTGAACAGGTCCCGTTCGAAGAGGGAGAGCGTCTGGGTCTCCAGCGCGAAGCCCGTGGAGGCCTCGGCGAGCAGCAGGCCGTAGGTGGCGAACGGGTAGCGTCCGACCCGCTCCTCCATCCAGGCGATCTGTGCCGGGGTCTTCGCCAGCCACGGTTCGAGCGCCGTGCGCTGCTCGGTCGGGACGACGTCCCGCAGCGGCAGGTCGTGGGGCCCGGTGCGGTGCAGCACGGTGGAGCGGCCGATGGACACCTGGGCGAGCTCGGTCGCCATGGGGTTGCGGGTCCGGTAGGTCCAGGTGGTGGTCGCGCGGGTGCGGTCGACGGCGGTGGGCAGGCCGTTGGCGACGGCCGTGTAACCGTCCGGGACGGTGATCCGGAACGTGAACATCGCCTTGTCGGAGGGATGGTCGTTGCCCGGGAACACCAGGTGGGCGGCGTCGGCCTGGTTGGCCATGACGAGGCCGTCCGCGGTGCGCACCCAGCCGCCCTCGCGGTCTCCGGGGCGGGGGTCGCTGGTGTGCCGGACGGTGACGCGCACCGACTCGTCCCGGTCGAGGTCGTCGTCGGGGGTGATCACCAGGTCCTCGCCCGCGCCGGTGAAGGCGGCCGGTTCGCCGTCGACCTCGACCGAGCGGACCGTGCCGTGGGCGAAGTCGAGGTTGATCCGGTCCAGGTCGGCGGTGATGCGGGCGTCGATGGTGGTGACGGCGTCGAGCGGCCGGTCGTTGGCCCCGGGATAGGTGAGGGCGATGTCGTACGCCTGGACGTCGTAGCCGGGGTTGCCGAGGTGGGGGAAGAGCGGGTCGCCGATGCCGAGCGGTTCGGCCGGGGTGCTCGCGGCGACCAGGCAGACGCCGACGGCGGAGGCGAGCAAGGCGGAGGTGGTCCGCCGGCGACGGGCGCGCGCGGGTCCGGGCGCCGGGGGGCGGTGGGCGTGCGCGGGCAGGTGGGGGGAGGTGAGCGGCATGCCTCACGGCTATCAGCGCGCGGGGGTGCCGCTGCGGCGGCGCGCTCCCGACCCACCCGATCGGGTAATCACACCGCAGTCGTCCGTACGCCGGGTGCCGTCACCGCCGACGGTGGCCGGACCGCGCGGGCTCAGGCGCCCGGTGCCTGGGGCTGGGCCCGGCTCACGTCGTACACACCGGCGACGTTACGCATGGCGCGCATCAGGGCAGGCAGCTGGGCGGCGTCCGGGATCTGCACGGTGTAGGTGTGGCGCACCTGCTGCCGGTCCGGCGGCTCGACGGTCGCGGAGACGATCTCGGCACCCTCCGTGGCCATCGCCTCGGTGAGGTCCGCGAGCAGGTGCGGCCGCACGAACGACTCCGCCACCAGGGTGACCCGGCACTCGGCGCCCTCCCCCCAGCGCACACCGACCTCGGCGCGGCCCGCGCTCTTCATCCGGGCCACCGCTGGGCACTCCGTGCGGTGCACGGTGACCGCTCCCCCGCGCACGGCGAACCCGGTGACGTCGTCGGGCGGTACGGGTGTGCAGCAGCCGGCCAGCCGTACGGTCGCGTCCGCCCGGTCGACCAGGACCTGGGCGGCGGAACCGTCGGCGTCCGCCGCTCCGGCCCCGGGCGCCTGCGGCGCGCCGGAACCGTCCGCGTCCAACGGCCGCGGGGCCGCCGGCTCGTCCGCGCGCAGCCGGACCGCCGGCTCGGTGTCCGAGGCGGCCGGGTCCTCCGGCGCGGGGTGAGCGGCGAGCCAGCGCTGGATGGCGATCCGGGCCGCCGGGGTGTGCGCGTGCTCCAGCCACTCCCGGGACGGCTCCGAGGCCGCGTCCTGGTCCATGAGCAGTTGCACGGTGTCCCCGTCCTTGAGGACGGTGCTCAGCGTCGCCAGCCGGCCGTTGACCCGGGCGCCGATGCAGGCGTGGGCGTCCTCGCCGTACTGCGCGTAGGCGGCGTCGACGCAGGTCGCCCCCTCGGGCAGGCCCAAGGTGCCGCCGTCGGGACGGAAGACGGTGATCTCACGGTCCTGGGCGAGGTCCTCGCGCAGCGTGGACCAGAAGGTGTCGGGGTCGGGGGCGGCCCGCTGCCAGTCGAGCAGCCGGGAGAGCCAGCCGGGCCGGGTGGGGTCGACGCGTTCGCCGTCGCCCGCGGTCTGCTCCTCCGGCGGAGCGGCGTAGGGGTTGCCGAGGGCGACGACCCCGGCCTCGGCGACCTTGTGCATCTGGTGGGTGCGGATGAGCACCTCGACGACCTGGCCGTCCGTCGCCGCGACGGCGGTGTGCAGCGACTGGTACAGGTTGAACTTGGGGACGGCGATGAAGTCCTTGAACTCCGAGACCACCGGCGTCATACAGGTGTGCAGCTCGCCCAGTACGCCGTAACAGTCGGCGTCCTCGTTCACCAGGACCAGCAGTCGGCCGAAGTCGGCGCCGCGCAGCGGGCCGCGTTTGCGGGAGACCCGGTGCACGGACACGAAGTGGCGGGGCCGGATGAGGACTTCGGCCGGGATGTCGGCCTCCCGGAGCACCTTGCGCACGTCGTCGGCGACGTCGGCGAGCGGGTCGTCCTCGCGGGCCGCGTTGCGGAGGATCAGCTCCCGTGTCCGCTCGTACTCCTCGGGGTGGAGGATGGCGAAGACCAGGTCCTCCAGCTCCGTCTTGAGTGCCTGGACACCGAGCCGTTCGGCGAGCGGGATGAGCACGTCACGTGTCACCTTGGCGATGCGCTCCTGCTTGGCGGGGCGCATGACACCGAGGGTGCGCATGTTGTGCAGCCGGTCGGCGAGCTTGATCGACATCACCCGGACGTCGTTGCCGGTGGCGACGAGCATCTTGCGGAAGGTCTCGGGCTCGGCGGCGGCGCCGTAGTCGACCTTCTCCAACTTGGTGACGCCGTCGACGAGATAGCGGACCTCCTCGCCGAACTCCTCGCCCACCTGCTCGAGCGTGACGTCGGTGTCCTCGACGGTGTCATGCAGCAGAGAGGCGGTCAACGTCGTGGTCTCGGCGCCGAGTTCGGCCAGGATGAGGGTGACGGCGAGCGGGTGGGTGATGTACGGCTCGCCACTCTTGCGCATCTGTCCGCGGTGCGAGGACTCGGCCAGCACATAGGCGCGGCGCAGGGGTTCGAGGTCGGAGTCGGGGTGGTGGGCGCGGTGCGCCTCGACGACGTGTCCGATGGCGTCGGGCAGCCGGTCGCGGGCGGTCGGTCCCAGCAGCGCGGCGCGGCCCAGCCGGCGCAGGTCGAGCCGGGGACGGGACTTCCGGCGCGCCCCGGCGGGTGCGACGTGGCTCGACGTCATCGGGCCCGGGGTCGCGGGTTTCGCGGCCTCCGCGTTCATGAGCACCTCCGGCTGCGTGGATCCGGCGGACGGCGCCCCAGGGCGGACTCGGGCCTGGGGGACGGCGTCGCTCCCCCGTCCGGGCCGGTGCTTGATGCTACCGAGCCGCACCCGGTCCGACCGGCCGCCTCCGGCTCAGCGTGAAACGGATCACTCCAAAGAGCGACGGGCGGTTCAAGGTCATTTTCACGCCATCGGGTGGGCCGTCCGCCATGGTCTCGAAGCCGCGCGCCCGGCCTGCCCTGCGGTTCGACGGCCGGACGGGCCGCGGACCGGGAGATCATGTACGGCTCCGGTCAGCCAAGGGCGCTCTCCAGCCACTCGGCCTCGATCACACCCTCGGCGACGATCACCGCGGGGCCGGTCATCTCGATCTCGCCGTCCGGCCGTTCGGTGATCACCAGGGTGCCTCCGGGGAGGTCCACGGTGTACGTCACCGGGAGGCCGGTGACGCGCGGGTCGACGCCGTCCCGGCGCGCGGTGGCCACGGCGACGGCGCAGGCGCCGGTGCCGCAGGAGCGGGTCTCGCCGGCGCCGCGCTCGTGCACCCGCATGGCCACGTGCCGCGGGCCGCGGTCGACGACGAACTCCACGTTCACGCCGTCCGGGTAGGCGGAGGGCGGGCTGAACGGCGGCGGGGTGAACAGGGTGCCCGCGTCGGCCAGGTCGCCGACGAAGGCCACGGCGTGCGGGTTGCCCATGTTGACGTTGCGCGCGGGCCAGTCGCGCTCGCCGACGCTCACGGTGACGTCGCCCTCGGGGAGCAGCGCCCGGCCCATGCCGACGGTGATGTCACCGTCCTTGGCGATGTGCACGGTCTTCACTCCCCCGCGCGTGGCGATGGCGAGGTCACCTTCGGCGGCGTGCCCGGCGCGCTGCAGGTAGCGGGCGAAGACACGCACGCCGTTGCCGCACATCTCGGCGATCGAGCCGTCGCCGTTGCGGTAGTCCATGAACCACTCGGCCTCGTCGGCCATGGACCGCGCCTCGGGGTGGGCCGCGGACCGCACCACGTGCAGCAGCCCGTCGCCGCCGATGCCCGCGCGCCGGTCGCACAGGGCGGCGACGGCCGCCGGGGGCAGGTCGACGGCGTTCTCCGGGTCCGGGACGATCACGAAGTCGTTCTCCGTGCCGTGTCCCTTGAGGAAGGCGATCCGCGTGCTCATTCCTCGATCCTACGGCGTGACCGTGACGGGACGCCGTCGCCTGTGGACGGCGGGGACCGGGGAGGTCAGCGCAGGCGGGCGACCCGCCACACGGCGAGGGCCACGACGGCCGCGACCATCACGGCGTAGGCGGCCACGACCCGCCAGTCCGACGGGCGTCCGGAGCCGCGGGGCGGCAGGCCCGGCCAGGAGTAACCGACCTTGCGGGCGGCCATCATGCCCCAGCCGGCCGCGCAGGAGCAGATCAGCAGGCCCAGCATGGCGATCACCGCGCCGCTGTCGCCGAAGTCGAAGGCGAGCGGGAAAGCGAACATCAGGGATCCCAGCGCGCCCAGTCCGACGATCGGGGCGAGCTGCCAGACGCGCAGCCGGCGCTGCGGGCGCAGCTCCACCTCGACCTCGTCCCCGCCGGCGAACATCTCCTCCGGCTCGGGACCGTCGTCGGTCACCCCGCCCTGTGTCTCGTCGGGCCCGTCGGGGCTGAGACGGTCGGTCTCCTGCTCCGGGGCGTCCCGCTCGGTGGCGAGGTGCTCCGTGCTGTGTGCGGTGTCGCGAGGGCCGGCCTCCATCGCCACGCGCCCTCCCAACTTAGGACTCCACTGGTCGATCGAAGCTTGATGATGGCACGGCGTCACAGGCCCGGATGACGGCCTGGGCGTCCCGATGCCAGGACGTGATCAGGCTGTAACCGGTCGTTCGACCAACGACATCGCGAGCTGCGGAAGTTCCGCCCGGTCCGCCGCGGCCCCACTCAACCAGTGCACCCGGGGATCGCGCCTGAACCATGAATCCTGACGGCGCGCGAAGCGCTTGGTGGCACGGACGGTCTCGGTCCGTGCCTCTTCGAGGGTGCACTCCCCGGCCAGGGCTGCGAGCACCTGCTGGTAGCCGAGGGCGCGCGACGCCGTACGCCCCTCGCGCAACCCCTGCGCCTCGAGTGCGCGCACTTCTTCGACGAGCCCCGCCTCCCACATCCGGTCGACCCGGCGGGCGATGCGCTCGTCCAGCTCGGGGCGGGCCACGTCGACGCCGATCTGGAGGGTGTCGTAGACCGAGTCGTGGCCGGGGAGGTTGGCGGTGAAGGGACGACCGGTGATCTCGATGACCTCGAGCGCGCGGACGATGCGGCGGCCGTTGCTCGGCAGGATCGCCCGGCCGGCGTCGGGGTCGGCCGCGGCGAGCCGGGCGTGCAGCGCGCCCGGGCCGCGCAGCGCGAGTTCCTCTTCCAGCCGGGCCCGGACCTCCGGGTCGGTGCCGGGGAACTCCAGGTTGTCGACGGCTCCGCGGACGTACAGGCCGGAGCCGCCGACCAGGACCGGCCAGCGCCCTTCGGCGAGCAGCGCCTCGATCCGTTCCCGGGCCATCCGCTGGTACTCGGCGACGGAGGCGGCCTCGGTGACGTCCCAGACGTCCAGCAGGTGGTGCGGGATGCCGCCGCGCTCCTCGGGCGTCAGCTTGGCGGTGCCGATGTCCATCCCCCGGTAGAGCTGCATGGAGTCGGCGTTGACGACCTCCCCGCCGAGCCGTTGGGCCAGGAAAACGCCCAGATCGGACTTTCCGGCCGCAGTGGGTCCGACGACGGCGATGACGCGGGGGGCGGGGGGTGCGCTGCTCACCGATCCAGTCTCCCAAACCTCCGGGGCCGCTCTCGAACGGGTTACGTGACGCGGGGTCCACCGGGTCGTTGCCCGTTCGAGGTTCCTGCCGCCGGATCACGGTGGCGTTCGCCCGGTTCACACGAATGGACACACCGGGCTACGCGGAATTTCGCCCGCACGAGTAACGTATGGAGTGGATATGGGCGTTTTTGCACGACTTTTTCGGAGGTCGAAGACCACGGAGGAGACAGCGTCGGCCGAGGCCCGGACCGACGGGGCGACGGCCGGGACCGGCACGGACGACACGGATGCGACGGCGCAGCCGGAGGCCGCGGCCGACGCACCGGAGACCCCCGGGTCCACGGCGAAGGAGTCCGACGAGGTCACCGTGACCGAGAGCGTCGACATCCCGAAGCAGCAGTCCGGCAAGGCCGCCGACAGCGAGGCCGGCGACGGCGCCCGCACGTAGCGTGCCGCGAGGGAAGGTACATCATGGGTCTCCTGGACAATCTGAAGGCCAAGATCGGCCCGGCCAAGGACAAGGTCTCCGGCCTCGCGCAGCAGCACGAGGGCAAGATCCAGCACGGCCTGGACAAGGCGGCGCAGACCGTCGACAAGCGGACCAAGGGCAAGTACAGCGACCGGATCCAGTCGGGTACGGGCAAGGCCAAGGAGGCCGTGGACCGCTTCACGCACAAGGACGACCGCGGTCCCGGGACGGGCGGGGAGACGCCGCCCGCCGGGCCGCCGCCGGCGTCCTGAGCGCTACGGACGGCGGACGGCCGTGGGCACCTCGCCCACGGCCGTCCGCCGTTTCACGACCAGGGTGCGGCGCCGGCTAGGACCAGGTGGCCACGACGTACCCCACCCCGTAGGGGGCGTCCTCGTGGAGGAGCGCGCCGGACAGGCCGGTGTTCCCGTCCGCCGCTCCGGCCAGCACCTGCCAGGGCGCCCGGCCGGACACCTTCAGTTCGCGGGCCAGTCCGGTGTCCAGCGCGCGCAGGGCCCGGGCGTCGGCCGAGCCCAGCGCGCGGGCGATCTCCGCGTCGAAGGGCGCGGCGCGCTCGTCCAGGTAGCCGGGCGCCTTCAGGGTGCGGCAGGCGCTGGCGTCGCCCAGCACCAGCATCGCCACCCGGTCGGCCCGGCCCGCGATGCGCCGCCCTTCCGCGAGGCACGCCTCGGCGTCGAGGGACTCACCCGCCCCGCGCCCCTCGACCGGGGCGTCGGCCCACCCGGTCCGGCCCAGCAGCCAGGCGCCCACGGCGAGCCCGTACGGGAGTTCCCGCCCGGCCTCGCCCTCCCCGTCCCCGAGGCGTACGTCCAGGTCGACGCCGAAGCCGCGGAAGGTGCCCGGGGTGCCCGCCGGGTACTCGGACAGCCCGGTGCCGTCCTCGGGGCCCACGACCACGAGGAGGTCGGGGCGGGCGGCGGCGAGCACGCCGAGCGCGTCCGTGCAGGCGGTACGCGCGGCGTCCAGCTCCGGGGCGGCGCCGGCGGCGATCTCGGGCACGAGCAGCGGCGGGCAGGGGCAGGCTGCGGCGGCGACAAGCATGATCAGCAGCCTACTGCGGACGCCCCGGCCCGCCCCTCGGGGCGGTACCGAGGGGCGGGCCGACGGACGGCGCGAGGGCGTTTCAGTCGACGGCGCAGCCGCCGCTGACCACCGGCAGCGGCTCGGGCACGCCCACCTTGGGCAGACCCAGCAGCACGCCGGCGGGCTTCGCCGCCTTCTCCGCGGTGCGCTTCTCCCAGGCGTCCCCGGCGCGGGTGCGGCGCACGTCCAGCACGGCGCCCTCGGCGAGCAGGTGGTGCGGGGCGGCGTAGGTGATGGCGACGGTGACCACGTCGCCGGGGCGGACCTCCTGGTCCGGCTTGGTGAAATGCACCAGGCGGCTGTCGGGGGCGCGGCCGGAGAGGCGGTGGGTGGTGCCGTCCTTGCGGCCCTCGCCCTCGGCGACCATCAGCTCCAGGGTGCGGCCGACCTGCTTCTTGTTCTCCTCCCAGGAGATCTCCTCCTGCAGGGCGACGAGGCGCTCGTAGCGCTCCTGGACCACCTGCTTGGGGATCTGCCCGTCCATCTCGGCGGCCGGGGTACCGGGCCGCTTGGAGTACTGGAAGGTGAACGCCTGCGCGAAGCGCGCCTCGCGGACCACGTGCAGGGTCTGCTGGAAGTCTTCCTCGGTCTCGCCGGGGAAGCCCACGATGATGTCGGTGCTGATCGCGGCGTGCGGGATGGCGGCGCGGACCTTCTCGATGATCCCGAGGAAGCGCTCCTGCCGGTAGGAGCGGCGCATCGCCTTCAGCACCGGGTCGGAGCCGGACTGCAGCGGCATGTGGAGCTGCGGCATCACGTTGGGCGTCTCGGCCATGGCGGCGATGACGTCGTCGGTGAAGTCACGGGGGTGCGGCGAGGTGAAGCGGACGCGCTCCAGGCCGTCGATCGTCCCGCAGGCGCGCAGCAGCTTGCTGAACGCCTCACGGTCGCCGATGTCCGACCCGTACGCGTTGACGTTCTGGCCGAGCAGGGTGACCTCGGAGACGCCCTCGGCGACCAGGGCCTCGATCTCGGCGAGGATGTCGCCGGGGCGGCGGTCCTTCTCCTTGCCACGCAGCGCGGGGACGATGCAGAAGGTGCAGGTGTTGTTGCAGCCGACGGAGATCGACACCCAGGCCGCGTACGCGCTCTCGCGGCGGGTGGGCAGCGTGGAGGGGAACGCCTCCAGCGACTCGGCGATCTCGACCTGCGCCTCCTCCTGCACGCGGGCGCGCTCCAGCAGCACCGGCAGCTTGCCGATGTTGTGCGTGCCGAAGACGACGTCCACCCAGGGGGCGCGCTTGACGATGGTGTCGCGGTCCTTCTGGGCGAGGCAGCCGCCGACCGCGATCTGCATGCCGGGGCGGCTCGCCTTCTTCGGAGCGAGGTGGCCCAGGTTGCCGTACAGCTTGTTGTCGGCGTTCTCGCGGACCGCGCAGGTGTTGAAGACGACGACGTCGGCGTCGCCGTCCGCGCTCTCGGAGGCGCGGACGTAGCCCGCGTCCTCCAGCAGGCCGGCCAGCCGCTCCGAGTCGTGGACGTTCATCTGACACCCGTAGGTGCGAATCTCGTAGGTCCTGGTCGGGAGAACGTCCACCGCGGGGCTCCGGTCACTGCTGCTGGTCATGGCAACAAGGGTAGGCGTTTCCCGGAGCGGCTCGCCCCGGTGTTCCCCTCACTCCCGTCACGGCCGTACGGTCAGCCCCGCACGGCCAGGTGGCAGGCGCAGGCCCAGAGGACCGCCGCGCAGGCCAGGCCCACCGCGACCCGCACGGTCTCGGCCGACAGCCCGGCCAGGACCAGCACCATACCGACGACCGCCACGGCGGTCAGGAGCACGGCCGTCCACCGGTACTGCCACTGGTCGTAGAGGCGGGCGAGCGGGAAGAAGTGCAGCCCCACGACGAGCGCGATGCCCACGGGAATGAGCTCGGGGTGCCCGGAGGCGTTGGACGCGGCGATGACGGCCACGACGGCCAGCAGTTCCAGGCCGTTCACGAGGCCCACCCCGCGGGCCCAGTTCCGCGGCAGGTCCACCGTCCGGGGCGAGGGCCGGGCATCCTTGCGGAAGCCGAGGTGGAGCGCGGCCGCGGTGACCACGAGGGCCACCGCCTCTATGGACAGCGGCACGAGGTCCGTCGCCGAGCCGGTCCCCGAGGCGCCCGCGAGCGCCCAGGCCAGGCCGAACAGGGAGAGCACGACGGTGCCTCGGCGCCGCAACTGCCGGGTGAGCGCGAGGCACTCGGCGTCGGAGGCGGACGGTGTCGGCGCGGAATCGGTGGGCGACGTCATCGGTGGAGGCTACAGCGATAACGTCGGCCCGGCCCGGGGATTATCACCTTCACGGGCCTGACCTCGCGGGTCTCCGCCTCGAAGACGGGGATCCGGTGCTCTCGCTCAGCCCTCCTCCTTCGGCACCCACCCCTGTCGGCGCAGGACCGCCGCCACGTCCGGGGCCTCGTAGTGGTCGCCCTTGAGGATCTTGCCGTCGGCGCGGCGGGCGGCCCGGCCGTCCGGGCCCAGCTTGGTCATGTTGGAGCGGTGGATCTCGGCGATCACCGCGTCGAGGTCGATGCCGTGGACCAGTGCGGTGCCGTAGGCGACGTAGACGACGTCGGCGAGCTCGTGGGCGAGCCGGTCGAGCGGGCCCGTCACGGACACCTCGGCGACCTCCGCGGCCTCCTCCGCGAGGAGCTCGCCGCGGTGGGCGGCGAGGGCCGGGGGGACCTCGGACGGGGTGTCGCGGGCGTCCAGCTCGAAGGCGCGGTGGAACTCACGGACCAGATCGGCGGGCGAGGAGCTCATGCCGGCGACTGTAGCGTCCGCCCCGGACACCCCGGCGATGCCGCGAGGTCCGACCGCCGGCTGTTCCGTGCCGTCCGGTCGCCGGCCGCCCCGCGAGGTCCGACCACTCCGGCCGCCGGAGGTCCGACCGCCGGCCGCCCTGTGAGCTCCGCCCTGGTCAGCCGGGCACCGGGCTGGCAGGATCGCGCCCATGTCCCACGTGCTGTCCCGCATCGGCAGGCGACGGGCCCTGCGGGGCGCGGCCGCCGCTCTGGTGGTGCTCGGGCTGCTGCTGTGGTGGCAGGCACCCTGGCGGGAGGAGCCGCCCGGCGGGACCGTCACGGTGAGCACCGGCACCCGCGCGGGCGTCTACCAGAAGTACGGCGAGCTGCTGCGCACCGCGCTCGACCGGGACCTGCCGGACCTGGAGGTGCGGCTGGAGACAAGCGACGGCTCGCAGGAGAACGTCCGGCGGGTGGCCACCGGGCAGGCCGACTTCGCCATCGCCGCTGCCGACGCGGTGGCGACGTACCGGCTGGAGCACCGCTCGGGCGCCGACGGGCTGCGCGGCGTGGCCCGTCTGTACGACGACTACGTGCAGCTCGCGGTCGCGCCAGGCTCGGGCATCCGCTCCGTCGCCGACCTGCGGGGCAAGCGGGTCGCCATAGGGCCGCCCAAGTCCGGCGTGCGGCTCATCGCCAACCGGGTGCTGCGGGCGGCCGGCATCGACCCGGAGCGGGACATCCAGCCGTCCGCGGACGGCATCGACACCGGGCCGGCACGCCTGGGCCACGGCCTGGACGCCTTCTTCTGGTCGGGCGGACTGCCCACGGACGGTCTGAAGACGTACGCCGAGGAGTCCGCGCTACGGTTCGTGCCGATCGACGCGGCGCTGGTCTCGAAGCTGCACGAGCAGGGCGGCGCCACCCGCTACTACCGCGCCACCAACATGCCGGAGTCGGCCTATCCGGGCAGCCAGCTGGGTTCGTCCGTGCCGACGATGGCGGTGTCCAACCTGCTGATCACCCGCGCGGACGCGGATCCGCGGCTCACCGAGTGGCTGACCCGCATCGTCCTCAAGAGCCGCGACGGCATCGGCGCCCACGTCCACTCCGCCCAGCTGGTCGACGTGCGCACCGCCATCTACACCGATCCGCTGCGGCTGCACGAGGGCGCCCGCCGGTACTACCGGTCCGTCAAGCCCTGACCGGCCGCCTCACCGGTGGGGGCGTTCCGCGGCACGGTCACGGTGACCCGCAGCCCGTGCGGTTCGTGCCGTGCGTAGTCGATGGAGCCGCCGCCCGCCGCGAGCAGCGCCCGGGAGATGGACAGGCCCAGGCCCGAACCTTTGATGTTCTGGTGCCGCCCACTGCGCCAGAAGCGGTCGCCCACCCGGATCAGCTCCTCGTCGGTCAGTCCCGGGCCGTTGTCGGTGACCACGACGGTCGCGGTGGCGCCGTTGGAGGCGACGGTGACCTCGACGGTCTCTCCGGCGGGGGTGAACTTCACGGCGTTGTCGATGACCGCGTCCAGTGCGCTGGACAGCGCCACCGGGTCCGCCCATGCGGTGGTCGGCGGGCAGTCGCCGGTCAGCGTCACGTCCTTGGCGTCGGCCGAGGGCGACCAGGCCGCGACGCGCTCGGCGGCCACCTCGCCGATGTCGACGATCTGCAGGTCGGGCTCGCTGTGCTCGGCGAGCGCCAGGTCGAGCAGGTCGTCCAGGACCTGCGCCAGCCGCTTGCCCTCCGCCTGCACGGAGGCGATCTCCTCGTTGCCCTCGGGCAGCTCCAGGGCGAGCAACTCGATGCGCAGCAGCAGCGCGGACAGGGGGTTACGCAGCTGGTGGGAGGCGTCGGCGACGAAGGCGCGCTGCTGTTCCAGCACGCTCTCGACGTTGTCCGCCATCTCGTTGAAGGACCGCGCGAGCCGGCGCAGCTCGGGGGGTCCGCCCGCCACCGCGACCCGGGACTTCAGCCGGCCGGTGGCGATGTCGTGGGTGGTGGCGTCCAGGACGCGTACCGGCCGCAGTACCCAGCCCGTCAGGCGGAGCGCCGCGCCGACGGCCAGCAGCATGGCGGCCACCTCCCCCGCGGCGATCAGCAGCCAGCCCTGGAGGATGCGGGACCGCATCTGCCCGGTGGGCGAGTCGGTGACCACCACCGCGACGACGTCGCCGTCCCGGATGACCGGCGAGGCCACCACGAGGGTGCTGCGCTGCCAGGGCCACACCTGCTCGGGGTCGTGGCTGCGGCGGCTGAGCAGCGCCTCCTCGAAGGCGTCCCGCACCTCGCCGGTGCGGGGCAGGAACCAGTCCTTCGGGGCGTGTGCCATGGGGGCGTCGCTGCGGTAGAAGACGCCGGCGCGGATGCCGTAGACCTCGTAGTAGCTGCGCAGCTCGCTGCTGAGGGTCTCGCGGCGCTCGTTGACGTCACCGCCGGACGGGTCGGTCGGTTCGGTGACGAACTGGGCGAGGGCCGCGAACCGCGCGGTGTCGTCGATCCGGTCGACGACCACCTTCTGCTGCTGCGCGCCGGCCAGGCTGACGGCCAGCGGGACGCCGAGGGCGAGCAGGACGGCCGCCATGAGGACGATGAGCAGCGGCAGCAGTCGTGTGTGCACCCGGCCCCGCTACGCCGCGGGTGCGACGAGCCGGTAGCCGACGCCGCGCACGGTCTCGATCAGGGCGGGCATGCGCAGCTTGGAGCGCAGGGAGGCGACGTGCACCTCCAGGGTGCGCCCGGTCCCCTCCCAGCTGGTGCGCCACACCTCGCTGATGATCTGCTCGCGCCGGAAGACCACGCCCGGCCGCTGGGCCAGCAGCGCCAGCAGGTCGAACTCCTTGCGGGTGAGCTGGACGGGCGTGCCGTTGACGGTGACCTGCCGGGTGGGCAGCTCGATGAGCACCGCGCCCAACCGCACCTGGGTCTCCGTGGAGCCGGTGGCCTCCTCGTGCACCGTGCGCCGGCTGACGGCGTGGATCCGGGCGAGCAACTCCCCGGTGTCGTACGGCTTCACCACGTAGTCGTCGGCACCGAGGTTGAGGCCGTGTATGCGGGAGCGCACGTCGGAGCGCGCGGTCACCATGATCACGGGGGTGCCGGTGCGCTTGCGGATCTTGCCGCAGACCTCGTACCCGTCCTGGTCGGGCAGGCCGAGGTCGAGCAGGACGACGCCGAAGCCCTCTCCCTCGGGGACGAGCGCCTGGAGCGCCTCCTCACCGCTGCGGGCGTGGGTGACGTCGAAGCCGTGGCGGGCCAGGACGGCGGAGAGGGCCGCGGCGACGTGGTTGTCGTCCTCGACGAGCAGCAGTCTCACCAGGTCCCCCTTCGATTCGTCGGCCGTACGGGTGCGGATGCCTCCATGATGGGCACGCGCGGGTGCACCTTGCAGTCACGCCGATGAGCAAGGACGGCGTCAAGGGGGTTCCGGTTGCGCTTCGGTACCGGTTGCCGCGCCGCCATACCCCCAGCTCGCAAGTGCTACGGCAGGTGTCCGATTGCTATCGGATCGTGATGCTCAGATTCCCCTCAGATGTAATGACGCAGGTCTGAAGGGTTACTACTGTCCTCCCAAACCGAGGAGGACGGAGCCTGCTAGCGATGACCGAAGTATCGGTGGCCAAGGAAGACGCGGCCGCGACCGGCGATCTGGTCGTCCTGGAGAGCGTCAACAAGCACTTCGGCGCGTTGCACGTACTCCAGGACATCGACCTGACGATCGCCCGCGGCGAAGTCGTCGTGGTCATCGGACCCTCCGGGTCCGGAAAGTCCACCCTGTGCCGCACCATCAACCGTCTGGAGACGATCGACTCCGGCTCGATCACGATCGACGGCAAGCCCCTGCCCGACGAGGGCAAGGCGCTCGCAAGGCTCCGTGCCGACGTGGGCATGGTCTTCCAGTCCTTCAACCTCTTCGCGCACAAGACCGTGCTGGAGAACGTGACGCTGGGGCAGGTCAAGGTCCGCAAGAAGGACAAGAAGGCGGCCGAGGAGCGGGCGCGTGCCCTCCTCGACCGGGTCGGCGTGGGCGCGCAGGCCGAGAAGTACCCCGCACAGCTCTCCGGTGGTCAGCAGCAGCGCGTCGCCATCGCGCGGGCCCTGGCGATGGAACCCAAGGTCATGCTCTTCGACGAGCCGACGTCGGCTCTCGACCCCGAGATGATCAATGAGGTCCTCGAGGTCATGCAGCAGCTCGCCCGCGACGGCATGACCATGATCGTGGTCACCCACGAGATGGGATTCGCGCGTTCCGCCGCGAACCGCGTGGTCTTCATGGCGGACGGCCGCATCGTCGAAGAGGCGACGCCGGACCAGTTCTTCAGCAATCCGCGCAGCGACCGTGCCAAGGACTTCCTCTCGAAGATCCTTCACCACTGAGGCGCAGCGCAGCGCCCCTGCCGACCTGCGTCACCGGACATTGACCGGGCCGCATCACTTCACCAGTCAAAGGATGTGCACCATGAAGCTCCGCAAGGTCACCGCCGCCTCGGCCGCCGTACTCGCCCTCGCCCTGTCCGCCACCGCGTGCGGCGGCGACAACGGCGACGACAACGGGTCGTCCGGCGGCGGTGGCGGCAAGATCAAGGTCGGCATCAAGTACGACCAGCCCGGTCTCGGTCTGAAGGAGCCCGACGGTTCCTTCTCCGGCTTCGACGTGGACGTGGCGACCTACGTCGCCAAGGAGCTCGGCTACGAGCCGGACCAGATCGAGTGGGTCGAGACCAAGAGCGCCGAGCGTGAGAACGCCCTGTCGCGCGGCGACGTCAAGTTCATCACGGCGACCTACTCCATCACCGACGAGCGCAAGCAGAAGGTCGACTTCGCCGGCCCGTACCTGCTTGCCCACCAGGACCTGCTGGTCAAGAAGGACTCGGACATCTCCGAGGCCACCGACCTGAACGACAAGAAGCTCTGCTCGGTGACCGGCTCGACCTCGGCGCAGAACGTGAAGAAGGACTTCGCGCCGAATGCCCAGCTGAGCCAGCGCGGTGGCTACTCCGAGTGCCTCTCCGCCCTGCAGAGCGGTGCCGTGGACGCCCTGACCACCGACGACTCCATCCTCGCGGGCTATGCCTCGCAGGAGCAGTACAAGGGCCAGTTCAAGCTCGCGGGTCTCAAGCTGAGCAACGAGAACTACGGCATCGGGGTCAAGAAGGGCGACTCCGCCACCCTCGACAAGATCAACGCCGCGCTGGAGAAGATGGTCAGCGACGGTTCGTGGGACAAGGCCGTCAAGGAGAACTTCGGCCCGGCGGAGTACAAGAACGAGCCCGCCCCGAAGATCGGCCAGATCGTCCAGTAACGCGGAACTCCGCCGACGCAGGGTCCCCGGGGCCTACCCGGGGACCTTCAGACGCGCCGCCGCCCACGGTCCGCCCGGCGGCGGCGCGTCACGTCCGCCACCTACGTCACACACCCGGAAGCGCGGGAGATCGTGTTCGACTTTCTTTCAAACTATGACGACCCGTCCCTGTTGGGTGCCTTCTGGGTGACGGTGCAGCTCACCGTCTTCTCGGCCGTCGGGTCCCTGGTCTGGGGCACCCTCCTGGCGGCCATGCGGGTCAGCCCGGTGCCGCTCATGCGTGGTTTCGGCACCGCCTACGTGAACATCGTCCGGAACATCCCGCTGACGGTCATCATCGTCTTCACGTCGCTGGGCCTGGCCGACATCTTCGGCGTGACGATGGGCGCCCCGGACGACTTCGAGCTCAAGTACTTCCGGCTCGCCGTGCTCGGTCTGGTCGCCTACACGGCGGCGTTCGTCTGCGAGGCGCTGCGGTCCGGCATCAACACGGTGCCCGTCGGGCAGGCCGAGGCGGCACGTGCCCTCGGGCTGAGCTTCCGTCAGGTTCTCGGACTCGTGGTGCTGCCCCAGGCGTTCCGGTCGGTGATCGGTCCGCTCGCGAACGTGCTCATCGCGCTGACGAAGAACACGACCGTCGCCGCCACCATCGGTGTGGCCGAGGCCGCACTGCTCATGAAGGAAATGATCGAGAACGAGGCTCAGACGCTGCTCATCGGCGCGGTCTTCGCCTTCGGGTTCGTAGTTCTTACCCTGCCCACCGGCCTGTTCCTGAACTGGCTGAGCAAGCGCCTGGCGGTGAAGCGATGACCTCTGTCCTGTACGACGCCCCCGGCCCGAAGGCCAAGCGGCGCAATGTGATCTTCTCGGTGGTCTTCTTCGTCGCGCTCGCCGCGCTGTTGTGGTGGGTCTGGCAGGTGATGGACGAGAAGAACCAGCTGCAGTGGTCGCTGTGGAAGCCCTTCACCACGTCCAACGCCTGGACGACGTACCTGCTGCCGGGCCTGGCGAACACCCTCAAGGCGGCCGCGCTCGCCATGGTCATCGCCCTTCCGCTGGGCGCCGTCCTGGGTATCGCGCGACTGTCGGACCACCGCTGGGTCCGCGTCCCCGCCGGCGTGGTGGTGGAGTTCTTCCGCGCCATCCCGGTGCTGCTGCTGATGCTGTTCGCCAACGAGCTCTTCGCCCGCTCTTCGGGCGTCAGCAGCGCGGACCGCCCCCTGTACGCGGTCGTCACCGGCCTGGTGCTCTACAACGCCTCGGTGCTCGCCGAGATCGTCCGCGCCGGCATCCTGTCCCTCCCCAAGGGACAGTCCGAGGCCGCCATGGCGATCGGCCTGCGCAAGAGCCAGACGATGTCCACCATCCTGCTGCCGCAGGCGGTCACGGCGATGCTGCCCGCGATCGTCAGCCAGCTGGTCGTCATCGTGAAGGACACCGCACTCGGCGGCGTGATGCTCGGCTTCACCGAGCTGCTGAACACGCGCGCCACGCTCGCGGCCAACTACGCCAACGTCATCCCCAGCTTCATCGTCGTGGCGATCGTCTTCATCGTCCTCAACTTCATCCTCACCTCCTTCGCCTCCTGGCTGGAGAAGCGACTGCGCCGCAGCAAGCGCAGCACGGGTGCGGTGCTGGGCGCCGGCGACGTCGCCGACCTCAACGCGGGAGAGGTGGGCGGCAGCTACGGCACCGGCGCCAACGCGTGACACTCCTCTGACGTCCGGCACGACTGTGGCCCGCCGAGTCCCGGCGGGCCACAGTCGTGTCCGGTGCGAGGCCACGCACGCGGGACACGCGAGCCCCACACGTCGGACTCGTGTGACGAACAGTCATCCACCGGGACGACCCTCGCCCCATTTCATGATCGCCACTGCCCGTCGGTCACTTGACGCAAGCACCGGCAATGGGTTGCATACGTTCTGTGACCGTGCACCCTGCTCCATCTTCCTTTTCCGCCACGTCCTCCAGGACGTCACTCCGGGCAGGGGGCGCCGCGCCGTGGATCCGGTGATCATTGTCGGAGCGGGGCCCGTCGGGCTCACGCTGGCGCTGGCGCTGGCGCGTCAGGAAGTACCGTGCGTGGTCCTCGACGAGGGGCCGGGCAAGGACGAACCCCGCCCCGCGCGCACCGTCGTCCTGCGCGAGGACACCGCCGCGCTCATGGAGCGGCTGACCGGCATCCCCCTCGCGCACGCGGGCTTCCGTTGGGCCGGATGGCGGTCGATGCGGCGCAAGCAGGTGACGTCCGAGGTCGTCTTCGAGGAGGCGGGCGCCGCTCCGCTGCACATCGCCCAGCACATCCTGACCGGGGCACTGCGCGCCGCCCTGGACGGCGAACGGCTCGTCAGGATCGCCGTGGACAGCCGGCTGGACACCATGGAGCAGGAACGCTCCGGCGTCACCGCCCACACCCGGGGCGCCACCGGCACGTGGTGGCGCGGCAGTTACCTGGTCGGCTGCGACGGTCCGCGCTCCACCGTGCGCAAGCTCCAGGACATCCGCTTCCCGGGCCGCACCGCGGTGGAACGTCACGCCGTCGCCGCCCTGCGCACCGAACTGCCCTGGCAGGACGAGGCACTGCTGCACCGTGCGCCGCCCTGGCGCACGTCCGGCCCGTCCGCCGGGGAGATCAGCGCCCGCCCGCTGCCGGACGGGGTGTGGCGGCTGGACTGGCTGCTCCCGCCGGGCAAGGATCTGGTCACCCCCGAGATGCTGCTGGCCCGCATCCGGGAGACCCTGGCCGGCTGGAACGGCGGCTCGACCCCGCCGTACGAGCTGCTGGACACCGGGGTGCACACGGTCCATCACCGGCTCGCCCGGCGCTGGCGGGCCGACCGCGTCTTCCTCGCCGGGGACGCGGCACACCTGCTCGGCGCGCTGGGCACGCACGGGCTGGACGAGGGGCTGCGCGACGCCGACAACCTCGCCTGGAAACTGGCGCTGGCCTGGCACCACGGTCCGCACAAGGCACTGCTCGACAGCTACCAGACCGAGCGCCGCGCGATCGTCGCCTCCCGGCTGCGCGCCGCCGACCAGGCGCTGCCGCTGCTGCGCGGCGGCGGAGGACTGCGCACCTACGTCCCCGGCTCCTCGCGCGGCCACGACACGCTCCTGATGGACGGTCACCTCGGCCGGGGCGCCCTGGGCGCTCCGGGTTCGTACGCGAACTCGCCCCTCGCGCCCGGCCGTCTGGAGGGCGAGGCGCCGGTCGCCACGGCACCCGGCGCGGCGGTGGCCGACGTCAGGGTCACCGCCGAGGACGGGACCTTCGTCCAACTGCGGGACCGGCTCGGGCGGGGCGCCCTGCTGGTGGTGCTGATCGCGCCGGGCACCGGGGTGTGGGAGCGCCGGCACTGGGTGTCCGCCGGCATCATGCCCCGGCTGGCGGCGGCCGTCTCCGCGCTGCCGCGCCGCGCGGAACTGCTGGTCGCCGAGAGCTATCCGGGGGCGGCCGCCCACACCGTGCTGCTCGTACGCCCCGACGGCCACCTCGTCACCGCGCTGAACGGGGTACGCCCGGCGGACATGTACGCGGCCGCCGAAGCGGCGCTCGGCGGCCAGGCCGCCGCGGAGCCGGACCCCAAGGAGGCCAACGGCGCCAAGGGCACCAAGGGCGCCAGGGGGCCCAGGGGCGCCAAGGAGGACGCGGGCGCGGGGACGCGCTGAGCGGAGGGCCGGCCGAGCACCGGGGTGCGCCGAGCGCGCCTTCAGCCGTCACCGCGCACCCGCCCGCGTGGTCCCGCCACGCGTTCGTCCACATCGTGGCGAGAGGTTGAACCAGGTCTCGGGCGCGTGGTGTACTCCCGCTCGTGACCGACACCTGCGTGCACCTGTGGCGGAGGGTCCATATGGACCTCCTCCGCTATGCGGGCTGCGTGTGTCGCCCGTCCTGCTGATTCGCGTTCTTCCCTTTCTTTGCGCGCGCCGCCCGGCCGTCCGTCCCGGACGCCGTCGGCGCGCGCCTTCCGCGACTTCACCTCCAGGACGGTGCACATGTCTGTCTCCTCCCCTGCCCCGGCTCCCGTCTCCGCGCCGACACAGGCCGACCTCCTCGACTTCGTACGGCGTACCGTCGCCGACGCCGAGCTGATCGCCTCCCTTCCGCTGGACCCCGAGGGACGCACCTGGGTGCGGCTCGACGGGCCGGGCGGCAGCGAGGCCTGGCTGATCGGCTGGCCGCCCGGCACCGGCACGGGCTGGCACGACCACGCCGACTCGGTCGGCGCGTTCATGACGGCGTCGGGCGAACTGAAGGAGAACTCCCTCGCCGTCCGGCTGCCCACCGACGGCTGGACGACCCTCGAGCTCACCGACGGGGTGGACCGGGAGCGGCGGCTGGCGACCGGACAGGGCCGCGCCTTCGGCCGGCATCACGTGCACGAGGTGCTGAACGAGTCGGCGGACCACCACGCGATCTCCGTGCACGCCTACTACCCGCCACTGCCGCGGATCCGCCGCTACAGCCGCAGCGGGCCGGTGCTGCGCCTGGAGCAGGTCGAGCGCCCCGAGGACTGGCAGTGAGCGCGACGGCCCCCGGGCGGGGCTCCGACGGGACGGCCGGGATCGACGAACTGCTGGAGCGGGTGCGCTCCGGTTACGTCCGGATCGAGGCCGAGGAGGCGTACCAGGCCGCCCGGTCGGGTGACGCGGTGCTCGTGGACATCCGGTACGCGGCCCTGCGGGAGCGGGACGGGCTGATCCCCGGCGCGCTGGTCGTCGAGCGCAACGAACTGGAGTGGCGTCTGGATCCGCGCGGCAGCCACCGTCTCCCCGTGGCCACGGGCCACGACCTGCGCATCGTCGTGGTCTGCAACGAGGGCTACGCCTCCAGTCTGGCGGCGGAGTCCCTCCACCGGCTGGGGCTGTACCGGGCCACCGATCTGGTGGGTGGCTTCCAGGCGTGGCGGGCGGCGGGTCTGCCGGTGGTGCCGGCAGCGGAGTAGTCGTCCGCGGACCACCTGGCCTGCGGGCGCGCGCGAGCGCGGTGTCCGGCTCGCGTGGGAGCTGTGTCCTCGGGCTCAGTACCCCTCGTCGCAGAGGAACTCGGTGTCCTCGCCCTCTTCCTCCAGAGCCTGGCGGACCACGCGCAGGGCGAGACCCTGCGGGTAGCCCTTGCGGGCGAGCATCCCGGCGAGGCGGCGTATGCGCTTGTCGCGGTCGAGTCCGCGGGTGGCGCGCAGCTTGCGGGCGACCAGTTCGCGGGCGGTCTCCTCCTCCTGGTCGGAGTCGAGCCGGGAGACGGCCTCGTCGATCAGCGTGGGGTCCACGCCCTTGGTGCGCAGCTCCTGGGCGAGCGCGCGGCGTGCCAGCCCGCGGCCGTGGTGCCGGGAGTCCACCCAGGCGTCCGCGAAGGCGCTGTCGTTGATCAGTCCGACCTCCTCGAACCGGGACAGCACCTCCTCGGCGGCCTCGTCCGGGATCTCCCGCTTGCGGAGGGCGTCGGCGAGCTGTTTCCGGGTGCGCGGGGTCCCGGTGAGCAGCCGCAGGCAGATCGCCCGCGCCCGCTCCACCGGGTCCCCCGGAGACTCCTCCCGCTCCGCCCTCGACGAGGCGGAGTCGCCCCCGTCCGCCGCGTCCGCCTCGCCGAAGGAGCGGCGTCGGCGCCCGCGTCCGCCGTGCGGCCCGCCGTCACGCGAGCCACCCGTCCGTGCCGTACGACCGCCGCGCCGTCGGCCGCCGTCGCCACCCGGATACGGCAGGCCGCCGGGGCCGGTGCCCTCGTCGTACGCCGTGCCTCCGCTCCCGGCCGGGTCGTCGCCCGCGGCACCCCTCCCCCGTGGGGCACCGGGGGCGTCGTACTCGTACTCGGCCCAGTCGGTTCGTCGGGTCACGGGTCAGCTCTTGGCCGCCGCGGCCTTGGCCTTGGAGCCCTTGGCCGCCGGGGCCGGTACCGCGGCGGCCGGCTCGGCGGGAACGGTGCCCGCGGCGTCCGGGGCCGCTTCGGTGGCGGACTCCTCGGGCCGCACGCCGACGCCCAGCTTCGTCAGGATCTTCTTCTCGATCTCGTTGGCGAGGTCGGGGTTGTCCTTCAGGAAGTTGCGGGCGTTCTCCTTGCCCTGGCCGAGCTGGTCGCCCTCGTACGTGTACCAGGCGCCGGCCTTGCGGACGAAGCCGTGCTCCACGCCCATGTCGATCAGACCGCCCTCGCGGCTGATGCCCTGGCCGTAGAGGATGTCGAACTCGGCCTGCTTGAAGGGCGGCGCGACCTTGTTCTTGACGACCTTGCAGCGGGTGCGGTTGCCGACCGCCTCGGTGCCGTCCTTCAGGGTCTCGATGCGGCGGATGTCGATGCGCACGGAGGCGTAGAACTTCAGCGCGCGGCCACCGGTCGTGGTCTCCGGCGAGCCGAACATCACGCCGATCTTCTCGCGGAGCTGGTTGATGAAGATGGCGGTGGTCTTGGACTGGTTGAGCGCGCTGGTGATCTTCCGCAGGGCCTGGCTCATCAGACGGGCCTGGAGACCGACGTGGCTGTCACCCATCTCGCCCTCGATCTCCGCACGCGGGACGAGCGCGGCGACGGAGTCGATGACGATGAGGTCGAGGGCGCCGGAGCGGACCAGCATGTCCACGATTTCCAGGGCCTGCTCGCCGTTGTCCGGCTGGGACAGGATCAGGTTGTCGATGTCGACGCCGAGCTTCTTCGCGTACTCGGGGTCGAGGGCGTGCTCCGCGTCCACGAAGGCGACCTGGCCGCCGGCCCGCTGGGCGTTCGCCACCGCGTGCAGGGTCAGGGTCGTCTTACCGGAGGACTCCGGTCCGTAGATCTCCACCACACGGCCGCGCGGCAGGCCGCCGACGCCGAGGGCGACGTCGAGCGCGGTCGACCCGGTCGGGATGACCTCGATGGGCTCGTTCGTCCGGTCACCCATGCGCATGACCGCGCCCTTGCCGAATTGCCGTTCAATTTGTGCGAGCGCGGCGTCGAGCGCCTTCTCGCGGTCGGTTCCTGCCATGGGTTCCACCCGATTTGCTTGAGTCGATCGCTTCACGTCAAAGACGCTAACGCCTGCCACTGACAACGCGCCCCGACGCACGTCCGGCCTGTGGATAACCCGGGCACTTACCCGTATGAACTAGGGCAGAACGCCCGGCGTTGAGCCGCACCGGCGCTTCCATGAGAATGGATGTTCGATTTTCGTGTCAAGCCGCACCGCCGGGCCCCCGTCACTGAGCCGTGCCGGCCAGCAGCCACCGCCGCACCCGCACCTCCAGCAGCACGCGAGCGCTGCCGGGGCTCGTGGACGCGGCCACGTCCCACCGGTACTTCTCCCTGAAGGCGGCCACGACCTCGCGGGGGAACGCGTCGAGGAGCACCGTCGCGTCCCCTTCCGCGACGACCGGGGACCGTCCGTCCTCCAGGGCCAGGGACACACGCGGCTCCGCACGGACGTTTCTGACCTTGACGGCCCTCTCGTCGGCGCCGATCCACCACCGGGAACGGCCGTAGACGAACCAGACGGGTGTGACGTGGGCCGAGCCGTCGGGACGCACGGTGCACAGCCAGACGTTCCGCTCCTCGGCCAGGCGGGTGCGGACGGCGGGACCGGGATCGTTCACAAGATCGCTCACCACGGCATCGGACCATGCCGGACGACACGGCCGCATCGGGCCGCGCGTCGAACCATCGGCCTAGGACCTGGCCCCCTTGTCCCCCAGATCCTGGAGAACTCAGCCCGTCACGTCCTGGCCGTGCCGCCGTCCCCGGCACCGGTCGCGCCGGTCGCACCGGACCCGGTCGGCTCGGCACCGGTCGGCTCGGTACCGGTCGCACCGGACCCGGTCGGCTCGGCACCGGTCGGCTCGGTACCGGTCGCACCGGACCCGGTCGGCTCGGCACCGGTCGGCTCGGCACCGGTCGGCTCGGTACCGGTCGCACCGGACCCGGTCGGCTCGGCACCGGTCGGCTCGGCACCGGTCGGTTGGGCGCCGGTCGGTTGGGCGCCGGTCGGTCCGGTACCCGCCGGTCCGGTGCCGGCCTGTTCCGGGCGCCGTTGCGCCCACAGGCCGCGGACACGGCGGCCGAGAGCGCCCGTCCCGCCGGGTCCCCGGTGGCCGAGCACCCGTGGGTCGTCGGTGACGTCGTACCGCTTCACGTACGCGCCGAGGAACGCCTGCAGCGTCGCGACGGCGGGGATGGCGATCAGCGCGCCGACGGCGCCGAGCAGCGCGGTGCCCGCGACGACGGACCCGAAGGCGACCGCCGGGTGGATGTCGACGGTCCGGGCGGTCAGCTTCGGCTGCAGGACGTAGTTCTCGAACTGCTGGTAGACCACCACGAAGACCAGCACCCACACCGCGTACCAGGGCGCGACCGTGAAGGCGATCAGCATGGGCAGCGCACCCGCCAGGTACGTGCCGATGGTCGGGATGAACTGCGAGACCAGCCCCACCCACACGGCCAGCACCGGCGCGTAGGGCACGTCGAGGAACTCGAGCAGGACGTAGTGCGCGAGACCCGAGACGAGGGCCATCAGGCCGCGCGAGTAGAGGTAGCCGCCCGTCTTGTTCACGGCGATCTCCCACGCCCGCAGCACCTCGGCCTGCCGGGCGGGCGGCAGGACGGAGCAGATGGTGCGCCGCAGCCGCGGGCCGTCGGCGGCGAAGTAGAACGAGAACAGGCCGATGGTCAGCAGCCGGAAGAGCCCGCCGAGCACCTGGGTGGACACGTCCAGCACCCCGGTGGCGCTGTTCTGCACGTAGTTGCGCAGCCAGTCGGACCGCAGCAGGCCCTCCTGGATGTCGACCCGCCGCAGTTCGGTGTGGAAGTGCGCGTTGATCCAGTTGATCACCGAGTCGAGGTACTCGGGGAAGTCCTCGACGATCTTGATGATCTGCTCCGCCAGCATGGATCCGAGGAGCGTGACGAAACCCGCCCCGACGACCAGGACGCCCATGAAGACGACGAAGGTGCCCATGCCCCGCCGCATCCCGCGCGCGGCCATCCAGCTCACGGCCGGTTCCACGGCGAGCGCCAGGAAGAACGCGATGAGGATGTTGATCAGCAGGCCGGTGAGCTGGTGGAAGGCCCAGCTGCCCAGCTGGAACACGGCGACCAGGGCGAGCGCGAGCACCATGGCGCGCGGCAGCCACCGCGGCATCCGGGCGCCCGGCGCGGGCGGGGGGTCCACCGGTGGCCCGGCTGGCGGGGCCGCGCCGGGCATGGTCGTGTGCCGGCCCGCGGGCCCGGTCTCGTCGGTGGATGCCACGGCCCAAGTCTCGCCCACGCCCACGTCGGCTGTCCGCCCCCGGGTGGTCTCTGTGACGATCAGCGCAGTTCTCGGGGAACGTCCATCACCGTGCAGACCACCTGCCAGACGTCCTTGGCGTCCCAGCCGGCCGCCAGCGCCTCGTGGACGGTGCGTCCGCCGAGTTCGGACATGACATGGTCGCGCGCGAAGGTGTCGGCGTAGCCCGCACCGAAGTAGTCCGCCATGCGCTCCCAGAAAACCGTCAACCGCATGCCCCCCAGTATCCCGCCTGCGAGGGGGGCACCGGGCCACAGGGCCTGCGGGGATCGCCCTGCCCCTACGGTCGGTGCCATGGCCGACATCGCAGCCGCCCCGATCGCCCCGACGTCCCCGCCGCACGGCGTGCTCGCGCGGGCGGAGCGCTTCGTCTGGCGCACCGCGCGCGTACTGGAGCAGCGCCTGTTCGCCCATCACTTCCGCGAGGGGGCTGCCGCCCCGGTGGAGACGGCCCTGGAGGCGTACCGCAACGACGACGGCGGCTACGGTCACGCGCTGGAGCCGGGGCTGCGCGGGCCGGCCAGCCTCCCCGAGCACACCGCCCGCGCGCTGCGCGTCCTGGACGCCGTGGGGCGGTGCCACGCCCGTCGCGCGGAGGACGTGTGCCGGTATCTGACGTCCGTCTCGACGGCGGAGGGCGCGCTTGCGGCCGTGCGCCCCGCTGGGAACGGCCGTGGGGCGGCCCGGGTGCCGCACGCGCCCGGTTCGCTGTCGGCCACCGGGCCGGTGGTGGGGCTGCTGCACCGCAACGAGGTGTGGCACGCGTGGCTGTTCCGCGCGACCGACTTCTGCTGGCAGGCCGTGGAATCGCTGGAGACGGCACCACCCGACGAGGTCGAAGCCGCCGTGCTGTTCCTGGACCACGCTCCGGACCGCACCCGCGCGGAGGCCGCCGCCGAACGGCTGGGCCGTCTCGTACGCGGGGAAGGGCTGGCGGTGCTGGACCCGGAGGACCTCGGCACGGACCCGTCGGCCTCCGCCCTCGCCGCCGGCACACGTCACGCGTCGGCCTCCGGCCCGGCCGCGCCCCGCCTCCCGCACGACTACGCGCGGACGCCGGATTCGCTCGCGCGCGCGTGGTTCACCGACGCGGAGACGGCTCGCTCCCTCGACGTCCTCGCGGCCGGCCGGCAGGAGGACGGCGGCTGGCCCGCCCGCCGCCCCGCGCACACCCCGGAGCACACCCCGCTCGCCCTCGTGGAGGCACGCCCCATGGCGACGATCGAGGCGCTGCGCACCCTGGCCGCGTACGGTCGCCCGATCACCTGAGGCGCACGGCCCCGCCCTACAGCGACCACCCGCACCGTGGTGGCCCCCCTCACCCGCCCAGCGCCCGCACCCCGGCCGTGACCAGCACGGCCGCCGCCACCACGAGCAGGAACGGCGCCCGCAGCAGGAGCGCCACGGCGGCGGCGGCGAGGCCGGCCGCCCGCGCGTCGAGGACCAGTGTCCGGCCGTCGGCGAAGGCCTGCTGGGCCGTGAGTGCGGCGAGGAGGGCGACCGGCA
The DNA here is from genome assembly GCF_044540535.1 of Streptomyces sp. NPDC085937. Lineage (NCBI taxonomy): Bacteria > Bacillati > Actinomycetota > Actinomycetes > Kitasatosporales > Streptomycetaceae > Streptomyces > Streptomyces sp. NPDC085937. The sequence continues at coordinate 27,212 of NZ_JBITSH010000001.1, read as the reverse complement.
GCAGCGCGGCGAGCCGCCGCACGAGGGGACGTTCGAGGACCCCCGCGGGCACCAGCAGCCCGGCGAGCTTGACGGCGTAGCAGCCGACGACGGTCAGGCCGATCGCGATCCAGATGTTCAACGGTCCTCCTCCGTCCCGTCCGGCACGTCCTCACTCGCGGCGTCCGGCGCCTCATCGCACGCCGTGCCCCGCCCCTCATCGGGTGCCGCGCCCCGCGCCTCATCGCGTGGCGCCTCCTGTGCGTCGACGCGCGCGTCGTTCCTCCTGCCGTGCGCCCACAGGACGGCGGGTGCCGCGAGCGCGGCCACCAGGACGGGGACGCCCGCGGGCAGGACGGGCAGCAGCCCCAGCCCCAGCAGAACGGCGAGCGCGGCGACGGCCCGCTCGGTGCCGGTCCGCAGCATGGGGGCGAGCAGGGCCAGGAAGACGGCGGGGCCGGCCGCGTCCAGTCCCCACGCGTCGGTGTCCCCGATGGCCTCGGCGCCCAGTGCGCCGAGCAGCGTGGTGAGGTTCCACAGGAGGTAGAGGCTGAGGCCGGTGACCAGGAAGCCGATGCGGGCGCTGCGCCGGGTGGGCTGGGCGAGCGAGACGGCGGTGGTCTCGTCGATCACCCATTGCGCGGCGAACGGCCGCACCGCGCGGGGCAGCGCCAGCAGCTGGGAGAGCCGCAGTCCGTAGAAGGCGTTGCGCACGCCGAGGAAGAACGCGCCCGCGGCGGCCGTGACGGCCCCGCCGCCCGCCGCCAGCGCGCCCACCAGGGCGAACTGGGAGGCACCGGTGAACACCAGCAGGCTGAGCGCGCAGGTCTGCAGCAGGCTGAGCCCGCTGCCCGCCGAGGTCACTCCGAAGGCGAACCCGGAGAGTCCGACGGCGATCCCCACACCGAGGGCGTCCCGTACGACGGCGCCGTCGGGTTTCTCCTCGGGCCGGTGCCGTACGTCCGTGTGTTCTGCTGTCCGTTCCGTTGCCACGTCCCCGACGGTACGGAAGCCGCTCCGCGCGCGTCTTGTACGTTCTTGCGCTCGCGCTGGTAGGCGCCCGGGGGTACGCCGACGATGCGGCTGAAGTGCCGGTTCAGGTGCGGCTGGTCGGTGAACCCGACGGTGACGGCCGCCTCGGAGGGCGCCGTCCCCGCGTCCAGCAGGCGCCGGGCCCGCCGTACGCGCGCGTCGGTGAGCCAGGTGTGCGGGGGCATCCCGTAGGTGTCGCGGAAGGCACGCAGCAGGGCGAAGGGGCTGGTGCCGAGGCGGGCGGCCAGCTGTTCGAGGGTGGGCGGCGCCACCATCCGCTCCTCCAGCACCGCACGCGCGCGTGCGGCGGTCCGCGCGCCGGCCGTGCGTACCTCGCGCAGGGGCAGCGTGCCGCCGTTCAGCCGCAGCAGCCGCGTGACCACGACCCGCAGCAGGGTGTCGGCGGCGAGCGCGTTGCCCTCGTCGGTGGCCCGCAGCACCTGGTGGACCATCCGCACGGTGTACGGGTCGTCGAGGACCGGCGTGACGAAGCCGGGGGTGCCGCGCAGCGTGGTGGTCTCCGCGGCGATCGCTGCCACCACCTCCGGCGAGGGGTACACCGCCCCGTACCGCCACCCCTCGGGGACGCCGGCCCTGCCCGTGTGCGGCGTGTCCGGGTTCACCAGGGCGAGGGTTCCGGCGCCCGCGTACTGGTCGCCGCCGCCGTGGTGGAAGACCTCGACGCCGTCGGCGATCGCGGCGATCACGAAGTTCTCGTGGGTGTGCCGGACGAACGACTTGCGGATGTACCGGGCACGCAGCAGGTCGACACCGGGCAGTTCCTCGTACTGCCAGTGCCGCGCCCGCTCCCCGCGTGCTTCCGCCATACCGTCATTGTCACGCGCCCCGGCCCGTCCCCCGGATCACCCCGATTGTCAGCGGCGGGGTGCACGATGGACCCATGGTCAGCGATCCGCGCCGAGCCCTGGACGGCTTCTCCCCCGCGACCCGCAGCTGGTTCACGGGGGCCTTCTCCGCGCCCACCGCCGCCCAGGCCGGTGCCTGGCAGGCCATCGGCGCGGGCTCGGACGTGCTGGTCGTGGCCCCGACCGGCTCCGGGAAGACCCTGGCCGCCTTCCTCGCCGCCCTGGACCAGCTCGCCTCGACCCCGCCGCCCGCCGACCCGAAGAAGCGCTGCCGCGTCCTGTACGTCTCCCCGCTGAAGGCCCTGGCCGTCGACGTCGAGCGGAACCTGCGCAGTCCGCTGACCGGCATCCGCCAGGAGTCCGTGCGCCTGGGGCTGCCCGAGCCCGAGGTGAAGGTCGGCCTCCGTTCCGGCGACACGCCGCCCGCCGAGCGCCGCGCCCTCGCCACCCGCCCGCCGGACATCCTGATCACCACGCCCGAGTCGCTGTTCCTGATGCTGACGTCGGCCACCCGCGACGCGCTGGCCGGTGTGGAGACGGTGATCCTCGACGAGGTGCACGCCGTCGCGGGCACCAAACGCGGCGCCCATCTCGCGCTGTCCCTGGAGCGGCTGGACGAACTGCTGCCGCGGCCGGCCCGCCGCATCGGTCTGTCGGCGACGGTGCGTCCCGTGGACGAGGTCGCCCGGTTCCTGTCGCCGCGCCGCAAGACGGAGATCGTGCAGCCCGAGTCGGGCAAGGAGTTCGACCTGTCCGTGGTGGTACCGGTGGAGGACCTGGGCGAGCTGGGCGGCTCCCCGGTCGCCGACGGCTCGGAGGGTGCGGAGCGCCCGTCGATCTGGCCGCATGTCGAGGAGCGGATCACCGACCTGGTGCAGGGCCACCGCTCGACCATCGTGTTCGCGAACTCCCGCCGCCTGGCCGAGCGCCTGTGCAACCGGCTCAACGAGATCGCCTACGAGCGCGCCACCGGCGAGCCGCTGGACGAGCACCACTCCCCCGCCGAGCTGATGGGCGGTTCCGGGGCGGCGCAGGGGGCGCCCGCGGTCATCGCGCGTGCGCACCACGGCTCGGTGTCCAAGGAGCAGCGCGCCCAGGTCGAGGAGGACCTCAAGGCGGGCCGGCTGCCCGCGGTGGTCGCCACCTCCAGTCTGGAACTGGGCATCGACATGGGCGCCGTGGACCTGGTGGTCCAGGTCGAGTCGCCGCCGTCGGTCGCCTCCGGACTCCAGCGGGTGGGCCGCGCGGGGCACCAGGTGGGCGCGGTTTCGACGGGCGTGGTGTTCCCGAAGTACCGGGGCGACCTGGTGCAGGCCGCCGTCGTGACCGAGCGCATGCGCACGGGCGCGATCGAGTCCCTGCGCGTGCCGTCGAACCCGCTGGACGTCCTGGCCCAGCAGCTCGTGGCGATGACGGCGATGGACGCCTGGCAGTTCGACGACCTGTTGGCGATGGTCCGCCGGGCGGCCCCGTTCGCCGCGCTGCCCGAGTCGGCGTTCACATCGGTGCTGGACATGCTCGCCGGCCGGTACCCGTCGGACGCGTTCGCGGAGCTGCGCCCGCGCGTGGTGTGGGACCGGGTCACCGGCGAGATCACCGGACGCCCCGGCGCCCAGCGCCTGGCCGTCACCTCGGGCGGCACCATCCCCGACCGCGGCCTCTTCGGGGTGTTCCTCGCGGGCGCCGACCCCAAGAAGGGCGGGGGCCGGGTCGGTGAGCTGGACGAGGAGATGGTCTACGAGTCGCGCGTGGGCGACGTCTTCACGCTCGGCACCAGCTCGTGGCGCATCGAGGACATCACGCGCGACCGTGTCCTGGTCTCGCCCGCCCCGGGTGTGCCGGGGCGGCTGCCGTTCTGGAAGGGCGACCAGCTGGGCCGGCCGCTGGAGCTGGGCCGGGCCGTGGGCGCCTTCCTGCGCGAGGTGGGGTCGCTGTCCGACGAGGACGCCCGGCTGAGGCTGCTGGCCGCGGGACTGGACGCCTGGGCCGCGGACAACGTGCTGTCGTACCTCGCCGAGCAGCGTGAGGCCTGCGGTCACGTCCCGGACGACCGCACCATCGTGGTGGAGCGTTTCCGGGACGAGCTGGGCGACTGGCGAGTCGTCGTGCACTCCCCGTTCGGCGCCCAGGTGCACGCGCCGTGGGCGCTCGCGCTCGGTGCCCGCCTCTCCGAGCGGTACGGCATGGACGCGCAGGTGATGCACGCCGACGACGGCATCGTGCTGCGGCTCCCGGACGCCGACCTGATGGGTCTGGACCTGCTCGACCAGGAGCCGATGAAGGCCGGCTCCGCCTACGACGCGGACCAGGCCCCGGTGGGCGCCTCCGACGTCGTCTTCGACAAGGGCGAGGTCGACCAGGTGGTCACCGACCAGGTCGGAGGCTCGGCCCTGTTCGCCTCCCGGTTCCGTGAGTGCGCCGCCCGCGCGCTGCTGCTGCCCCGCCGCAACCCGGGCCGGCGCACCCCGCTGTGGCAGCAGCGCCAGCGCGCCTCCCAACTGCTCCAGGTGGCCGGCGAGTTCGGTTCGTTCCCGATCGTGCTGGAAGCGGTCCGCGAGTGCCTCCAGGACGTCTTCGACGTCCCCGGCCTGGTCGAGCTGATGGGCGACGTGGAAGCGCGGAAGGTGCGCCTGGTCGAGGTCACCACCCCGGAGCCGTCCCCGTTCGCCCGCTCCCTGCTGTTCGGCTACGTCGCCCAGTTCCTGTACGAGGGTGACTCCCCGCTCGCCGAGCGTCGGGCCGCCGCCCTGTCGCTGGACTCCCGCCTGCTCGCCGAACTGCTCGGCCAGGCGGAGCTGCGTGAGCTGCTCGACGCCGAGGTGCTCACCGAGCTGGAGCGTGAGCTGCAGTGGCTCACCGAGGACCGGCGCGCCAAGGACGCGGAGAGCGTCGCCGACCTGCTGCGGATGCTCGGCCCGCTCACGGACGCCGAACTCGCCGAGCGGGGCGCCGAACCCCGATGGGCCCAGGAGCTGGCCTCCGCGCGACGTGCCATCCGGGTGCGCGTCGCGGGCGAGGACCACTGGGCGGCCGTCGAGGACGCGGGCCGTCTGCGGGACGCGCTGGGCACGGCGCTGCCGGTGGGGGTGCCCGAGGCGTTCACCGAACCCGTCAAGGACCCTCTGGGCGACCTCCTCGCCCGGTTCGCGCGCACCCACGGCCCGTTCACCTCGGCGACGGCGGCGGCCCGCTTCGGCCTGGGCGTGGCGGTCACCGAAGGCGCGCTGCAGCGGCTTTCGGCGGCGGGCCGGGTGGTGCAGGGCGAGTTCCACCCGGCCGGCATCGGCCAGGAGTGGTGCGACGCGGCGGTGCTGCGCCGGCTGCGCCGACGCTCCCTGGCCGCGCTGCGGCACGAGTTGGAGCCGGTGTCCCCGCCCGCGCTGGCCCAGTTCCTCCCTCAGTGGCAGCACATCGGCAAGGGCCACTCCCTGCGGGGCACCGACGGACTCCTGCGCGCCGTCGAGCAGTTGCAGGGCGCCTCCGTACCCGCGTCCGCCCTGGAGAAGCTGGTCCTGCCGTCCCGGGTGGCGGGCTACGGCCCGGCCATGCTCGACGAACTCACGGCGGCCGGCGAGGTGGTCTGGGCGGGCGCCGGTTCGCTGCCGGGCAAGGACGGCTGGGTCTCCCTGTACCTGGCGGACGCGGCTCCCCTGCTGCTCCCTCCCCCGCACCCGCTGGAGACGACCGCGCTGCACGACTCGGTGCTGGCCGCCCTGTCCGGTGGCTACGGCCTGTTCTTCCGCCAGATCGCCGACCAGGTCCGCGCCACCACCCACCCCGAGGCCGGCGACCCGCAACTGGCCGACGCCCTGTGGGACCTCGCCTGGTCCGGCCGGCTGACCAACGACACGCTCAACCCCATGCGCGCCCTGCTCGGCTCCGGCCGCACCGCCGGCTCGACGGCCCACCGGGCCAAGCGCGCGGTGCCGCGCGGCCGCTACGGCTCGCTCACGGCGGCGGCCCGCAGTGCCTCCCGCACCGGACCGCCCACCGTCGCCGGCCGCTGGTCCCTGCTGCCCGACCGGGACGGCGACACCACGGTCCGCGCCCACGCACTGGCCCGCACCCTGCTCGACCGGCACGGGGTGGTGACCCGGGGCGCCGTCTCCGCGGAGGGTGTCGAGGGCGGGTTCTCGGCGGTCTACCGCGTGCTGTCCGCCTTCGAGGAGACGGGGCAGGCCCGGCGCGGCTATGTGGTGGAGGGCCTGGGCGCCGCACAGTTCGCGATGGACGGTGCCGTGGACCGCCTGCGCGCCGCGGCCAGCGCCCGGGAGCGCGGCGAGGGGCGGACGACACCGGACGGGCCCGCTCCGTTCGGCACGGAGTCCGACCCGTACGGGACCGCGCCGGGTCAGGACGACGCGTCGTACCTCCCCTCGCGGCCCGGCGAGTACGTCTCGCCGCGCGACATCGCCGCGCAGGGCTCGCAGCCCTGGCAGAGCGGGCGCGGCCCCTCGTACGACCCGTTCGCCGGCCGCCGTACGGGGCCCGACCACACCTCCCGGGCCGTCGTCCTCGCCGCCGCCGACCCCGCCAACGCCTACGGGGCCGCCCTGGGCTGGCCCGAACCGCCGACCGGCGCCGGGCACAAACCCGGCCGCAAGGCGGGCTCCCTGGTGGTGCTGGTGGACGGTGAGCTGACGCTGTACATGGAGCGGGGCGGCAAGACCCTGCTGGCCTGGCCGGCCGACGCGGACGCGGAGCCTGCCGACGACCCGCGCCTGCCGCTCGCCGCCGAGGCGCTGGCCGGCGCCGCCCGCGCGGGCTCCGTCGGCACGGTGACCGTGGAGCGCGTCAACGGCACCCCGGCCCTGACGTCGCAGCTGGGCGCCCTGCTGGAGACCGCGGGCTTCGTCGCCACGCCGAGGGGGCTGCGCCTGCGCGCCTGATCTCGCCCGGCCGGCGCCGGCCCGGCCGTGTCACCCTTGACGCATGCCCGAAGGAGACACGGTCTGGCAGGCGGCGCGACGGCTGCACGAAGCCCTCGCGGACAGAGTGCTGGTCCGCAGCGACCTGCGGGTGCCCCGGTTCGCCACGTCCGACCTCACCGGCCGTTCGGTACTGGACGTCACCGCGCGCGGCAAGCACCTGCTGACCCGCGTCGAGGGCGGCCTGACCCTGCACTCGCATCTGCGGATGGACGGCTCCTGGCGGATCTTCGCGCCCGGACAGCGGTGGAACGGCGGCCCGTCGCACCAGATCCGCGCCGTCCTCGCCAACGCCGAACGCACCGCCGTCGGCTACCGGCTCCCGGTGCTGGAGCTGATCCGCACCGAGGACGAGGAGCGCGCCGTCGGCCACCTCGGCCCCGACCTGCTGGGCCCCGACTGGGACCCCGCCCTCGCGCTCGCCAACCTGAAGCAGGACCCCGACCGTGAACTCGGCGAGGCCCTGCTGGACCAGCGCAACCTCGCGGGCATCGGCAACGTGTTCAAGAGCGAGCTGTGCTTCCTGCTCAACGTCACCCCCTGGCTCCCCGTCGGCGACCTGCCCGCCGACCGGACGGCGAGCCTGCCCGAGCTCGCCAGGAAGCTGCTGGAGTTCAACCGCGAGCGCCCCGTCCGCAACACCACGGGACGGCGCGGCCAGGACCTCTACGTGTACGGCCGCGCCCGCCGCCCCTGTCTGCGCTGCGGCACAGCGATCCGGCTGGCCGAGCAGGGCGACGGCTCCCGTGAGCGCCCCACGTACTGGTGCCCCACGTGCCAGCCCGGCCCGGCTCCCGCCCGCACACCGCGCGCCCGCCAGAACCCGGCCCGCTGACCGGAACCGAAGGAGAGCGACGGCATCGGGTCCGGGGATCAGCAACCCCACGCCGGATCGCGCTCGTCCCGCACGACGACAACCCCTCGGGCCGGAGCGCGCTCGCCCTGCGCGACCACGCCCCCTCAGGCCGGATCGCCACACCACCCCCGCACGACAACAACCCCTCGGGCCGGACCCCCACTCCGCCCCGCGGGACGACAACCACCCTCACACCGCATCGCCGTCCCGCCCCGCACGCCAGGCCCGCCGCCACCGCCCCGCCGGGAGCGCGCCCTCGGCCCGCGCCTCGGGCAGGCAGTGCAGCGGAAGCACGCTGAGGCCCCACCCGCCGGCCGCGACCGCGCCTTCCAGCGCTCCCGCGTCGGGGTCCAGCAGCAGACGTGCCGCCGCCCACCACCACAGCACGGTGAACACGGCGGCGGCATACCGGCACACATCCCGCACGCGGGCCGTCCCGGGGCCCGGCGGCCTCGTCACCCGTTCGCGGCCTGGAACATCCAGTGGTGCTTCTCGAGGTCCGCGGTGATGGTGATGAAGATGTCCTGGGTCACCGGGTCGGGCTCCTCGGTGGCCGCGATCCGCTCCCGCATCCGGGCGATCACCGCACCGAGCGCGTCGACCAGCGCGCCCACCGCGGCCGCGTCGTCGACCCAGCCCTCGGGCGTGACACCGATCCCGCTGCCGACGGCCACCGTCGCGGCCCGCCCGTCCGGCGAGACGCCCAGCGCCGCGGCGCGCTCGGCCACGGTGTCGGAGTGCCCGCGCGCGACGGCCACGACCTCGTCGAGCTGGAGGTGGACGGAGCGGAAGCGCGGTCCGACCACGTTCCAGTGGATCTGCTTGGCGACCAGCGAAAGGTCCACGAGATCGACCAGGGCGCCCTGCAGTGCCTCCGAAACGGTCTTCAGGTTCTCGTCGGACAACGGGCTCTTCACGACGTACATCCGCACCTCCGTGGCTGACCCCCCGCCTCGTCTCCACGATGACGGTCCGGCGCCGCCCCGGCAAACGCAGCCCCAGCACCAGCCCCGGCCTCACGGACCGCGAGAGCCCGGGCATGCGAAAACCCCGGCGGCACCCCTCCGGGATCTTCCGGAGGAGCCCACACCGGGGCATCTCACACCTTCACACCGCGCGGGCGCCGGACACCGACCTCAGGCGGCGACGACGTCCACCGCCTCGGCGGGCGCCTTGATGGTCACCCGCTCCGGTGGCACGCCGGTCACCGACACGGAACCCAGCATCGGACGAACCGGCGTGGGTACGGGCTCGCTGGGGGTCGCTGCAGCAGACTGGGCCAGCTCGGCGAGGGCGAGCTCGTCGCTCACTTCCCGCATGAGCTCGGACATCCGTACGTCCAACGCGTCGCAGATCGCGGAGAGCAGCTCGGAGGAAGCCTCCTTCTGCCCCCGCTCCACCTCGGAGAGATAGCCGAGTGAGACTCGGGCGGACGAGGAGACTTCGCGCAGAGTACGGCCCTGGCGCTGGCGCTGCCGACGCAGCACGTCACCCAGCAGGCGACGGAGCAGAATCATCGGTGGCTCCCTCCTCGGACCGCGTAGCCGCATCCTTCTCGCCCCACCGTACCGCCTCGCGCCGCGGCCGTGCGGGGAGCGATGTCGTGTTCACTCTGGGCTGCAAACATCAAAACCCCCCGTTCCGTTCCGTATCCTGTGCCCGCTCATTCCCGGTCTGTTCGCCCGCAAGCTCCGCTCGGAGCAGTGCGAGTACGCTCCGTACACTCTCCATACGAATTTCCGCGCGGTCGCCGTTCAACCGCAGATGGCGCACTTTTCCGCCAGAGGCAGAACCGGCGCCCTCCGCGAAGGGCCCGTCGACGGCCACGTACACCGTGCCGACGTCCTGTCCGTCCTGTGGGTCCGGTCCGGCCACCCCGGTGGTGGCGACCCCCCAGTCGGCACCGAGCGCCTTGCGCACGCCGGCCGCCATCTGGGCCGCCACCTGCGGATCCACCGCACCGCGCTGGTCCAGCAGAGTGGCGTCGACGCCCAGCAGCCGGTGCTTCAGGTCGGTGGCGTAGGCCGTGACCGAGCCGCGGAAGATTTTGGACGCCCCGGGGACGGAGGTGATCTCCGCCGCCACCAGGCCACCGGTCAGCGACTCGGCGACCGCGAGCGTCCCACCCTTCACGGTGAGTAGTCGCACCACCTCGGTGGCCGTTGAACTCACGCTTCCGTCTCCTCCAACGCCGCCTTGCGCTCGGCGATTCCCTGCCTGCGGAGCACAATGGCCTGTTTCACGTAGTCGAGTCCGGTCGCCACGGTCAGCACCACCGCCGCGGCCATGACCCACCAGCGCAGCGTCGCCAGCCACCCGGTCAGCGCGAGCACGTACATGCCGACGGCCACACCTTGGGTGAGGGTCTTCAGCTTGCCGCCGCGGCTGGCCGGGATCACTCCGTAGCGAATGACCAGAAAACGCAGCAGGGTGATGCCGAGTTCCCGGCCGAGGATCACGCCCGTGACCCACCACGGCAGGTCGCCGAGGGCCGACAGGCAGATCAGCGCCGCGCCCATGATGGCCTTGTCGGCGATGGGGTCGGCGATCTTCCCGAAGTCGGTGACCAGGTTGTAGGTGCGCGCCAGATGACCGTCGAACAGGTCGGTGATCATGGCGATGGCGAAGGCCGCCCAGGCGAGCGAGCGCCACGCGGGGTCGTAGCCGCCGTCGGCGAGCATCAGCATCACGAACGCCGGTACGAGCAGCAACCGCAGCATGGTCAGCAGGTTGGCGATGTTCCAGACGCTGGCCTGGTCGACGGCCGCCGCCGCGATCTTGGCTCCGCGTGGTGCCCTCGTGGAGCCGCCCTGCCCGTCGCCGGTGTCGGGGGACGACGAGGCGGCCGGAGCCGTCACGCCGTCCTGCGGCCGGGCGTCCGCCGGAGCGGGGGCGGCGTCACGCCGTGCCGGTCCTTCGCCGGACGCGCCCGGAGCCGTGTCCCTGGCCTCCCGCGCGAGCGCGCGGCCGGGCGCCGGTGTCATGCCGCCGGACGCGGGGCCCGTCGCCCTTCTCGCGCCCGAGGGGCCACCTGCCGCCGATGCCGGGACACCCGTCATCTGCCCGCCTCCTCACTGCGCGCGGGCGAGCCCTGGAAGAGCGGCTCGGCCACCAGGTCGACACCTTCCGTGCCGACGACCTTCGCCTCGACCATACGGCCGACGCTCAGTCCCTCGCCGCTCGTGAGCAGCACCTGGCCGTCCGTCTCGGGAGCCTGGTGCTCGGCCCTGCCGTACACACCCTCCTCCTCGTCGACGGACTCGACCAGGACGTGCACGGTCTCGCCGACCCGCTCCTCGGCGCGCTGCGAGACGAGTTCCTCGGCCAGCCGGGAGACCCGGGCCAGCCGCTCGGCCACCACGTCCTCGTCCAGCTTGCCCTCGTAGCCGGCCGCCTCGGTGCCCTCCTCGTCGGAGTAGCCGAACACACCGATGGCGTCCAGCCGGGCGTGGGTGAGGAACCGCTCCAGCTCCGCGAGGTCGGACGCGGACTCGCCGGGGAAGCCGACGATGAAGTTGGAGCGCACGCCGGCCTGGGGCGCCTTGCTCCGGATGGTGTCGAGCAGCTCCAGGAAGCGGTCGGTGTCGCCGAAGCGGCGCATGGCGCGCAGCACGTCGGGCGCCGAGTGCTGGAAGGACAGGTCGAAGTACGGGGCGATCTTCGGCGTGGAGGTCAGCACGTCGATCAGGCCGGGGCGCATCTCGGCCGGCTGGAGGTAGCTGACACGCACCCGCTCCAGGCCGTCGACCTCGGCGAGTTCGGGCAGCAGGGACTCCAGCAGACGGATGTCGCCGAGGTCCTTGCCGTAGGAGGTGTTGTTCTCGGAGACCAGCATGATCTCCTTCACGCCCTGCTCGGCCAGCCAGCGCGTCTCGTTGAGCACGTCGCTGGGGCGGCGGGAGATGAAGGAGCCGCGGAAGGACGGGATGGCGCAGAAGGAGCAGCGCCGGTCGCAGCCGGAGGCCAGCTTCACGGAGGCGACCGGGGAGCCGTCGAGCCGACGGCGCAGGGGGGCGCGGGGGCCGGAGGCCGGGGCGAGGCCGTCGGGCAGGTCGGCCGGGCCGTGCCCGGGGAGCGCGACGTCCGCGGCGGACTCCTGACGCTCGGCGGGGCTGATCGGGAGCAGCTTGCGCCGGTCGCGCGGGGTGTGCGAGGCGTGGATGCCGCCGTTCAGGATGGTCTGGAGGCGGTCGGAGATGTCCGCGTAGTCGTCGAAGCCGAGCACCCCGTCGGCCTCGGGGAGGGCGTCGGCGAGCTCCTTGCCGTACCGCTCGGCCATGCAGCCGACCGCGACGACGGCCTGGGTTCTCCCGTGGCCCTTGAGGTCGTTGGCCTCCAGGAGGGCGTCCACGGAGTCCTTCTTGGCGGCTTCCACGAAGCCGCAGGTGTTGACGACGGCGACGTCGGCGTCCTCGGCGTCGTCCACGAGCTGCCAGCCGTCCGCCTCCAAACGGCCTGCGAGCTCCTCCGAGTCCACCTCGTTACGGGCGCAGCCAAGGGTGACCAGTGCGACGGTACGGCGTTCAGGCATGGGCTCAAGACTACTTCGTCCCGGCGAGGGCCCATGTCGACGGGGTTGGCCGGACCCGGCCGACCCCGTCGTGGGCGCGTCCGCGGGCGCGGGTCATCCGGCCTGCGGGTCGCCCTTGGTGTAGGTGAGGCGCTCCACCGCGCCCGGCTGCCAGTCGTCCTCGATCTCCTCGCCGTTGACGAACAGGTCGAGGGCTCCGGCGTCACCGAGCACAAGATCGATCTTCGTGTTGTCCTGGAAGGTCTTGTCCTCGCCCTTCTTGAGCAGCTCGGCGAAGAGCACCTTGCCGTTGTGGTCCTTGGCGGAGATCCAGCTCGGCCCGTCGGCGGCGACGACCTTGACGGTCACCTTGTCCTGCGGGGCGGCGGCGATGGCGCTGTCCGACGGGTCCGGCGCGGGCACGACGGGCTTCGCGGTCTTGGTGGTGGTGCTGGGCGTGGGCGACGCGGTGGCGTCGGTGTCACCGGCGACGTCGGTCGTGCCGCCGTCGTCGCCGCCGTTGACCATGGTGAAGCCGACGAAGCCGATGACGACCACGATCGCGGCGACCATGGCGGCGGTCCAGTTGGGTCCGCGCCGCTCGGGACGGATGCGCTCCGCCTCGAAGAGGGGCGCGGCCGGGGTCGGTGCCGGACGGCCGCCGCCGTGCTCGGCCTCGTACTGGGCGAGCAGGGGGGCGGGGTCGAGCCGCACGGCCTTGGCCAGCGTACGGATGTGCCCGCGCGCGTACACGTCGCCGCCGCAGGGCGCGAAGTCGTCCCGCTCGATGGCGTGCACGATGGCGATCCGGACGCGGGTGGCGGTACTGACGTCGTCGACGGTCAGACCGGCGGCGATGCGCGCCTGCTGCAGCGCACGGCCGACGGAGACGGAAGGGCGGGCTTCCTCGGAAACGTCTTCGAACGGACGCTCGTCTTCAGGGGAGTTGCCGTTGGACACGGGGGCGCCTTTCGAGCGTGTAGCCGCCTGTGCTGGAGGTTCAGTCTAGGTGGGGTACGAAGGGGTGGGGCAACCGGGCGTTCGTACTTTGTACGCCATCGGAATGGCCCGACATTCCGATGGTCGGCCTGCTGTCTGACACTTCGCTCAACTTGACGTGCGCCGACGGGAAACGGTTGCTCGTCGATCTCTTACGGAAGGGTCACGATCGTCCGTCCGGACGTCCCGGCGCGACAACCGTGTCCCTTCCGCCTACCCTTCAGACTCCCCGCGGATCAGCGCGAGCACGCCGTCCAGCTCGTCGGGTTTCACGAGAACGTCACGGGCCTTCGATCCCTCGCTCGGTCCGACGATGTTGCGGGACTCCATGAGGTCCATCAGCCGGCCCGCCTTCGCGAAGCCGACGCGCAGCTTGCGCTGGAGCATCGACGTGGACCCGAACTGGGTGGAGACGACCAGCTCGGCGGCCTGGCACAGCAGGTCGAGGTCGTCGCCGATGTCCTCGTCGATCTCCTTCTTCTGCTTGGTCCCGACGACGACGTCGTCCCGGAAGACCGGCGCCATCTGGTCCTTGCAGTGCTGGACGACGGCCGCGACCTCCTCCTCGGTCACGAACGCGCCCTGCATGCGCGTGGGTTTGTTCGCGCCCATCGGCAGGAACAGCCCGTCGCCCTTGCCGATCAGCTTCTCGGCACCGGCCTGGTCGAGGATGACCCGCGAGTCGGCGAGCGAGGAGGTCGCGAACGCCAGCCGGGACGGCACGTTCGCCTTGATCAGACCGGTGACGACGTCGACGGAGGGCCGCTGCGTGGCCAGCACCAGGTGGATGCCGGCGGCCCGCGCGAGCTGCGTGATGCGCACGATGGCGTCCTCGACGTCGCGCGGGGCGACCATCATCAGGTCGGCCAGCTCGTCCACGATCACCAGCAGGTACGGGTACGGCTGGAGCTCGCGCTCGCTCCCCTCGGGCGGCTTGACCTTGCCCTCGCGCACCGCGCGGTTGAAGTCGTCGATGTGCCGGAAGCCGTAGGCGGCCAGGTCGTCGTAGCGCAGGTCCATCTCACGCACGACCCACTGCAGCGCCTCGGCGGCCCGCTTGGGATTGGTGATGATCGGCGTGATCAGGTGCGGGATGCCCTCGTACGCCGTCAGCTCCACGCGCTTGGGGTCGACCAGGATCATCCGGACGTCCTCCGGGGTCGCCCGCATCATGATCGAGGTGATCAGGCAGTTGATGCAGGACGACTTGCCGGAGCCGGTGGCGCCGGCGACCAGCATGTGCGGCATCTTCGCCAGCGAGTCCATGACGTAGCCGCCCTCGACGTCCTTGCCGAAGGCGACCAGCATCGGGTCGTCGTCCTCGGCGGACTCCGCGAGCCGCAGAACGTCACCGAGGTTGACCATCTCCCGGTCGGTGTTGGGGATCTCGATACCGACCGCGGACTTGCCGGGGATCGGGCTGATGATCCGCACGTCCGGGCTGGCGACGGCGTACGCGATGTTCTTGGTGAGGGCGGTGACCCGCTCCACCTTCACGGCCGGGCCGAGCTCGACCACGTACCGGGTGACCGTGGGGCCGCGGGTGAAGCCGGTGACGGCGGCGTCCACCTTGAACTCCGTGAAGACCTTCCGCAGCGCGTCCACTATGGCGTCGTTGGCCGCGCTGCGCGCCTTGCCCGGACCGCCGCGGTGCAGCAGGTCCAGCGAGGGCAGGGAGTAGGTGATGTCGCCGGCCAGCTGCAACTGCTCCGCGCGCGGCGGCAGGTCGCGCGGCTCGCGGGGTGGCGCCTTGGTCATGTCGAGCACGCCTGCGGGCGGCCGCTCCTGCTGCGCCGTGTCCTGCGCGGGGGCGTTCTTGCGGGTCCTGCCCGACGTGAGCTTGTCCTGCTGCGGACGGGCGGCCGGAACCGGCGTGGGCGTGGTCGGCTCGTGGTCGCCGGTGCTGACGCCCTGGGTGAGGTCGGCGACGACCGGCGAGGGCGGCATGCCGTGCATCACGGCGCCGTCGAGCGCGGCGGCCGCGGCGGCGGCCACGTCCACGGCGTCCATGGCGCGGTGGGCGTCGGGCTGCGGCACCGCCGACCTGCGGGGCCGGCCCCGGCGCCGGGACAGCGCCTCCTGCTCCACCTGCTCGGGGTCGTACTCCTGGGGCGCGGGGCGGCGCCCGCGGCGGCCCTCGGGCAGCGCCTCGCGCCACTGCTGCTCGTAGCGCTCGTCGTCCTCGCCGAAGTCCTCCGGCTCGGGGTCGTGGACGAGGCCGAGGCGCTCACCGAGCAGGCGCAGCCGCTGCGGGATCGCGTTGACCGGGGTGGCCGTGACCACCAGCAGGCCGAAGACCGTCAGCAGCACCAGCAGCGGCACGGCCAGGACGTCGGTCATGGTGGACGACAGCGGCGCGGCGGCACCCCAGCCGATCAGGCCGCCGGCGTCCCTTATGGCCTGCATGCCTTCGCTGCGCGGCGGCGATCCGCAGGCGATGTGGATCTGGCCCAGGATGCCGATGACGAGCGCCGACAGGCCGATCACGATCCGCCCGTTGGCCTCGGGCTTCTCCGGGTGCCGGATGAACCGTACGGCGACGACGGCGACGAGGATCGGCACCAGCAGGTCGAGCCGTCCGAAAGCACCGGTGACCAGGATCTCCACCAGGTCGCCGACGGGGCCCTTGAGGTCGGCCCAGGTGCCGGCGGCGACGATCAGCGCGATGCCGAGCAGCAGCAGCGCGACGCCGTCCTTGCGGTGGGCCGGGTCGAGGTTCTTGGCGCCCTGCCCTATGCCGCGGAACACGGCACCGACGGCGTGGGCCAGCCCCAGCCACAGGGCGCGGACCAGCCGGTAGACGGCACTGGTCGGGTTCGGGGCCGGCGCGGGGGCCGGCCTCTTCGCCGGGGCCTTCCTGGCGGGCGCCTTCTTCGCCGGGGCTTTCTTGGCGACGGCCTTCTTCGCCGGAGCCTTCGCGGAAGCGGGCGCCTTCTTCGCGGGCGGCTTCTTGGCTGCGGAGGGACGTGAGGCCATGGTGTGAGGTTACCGGGGGAGACGGTAAGTGACACGCGTGGCGGATGCTTCACCCGTTCGTGTCGCACCCGTCGAGGCGCGAAAGTGACGCACGACGTCGCTCACGGGGCGAGTTGACGCCCCCTCAGCGCCGGCCGGCGCCTCGGGCACGGGCAAGGCCCGCGTCGGCGGGGTCAGTTCTGCGACGACACCGACGACGCGCTGCCGGTCCCGGGCTCCAGCGCGTCCAGCGCCCGCCGCAACCCGGTGAGCTTGCGCTCCAGATGGGCCGCCGTGGCGACCGCGGCCGCGTCGGTCGACTCGTCGTTCAGCTGCTTGGTGAGCGCCTCGGCCTGCTCTTCGACGGCGGCGAGCCGCGCCGAGAGCTCGGCGAGCAGACCCGCCGAATCCTTTGACTCGCCGGCGTCCTTCTCGCTGCCCTCGAGCTGGAGTCGCAGCAGCGACGCCTGCTCCCGCAGCTGGCAGTTCTTCATGTACAGCTCGACAAAGACCGAGACCTTCGCGCGCAGCACCCACGGGTCGAACGGCTTGGAGATGTAGTCCACCGCACCGGCCGCGTAGCCCCGGAAGGTGTGATGCGGGCCGTGGTTGATCGCGGTGAGGAAGATGATCGGGATGTCCCGGGTCCGCTCCCGCCGCTTGATGTGCGCGGCGGTCTCGAAACCGTCCATGCCCGGCATCTGGACGTCCAGCAGAATGACCGCGAAATCGTCCGTGAGCAGTGCTTTGAGCGCTTCCTCCCCGGACGATGCCCGCACCAGCGTCTGATCGAGCGCCGAGAGGATCGCCTCCAGCGCCAGCAGATTCTCCGGCCGGTCATCGACCAGGAGGATCTTGGCCTTCTGCACCATGGCCCGCCCTCCTCGCCCCGGCTTGGGGCCCTCCCTGTCCGCAGGACCTGGGGAAGCACCTCGGGATGCCTCCCCTGGGGACGACTCCCTTGCGCCGCCCGTCCTTGTGCCGGTCATCGTAGCCGCACCCCGCCCGTCGCCACACCCTGTCACCGCGATGTCACTGTGCACGTAGCAGAAACGCGGCGGGAGACCAGAAGGTTCCCCGGATCCCGCCCTCCTACACGACTTCGCGCACACCGCGTGGACAACTCCGCGCGCACGAAGAAGCTTCCCCCCACCTTCGCACGCCCACCGCTCGCCGGTCTCACTCCCCCCTCATCCACTGCTCCATCACGGACAGCAGGTGATCGGGATCGACCGGCTTGGTCACGTAGTCGGAGGCGCCCGACTCGATGGCCTTCTCCCGGTCGCCCTTCATCGCCTTCGCGGTGAGCGCGATGATCGGGAGCCCCGCGAACTGCGGCATCCTGCGGATCGCCGTGGTCGTCGCGTACCCGTCCATCTCCGGCATCATGATGTCCATCAGCACGACCGCCACGTCGTCGTGCTGCTCCAGCACCTCGATGCCTTCGCGGCCGTTCTCCGCGTACAGCACGGACAGGCCGTGCTGCTCCAGGACGCTGGTCAGCGCGAAGACGTTACGGATGTCGTCGTCGACGATCAGCACCTTCTGCCCGCCGAAGCGGATGCCCCGGCGCGGCGTCCGGGTCGCCGGCTCCTCCTCCAGGGCCGGCCACCCCTCCTCCAGCTCCGCGGAGGGCCGCTGGTCCTGCGGCAGCGTGACCCGGCGGCGGCGCCGGAACAGCGCCGCCGGGCCGGTCTGCGCTTCCCGGTACGAGGCCACCTCCGCCGGCGTCTCGGACTCCGGTGCGGTCAGCTCGGCCGACGCGACCAGGTCACCGGCCTCCAGCGCCGGCATGGGCGGCTGCTGGTAGCCGTTGGGCGGCAGCTCGCTGGGGTGCAGCGGCAGGTACAGGGTGAACGTCGAGCCGCGGCCCGGCTCGCTCTGCGCGTGGATCTCACCGCCGAGCAGCTGCGCGATCTCCCGCGAGATGGACAGCCCGAGTCCCGTGCCGCCGTACTTGCGGCTGGTGGTGCCGTCGGCCTGCTTGAACGCCTCGAAGATCACCCGCATCTTGCTGGCCGCGATGCCGATGCCCGTGTCGCTCACCGAGAACGCGATCAGGTCCGCGTCCGGGTCCGTCAGCGAACCGGCCTCCAGCAGCTGCTCCCGGATGGCCTGCGGCACGTCGTCCCGGGCGGGCCGGATGACCAGCTCCACCGAACCGGAGTCGGTGAACTTCACCGCGTTCGACAGCAGGTTCCGCAGCACCTGCAGCAGCCGCTGCTCGTCGGTGTGCAGGGTGGCCGGCAGCTCCGGCGAGACCCGCACCGACAGGTCCAGACCCTTCTCCGCGGTCAGCGGACGGAACGTGGCCTCCACGTAGTCCACGAGCTGCACCAGCGCGATGCGCGTCGGGGAGACGTCCATCTTGCCCGCCTCGACCTTCGACAGGTCGAGGATGTCGTTGATGAGCTGCAGCAGGTCCGAGCCCGCGCCGTGGATCGTCTCGGCGAACTCCACCTGCTTCGGGGAGAGGTTGCCCTCGGCGTTGTCGGCGAGCAACTTGGCCAGGATCAGCAGCGAGTTGAGCGGCGTGCGCAGCTCGTGCGACATGTT
Organism: Streptomyces sp. NPDC085937; assembly: GCF_044540535.1. Lineage (NCBI taxonomy): Bacteria > Bacillati > Actinomycetota > Actinomycetes > Kitasatosporales > Streptomycetaceae > Streptomyces > Streptomyces sp. NPDC085937. The sequence goes on along the minus strand of NZ_JBITSH010000001.1, from coordinate 8,531 downwards.
CGCCAGGAACTCGCTCTTGTAGCGCATGGACACCGCGAGCTGCTCGGCGCGCTCCTCCAGGACCTGCCGCGCCTCCTCGATCTCGGTGTTCTTCACCTCGATGTCGCGGTTCTGCCGCGCCAGCAGCTCCGCCTTCTCCTCCAGTTCGGCGTTGGACGCCTGGAGCGCCTTCTGCCGCTGCTCCAACTCGGCCGACCGCTCCCGCAGTTGCTCGGTCAGCTCCTGCGACTGCGCCAGCAGCCGCTCGGTCTTGGTGTTGACCGAGATGGTGTTGACGCTGGTCGCGATCATCTCGGCGATCTGGTTGAGGAAGTCCTTCTGGATCGCCGTGAACGGCGTGAACGACGCCAGCTCGATGACGCCGAGCACCTTCCCCTCGAACAGCACCGGCAGCACGATCACCTGGGCCGGCGGCGCCTCCCCGAGCCCCGAGGAGATCTTCAGGTAACCGCTGGGCGCGTTCTCCACCAGGATCGTGCGCTTCTCCATCGCGGCCGTCCCGATCAGCCCCTCACCGGGCTGGAACGACGTCGGCATGGACCCCATGGAGTAGCCGTACGACCCGAGCATCCGCAGCTCGAACTGCTCCTCGTCGGCCGCGTTCAGGTCCTCCCCGTCCACCAGGGGCATGGCGAGGAAGAACGCGCCGTGCTGCGCGGACACCACCGGCGTCAGCTCGCTCATGATCAGCGAGGCCACGTCCTCCAGGTCGCGCCGGCCCTGCATCAGGGCCGAGATGCGGGCCAGATTGCCCTTCAGCCAGTCCTGCTCCTTGTTCGCGATCGTGGTGTCGCGCAGGTTGGCGATCATCTTGTTGATGTAGTCCTGGAGCTCCTGGATCTCCCCGGACGCGTCCACGTCGATCTTCAGGTTCAGGTCGCCACGGGTCACCGCGGTCGCCACACGCGCGATGGCGCGCACCTGCCGGGTGAGGTTCCCGGCCATCTCGTTCACCGACTCCGTCAGGTCCCGCCAGGTGCCGTCCACGTCCCGCACCCGCGCCTGACCGCCCAGCTGGCCCTCGGTGCCCACCTCGCGGGCCACGCGCGTGACCTCCTCGGCGAACGACGACAGCTGGTCCACCATCGTGTTGATGGTCGTCTTCAGCTCGAGGATCTCCCCGCGCGCGTCGATGTCGATCTTCTTCGTCAGGTCACCCTTGGCGATCGCCGTCGTCACCATGGCGATGTTGCGGACCTGGCCGGTCAGGTTGGAGGCCATGCCGTTCACCGACTCGGTGAGGTCCTTCCACGTGCCCGCCACACCCGGCACGTGCGCCTGACCGCCGAGGATGCCGTCCGTGCCCACCTCACGGGCCACCTTGGTGACCTGCTCGGCGAACGCGCTCAGCGTCTTCACCATCGTGTTGATGGTGTCCGCAAGCTGCGCCACCTCACCGCGCGCCTCGATGCTGACCTGCCGCGTGAGGTCACCGTTGGCGACGGCGGCGGACACCTGGGAGATGTTCCGCACCTGCGTGGTGAGGTTCTTCGCCATCAGGTTGACGTTGTCACTCAGGTCCTTCCAGATGCCCGTGACACCCGGGACGTGCGCCTGACCGCCCAGGATGCCCTCGGTACCCACCTCACGGGCCACCCGGGTCACCTGCTCCGCGAACGACGACAGCTGGTCCACCATCGTGTTGACGGTGGTCACCAGCTCCAGGATCTCGCCCTTGGCGTCGACCGTGATCTTCTTCGACAGGTCGCCCTTGGCGACCGCCGTGGTGACCTCGGCGATGTTGCGCACCTGAAGGGTCAGGTTGTTCGCCATGCCGTTCACGGACTGCGTGAGGTCCTTCCAGGTGCCGGAGACACCCTGCACCTCCGCCTGGCCGCCCAGGATGCCCTCGGTGCCCACCTCGCGGGCCACCCGGGTGACCTCCTCCGCGAACGACGACAGCTGGTCCACCATCGTGTTCAGCGTGTTCTTGAGCTCCAGGATCTCCCCGCGCGCGTCCACCGTGATCTTCTGCGACAGGTCACCGCGCGCCACCGCCGTCGCCACCTGCGCGATGTTGCGCACCTGGCCGGTCAGGTTGGACGCCATGCCGTTCACCGAGTCCGTCAGGTCACGCCACACGCCGGCCACGCCGGGTACCTGCGCCTGACCGCCCAGCCGGCCCTCGGTGCCCACCTCGCGGGCCACCCGGGTCACCTGGTCCGCGAACGACGACAGCTGGTCCACCATCGTGTTGATGGTGTTCTTCAGCTCGAGGATCTCCCCGCGCGCGTCCACGTCGATCTTCTGCGACAGGTCACCGCGCGCCACCGCCGTGGTCACCTGGGCGATGTTGCGCACCTGACCGGTGAGGTTCGACGCCATCGAGTTGACGGAGTCGGTCAGCTCCTTCCAGGTGCCCGACACGCCGTCCACGCGCGCCTGGCCGCCGAGGCGCCCCTCGGTGCCCACGTCCCGCGCCATCCGCGTGACCTGGTCGGCGAAGCTCGACAGCTGGTCCACCATCGTGTTCACGGTGTTCTTCAGCTGGAGCATCTCGCCGGAGACGTCCACGGTGACCTTCTGCGACAGGTCACCGTTGGCCACCGCCGTCGTCACCTGGGCGATGTTCCTCACCTGACCGGTGAGGTTGCGGAAGGCCGTGTTGACCGAGTCCGTCAGGTCCTTCCACGTGCCCGCCGCGCCCGGCACCTGCGCCTGGCCGCCCAGCTCACCCTCGACGCCGATCTCCCGCGCCACCCGCGTGACCTCGGCACCGAACGCCGACAGCTGGTCCACCATCGTGTTGACGGTGTTCTTCAGCTCCAGCATCTCGCCGGCCACGTCGACGGTGACCTTCTGCGACAGGTCACCGTTGGCGACCGCCGTCGTCACCGCCGCGATGTCCCGCACCTGGGTGGTCAGGTTGCGGAACACCGTGTTGACCGAGTCCGTGAGGTCCTTCCACGTGCCCGCGGCGCCCGGCACGTTCGCCTGGCCGCCCAGCCGCCCCTCGGCGCCGACCTCGTTGGCGACCCGGGTGACCTCGTCCGCGAAGATCCGCAGCGTCTCGGTCATCTGGTTGATCGTCTCGGCGAGCTGCGCCACCTCGCCGCGCGCGGGCACCGTCACCTTGCGCGACAGGTCACCGTTGGCGACCGCCGTCGTCACCTCGGCGATCCCCCGCACCTGCGCGGTGAGATTCCCGGCCATGGTGTTGACGGAGTCGGTGAGCTCCTTCCACACGCCGTCCACCCCGGGCACCTGCGCCTGGCCGCCCAGAGCGCCCTCGGTGCCCACCTCCCGGGCGACACGGGTCACCTCGGAGGAGAACGCGGAGAGCTGGTCCACCATCGTGTTGACGGTGTTCTTCAGCTCCAGCATCTCGCCTTCGACGTGCACGGTGACCTTGCGCGACAGGTCACCGCGCGCCACGGCCGTCGTCACCAGCGCGATGTCGCGCACCTGTGCCGTCAGCCGCTCCGCCATCGTGTTGACGGAGTCCGTCAGGTCCTTCCAGGACCCGGACATGCCCCGCACCTGGGCCTGACCGCCCAGCTTGCCCTCGGTCCCCACCTCGCTGGCCACGCGCGTGACCTCGTCGGTGAACGTCGAGAGCTGGTCGACCAGGTTGTTGACGGTCCGCGCGACCTTCAGGAACTCGCCCCGCAGCGGATGCCCGCTCCCGTCCGGCGCCTGCGTCCGCAGCTCCATGCGCGGCGACAGATCACCTTCCGCGACCGCCGACAGCACCCGGCTCACCTCGGAGACCGGCCGTACGAGGTCGTCCACCAGGGCGTTGGAGTGGTCGATCGCGGCCGCCCAGGAGCCCTCGCAGGCCCCCGTCTCCAGGCGCTCCGTGAGCTTGCCCTCACGTCCCACCATGCGGCGCACCCGCGCCAGCTCACCCGTCAGGTGCAGGTTGCGGTCGGCGACCTCGTTGAAGACCGCGGCGATCTCCGACATCACGCCGTCGCCGGTCACCGTCAGCCGCTTGCGGAAGTTGCCGTCCCGCATCGACACCAGGGCGCCCAGCAGGCGGTTCATCGCCGCCGCCTCCACTGTGACGGTGCCGCCGCGCGGCTTCCCCTGCTTGCTCAGGGACTGTCCGCCTTTCGCGCGCGTCGTCTTCGTGCTCCGCGTCGCTGCGCCAGACTCCACTGTGTCCCTCCCGCAGGGGTCGACCGTTACCGCTGTGCCCGGTGGCACCCTCCAGGGTGCTCCCGTCGCTGCCGTGCTTTACCTGTTTGACTGAGATGCCCTGCCCGACGTTCCGAGGCGCCGCCAGGGGGCTGCTGCCCACCCGGCGCCGTCACCACACTGCCTGCCCGGACCTTCCCTACAAGCCTGCCCAGTGTTTCACCCCCGCGGAACCAGGCCATAACAGTTCGGCAGCTTCGCACATCGTCCGCACACCCGCCGGACGGCGAACACCTCGGACGGAAACACTGCAGACCGGCATCCGCTCGGACCGCGAAGGTAAGTAACCTTGCTTGCGGCTGTCCAGCCACGCCGGCGCGTCCGGCCTGGGCGGTGGCACGAAGACGAGCGGGCATCGGAGGGGCGGCCGCACAACATGACCACCGGACTGATCCCGGGGGAACAGCCCCCGGACCCACGGCCGGCGGACGGCCTGCCGCACCAGCGGCACGAGCCGGCCGGCCAGGGAGCCATGCCCGTCGAGAACCGGTCGAGGAGTTCTGTGATCACCGCGCGCGCGGCCGCCAGCTTCGATCCCGTCGGACGATCCGTCGCGAGTGCCCGAAGCTTCGTCCGTGACACCCTCCAGGGCTGGGGCTTCGCCGACATCGTCGACGACGCCGTGGTGCTCACCAGCGAACTGGTCACCAACGCCGTGATCCACGCCGGCACCTCCGCCGACCTCCTGTGCCTGCGCAGCGACGACGGCGTACGGATCGAGGTGGCCGACCGGTATCCCGAGCGGGAGATCCCGCTCCAGGGCTCCCCCATCGACATGGGCAGCCCCGACCGCGAGGGCGGGCGCGGACTCCAGCTCTGCGCGGCCCTCGCCGGCCACTGGGGCGTGGACTACACCCCCACCCACAAGACCGTCTGGTTCCAGCTCGACCTTCCCGAGCGCCCGGTCGGCACCCGCGCCGCCGGCCCCGCCCTGCCGGCCCACCTGCTGCCGCTCACCGACACCCGCGTCCGCGTCGCCGTCGTCCAGATCGACCGCACCGGCTCCATCACCGCGTGGAACGAGGACGCGGAGGAACTCTTCGGGTACACCGCCGAGCAGGTCACCGGCAAGCCGCTCACCGACCTCGCGGCCTGGCCGCACACCCCCGGCACCGGCACCGGCATCGCCGACGCCCTCCAGCTCTCCCGCTGGGAGGGCAGCTACGGCATCCGGGGAGCCCACGGCCGGGTGATCCCGGTGTACGCCTCCCACCTGCGCGTCCGGGACACCGACGGCGATCCGTCAACCGTCTGTCTCCTGGTGCGTGACCACGAACGGGCGGTTCTGCAGACCCCGCTGCGCGGCCCCGCACCGGACTCCTCGGGCGGCGAGGGCCAGAGCGCCGACCCGTTCGAAGTCTTCATCGGCTCCCCCGCCCCCGACGACCTCGACGGCCTGCTGCAACGCACCGTGGAGCGCGCCCGCGACATGCTCGACGGCGATTCCGCCTTCCTGCTGCTGGCCACCGACGACGAGACGGAGCTGGAGGTCCGCGCCTCCACCGGCCTGCCCTCCGCCCGCCAGCGTTTCGCGCGCGTCCCCGTCGAGGGCGGCCCCGGCCGCTACGGCTCCGCCCGCATGCCCGCCGTCCACGAGGACCTCTCCGCCGTCCCGGGCGCCGTCCCCCTCCTCAACGGCACCGGCATGCGCTCCGTCGTCACCGTCCCGCTGAAGGTGGAGGGCCGCCTCACCGGCTCCCTCGGCGTCGCCGCCGAGGGAGCCGGCAGATACTCCAACGAGGAGGCGCTGCGCCTTCAGTTCGCCGCGGACCGCATCGCGCTGGCCGTCGAGTCGGCGCGCCTGGGCGAGCTGGAGCGGCTGCGCCGCGGCTCCCTCAGCTTCCTCGTCGAGGCCTCCGACCTGCTGGCCGGCACCCTCGACCGGGACCAGACCCTGGCCCTCATGGCCCAGATGACGGTGCCCACCCTCGCCACCTGGTGCGCGGTCTACACGATCGCCGACCAGGCCTCCGAGCCGTACCTGTCCTACGTGCTGCACGAGGACGAGGAGCTCATCGACGGCATCAAGTCGCTGCTGTCGAAGATGCCCCCACCGGACCCGGTACCGACCCCGGGCGCCCGCGTCTGGTCGGCGCCCGCGGAGGTCGCCCACCAGGCGGCCCTGCGCACCTCCATGCGCAGCCTCGGACTCAGCGGGGGCCCCACCCGCCATGTCACCACCGGCATCGGCCCGACCCTCGCCACGGCCTCCGCGGTCGGCGGCGAGACCGTGGTCCTGCCTCTGGTCGCCCGCAACCGCGTCATCGGCATGCTGACGCTCGGCAAGCCGACCGACGAGCACTTCCGCCAGGAGATCCTGGAGCTCGCCGAGGACCTGTCCCGCCGTGCCGCCCTGGCCCTGGACAACGCCCGCCTCTACTCGGAGCGCACGGCCATCAGCCAGTCGCTCCAGCGCAGCCTCCTCCCGCCGGAGCTGCCCCAGATCGACGGCGTCGAGGTCGAGGTCATCTACCGCGCGGCCGGCGAGGGCAACGAGGTCGGCGGCGACTTCTACGACCTCTTCCCGATCAGCGACGGCGCCTACGGTTTCGCCATCGGCGACGTCTGCGGCACGGGCCCCAACGCGGCGGCTGTCACCGGCCTCGCCCGGCACGCCCTGCGCCTGCTGGCCCGGGAGGGCCTGAGCGGCCCGGCGGTCCTGGAGCGCCTCAACAGCGCGATCCTCGACGAGGGGGAGCGCAGCCGCTTCCTCACCCTTCTGTACGGCGAGATGCGCCCGCAGGAGGACGGCAGCGCCGAGCTGAAGGTGGTCTGCGCGGGCCACCCGCTCCCGCTCCGTCTCCGCCAGGACGGCACGGTCGAACCTGCCGCCGAGCCGCAGCCGCTGCTGGGCGTCCTGGAGGACCTGGAGCTCTACGAAGAGACCGTCACCCTGGATCCCGGGGACGTCCTGCTGTGCGTCACCGACGGCGTCACCGAGCGCCGTGAGGGCGCCCGCATGCTGGGCGACGACGGTCTCGCCGAGGTTCTGACGACGTGTACGGGTCTGACGGCCGGCGCGGTCGCGGCGCGCATCATGCGCGCGGTGGAACGCTTCGCCACGGACGCCCCGTCCGACGACATGGCGATCCTCGCCATGCGCGTGCCGGGCCTCCAGCAGGACTGAATCCCACCGCGAAGAGGGCATGGATAAGGCCCCGCCCAATGGGGCGGGGCCTTTCTGTCGGAGCCCCCAAACGGAATCGAACCGTTGACCTTCTCCTTACCATGGAGACGCTCTACCGACTGAGCTATAGGGGCCTGTTGTCGCTTCGGTTTCCCTCGCGGCAACGGAATAGATCATACCCTGAACCTAGCCGTGCTCCCAACCACGCTCAGAGGGCCGGTGCGAGCAGTCCGCCCAGCGCATTGCACGCGGACGCGATGCGGTGCATGTCCCGCTTGGTGAGCGACGCGTCGACGGGGAGAGCGAGCGTCTCGTCCGAGGCCCGTTCCGTCTCGGGCAGGGACACGTACCGCCGGAACTCGGGCAGCCGGTGCAAGGGCGTCCGCACCGGTATCCGGCACTCAACTCCCCTGGCCCGTACGGCGCGTGCGAAGGCGTCCCGGTCGGGCCGGCCGTTCCCGGGCACTCGGACGACGTACTGCTGGTAGCTGTGTCCGGGCCCGCCCTCGGGTGTCCGAACCCCACGTAGCCTCGCGTCGAGGAACGCGGCTCGCTCCCGCCGCCGGGCCGTCTCGTCGCGCGACGTCTCCAACTCGGTGTGCTCCAGCACCAGCAGTCCGTGCCGTTGGCCGAGGGCACGCATCCGCCCTACGTCGGCGAGACGTCCGAAGCGGTGGACGACAACGACCGCTGCGGTGCGCGCAGTCAGAACCGTCTCGACCGCGGAGGGCGAGAGGCAGTAGGTGTCCGGATCTATGTCGGCGAACACCGGCTGCGCTCCCGCCAGTGTCACGGCCTCGGCGACGTCCACGTTGCCGAAGGCCGGTACGACCACTTCGTCACCGGCTCCGACGCCGGCCGCCCTGAGCAGTGCAGCAGTACCCATGACTGGGATGCTGGACGGACAACGTGAACGCCAAGTGACGGGCAACAAAAAAGGGTTGGGCCCCGAACCGAAGTTCAGGGCCCAACCCTTGTAAGAATTGTTCGGCGGCGTCCTACTCTCCCACAGGGTCCCCCCTGCAGTACCATCGGCGCTGTAAGGCTTAGCTTCCGGGTTCGGAATGTAACCGGGCGTTTCCCCTACGCTATGACCACCGAAACACTATGAAACTGTCAACCGCACCACACCGTGACCATGGCATGGGGTTGTTCGTGGTTTCAGAACCAACACAGTGGACGCGAGCAACTGAGGACAAGCCCTCGGCCTATTAGTACCGGTCAACTCCACACGTTACCGTGCTTCCATATCCGGCCTATCAAC